>NZ_MWLN01000214.1 GCF_002198655.1 Kineosporia sp. A_224
ACCCCGACCCCGACCGCCCCCGCGCCGGTCGTCACCGTCGCCGGCGGGTCCAAGATCGGCTACGGCAAGCGCGTCCGGCTCGCGGTCACCGGCGGGTCGTTCACCTCCGTCCAGGTCGCGACGGCGAAGGGCGCCGTCGCGCTCGACGGCGACATCGCCCCCGACGGGGCCACCTGGCTCTCCGAGGAGACCCCGACGCCCGGGACGTCGTACGTCGTCTCGGCGACCGTCAAGGACGCCGTGGGCCAGGACCGCCCGTCGGCCGCGAAGTTCGCCGTCAAGCCGGTCCCGGTCGACCAGAAGCTCGGCTTCACCGTCTCCCCCGCGGCCGGCGCGAAGGTCGGGATCGCCGAGCCGATCGTCGTCCAGTTCTTCACCACCGTCACCGAGAAGGCCGCGGTCGAGAAGCGCCTCGTCGTCGACGCGCGGACACCAGCCGGCGAGAGCGTCGTCGGCAGCTGGCACTGGCTCAGCGACACCCAGGTCGACTGGCGCCCCAAGGAGTTCTGGACGCCGGGCACGAAGGTCTCGCTGAACATGCGCGTCGGCGGCGTCAAGGCGGCCGCCGGCCGTTACGGCCGCAAGGACTACGCGCAGACGTTCACGATCGGCGCCAAGCGGCTGCTCAAGGTCGACCTCACGACCCACACGGCGAAGCTCTACCACGGCAGCAAGCTCGTCGGGACGTGGCCGACCGGCGGCGGCAAGCGCGGCCTGGAGACGTACAGCGGCACGTACACCGTGCTCAACAAGTCGCAGACCGTCCAGATGGACTCCTGCAGCGCCCGGATCACCTGCGACAAGAAGAACCCCGAGTACTACGACCAGGAGGTGTTCTGGGCGACCCGGATCACCCGGTCCGGCACGTTCGTCCACGCCGCCCCCTGGGACGGGCTCATGGGGCGCGCCAACGTGTCCCACGGCTGCGTCCACCTGTCGACGCGGAACGCGAAGATGTTCTTCGACCAGGCGGTCCCCGGTGACCCGGTGATCGTCTCCCGCAGCGGCCGCGGTCCGCAGGAGCGGATCGCCACCAAGGACCCGGGCCTCTACCCGTGGAACCTGTCCTGGAAGAAGTGGGTCGCCGGGTCGGCGCTGGCCTGACGGTCAGCCCGACCGTCGGCCCGCGGGCGCGGCGGTCGACCCGCGGACGACGAGCCGCGTCGCGAGCTCGACGTGGTGGGAGTCGATCGTCTCCCCCGCGGCGAGCCGTAGCGCCGTCCGCAGCGCGACGGCGCCCATCTCGGAGAGCGGCTGCCGGATCGTCGTGAGCGGCGGCGACGCCATCCGCGCGAGCTGGGTGTCGTCGAAGCCCATGACGGACAGGTCCTGCGGGACGCGCAGCCCCCGCACCCGGGCCGCCTCGATGACGCCGAGCGCGACCTCGTCGGAGCCCGCGAAGATCGCCGTCGGCGGCTCGGGCAGGTCGAGGAGCTGGGCCCCGCCCTCGAACCCCGACCCGTAGTCGAAGAGCGCCGCCGTGACGTACTCCGGCGGCAGCGGCAGCGCCTGTGCCTCGAGGGCGGCCCGCAGCCCGCCGACCCGGGCCTGGTTGCACGCGGCGGTCGGCGTCCCGCCCGCGTACCCGATCCGCCGGTGCCCGAGGGCGAGCAGGTGCTCGCCGGCGGTCATGCCGCCGGCGAAGTTCGTCGCCCCGACGCTCGTGAGCCGGGCGAGCTGCGGGTTGAGCGGGTCGATGACGACGACCGGCACCTTCGCCCGGTCCAGCGCCGCGAGGTGGGTGGCCGTGAGCTCACCGGTGATCGCGACGACGGCGCGCCGGCCGGCCGCCGCGATCCGCCGGGCCCACGCGCTCGGCGACTCGAGGGCGGGCTGGACGCGGTCGCGCCGCGGCCCGCTGCTCACCGAGACCGTCACGCCGAGCTCGACGGCGGCGTCGAGCACGCCCTGGACCACCTCACCGGTGTAGGCGTGGAGCCCGTAGTCGAAGACGAGCTCGACGGTCGTCGTCCCGTGGCCCTCGGCCCGCCGCGGGGCCGGAGCGACGTACTGGTGCTGCTGGAGCACGTCCTGGACCCGGGCCCGGGTGTCCGCGGCGACGTCGCTGCGCCCGTTGAGCACCTTGCTCACGGTGGCGACGGACACGCCGGCGGACGCGGCGACCGTCGCCAGCGTCGGCCGCCCGCGGCGCGCCCCGTTGTCCATGGCGTGCTCGCTACCCGGTGACCGCGACGACGTCGACGGGCGTGTGGAGCCGGCGGCCGTGCCCGACGGTGCGCAGCGCACCGGTGAGCGTGAACCCGCTGCGGCACGGCAGGTCCTGCGCCGAGGTGCCGACGAGCACCTCGACGTCGCCGGGCTCGACGACGCGCTGCAGGTCCCGGCCGGTGAACGCCGTCCGGTCGGCGTGGACGTGGAACGTCACGTCGGCGGCGGCCCCGGCGGCGAGCGGCAGCCGGGCGAAGCCCACGAGCTGCTTGACCGGCCGGGTGACGCTCGCGAGGACGTCGTGCAGGTACAGCTGGACGACCTCGTCACCGGCCCGCCCGCCGGTGTTCGTCACGCGCACGGTCACCGCGAGCTCGCCGTCGGTCGGCACCTCGGCGGCGGACAGTCGCAGGTCGGAGACGGCGAACGTCGTGTAGGAGCGGCCGTGCCCGAACGGGAACAGCGGGGCGGCGTCGAGGTTGCTGATCCCCGCGCTGTCGGGCGCGCCGAGCGGCGGCACGAGGTACGTGCCGGGCTGCCCGCCGACCCCGCGAGGGATCTGGACGGGGAGCTTGCCGGTCGGCTGGACACGACCGGAGAGTACCCCGGCGACCGCCCCGCCGCCCTCCTCCCCGGGCATGAACGCCTGGACGAGCGCGGCGGCGCGTCCGTGCAGGTCACCGAGGGCGTAGGGCCGCCCGGAGACGACCACGACGACCACCGGGGTGCCGGTCGCGAGGACGGCGTCGAGCAGGTCCTGCTGGACGCCCGGCAGCCGCAGGTCGGGCGCGTCGCAGCCCTCGCCGGAGGTGCCGAGGCCGAAGAGTCCGGCCCGGTCCCCGACGAACGCGACGCAGACGTCGGCACCGCGGGCGGCCTCGACGGCGTCCGCGAAGCCCGACCGGTCCTCACCGAGGACGTCGCAGCCGCGGGCGTGGACGACGTCGACGCCGCCGGCCGGGTCGCCGTCCGCACCGACGGACAGCTCGGCGCGCAGCGCGTCGACGGCCGACGTCACGTCGACCCCGAGGCCCTTGTCCGCGTAGCGGGGCAGCACGTGGTTGGGGAAGGCGTAGCAGCCCATGAAGGTGCGGGGGTCGTCCGAGCACGGCCCGACGACGGCGACGCGGCGCAGCGCCGGGCGACCCTCGCCGAGCAGCGGCAGCACGGTGCCAGGGTCGAGGAGGACGACGGACCGCTCGGCGAGCTCACGGGCGATCGCTCGGTTCGCCGCGGAGTCGAGGTCGACACCGGCCGCCTTGGCGACCGAGGCCTCGGGGGTCCAGTCCGGGTCGAGCAGCCCCAGCTCGACCTTCTGCCGCAGGTGCCGGCGCACGGCACGGTCGACGAGCGCCTCGTCGAGGGCACCGCTGCGGACCCGCTCGGCGAGGTTCTGGCCGAAGCCGAGGGTGTCGGGGAGCTCGACGTCGATCCCCGCGGCGAGGGCCTGCGCCCCGGCGTCGTCGAAATCCGCCGCGACCCGGTGCATCGAGGCGAGGAACGGGACCGCCCAGTAGTCCGAGACCACGGTGCCGGTGAAGCCCCACGCGTCGCGCAGGAGCTCGGTGAGCAGCCACGGGTCGGCCCCGGCGGGGATGCCGTCGACGTCCGAGTAGGAGTTCATCACCGACCGGGCGCCGCCGAGCGCGATGGCCGTCTCGAACGTCGGCAGGATCATGTCGAGCAGCTCGCGACGTCCCATCGGGACCGGGCCGTGGTTGCGGGCCCCCCGGGACGCCGAGTACCCGGCGAAGTGCTTGAGGGTGGCGACGACGCCGGCGTTCTCCAGCCCGCGGACGTAGGCCGCACCGAGCATCCCGACGAGGTACGGGTCCTCGCCCATCGTCTCCTCGACGCGGCCCCACCGGTAGTCGCGGACGACGTCCATGACGGGCGAGAGGCCCTGGTGGATCCCGAGGGCGGCCATGTCGTGGCCGATCGCGGCGGCCATCCGCTCGACGAGCTCGGGGTCGAAGGTGGCGGCCCAGGCGATCGCTGCCGGGTAGACGGTCGCGCCGTAGGCGGTGAAGCCGGTGAGGCACTCCTCGTGGACGATCGCCGGGACGCCGAGCTCCGAGGCGGCGAGGACGACGTGCTGCTGCCGGACCACCTCGGCCGCCCCCTCCGCGACCGAGACGGGGCGGCTGCCGTAGACCCGGGTCAGCTGCCCGAGGCCGTGGACGGCGGCGTCCTCGAGCGCGACGGTGCCGCCGGCGGCGAAGACGTCCTGCATGGGGGCGACGTTGAACGTCTCGGCGGGCTCGTCGGAGCCGTCGAGGGCGAGCGGTTCGGCGGCCGCGCCGTTCGCGTCGGCCGGCGCCTGGACGGCGTCGTGGCCGACGTCGGCATCGTCGTCGGCGTGCATGTCGTTGCCGGCCCACCGGCTGCCGAGCTGGCCGACCTTCTCCTCGAGGGTCATGGCGGCCAGCAGCGCCTCCACCCGCTCCTCGACCGGACGGCTCGGGTCCCTCCAGGCCGCTGCCGTGCGGGTGTCGGGCGCGCTGCTCGTGGGGCCTGCCATCGTTGTCTCCTTGCCGGACCGAACACCGAAACTTTTCGCAATGTAAGCCAGTATCGCCGGCGTCTCCAAGGACCATCGGCACGCTCGGCACTGCTGGGAGTGTTGCGCTTTGGTCGCGATGTCGCAAGAGACCTCCCCACCTATTGACACACCGGCGCCCGAAATCTACGTTACGGCTCACGGCAGTCTTTCGAAATGTTTCGCTCCATGCCTCAGCCTGGGGATGACTGCCGGGTGGAGCACCCCGTGCCCGCGGCCGGACCGCGGCCCTCACCCCGGAGATCAGCGTGGATCCAAGGACCACCTCTCGGCGCAGCTTCCTCACCTTCGCCGCCGGCCTCCCCGTCGCCGGCGCCACCCTCGCCGCCTGCGGCAGCTCGGGGCCCACGTCGACGAGCAGCAGCGCGGCCGCCGGCGGCGACTCCGCAGCGGCCGGCAGCGGCGCCACCTACTGGACCCTCACCGGTCAGCCGCAGGAGGACATCCGCAAGGCGACCGTCGCCCGGTTCAACACGGCGAACGCGAGCACCAAGATCACCCAGACGCTCTTCCAGAACGACGCCTACAAGCAGAAGATCAAGACGGCGCTCGGTGCCGGCCAGGGCCCGACGATCCTGTGGGGCTGGGGCGGCGGCGGCCTGAAGAGCTGGGTGGACGCCGGCCAGGTCGACGACCTCACCTCGTGGTTCGGCGAGAACGCCGACGTCAAGGACAAGCTGTTCCCGGCGGCCTTCGGTGCGGCGACGGTCAACGGCAAGATCTACGCGATGCCGGCCGAGACCGTCACGCCGATCGTGCTCTTCTACAACAAGAAGGTCTTCGAGAAGGTCGGCGCCCAGCCGCCGCAGTCGTGGGGCGACATCCTCGACCTCGTGCCGAAGTTCAACGCGGCGAAGATCGCGCCGTTCTCGCTCGGCGGCCAGTCCCGCTGGACGAACATGATGTGGCTGGAGTTCCTCTTCGACCGGATCGGCGGCCCGGAGGTCTTCCAGGCCGTCTTCGACGGCGAGAAGGACGCGTGGTCCAACCCGGCCGCGATCCAGGCCCTCACCGAGATGCAGAAGCTCATCAAGGCGAACGGCTTCATCAAGGGCTTCTCGTCCATCACGGCCGACTCCAACGCCGACCAGGCCCTGCTGTACACGGGCAAGGCCGCGATGATGGTCCACGGCGCCTGGACGTACGGCGGCATGAAGGGCAGCGGCGGCGACTTCGTCACCGGCGGCAACCTCGGCTACATGAACTTCCCCGGCGTGGACGGCGGCAAGGGCGACCCGAGCGACTCGGTCGGCAACCCGGCCCAGTACCTGTCGATCTCCTCCAAGGCGACGGACGCGGAGAAGGAGACGGCGAAGAAGTTCTTCAAGACCGCCGTCCTCGACGCCGACGAGCAGAAGGCCTGGATCGGCGCCGGCAACATTCCGATCGTCCAGGGCGCCGACAGCCTCATCGGCAGCGGCGAGGACGCCGACTGGCTCAAGTTCCAGTACTCGATCGCCAGCGGCGCGAAGAGCTTCGCGCAGTCCTGGGACCAGGCACTGAGCCCGACCGCGGCAGAGGTGCTGCTCGACAACATCGCCAAGCTGTTCCAGCTGTCGATCAGCCCCGAGCAGTTCGCGACCAACCTGAACGCGACGATCGGCCAGTGAGCACGCTCGCTCCGCCCGTCGTGAAGGGCACCCGGTCCGCCAACAGCGGCGGGCGGAGCGGGTCCCTCGGCTGGCTGGTCCTCCCGGCTCTCCTCTTCTTCGTCACGTTCGGGGTCGTCCCGCTGTTCGGCGTCCTCTTCCTGTCGTTCACCCGGTGGGACGGCATCGGTGCCATCCACCCCGACGGGCTCAACGCCTGGCGGTCGGTCCTGGGTGACCCGCAGCTGCTGCACTCCCTCGGGGTCACGTTCCTCATCATGATCCTGTCGTGGCTCGTGCAGACCCCGGCCAGCCTGCTGCTCGGCACCTTCCTCGCCGGCCACCAGCGCTACCGCGGGTTCCTCGCCGTCCTGTACTTCATCCCGCTGCTGCTGTCGTCCGCGGCGATCGCCATCACCTGGAAGGCCCTGCTCGACCCGAACTTCGGGCTCGGCGCGGGCCTCGGGCTGTCGTTCCTCCAGCAGGACTGGCTCGGCAAGGACGCCCTCGCCGTCGGGGTCGTCGTGTTCATCGTGTCCTGGCAGTTCATCCCGTTCCACTCCCTGATCTACCAGGGCGGCGTCCGGCAGATCCCGCGCTCGATCTACGAGGCGGCCGAGATCGACGGCGCGGGCCGGTGGCGGCAGTTCGTCTCCATCACCCTGCCGCAGCTCAAGTACACGATCATCACGTCGTCGACGCTCATGGTCGTCGGGTCGCTGACCTTCTTCGACCTCATCTTCGTCCTCACCGCGGGCGGCCCCGGCGACGCCACCCGCGTCCTCGCGCTCGACATGTACAAGCGTGGGTTCATGGCCAACCTCATGGGCCCCGCGAGCGCGATCGCCGTGATCCTCGTCCTCGTCGGCCTGGGCATCGCGCTCGGCCTGCGCCGCCTCGGCGGCACGGACCAGACGGACAGCATGCTGGAAGGTGCCTGACATGGCCGTGACCACGCCCCCCGCACCCACCNCCACCCGCCCCAGCCGTCCGACCAGCAGCGCCAGCGGCACCAGCACGACGGCGAAGCTGCTGCGGCTCAACTGGTTCGGCGGTATCGCCGGCTGGATCTGGCTCGTCGTCGGGATGCTCCCGATCTACTGGATCGTCATCTCCAGCTTCAAGAGCCAGAGCAACTTCTTCGCCACCAACCCGCTGCTGCCCCCCGACGAGTGGACCCTCGACAGCTACCGGCTCGTCGTCGAGTCCGACTTCATCCGCTACTTCGCCAACAGCGTCGCGGTCACCGTCGGCGCGATCGTCCCCGCCGTGCTCATCTCGTTCATGGCCGCGTTCGCGATCGTCCGGGGCGGCAACGGCTGGTTCCTGCGGCTGTCGAACTCGCTGTTCCTCATGGGCCTGGCGATCCCGCTCCAGGCGGTCATCATCCCTATCTACCTGATCATCATCCGGCTGCAGCTCTACGACACCCTCACCGCGATGATCCTGCCCTCCATCGCGTTCGCGATCCCGCTGTCGGTGCTCGTGCTGAGCAACTTCATCCGGGACGTCCCCCGCGAGCTCTTCGAGTCCATGCGTCTGGACGGCTGCAGCGAGTGGGGCACCATGTGGCGTCTCGCGTTCCCGCTCACCCGGCCGGCCATCGTCACGGTGACCATCTACAACGCCCTCGGGGTCTGGAACAACTTCATCCTGCCGCTGATCCTCACCCAGAGCCCGGAACGACGCACCCTGCCCCTGGCGCTGTGGACCTTCCAGGGCCAGTACGGCGTCAACGTCCCCGCCGTCCTCGCCTCCGTCGTCCTCACCACCCTGCCCATCCTCATCTTCTACGCCGTCGGACGACGGCAGCTCCTCTCCGGCCTCACCGCCGGCTTCGGCAAGTAGGTCCTCGGCGACAGCGGCGGAAAGGCGTCATGAGCAGCGAACGCACCGCACTCGTCGTCCGCGGCGGGTGGTTCGGCCACCAGCCCGTCGAGGCCACGGGGCTGTTCCTGCCGTTCCTCGAGGCACAGGGCTTCCGGGTCGACGTCCACGACTCGCCCGCGCCGTACGCCGACGCCGGCTACATGGCCGGGGTCGACCTCGTCGTCCAGTGCATGACGATGTCGACGATCGAACCGGACGAGCTCGCGGGGCTGCGCTCGGCCGTGGCGGCCGGCACCGGGATGGCCGGCTGGCACGGCGGCATCGCGGACTCCTACCGCAACAGCTCCGACTACCAGCAGCTCGTCGGCGGGCTCTTCGCCTGCCACCCGGGCAAGGCCCCCGAGGAGCGCGTCGGCGAGCAGTCGGACAACTACGTGCCCTACCGGGTGAACGTGCTCCCCGCCGCGGCCGGGCACCCGATCACCCGCGGGATCGAGGACTTCGACCTCGTCACCGAGCAGTACTGGGTGCTCGCCGACGCCTACGTCGACGTCCTCGCGACGACGACCCAGGCGGTGCGGCCGTGGGACGAGTGGGACCGGCCGATCACCTCCCCCGCCGTCTGGACCCGGCGCTGGGGCCGCGGCCGGCTCTTCGTCTGCACGCCCGGCCATCGGGTCGAGGTGCTCGAGAACCCGAACGTCCGCACCCTGGTCGAGCGCGGGATGCTCTGGGCGGCAAGGGGTTCGACCGACCCGGACCCGTCCCGCGACGCCGCCGACCAGCCGGCCGCCCTGTGACGCCGCTGAGGGTCGGTGTCGTCGGGGCGGGGAAGATCAGCGGCCAGTACGCGGCGACCCTCACCGGGCTCGCGGACGTCGAGGTCACGGCGGTCGCCGACCTGGACCGGGCGCGGGCGCAGGCGTTCGCCGCCGCGGCGGGGGGTGCCGCCGTCCGCACGCTCGACGACCTGCTCGCCGCCGACGACGTGGACGTCGTCCTCAACCTCACCGTGCCCGCGGCGCACGCCGACGTGGCCCTCGCCGCCCTGGCCGCCGGCAAGCACGTCTACGGCGAGAAGCCGCTCGCCGCGACCGGTGCGCAGGCACGCGCCGTCGTCGAGGCCTCGGCCGCGGCGGGCCGGCGGCTCGGCTGCGCCCCCGACACCGTCCTCGGGACCGGCGTCCAGACCGCCCGGGACGTCGTGGCGGCCGGCACGATCGGCGTCCCGCACGCGGCGACCGCGTTCATGACCACCCCCGGCCACGAGCGCTGGCACCCGGACCCGGAGTTCTACTACCGGCCCGGCGGCGGGCCGCTGCTCGACATGGGGCCCTACTACCTCACCGCCCTCGTCCACCTGCTCGGCCCCGTGGACCGGGTCGTCGGGCTCGCGTCCCGGCCCGCCCGCAGCCGCACGATCGGCAGCGGGCCACGGGCCGGGACGGCGTTCGACGTCGAGGTCGACACCCACGTCACGGGCGTCCTCCAGCACGCCGGAGGCGCCCTGACGACCCTCGTCATGTCGTTCGACGCGTGGGCCACCCGGATGCCCCGGATCGAGGTCCACGGCCCCGGGGGCTCGCTGTCGCTGCCCGACCCCAACTACTTCGACGGCACCGTCGAGGTCTTCCCGGCCGGCGCCGACGCCTGGCGCGAGGTGCCGCCGTCGGCCGGCTACGTCGCTGCCGGCCGCGGGGTCGGCGTCGCCGACCTGGCCCGCGGGCTCGCGGAGGGTACGCCGCACCGGGCGTCCGCCGACGTCGCGCTCCACGTCCTCGACGTCATGGAGTCGCTCCTCGAGGCGGCCCGCACCGGCGAGGCCGAGACGATCGGGTCGACGTGCACCGTGCCGGCGGGCGTGCCGGGGCTCGTCGACCTACGCGCCGGCTGACCGCGGCGGCAGGCTCGACCCCTGCGCGGTGCCCTGCGCACCGCCCTGCAGGGCGGCGAGCCCGGAGAACACCTCGCGCAGCCGCGGGTAGACCTGCTGCTGGAGGCCGAAGACCGGGTCGTACGCGGCGGTGACGTCCGGCCGCGGGGTGACGGTCGCCCCGAGGTGCCCCACGGCGGCGCACACGTCGGCGAGCGCCCCGCCCCCCACGGCGGCCCAGGCGAGCGCTGCGGCGCCCCGGGCGCTGATCTCGCGCCCCTCCGCGAGCCGGAGCCCGCGGCCGGTGACGTCGGCGACGACCTGCGCCCACAGCGGGCTGCGGCTCCCGCCACCCATCGCGCGCAGGCTCGTCACCGGTGTCCCGGCCGCCGCCAGCCCGTCGAGGTGCAGGCGCAGCTCGAACGCGACGCCCTCGAGCAGCGCGCGGTAGACGTGGGCGCGGGTGTGCGCCCCGGTGAGGCCGACGACCGCGCCGCGCGCGGCGGCGTCCCAGTAAGGGGTCTGGGCCGCGTTCCAGTACGGGACGGCGAGCAGGCCGTCCGCCCCCGGCGGCAGCGCCGCGGCCGCGGCCTCGAGCCCGGGGTCGGGGGCCCCGCCGAGTGCGGGGTCCCCGAGCTCGCGGCGGAACCAGTCCGCCAGGTACGCCGCCGCGTTGAGCACCGTCTCCAGCACGTACGTCCCGGCCGGCGCCCCGGCGAGGGTCCGGAAGGCCTGCCCCGTCACATACCGGTCGGAGGGCGTCCCGAGCACCATCGAGGTGCCGAGGTTGAGGTACGCCGCACCGGGCTCCCCGCCCGTGACCACACCCGCCCCGAGCCCGGCGGCCTGGCCGTCGCCGATCCCGGCGACGAGCGGGACGGGCGCGGGCAGGCCGATCGTGCGCGCGACGTCCGGGAGCAGGTCGCCGAGGACGGCGCCCGGCGGCACGAGGTCGGGCAACTGGTCGGGCCGGACCCCGGCGACCGCGAGCAGCTCCGGCGACCACTGCGCCGCGGCGAGGTCGAGCAGGCCGAGGGAGTCCGCCGACCCGGTGCTCGTCGCCCACCGGCCGGTGAGCCGCTCCGCGAGGAACGCGTGCACCTCGGCGACCCGGGCGGCGGCGCCGAGCATCTGCGGCTCGTGCCGTGCGAGCCAGGCGAGCTTGTAGATCGCCGGGGTCGTGTCCGGCGGCTTGCCGGAGACGGCGAGCACCCGGGGCGAACCGAGCGCTGCGATCTCCGCGCCGGCCCGGGAGTCGAGCCACAGGATCGCGGGCCGCAGCGGGCGGCCGTCGGCGTCGAGGCACACGAACGACTCCCGCTGGTGCGTCACGCACAGCGCCCGCACCCGGCCCGGGTCGTCGAGGGCGGCGACGCACCGGGCGAGCGAGGCGAGCGTCGCCGTCCACCACTGCTCGGCGTCCTGCTCGTGCCGTCCGGGGCCGGGGCGGTCGAGGTCCAACGGTGTCGACGCCGTCGCCACCTCACGGCCGCGCGCGTCGAACGCGACCGCCTTGGACGCCGTCGTCGAGCAGTCGACGGCGAGGACCAGCGGCTCGCCCGTCACACGTCGTCCGTCGGTGTCACGACGACCTTGAGACCGGTCCGCGCGTGCGCCACCTCGAACGCCTTCTCGGTGTCGGCCAGCCCGAACGTGTGCGTGACCATGCTCCGGACGTCGACGGTCCCCCGCTCGACGAGGGCGGTCGCCCGCGGGTAGACCTCCTTCATCCGCCGCACGAGCGCGAGCGTCAGACCCTTGCGGCGGGCCGTCGAGGCTGTGAACGTCGTGCTGTCGACGCCGGGGATGCCGGCCAGGACGACGCGCGCCCCCGGCATCGCGGCCTCGATCGCGAGGCCCACGCCGTCGTCCGACCCGACCGCCTCGAACGCGACGTCGACGCCGCGCCCGCCGGTCCGCTCCGCGACAGCGGCGGCGAACGCGGCCGGCTCGTGCGGGAGGACGACGTCGGCGCCGAGCCGCAGAGCGGCCTCGGTGCGGTGCGCGAGCGGGTCCGCCACGAACACCGTCGTCGCGCCCGCGGCCCGCGCGACCTGCACCAGGCCCAGGCCGATCGGGCCGCAGCCGACGACGACGACCGTGTCGCCGACCTGCTGGTGACCCAGGTCGTGCGCGTGGATCGCCACCCCGAGCGGCTCGAGCATGGCGACGTCCGCCGCGGACAGCGCGTCGGGCACCGGGTGCAGCAGGTGGTCGGGCCATGCGAGGTACTGCCGCAGCGCGCCGTCCGTCAGCCCGTGCCCGAGGAACCCGACGGTGGGGCAGAGGTTGCGGTGCCCGGCGACGCACAGCTCGCAGTGCCCGCACGGCACCGCCGGGTCGATCGCGACCCGTTGCCCGGCACGGGGTCCGGCGGCGATCACACCGCCCGCCTCGTGCCCGACGACGACCGGGCGGGTCAGCCGGACGTCACCGATGCCGCCCTCCGCGTACCAGTGCAGGTCGGAACCGCAGATGCCGACGGCGGTGACCCGCACGAGCGACTCGCCCTCACCGGGCACGGGGACCGGCTCCGACGCGACCCGCAGGTCGCCGGTGCCGTGGAGCCTGGCCGCGAGCATCTGGTCGTCCATGGGGACCACTCTTCCCCATCGGTCCGGGCGGTGCGGCGTGGGGCGTCCGGCGCTAGCGTGCGCGGGGTGACGCATCGCGAGCCGGACGACCTGCCGGTCGTCGCACCCGACCGGTGGTTCCGGGTGACCGAGGTCGGGGACGGCGTCACGCTCGTCGAGGAGCCGCACGGCGGCGAGCTGCTCGCCGCGAACATCTGGCACGTCCGGGGCCGCGACCGGGACCTCGTCGTCGACTCCGGCCTCGGCGTCGTGGCACTGCGCGAGAGCCTGCCGTGGCTCTTCGAGAACGACCCGGTGCTCGTCCTCTCCCACGCGCACCTCGACCACATGGGCGGTGCGCACGAGTTCGCCGACTGCCGGGTGCACGCGGCCGAGGTCGACGAGGTCCGCCGTCCCGGCCCGGCGAGCCTGCGCACCGCGACGCTGCTCGACCTGCTGGGCCTGGCCGACGACCCGGCGTGGGCGCTGCCGGACGTCGCGCTCACCGCGCTGCCCCACGCGGGCTTCGACCTCGACGCCTACGGGCTGCGGGGCGTCCCCGCCGCCCGGCCGCTCGAGGAGGGCGACGTCGTCGACCTCGGGGACCGCACCGTCACCGTGCTCTCGCTGCCCGGGCACACCCCCGGCTCGCTCGCGCTGCTCGACGGCTCGGGCGCGCTCTTCAGCGGGGACGTCCTCTACGAGGGCGGCCTCATCGACTCCTGCCACGGCGCGGACGTCGCGGCGTACCGGCGCACGATGGAGCGCCTCCTGCGCCCCGACCTCCTCGGGCGGGACGTCACGCGGGTGCTCCCCGGGCACGGCCGGGTGCTGCCGCCCGCGGACGCCCGGGAGATCGCCGCGGGGTACCTCGCCTCGACACGCCCCTGACGACGGTCGGCGGCCGCCGACCGAACCTGCGCACCGCTAGGTTCCGGGTGTGCCGGCCCGGGTGACGCTCCTCCAGCTGGAGTACTTCGTCGCCGCCGTCGACCACGGGTCGTTCTCCGCCGCCGCGCAGGCGCTGCACATCGCGCAGCCGAGCCTGTCCGACCAGATCCGCCGGCTCGAGCGGCAGCTCGGGGTCGTGCTGTTCGTCCGGACGAACCGCCGGCTCGCCCTCACCGAGGCCGGCCGGCTGCTGCTCCCCCGGGCCCGCACGACGCTGGCCACCGTCGACGACGCGGTGGACGCCGTCCGGCCGGTGCGCACCCTGACCGGCGGCACCGTCTCCTTCGGCACCTTCAGCAGCGCCCACCACTTCCTCCTGACCGACCTCGTGACCCGGTTCCGCGAGCGCTACCCGGGGGTGCGGGTCCGGGTGCTGGGGCGCAACTCGGCCGAGGTCGCGGACGCCGTCCGGGACGGCAGGCTCGAGGCCGGGCTCGTCGCGCTCCCGGTCGACGAGCGCGGCCTCGACGTCACCGCGCCGGTCTGGACGGCGGAGGCGGTCTACGTGAGCGTCGACCCGGCCCGGACGGCGTCACCCGTGACGGTCGAGCAGCTCGCGCAGGCCCCGCTCGTGCTGCCCGAGGCCCGCTGGGGCGACCAGGACCCGACCCGCCGCCAGCTCGGCGAACGGGCCCGGGCCGCCGGTGTCACGCTCGAGCCGGCCATCGAGGTCGAGCTGCCCGCGGCGGCACTGGCGCTGGCCGCCCGGGGCGCCGGCGACGCCGTCGTCTCCCGGCCGCTGCTCGGCGAGAGCGCGTGGTCCGAGCACCTCACGTGGGCACCGCTCGACCCGCCGCTCGTCGAGACCTTCGCGTTCGTCACCCGGACCGGGAGCCAGCTGTCGCCGGCCACCCAGGAGATGATCCGGATGGCGGCCGAGCTGCTGCGCCGGCTGCCCTCCTGACCCCCTGCTGCGGTAAGGCGTCCTCTGGAGGGAGACGCACGCTTCTCGGCCCGGGTGAGGTGCGCAGGGCGCCAGAGGACGGTCGCCATAGGCGTCGCCTACCGGACGTGTCGGCGAGTGCCGCTGTACAGGGCCGGCCCTGCCGTCGATAGTCCGACCATGACGCAGATGACCTCCGCGGCCGTCGTGACCGGAGCGGCCAGCGGCATGGGCCGCTCGGTCGCCGAACGCTTCGTCGCCGAGGGCTGGCGGGTGCTCGCGGTGGACGTCGACGCGAGCGGCCTCGCCGCGGTCGCGGCCGAGGTCGGGGCGGGCTACGTGCCGGTACCCGTCGACATCCGGGACCGCGCGGCCGTCGCGACCGCCCTCGGGTCGGCGCACGACGCCGACGGCACGCAGGTGCGCGCCGTCGTCAACGCCGCGGGGATCTACCCGACGACGACGCTCGACGACTTCACCGAGGACACCTACCGGCGGATCTTCGACATCAACGTCCTCGGCACGCTCAACGTCACCGCCGAGGCCGTCGCGCTCGTCCGGGCGCACGACGGCGGCGGTGCGGTCGTGAACTTCGCGTCGATCGACGCGTTCGCGGTCTCCCGCGGCCAGCTCGTCTACAGCGCCTCGAAGGCCGCCGTCGTCTCGGTGACCCGGTCGCTCGCGATCGAGCTGGCCGGCGACGGCATCAGCGTCAACGCGATCGCCCCGGGCTGGGTCTCGACGCCGGGAACCCTTGCGGGCGGCCGGATCGAGCAGGCCGTCAAGGCGGTCCCGCTCGGCCGCGCCGCGACCCCCGAGGAGATCGCCGACTGGGTCTACCGGCTCGGCAGCGTCCCCGGCGCCTACCTCACCGGCGAGACCGTCGTCATCAGCGGCGGCCTCGTGATGCGGTAGGCACTGGCTACGCTGCCGCGATGAGCGAGCCGTCGGGCTACCTCCTCTGCGGCACCCCGCGCACCGGGAGCACCCTGCTGTGCAGTCTCCTGAGGTCGACCGGCGTTCTCGGACGACCCGAGTCGTACTTCCGCGAGCCCGACGAGGCCGCGTGGGCTCGGCGGCTGGGCGTAGGGGTCGCCGCGGAAAGGGCGGCCGACTATCCGAGCTACGTCAGGGCCGTTCGCGCCGCCGCCACGACGGGGAACGGGGTCTTCGCGGCACGCGTCATGTGGGGCTCCCTCGACCGGGTCGTGCACGGCCTGGGTGGGCAGCCGGGGGACCACGAGATCCGTGCCCTCGAGGGCGCTCTGGGGCCGCTGGTCTTCGTCCACCTCCGGCGTCTGGACGTCGTCGCCCAGGCGGTCTCCTGGTGCCGCGCCGAGCAGACCGGCTACTGGCAGGACGGCGACAGCGCGCTCCGGGAGCCGTACGAGGACGCCCACCTGCTGAGGAGGCTGCACGACACGGTGCTGGCGCACGAGGCCGCGTGGTCGTCCTGGTTCGACCGGCATGCCCTGCGGCCGCTCGAGGTCAGCTACGAGGAGATCGTCGCCGAGCCGGGTGACGTCGTCCGGCGGATCGCGGAGCACGTCGGGGTCGTGATCCCGAGCACCTGGCAGCCGGTCCTGGAGCACCGCCGGCAGGCTGACTCTCTCGACGATCTCTGGCGCGCGGCCATGCGTTCCGCCCTCGACGACGGCTAACGCGCCAGGTACCCGCCGTCGACGACGATCTCGGTGCCGGTGACGAACGTCGAGTCGTCGCTCGCGAGGAAGAGCACGGTGCCGCTCACCTCGCGGGCGTCGGCCCGCCGTCCCATCGGGGTGAGCGGGACGACGCCCGTACCCTCGTTCTCGTTCATCGCTGTCCGGACGCCGCCGGGGCAGACCGCGTTGACCCGGATCCGGTCCGCGGCGTGCTCGATCGCAGCGGTCTTCGTCATCGTCACGAGCGCCGCCTTGCTCGCGCAGTAGGCGACGTAGCCGCTCGCACCGGCGAGGCCGAAGATCGACGAGATGTTGACGATCGAGCCGCCGCCGCGCTCGCGCAGGGCCGGGATCGCGGCCTGCATGCCGAGCAGGGCGCCGGTGACGTTGACGGCGAGAAGTGCGTTCCAGTCCTCGAGGCGCTCCTCGAGGAGCGGGTTGACGTGGATGATCCCGGCGTTGTTCACGAGGACGTCGAGGCCGCCGAACCGGTCGGTGGCCGTGCCGACGGCGGCGGCCCAGTCCTGCGGGGAGGTGACGTCGAGGTGCAGGTAGTCGACGCTCAGGCCCTCGGCCCGCAGCGCCGCCGCGGTCGCCTCGCCGTCGGCGTCGAGGACGTCGCCGGTGAGGACCCGGGCCCCCTCCTCGGCGAGCCGGCGCGCGTGCGAGGCGCCCTGTCCGCGGGCGCCGCCGGTGATGACCGCGACCTTGCCGTCGAGCCGTCCCGCCATGTCAGGCCACCTTCTGCTCGAGCGCGGCGACGGCCTTCTCGGCGTCGGCCATCTGCTGGTTCCAGACCACCTTGACGATGTCGATGCGGCTGTCCGGCCGCTGGCGGTCGAAGGCGTGCGCCACCGTAGTGCCCTTCTCCAGCAGCCGGATCACCCGGGCGACGAGCCGGGTCTGCCGGCCGTACGGCGGTAGCTGCGGGCCGCGCGGCGCGGACAGGCCCACGAACCACAGCCGCTCGAGGCCGACGGGGACGGTGAGCCCGGCGACCCGCAGCGGGACGCCGTCCTTCCACTGCAGCAGCGCGCTGTCGAGGAACGGCAGCGTCGTCCGGAACCCGGTCGCCCAGAGGATCGTGTCGAACTCCTTCGACGTGCCGTCGGTGAAGTGCACGACCTGCCCGTCGATCCGCGAGATGCCCGGGACGACGGTGACCCGGCCGTGCTGGATCCAGTACGGCAGCAGGTTGTTCACGACCGGCGGCTGGTCGTTGAGGTTGCGGGTCACCGGCTCCGGCAGGCCGCGGTAGACCTCGGGCGGTCCCATGACGATCCGGACCAGGGCCCGGGAGACCCGCTCCTGGAGCACCGGCGGCAGCCTCGCGAGCCAGGTGAGCTCGGCCCGCGGCCGGCCGAAGATCGCCTTCGGCTGGAAGACCTGCCCGCGCCGGACCGAGATCGAGACGTCGAGGCGCGCGTTCGCGGCGTCCACCGCGAGGTCGCAGCCGGAGTTGCCGGCGCCGACGACGAGCACCCGGTCGCCCTTGACGTCGTTCAGGTTCCGGTAGCGCCCGGAGTGCACGCCGTGCCCGGTGAAGTCCGCAGCGACGTCGGGGAGGTTCGGGTTCCACAGGTGCCCGTTGGCGACGAGAACCCCGTCGTACCGGGTGCGGGCGCCGTCCGACGTCTCGACCCACCAGCCCTGCGCCCCGGCCGGTCCCTCGGGTTCGACCTTCAGCACCTCGGTGCCGAACGTGACGTGCCGGCGCAGGTCGAACCGGTCGGCGAAGGACTCGATGTAGGCGAGCATCTGCGCGCGGCTCGGGTACACCGGGTACTCCGGGGGCATCGGGTGACCCTCGAAGCCCGAGACGTCGCGCGAGGTGATGAGGTGCAGCGACTCGTAGTCGGTGTGCCAGTGGCCCCCGACCCGGTCGCTGCGCTCGAAGCAGTCGACGGCGAAGCCCTGGGCGAGGAGCACCTGGAGCGCGCCGAGCCCGGCGGCCCCGGCCCCGACGACGCAGTAGCGCGGTGTGGTCATGCCCCCAGGGTTCGTCGTGCGCGGGCGGGCGTCCAGGCGCACTTGGCGGCGTCGTCCATAGGCAACGCCTTGAGCAGAGCCGGCACGATGCCGCGACTCACACCGCTCCGGCGCCGCCGAGCCGCTCGACGAGGCCGGCCCGGGTCGTCACGCCGAGCTTGGTGTAGACGTGCCGCAGGTGGTACTCGACGGTCTTGGGGCTGAGGAACAGCGCTGTCGCGGCCTGCCGCGTCGTCCGGCCCTCGGCGAGCAGGACGGCGACCTGCAGCTCGCGCGCGGTGAGCCGCTCGTGCGCCGAGCCGTCCCGCCGGGCGGCGACCTCACCGGTCGCCTCGAGCTCGGCGGCGGTCGTGGCCGCCCACACCTGCGCGCCGAGGCGCTCGAAGGCCGCGAGCGCGGCCCGCAGCTGCCCGCGGGCGTCGACCCGGCGGCGCGCGCGGCGCAGCCGGGCGCCGTAGGCGAGGCGGGTCCGCGCCTCCTCGAACCGGTCCGGGGTGGCGGCGTGCAGGTCGAGCGCGGCGGTGAACCAGACGTCGAGGTCCTCGCCCGGTGCCACCAGCCCGCAGGCCCGGGCCGCCCGGGCCCTCGCCCACGGCAGGCCCTTGAGGTCGGCCGCGGCGGCGTACCGTTCGGCGGCCTCCCGCGCGGCGTCCGGCTCACCGGCGCGCAGCAGGGCCTCGACGAGGTCCGGGGTGGGCCAGACGTCGGGGTCGGCGAGGTCGAGCCGGGTGAGGATGCCCTCGAGGTCGGCGAGCCGCTCGCGGGCCGCACCGACCTCGCCGAGGGAGAGGTCGATCTCGGCGAGCGCCTGCTCGGCCCAGACCCGCGCGATGTCGACGGGGTACTCGGCGCACAGCTCGAGCGCCTGGGCGGCGAGCGCACGGCACGCGTCGGCGTTGCCGAGCCGGGCCTCCAGGCAGGCCTGCCCGGCGACGGCGAGCGCGAGCGTCGTCGTGGACCCGAGCTCACCGGCCAGCGCGGCGCACTCCGAGTAGTGCGCGGTGGCGCTGTCCCAGCGGTCGGTCGTCGCGTCGTCCCGGGCGAGCGTGAAGAGCAGGGTCGGCAGCGTGCTGATCGCCGAGCGGGCCCGGGCCTCGTCGAGCGCGGTCGCGACGAGGCTGCGGACGGCGCCCCGCTCGCGCAGGAACAGCGGGCCGTACATGAGCCAGGCCGGGCGGATGCCGACCCGTTCCGCAGCCGTCGCGGCGTCGAGCAGGGCCGCACCCTCACGGATCTGCTCGCCCCCTGCCCGCCCCGCGAGGATCTGCGCCATCCCGACCGCGAGCGTCCCGACCCCGCGCGCCGCACCGGAGACGTCCCCGCGGAGCAGGACCGTGAGCCGGCGGCCCGCGTCGAGCGCCGCCGCGGCCGAGCCCTGGAAGAACCCCACGCTCACCGCGTCGGCCAGCAGGAGCACGGCCTGGGACGGGTCCGTCGACGCGACGGTGGAAGCGGCCCCGAGCAGCGCCCGCCGGGCCCTGGCCGGGTCACCGCGCTGCGCGGAGATGTCCCCCGTGAGTGCGAGGGCCCGCACCCGCACCTGCGTCGACGCAGGCAGCCGGACGGCCTCGTCGACGAGGTCGACGGCCCGGTCGCCGTCCCCGGCGTGCCACGCGGACTCCGCTGCCGAGAGCAGGTGCTCGGCCCGCTCCCCCGCCCCCGTGACGAGCCGCGCCGCGCGTTCGGACGCAGACGCCGCGACGGCGTGCGCACCCCGGCTGCCGGCCGTGGCGGCGACCCGGGCCATCTCCGCCGCGAGGGCGTCGTCCGGTCCGATCGCCGCCTCGCACCGGTGCCAGGCCCGGCGGTCGACGTCCTCGGCCGGGAGCGCGTCGGCGACGAGCCGGTGCACCTCGCGCCGCTCGTCGGGGAAGGCGAGGGCGTAGGCGGAGGCCCGCACGAGCGGGTGCGCGAACGCCAGACGCGCCGGGCCGACGGTGACGAACCCGGCCCGCTCGGCGGGCGCGAGCGCCTGCAGGTCCACCCCGTCGGCCGCCGCGACCCGGGCGAGCACCCCCAGGTCGGCACCGCCCGCAGCGGCGACGAGCAGCAGCCGCCGGGTCTGCGGGCCGAGCGCGGTGATCTGCTCGGAGTACCAGGCGGTGAGTGCCTGCGGCACCGCGACGGGTGCGGGCGAGCCGAGCGCCGACGACAGGCTGCTGCCCGACTCGTGGACGAGGCCGAGCACGGCGAGCGGGTTGCCCGCCGTCACCTCGTGCAGCAACCGACTGCGCTCCGGGCCGGCCGGGTGGCCCGCGCCGGCGGCGAGCGCGGCGACGCCGTCCCGGTCGAGGCCGCCGAGGACCAGCGCCGGCAGCCCGGCCGTGACGAGCGCGCCCTCCTCGCCGGTGCGCGCCGCGACGAGGACGAAGACCGGGTCGGCGAGCAGCCGCCGGCAGGCGAACGCGATCGCCTCGGCCGAGGGCCGGTCGAGCAGGTGCGCGTCGTCGACGACCACACCGACGGGGCGGTCCTCGCTCCAGCGGACGAGCAGGCTGAGGACGGCGGCCCCGACGGCGAGCCGGTCGCCGACGACGCCGGCGCGCAGGGCGAGCGCGACAGCGAGCGCCTCGGCCTGCGGTCCGGGCAGGAGCGCGAGGTCGTCGTCCGTCGGGCGCAGCAGCTGCGAGAGGCCGCCGAAGGGGACGTCCCGCTCGGCCTCGCTGCCGACCGCCGCGAGCAGCCGGACGCCGTCCGCGTGGTCGCGGGCGTACCCGAGCAGGGTCGTCTTGCCGATGCCCGCCTCGCCGGTGACGACCAGCACCCCGGCACGCCCGACCCGGGCCCCGGCGACGAGGCCGTCGATCCGCTGCCGCTCGGCAGCCCGGCCGATGAGCATCGCGCCAGTCTAGGAACCCCGGTGCCCCCTGGGGGCGGTCGCGGCCAGGACCAGGTGGGTCCCCTGATGCGACGTGCCCGCACCCGCGACGACGGTGGGACCACACCCACCCACTGTTGCGAGGAGCGCACGATGACGACGACAGACCCGGGGACCGCGACCGCACCGGCCGCCCCCGAGATCGACATGGACAAGCTCATGGCCTTCGTGTTCCGCGCCGTCGACGAGGTCGGCGCCACGCTGAACACCGCACTCGTCGTCATGGGCGACCGGCTCGGCTACTACCGGCTGCTCGCGGCGCACGGGGCCCTCACGGCGTCCCGGCTCGCCGACCTCTCCGACACCGGCGAGCACTACGCCCGGGAGTGGCTCAACGCGCAGGCGGCGGGCGGGTACGTCACGTACGACCCGGCGTCGCGGACGTACACGCTGCCCGCCGAGCACGCGGTGGCGCTCACCGACGAGACGAGCCCGGTCTACCTGCCGGGCTTCTTCCAGATCGCGCACGGCACCGTCCGGGACGCCCCCGGCGTGCTCGAGGCCGCCCGGACGGGCGACGGCGTCGGCTGGCACGAGCACAACGCCGACGTCCACGACGGCTGCGAGCGGTTCTTCCGCCCCGGCTACCACGCGCACCTCGTCGCGGACTGGCTGCCGGCGCTCGACGGCGTCGTCCCGAAGCTCACCGCGGGCGGCCGGGTCGCGGACGTCGGCTGCGGGCACGGCGCCTCGACGGTGCTCATGGCGCAGGCCTTCCCGGCGTCGCTCTTCGTCGGCTCCGACTACCACGAGGGGTCGGTCACCATCGCCCGGGAGCGGGCCGCCGAGGGCGGGGTCGGCGACAGGGTCCGCTTCGAGGCCGCCACGGCGACGGCGCTGGCGGGCGGCCCGTTCGACCTCGTGACGACGTTCGACGCGCTGCACGACATGGGCGACCCGATCGGTGCCGCGCAGCACGTGCTCGCGAACCTCGCCGAGGACGGCACGTGGATGATCGTCGAGCCGGTCGCCGGCGACGCCGTCGAGGACAACCTCAACCCGGTCGGCCGGGCGTACTACGGCTTCTCGACGCTGCTGTGCACGCCGTCCTCGCTGGCCCAGGACGTCGGCATGGCGCTCGGCACCCAGGCCGGTCCGGCCCGGATCCGGGACGTCGTGACGACCGCGGGGTTCACGCGGTTCCGGATCGCGGCGCAGACTCCGTTCAACAACGTCTTCGAGGTGCGTCGCTGACCCGCGCGGGTCGGTGACGCAGGGGCGGGGCAGCGATGACGACGACGATGCCGGCGGCGGGCACGGCCGCAGGGCGGACGGCGTACAGCCCGGGCAGCCGGGCGGCGCTGCCCGACGCGGCAGGCGTCGTCGTCCGCGAGGGCGTGGAGCTGGCCTGGGAGCGGTTCGGCACGACCGGGCCGCACGTCGTCCTGCTCCCGACATGGTCGATCGTGCCGTCGCGGGTCTGGCGGGCCCAGACGGCGTTCCTCGGCCGGCACTTCCGGGTCACGACGTTCGACGGCAGGGGCAGCGGGGCCTCGGGGCACCCCGCGGAGGCGGCGGCGTACTCCGACGAGGAGTACGCCGCCGACACCCTCGCCGTCCTCGACGCGACGGGCGTGCCCGGGGCCGTGCTCGTCGGGCTGTCGTGCGGGGTCTCGTGGGCGGTCCGGGTCGCGGCGATGCGGCCCGACCGGGTGCACGGCATCGTCGCGATCGCCGCGTCGTGCGGACTGGACGTCGCCCAGCCGCACCGCGAGACCCATGCGTGGGACGGGCCGCCCGCCCCGGACCCGGACGGCTGGGCGATGTACAACAAGGCGTTCTGGCTGGAGTCGGGGCCGCAGGGGTACGACCGGTTCCTCGAGTTCTTCTTCGGCCGGATGTTCAGCGAGCCGCACTCGACGAAGCAGATCGAGGACTGTCTCGTCTGGGGCCGGGAGACCGGCCCGGAGGTGCTGGCCGCCGTCACCGCGGGCCGGCTCGGCTGCGACGGCGCGGTCTGCACGCCGCTCGAACCTCTCTGCCGGGACCTGCGCTGCCCGGTGCTCGTCGTCCACGGCACGCAGGACGCCGTCAGGACCAGCGCGATCGGCGAGCGGCTCGCCGAGCTCACCGGCGGCGAGCTGCTGCTCGTCGAGGGCGGCGGGCACGGGCTGCCGGCGCGCGACCCGGTGCTCGTCAACCACGAGATCAAGGCGTTCGCGGAGAAGGTGTCCGGGCCGCCGTCCGCCCCGGCCCGCCGCACCTGGGCCCGCGGCCTGGACCGGCCGAAGCGGGCGCTGTTCCTGTCGTCCCCGATCGGGCTCGGGCACGCCCGCCGGGACGCCGCGATCGCCGCGGAGCTGCGGGCCCTGCACCCCGGGCTGCAGGTCGACTGGCTCGCGCAGGACCCGGTGAGCCGGTTCCTCGAGCACCGCGGCGAGCGGGTACACCCCGCCTCGGCGTCCCTGGCGAGCGAGAGCCGGCACGTCGAGAGCGAGTGCGCCGACCACGACCTCGACGCGTTCGCGGCGATCCGCCGGATGGACGAGATCCTCGTCGCGAACTTCATGCTCTTCGACGAGGTCGCAGCGAGCGGGTACGACCTCGTCGTCGGCGACGAGGCCTGGGAGGTCGACCACTTCCTCCACGAGAACCCCGGCCTCAAGCGGGCGCCGTTCGTCTGGCTCACCGACTTCGTCGGCTGGCTGCCGATGCCGGACGGCGGCGAGCGGCAGAGCCTGCTGACCGCCGACTACAACGCCGAGATGCTCGAGCACCGGGCGCGCTTCCCCGCGCTGCGCGACCGCTCGGTGTTCGTCGGCGACCCGCAGGACGTCGTCCCGGCGTCGTTCGGGCCGGGGCTGCCGCAGATCGCGGAGTGGACGCGGTCGCAGTTCGACTTCGCCGGGTACGTCAGCGGCCTGACGCCGGTCGGGGACGACGAGCGCGCGGCCCTGCGGGAGCGGCTCGGCTACCGGGACGACGAGCCGGTGTGCGTCGTCAGCGTCGGCGGCTCGGCCGTCGGGCTGCCGCTGCTGCGCCGGGTCGCGGACGCCGTCCCCGCGATGCGCCGGGCCGTCGACGGGCTGCGGGTGGTCCTCGTGACCGGCCCGCGGATCGACCCCGACGCGATCCCCGCCCGGCCGGGTCTGGAGGTGCACGGCTTCCTGCCGGACCTTCACCAGCACCTCGCGGCGTGCGACGTCGCGGTCGTGCAGGGCGGGCTGTCGACGACGATGGAGCTCACCGCGAACCGGCGGCCCTTCGTCTACGTGCCGCTGCGCAACCACTTCGAGCAGAACATCCACGTCCGGCACCGCCTCGACCGGTACGGCGCCGGGCACTGCCTCGACTACGCGCAGGCGTGCGACCCCGACGCCCTCGCCGCCCAGGTCGCGCGAGCCCTGACGACGCCGGTCACGTCGCGTCCGGTCGCGACGGACGGCGCCGCGAAGGTCGCCGGCTGGCTCGCCGACCTGCTCTGACGGCCCCTCGGCCCGGTCCGCCACGCAGCCCTGAGACAGCCGTACCCCCGGTCGTCACAAGAGCGCTCCAACGCCCGACACGCCGTGTTCCCGGGTCGTTGGTGTGTTCTGCGGCACGGCTGTCTCAGATGCCGGACGGCGTAGGGCCCGGTTCGTGGGTCAGTCGCCGGCGAGCGCGTCCCCGGGGCGCAGGACGGCGCCGACACCCGGGATCGCCTGGGTCTGCCCGAACTCGACGAGCCGCTGCGCGGCCGTGACCCCGTTCTCGCCGGTCGCGGACATCCGCGCCGCGATGAGCCCGGCGACGAGCGGCGCGGAGAACGACGTGCCGCTCCACCGGGCCATCCCGGAGAACTCCTGCGTCTCACCCTTCCGCGGCGACTCCTGGTACGTGTAGCAGCCGTGCGCGAAGGCGTTGACGAGGTCCTCGCCCGGTGCGTAGACGTCGACCCAGCCGCCGTGGTTCGAGAACCACGCCCGGTCGTCTCCGCGTGCCGAGAGCGCACCGACGGCGACGGTGTTCGCCATCGCGGCGGGCAGGAACGGGTCGCGGACCGAGTCGTTGCCGGCGGACACGACGAGGACGACACCCTTGTGCCGCGGCAGGATCGTCTCGACGACGTGGCGCAGCGCGAGCATCCCGCTGTTGCCGTACGCGTAGGTGCCGGCCGACAGGCTGATGACGTCGACACCCGCGCGAAGCATCTCGACGATCCGCATCGCGATCTCGGTCTCGAAGGCACCGCCGGCGAGCGAGAAGGTGCGCAGCACGTGGACGTCGGCACGCGGCGCGATGCACCGCACGACGCCGGCGATGAAGGTGCCGTGCCCGGTGTAGACGGGGATGTTGCCCGCTCCGTCGGTCTCCTTCTCGTACTCGCCGGTGACCCCGACGAGCCAGTCATGGTCGGTGCCGGCGTTCTCGAAGAGGCCCGTGTCGATGACGCCGACGAGGACCCCGGCGCCGTCGGGACTGCCGCTCGCCTGCGGGGGCCAAGGCCGGGAGTGCTCGGGGACGTACTCCGGCTCGGTCGCCGGGCAACGAGAACCCGGCAGGATCGGTGGCGTGATCGACAGCAGGTGATCCACGGCTGCGACATCGACCCCGAGTTCGGCCTCGACCTCTGCGAGTGCCTCGAGGACGTCGACCTTGTCCGGAAGCGCGATCTGGGAGATGCCAGCAAACAGGTTCGGCCGGATGACTTCGAACGCAGCCAGGTCGCTGTCGAATCGTGCTGCGAGAGTTCGGATCACGAGGTTGAGATATCCGTCGCGGACGACGAGCCGACCTCGCCTGAACACGGCGCGCGGCGGCAACCCCGGCTCCTCGCCCTTCGGCACATCAGGCCAGTTCGGCGGATCGGTCTGGACCTGCCCCTCGAACGCACTGAGCAGAAGCTCCGTCTGCTCGCGCTGGACGGACCGTCTGTCGATCGGCATGGCCGACTCCTTCGCCCCGAATGATCTACGTGCCCGCGATGGGTAAGTCTGTTGCCATGTGTGCAACCTGTCTATGGTCTTTCCATGCCGACCAGAACGCGACGTCGGCAGCCTCTCGACACGGAGGCGCTGCTAGCCCTCGCCATGTCACGCCCACTGGAGGCTGAGCGTCGGGCTCGGTCGATCCTTGCGGGGCAACCTGACCCGGCCGCAGCAGCTACCGCTCGCCAGGCACTCGGCATCGTGCTTCGTGACCGTGGGGAAACCCACGCAGCGTGTCGCGAGCTCAGGCGGGCACTCAAGACCGCGGAGACGATGGGCGACACCGCACGCAGCGCCGACATCATGTCGACGCTGGGTGTCACCCTCGCCTTACAGGGAGACACGACGGCGGGGATCGCCTGCCTCACCACAGCGCGTTCGCTGGTTAGAGGCGCGGCGGCAGGGCGCGTCCTTGTGCGGCTCGGGTATGTCCTCACTTTGAAGGGGCACCAGCACGAGGCCCTCGAAGAACTCTCGGCCGCTGTGACGCTGCTGCACAGGGCAGGTGACGAACTGTGGGAGGTACGCGCAAGGAACAACCACGCGGTCGTCGCACTCGCTCTGGGAGAGACCGACCTGGCCGAAGCAGAGTTCACCGCAGCTGCAGAGCACTTCGAGCGAGCTGGGCAGCAGTTCGAGCACGCGATCGCCACTCATCACTGCGGCGCCGCCGCCATCGCCGGCGGCAGGCTCCCGCGGGCTCTCGAGCTGTTCGCCCAGAGTCGGCGTCAGTACGAAGCACTCGATGTCTTCGTGCCGGAACTGGATCTCACAGAATGCTGGGCGCTCATCGCGGCGGGACTGTCGTCCGACGCGCACGTGACGGCAACTACGGCCTTGTCGAAGGCTGGTCGGCTGAGAAGTCGGCCAATGGCCGTCGCAGACCTGCACCTCATCGCCGCAAGTGCGGCCGTCGCGATCGGGCAGCACACCGACGCAGAGCGTCATGCGAAGGCAGCAGCTCGCTTGTTCGAGAGTCAGGGGCGGCCCGCCTGGGCAGACCAAGCACGACTCGTCGCGCTGGGGGCAGCCATCGCGGACCGCCTACCGTCGCGCCTCGACGCGACCCGGGCAAGCACTCTCGCGCTGCGGCTCAGAAGGCTGGGCTTCGAGAACGCCGCGCACGCCCATCTCGTTGCCGCCAGGATCGCGCTCGCCGCCCGTCGTACAGATCTTTCCATCTCCCATCTCACCGCAGCCGCCACCTCCCGCCGCCGCGGCTCCGCCATCGACCGCGTCACCGGCTGGCTCGCCCAGGCCCTGCTCTGCCGCACGATGAACAACCCCCGAGCGATGCTCGCCGCCTGCTCACGCGGCCTCGACGTCCTCGAGGAGTACCGCCTCACCCTCGGCGCCACCGAGGCCCGGGCCACCGCGACGACCCACGGCCGCGAGCTCGTCGAGATCGCACTGCGGCACGCGGTGGCGACGAACGACGCCCACAAGGCGGTCCGCTGGAACGAGCGGCTGCGCAGCACCCAGTGGCTGCCGTCGTCCGCGCAGGACCGCGCCGATCCGGCGCTCGTCGCCGAGCTGGCCGCCGTCCGGGACGTGAGCCGGCAGCTCGCCGAGCAGCAGGGCGACGAGGCGGCCCTCGCCCGGTTGCGCCGCCGGCGCGACCAGCTCGAGGCGTCGGTGCGGTCCCGGGCGCTGCGCCGCGAGGCCGGCCCGGCCCCCGTCGACAGCAGCCCACGGGCGCGGACCAGCACAGCCGACCGCTGGCGGCCTCCGGACGGCATCGCCCTCGTCGAGCTGTTCGAGCTCGACGGCACCCTGTACGCCGTCACCGCGACGAGCCGGCGCACGAAGCTCCACGAGGTCGGCCCGGCCGACGCCGCGGCGACATCCGTGCAGCACGGCCAGACCCTGCTCCGCCGCACCGCCCGCGGCGCCGCCCGGCACACCGACCAGCTCCTCGCCGCCGCCGGGCAGCAGCTCCAGACCCGGCTGCTCGGCCCGGCCGCCGCCGAGATCGAGCGCAGCGGCGCGCAGACCGTCGTCCTCGTCACGACCGCCCGGCACTACGCCGCCCCGTGGACCCTGCTCCCCGTGCTCGCCGAGCGCGGCGTCTCGATCTCGCCGTCCAGCCAGGCCTGGCGACGGGCGGACGCCGCCCGCCCGCCGCGCGACGGGCACGTCGCCCTCGTCTCCGGGCCGGGCCTCGCGACCGGCGGTGGCGAGCTCGGGGCGCTGGCGGCCGCGCACAAGGAACCCATCGTGCTCACCGGCCCGGATGCCACCGCCGAGCGCGTCCTCGCCACGATCGACCGCGCGGCGCTCGCGCACATCGCCGCCCACGGCACGTTCCGCTCGGACAACCCGCAGTTCTCCTCGCTGCGCCTCGCCGACGGCCCGCTCACCGTCTTCGACCTCGAGCGCCTGCACCGGCCCCCGCACCGGATCGTCCTCGCGAGCTGCGACTCCGGCGTCATGGCCCCGGCCGGCGCCGACGAGCTGCTCGGCCTCGTCACGTGCCTCGTCTCGCTCGGCACGACCGGCGTCCTCGCACCGATCTCGCCGGTGAACGATGCCGCCACGGTCGGGTTCATGGTCGCCGTCCACGCCGGGCTCGCCGGCGGGCTCGGCCTCGTCGAGGCCGCCCGCCAGGCCCGCGAGAAGCACGCGGACGACGCCCTCGCCCGCGCGACCGCCGCCTCCTTCCTCGTCTTCGGCGCCTGAGGGCCGTCCACTACACCGTCGCGAAGATCGAGACACCTACCCGATCGGGCAGGTCGGGACTGGCCGCCGGGGCCGGGGACCGGGCCCGCCCGGTCGGTTACCGTCACCACACGGGGCAGGACGGGGGACCCACCTCCCGCCGACCTCCGACGACGCCGCACGGGACGACGACGCCCCAGGAGGACCGCGATGAGCGCAGTGCCCGCGGGACGCCCCATGTCCGGAAAGCCCGCTTCCGCTGCTGCGCTCACGCTGCGCAGCGGGGTACCGTCGAAGGGCCGCCGCGAGTCTCGCGGGCGCTGGTTCGCTCCGACGAAGGAGGCCGCGATCGTGACGCTGAGCCTCCCCGACCTCCCCGAGGCGGCACCGGAGCCGGCCGCCGCGCGACCGGCGTCCGTCGTGAAGTTCCACGCGCCCGAGATCGTCTTCGGCCACGGCAGCCTCGCCGAGGCCGGGCACTGCGCGCTGCGCCTGGGCGCCCGCCGGCCGTTCGTCGTCACCGACCCCGGCATCGTCGAGGCGGGCTGGGTCGCCGAGCTCGTCGGGCACCTCGCCGCCGTCGGGCTGCCCGCGACCGTCTGGACCGACGTCACCCCGAACCCCAAGGACCACGAGATCGCCGCGGGCTACGAGCGGTACCTCGAGTCCGGCGCGGACGTCATCATCGCGATAGGCGGCGGCTCGTGCATCGACGCCGCGAAGGGCGTCGCGATCCTGTCCGGCAACGGCGGGCGGATCCTCGACTACGCCGGTGTCGACCGCGCCGACCGGCCGATCCCGCCACTCATGATGATCCCTTCGACGTCCGGCACCGGCGCCGACGTGAGCCAGTTCTGCATCGTCACCGACACCGCCCGCGCGATGAAGGTGACGATCATCGGGCGGGCCCTGGTCCCCGACATCTCGCTCACCGACCCGCGGCTGCTCACGACGATGCCCGACGACCTCAACGCGGCGACCGGGCTCGACGCCCTGACCCACGGCATCGAGGCGTACGTCTCCCGCGCGCACCACCCGCTGACCGACATCCATGCGCTGTCCGCCGTGCGGCTCATCGGCCGCGACCTCGAGCGCACGATCGTGCAGCCGGACGACGAACCCGCCCGCACCGGGATGGCGCAGGCGAGCCTGGAGGCCGGGCTGGCCTTCACGAACGCGATCCTCGGCGCGACGCACGCGATGAGCCACCAGGTCGGCGGCCTGCTCGACGCACCGCACGGGGTGTGCAACGGAGTCCTTCTGCCGCACGTGATCCGCTACAACGCGGCGACCGACCCGAGCCGCTTCGCCGTCCTCGCGGACGCCGTCGGGCTGCCGGTCTCCGGGGTGCCGGCGTCCGAGGCCGCACTCATGCTCGCCGACTGGGTGCGGGCGCTCGGCGACCGGGTCGGCGTGCCGAAGGGCCTGCGCGAGCTGGGCGTCAGTGAGGCCGACCTGCCGCGGCTGGCGAGCACCACGCTCGAGGACGCCTGCCTGACGACGAACCCGCGCGACACCGACGCGTCCGCCGTCGAGGCGCTCTTCCGGGCCGCCCTGTGAGGAGCCGGCCGTGAGCAGCGCGGACCTCGCCTCGCTCACCGGCGTCCGCTCGGGCAAGAACTCCTACTACCGCGAGTTCCGCCGCAGCTCCGAGCGGCTCGAGGCCGCCGTCCGCTCGCTCGACCACATCTCGGTCGCCCTCGTCCGTACCGTCGAGGGCCCGCGCGCGCTGCTCACGGCCGTCGTCCAGGCCGCCGCCGAGCACCTCCAGGCGCGCTGGGTCGTGCTCGCCGTCGCCGACGGCTGCCTGCCCGAGTCCAGGCCCCGGTTCCTCGGGCTCGACGAGACGGGCCGGGTCGTCGACACCGTCGAGGCGCTGCCCGAGGAGGCCCGGCCGTGGCTGGCCCGGCTGCGCGGCGACCCGCCGGACCGCGCCGAGGCCGAGGAGTCCGGGCTTGTCGTCGTCCCGATGTCGATCGACGGCGTCCCGGTCGGCGGCGTCGCCGGCCGGGCGGCGTCCCGCGAGCTCACCGAGCCGCTCGACCTCTCGGTGCTGCGGATCCTCGTCAACCAGGCGGCCGTCGCGCTGCACACCGCCTCGCTCTACAACTCCAGCGTCGCGCTGCGCACCCGGGCCGACCAGCTCACCCAGGAGGCGAACCAGCACGCCCGCGACCTCGCCGTCCGCAGCCAGGAGCTGCAGAGCGCGCAGGCGCTGCTCATCGCCGCCCGCGAGCGCGAGGCACTGGACGTCGAGCGGCACCGGATCGCCCGCGAGCTCCACGACAGCGTGACGCAGTACGTGCTCTCGGCGGGGATGGCGGTCGAGGTCGCCCGCGGGGAGCTGGAGGGGACGGACGTCGCCCGTCGGCTCGCCGAGGCCCGGGACCTCACCCAGCACGCGGTCGGCCAGCTCCGGGCGGCGATCTACTCGCTCAACCAGACCGGGGACGGCGACGCACCCGTCCTGCCCCGGCTGCTCGAGCAGGCCTGCGCACTGCACGCCCGGCCCGGCCTCGCCGTCGACCTGCGGCTCGAGGGCTCGCCGGTCGCGCTGCCGGTCGCCGCGGAGCAGTCCCTGGCCCGGCTCGCCGGCGAGGCGCTGTTCAACGTCTCCGCGCACAGCGGCGCGAACCGCTGCGTCGTGCGGCTCTCCTACGGCGGCAGCCAGATCCGGCTCACCGTGGACGACGACGGCACCGGCGACCCGGCGACGCTGCGCACCCTGCTGCGGGTCGAGGAGGCCGGCGACGTCGACGGCCGGCACCGGGGCCTGGTCAACATGGCGAGCCGCGCCGAGGAGCTCGGCGGCAGCTTCGCCGTCCGCCGGTCCCGCCTCGGCGGCGTCCGGACCCTCGTCCAGGTGCCCGTCGTCCGGAGAGCAGCGTCATGACCCAGACCGCCGCACTGAGCGCCCCGACGAGCACCGACCTCATGCTCGTCGACGACCACGCGATCGTCCGCCAGGGCCTGCGTGCCGTCCTCGAACGGGAGCACGACCTGCGCGTCGTCGCCGAGGCGTCGTCGCCGGCCGAGGTGATCGCCGTCCTCGGGCACGCGACGCCGCACGTGCTGCTGCTCGACCTCAAGCTCTCCCCGAACCAGGACACCGAGGGTCTCGACCTGTGCGCCCGGATCACCAAGGAGCACCCGGCCGTCGCGGTCCTCGTGCTGACGACGCTCCTCGACGACCGGCTCGTCCTCGACGCGATCACGAGCGGCGCCAAGGGATACGTCGTCAAGGACGTCGACACGAGCGAGCTCGTCCGGGCGATCCGCGCCGTCCGGCAGGGCGGCAGCGCGTTCGACGCCCGCAGCGCCGCCGCGATGGTCCGCAGCCTCAACGCCGCCGGCGAGGCCGAGGCCCGCCGGCTCACCGAGCGCGAGCTCGAGGTGCTCCGGATGCTCGCCCAGGGCATGTCGAACCGCACCATCGGCGGCAAGCTCTTCATCTCCGAGACGACCGTGAAGTTCCACGTCGGCAACCTCATGCGCAAGCTCGAGGTCTCCCGCCGCGCGGAGGCGGTCTACGCAGCGAGCAAGCTCGGCCTCATCTGAACCCACCCCGGGCACCGGCGGACGGCGTCACAACCGGTCGAGGACCAGCCAGCCGCCGTGGTGGTCGTCGACGCGGGCGGCCCAGCCGTTGGTGCGCAACGACTCCCCCGTGCTGCACAGGTCGTCGAGGCCGATCGTCCGGACGTGCCCGAACGTCGGGTCCGCGTCGTCCTCGATCGGCACCGCGACGACGACGCGGCGCCGAGCGAGCCGGGTCGCCTCGTCGAGGATCCTCGCCCCGTGGGCGGCGTCGACGTGCTCGAGCAGGTGCAGCACCGTGACGACGTCGACGGCGCGGTCCGGCAGCGGCACCCGGGCCGCGTCGCTCGCCATCGTGCGCACCGGCGTCCCGAGCCGGCGCGACATGACGTCGAGCAGCCGGGCGGTGCCGGGCGCGACGTCGCACGCGAGGACGTCCCGGACCGCACCGGCCCGGCCGTCCGCGACCCGCAGCGGCAGGAAGCCGAAGCACGACCCGAGGTCGAGCAGGCTGCGCGCACCCGTCCGCGCGACGAGCGCCTCGGTCCGCAGGTAGATCGGCGCGAACTCCGCGAGGGTGCCGGCACCAGCCGCTCCGGCACCGGCGCGTGTGCCGTCCGTGAGCTCGGCGAGGCGGTACAACGTGTTGCGGTAGAACGCCTCCCACGCCGTGCCGGGGTCCTCGTGACAGGTGAGCACGACGCCCGCGACGATGCTCTCGAAGGCGTCCGCGCCGACGACCCAGCCGGGCGCGAAGAGCTCGTCGGCGACGAGCGCCGAGACGTCGGCCGACACCGACGTCGTCCCGAGGCCGTGGACGACGAGCAGCCGCCCGCCGAGCCGGCCGATCCCGAAGTGCGTCGTCCGGCCGACCCAACGCTCCGGGCCGATCAGGGCCATCGGCCGGCGCCGGACGACGACGACCGCCTCGTCGACGTACCGGCCGTCGGGCGCGGGGCGGAACGGGTCGACGGGCACCGGCTCACCGGCCGGCAGCGCGCTCATGCGCCCGGGGCCAGCCGGTCGAGGCCGGACAGGTCCCGCACCACCTGCACCCGCGAGCAGTGCTCGGCGTACAGCGGCAGGTCGCAGCGGCCGAGGCGCCACGAGTAGGACGGCTCCGGCGTGAGCCAGACCGTCTCCCGGACCCGGCGGGTCATCTCCTCGAACGCCGCGACGTTCGGGTCGTGCCCGTTGCCGCGGCCGTCGCCGAGGACGACGAGCGTCGTCCGGCGGGTGAGTGCCGTGCCGTTCTCCTCGACGAACGCCCCGAAGACGCTCCCGTAGTCGGAGTCCGCGTCCACGTCGAGCACGCCGCCGGCCGGCAGCCCCGCGACGACGAGACCGAGCGCGTCCTCGGGGTGCCGCTCGGCGAACAGGTCGGTCGTCTCGACGGCGTCGGCGACGAAGGCCCACGACCGCACCTGGGAGACGAGGCTGCTCAGGCCGTGGACGACGTGCAGCGTGAAGCGGGACGTCGCCCGCACCGAGAGCGAGACGTCGACGAGGACGACGAGCCGCGGGCGGTCGTGCGGGCGCGACACCGTGACCGGCCGGAACGGGATCCCGTCGTACCGCATGCTCTGCCGCATCGTCCGGCTGCCGTCGACCCGGCCCGCGGCGCTGACCCGGCGCCGGGCGCGCGGTGCGCCGTGCATCGTCCGGACGAGGCGGCGCAGCGACTCCTCGAGGTCGGCGCGCTGCTCCTCGTCGAGCGGGTCGTGCACGGGCGCCGGCGTCAGGCCCTGCGACTCGACCTCGCGGTCGAGGGCGAGGAGCTTCTCGAGGTGGTCCTTGAGCCGCTCCGGCAGACCGACGAGCAGCCCGCCGATCCGGCGCCGCAGCCGGGCCAGGTCCTCGGGGTCGAGGTCGCCGTCCGACCCGACCTCGCCCGCGAGCCAGTCGAGCAGCGCGAGCTCCTGCGCGACGGAGAGCATGACGTCGAGCGCCGGCCGGTCCGAACGGACGAGGTCGCCGGGGGCGCCGGCGCCGTGCAGCCGCGAGACGGTCAGCTCGACCCGGGCCGCCTCGCCGAGCACGCTCGTGCGGTCCGTCGACAGGACGATCTCGTCGGTGAGCGCGGCAAGGTCGATCTTGTTGGCCTCCTGGTGGAGGTTGTACTGCTCGGCGAGGTCCTGCTCGTCGAAGTAGTCCCGGATGTCGGCGGGCTTGCCGTGCGAGTGGCCCTGCTGCGGCGTCTTCGACGGCTCCTCGGAGAGGGTCATCGCCTCGGTCTCGCCGCCGTCGTCCAGGTCGTCGTGCGTGTGGCCGTGGCCCTCCGGCGCGGGGGGCAGCACCGGCCGCAGCCGGAAGAACGCGTCGAAGACGCGGTCGAAGGCGGGCTGGTCGCGGCGGTCCTTGACGAGGGTCACGGCGAGGGCGTCGCGCAGGACGTCGCGGTCCGCGAGCACGCCGGGGACGGCCGCGACCCGCACCGCGTCGAGGGTCTCCGAGACCGAGATCCGCACCCCGACGAGCCGCAGGAGCCGGACGAACCGGTGGACGGCACCCTCCACGCGTCAGCGCCCCGTGCCCGGGGCCTTGCCGGAGCCGGAACCCTTGCGTCCCAGGGCCGCCGCGAACGACCGGCCGCCCTGCCCGGGGCCGACCGTGCGGCGGGCGACGGCCTGCTCCCCCGCCGTCGGGCTGCCGTAGTACGCCTCGTCGTGCCGGCCGGGCCGGTCCTTCGCGGCGCGCACCGCGCGGCCGTCGACGTCGCCGTCCTCGGCATGCGCATGCGTGCCCGGGCCGTGGTCGTGGTGCGGCTCGCCGGGCCCGTGCGAGTGCCCGGGCCCGTGCGCGTGGCCGTGCCCGTGGGCGTGCGCGTCGAGGGACGACGGGACGACCGCGTTCGGGTCGCTGAACGCGGGCAGGGTGTCGAGCGCCCGCTGCAGGTCCCGCTGGTACTTGAGGACGACGTTCGCCGTGTCCGACAGCACCGCTGCGGTGAGCTCCTCGACGCCGAGGACGGCGAGGGTGCGCGCCCAGTCGACGGTCTCGGAGATGCTCGGCGCCTTGCGCAGGTCGAGCCCGCGCAGCGAGCGGACGACGTCCACGAGCCTGCGGGCGAGCGCGTCCGGCAGCCCGGTGTCCTTGGAGCGGACGATCTCCAGCTCGCGCTCCGGGCTCGGGTAGTCGAGGTACAGGTGGAGGCAGCGCCGCTTGAGCGCCGCGGACAGGTCCCGCGTCGTGTTCGACGTGAGGATGACGTACGGCTGGTGGACGGCGCGGAAGGTGCCGAGCTCGGGCACCGACACCTGGAACTCCGCGAGCAGCTCGAGGAGGACGGCCTCGAGCGCCTCGTCCGCCCGGTCGATCTCGTCGACGAGCAGGACGACGGGCTCGGGCGAGCGCACCGCCTCGAGCAGCGGCCGGGCCGCGAGGAAGGTCTCGGAGAAGAACGCGCTGTCCTGCTCGCCGATCCGCGCGACCGCCTCGCCGATCGTCGTCGTGTCCGCGACGACCTCGGAGATCTTGTCCCGCAGGAGCTGGGTGTAGAGCAGCTGCTTGCCGTAGTCCCACTCGTAGAGGGCCTTCGTCTCGTCCTGGCCCTCGTAGCACTGCAGCCGCAGCAGCCGCCGTCCGGTGACCGCGGCGAGCGTCGCGGCGAGCTGGGTCTTGCCGACGCCGGCCGGCCCCTCGAGGAGCACCGGCCGGCCGAGCCGGGACTGCAGGAACACCGTCGTCGCGAGCCGCCGGTCCGCGAGGTACCCGACCTCGGCGAACCGGGTGACGACGTCCTCGACGTCGGCGAACTCGCCGGCCCCGAACGACTGGTCACCGGCAGCCCGGGCGGCGGGCCCGTCGTGCCCGGTGGCGGGGCGGGAGACCTCGGAAGCCATGTCACTCCTCAGACAGAGTCGAAGACCGCCACCCCACCGAGTTACTAGCCGGTCTGACCCGATAGATGGGTCTGACCGGCTAGTAACTGCGGCGAGGGGCGGGGCGGGTCAGGACAGCAGGTCGTCGAGGTCGCCGGTCATGCAGTGCTCGACGACGGGGCGGACCGTCTCGAACGTGCACTCCTTGGCGTTGCCCGGGGTGCAGGCGTCGCCGAGGACGTGGTTGGTGATCCGGTCCACGTCCTTGTCGTCGCCGGTGATGACCGAGGCGTTCTCGTAGAACTTCGTCGGGCCGGCGCCGAGCCGGTTCTTCGAGTACGAGCTCTGGGTCACGTCGACGAAGCGCTCCGGGATGCCCACGTCGCGCAGCAGCCGGATCGCCGCCGCGAGCGCGGCCTCGGCCGCCTGGACGTCGGTCATGCCGTGGGTGTCGAGGCCCATCGCGCGGCCGATGTCGGCGAAGCGCTTGTAGGCGACGGGCATGTTGAACGCCCACACCCGGGGCAGCGCGATGGCGTTGTTCAGCCCGTGGTGGGTGTCGTAGAACGCGCTCACGGCGTGCGAGATCGAGTGGATGATCCCGAGGCCGCCGGAGTTGAACGCCTGGGCGGCGATGTACTGGGCGTACATCATCCCCTCACGGCCGGCGAGGTCCTGGCCGTTCCACACCGCGGCCCGCAGGTTCTCCGCGGTGAGCTTGATCGCGTGGAGCGCGTTGCCGAGCGACGGCTGGAAGTTCAGCCGCGAGACGTACGGCTCGCTGGCGTGCGCGAGCACGTCGAAACCGCACTGCGCCGTGTAGTCGATCGGGCAGTCGAAGTAGAGCACCGGGTCGTCGATCGCGAGCGTCGCCACGGACGCGTCGTCGAAGGCGACGTACTTGTGCGGGTTGTCGGGGTCCGTCGTCGTGTCCGTGATGACGTACGCCCACGACGTCTCCGAGCCGGTGCCGGCCGTCGTCGAGACCGCGATGTGCGGCGGGTTCTTCGGGTTCTCGCTCTTGTTGAAGCCCTCGAACTCGTTGACGTTGCGGCCGTCGTGCGCGACCGAGATCCGGGCGCCCTTGCACGCGTCGTGCGACGAGCCGCCGCCGATCGACACGAACGAGTCGCACTTGTTCTCCTGGTACAGCGCCACGGCGTCCATGACGTTGTAGTCCTTGGGGTTCGACTCGACCTTGTCGTAGATGACGACCTCGAGCCCGTGGTACTTCATCGACTCCGAGATCTTGTGGACGATGTCGGTGCCGCGCAGCCCGCTCGTCATGATGAGCGTCCGCCGGAAGCCCAGCTTGAGCGCCTCCGGCCCGATGAGCTCGTGCGCGCCGGGCCCGAGCATCGCCCGGGGGAACGGGTGGAACTCCTTGATGGGGAACGGCTTGAGCAGCTCTTCGACCTGCATGGTCGGCCTCCTCCTGCTGGGGTTCGCTGGGGTGGCCTGGACCGTAAGCCGGTCACGGACGGCGGCAGAAGGTGTGACGGCGAACACTGGCCCCGGACCCGCCCTAGGGCCCGGGCGGACCTGCCCGAACGGGCAGGCACCGAGGGCGGAACGGCCAGTGGCACCGCCCCGCCCCGACGGTCGGACCAGGTTCCGTAGCAGGATCTGCCGGAGGTTCTGCCGGTTACGCATGGAGTCGCACCGGGGCCCTGCATAGGCTCCGCCCGACCTGGAAGCCAACGATCTCGGGGACTCTCGTGCGCACACTCCGACTGGTGGCCCTGACCGCCGCCGTCGTCCTGCTCGGCACCGCGTGCGCGGGGCCGCCGACCCCTGCACCCTCACGGGGTCCGGCGCCGAGCCCGGCGGCGGACCCCGGGTACGACCGTCTGCTGCGGCAGGTGAAGCCGGACGGGACGGTCGACCGGGCCACCGCCCTGGCAGCGTTCTCGACGGCGATCGGGCCGGTGCCGGGCGCACCGACCGTGACCGACGCACCTGGAGTGCGTGCCTCCGGCACGGCCGCGGTCTGGTGGACGCTCGCGCACTGGCGAGAGCTGGATGATGCGCAGCAGGGCGCGGTGCGCGGCGCTCTGCTCGACCGGCACATCGCTCCGGCAGCCTTCGTCGCGGCCGGAGCGGCCGATCCGGACCTGCCGTGCAGCACCGCCGACAGCCCGGATGCCGGACGTCTGCGCCCGACCCTGGATGCGGCGGTCTCCGACATCGCAGGTCGGCTGGGCCGATCACTGCGGATCCCGGTGCACCTGACGATGAACCGCGCGCAACGCGAGAACCACCCCGACGGGTCCCTCACCGTCATGTACACCTACCCCTGCCGGGGCACCGGCACGGCCGATGGCACACGTCCCACGGGCTGCACCATCCACGTCAATCCGCACGCGTTCGACACCACCTTCAGCGACGCCGACCGTTCGGCGTTCCTGGTACACGAGGCGATGCACTGCTACGTGCTGGACCTGCTCGGGCCTGCGGCGGAGAACCTGGCGCCCTGGCTGCAGGAGGGGATCCCGATGTGGGTCCAGGTGGCGCTGCGCGGCGGCGACGCCAAGGCCACCGAGAAGTGGTACCAGTACCTGGAACCGGACCGGCGCTCGCTGTTCGGCCGCAGCTACGACGCGATCGGCTTCTACGCCCAGCTCGCCGGCTCGGGAGCGGATGTCTGGTCCCGGATCGACCCGATGCTCCGGGGATTCGGCGCCGGCGGCAACGCCGCCGCCTGGCGGGCCTCCAGCGCACGGGCGGCATTCCTGCGCGGCTGGGCCCCGGGCACCCTTCACGGGCGACGACAGGGCGCGGCCTGGGACATCACCGGGTACGGCATCCCCCCGGCGCGACCGAGTCAGGGCACAGCACGTCAACTCGCTGCAGGCGACACGGTCGTGGCCAAGACCCCGGCCGCCGGAGTGGATGTCGTCTCACTGGTCCTGCCTGCGGACGCCGTCCTGCTCCTGACCGCGACCGGAAAGCCCGAAGGGCTGCTGGGCAGCGCGGACGGCGACCACCCGGTACCGGACCTGCTGACCGCGCCGGTCTGCACCGCGGCTGCCGGCTGCACCTGCCCGGAAGGGAGCCCGGCCGCCGGGGTCCGGCTGCCGGGGGTGGCGGCCGGACCGGCCGACCTGGCGATCACCGGCGGCCTGGCCCGGAGCACCGTCACCGTCACGGTGTCCACGCTTGCCGACCACTGCGCCCAGCCGCCGCAGTGCCTGCCAGGTACCTGGACGATGACCGGGTCGAGACTGGCCCTGGTCGGCGGGGTCAGCGAGACAGGCGGCGCCGGTGCGGTGCTCCGGATCGAGGCCGACGGGACGGCCGCGGCGAGCTTCGACCCGATGCAGCCGGTGACTTTCCGTGCCCGGCAAGGCCTGGCCGGCACGCTGCAGTACGACGGCACCGCCCGGTACCGGCTGAAGCTTCCGCCCGAGAACGACAGCACCGGCACGATCGGGGTCGGTGTGGTGGACCTCGATCGGGTGAGGGTCACAGTGAAGATCACCAGCCCGTTCGAGGACACCGTCTTCGACCACGAGCCACTCGGCCGGCTCGCCCGCTCGTTCGGATCCGGGGTCCATCTCGACGGCCGCCCGCTGGGCTCCGCGCACAGCTTCAAGTGCACGGCATCCACCCTGACCCTGATCGCGGACGGTGCCGACGGCGTGACCGGAACCTGGTCCTTCCGACGCTCGTCCTGATGCATGCATCCCGCAGTGACGTGGGACACATCGCCTGCATCCGCTGGCATACTGTCCGATATGTATGGCTCGGCCGACGACGGCGGGCGCTTCGCGGCGGTGCTGATCGCCCACCGACTGCGCGCCCACCTGTCCCAGGAGCAGCTGGCCGAGTGCTCCGGGGTCAGTGTGCGGGCGATCGGCGACATGGAACGGGGGACCACGCAGCGGCCGCAAGGCGGGACGGTTCGTGCGCTGGCGCAGGGCCTGGACCTGGACGCCGAGGAGGCACGCGAGTTCGCCGCAGCGGCACGGCAGTCGCGGCCGCAGCGTCAGGTCCGTGCAGGTGTCTGCCGGTTGCCCGTGCCGAGCACGGCGACGATCGGCCGTGACGACGAGCTCGCCGACCTGACCCGGCTGCTGACCGGCCCCCAGCCGCGGATGGTGACCGTGACCGGCCCGGGCGGGGTGGGGAAGACCCGGCTGGCGCTGGAGGCCGGGCGCCGGGCCGCCCCGCGTTTCGAGACGACGGACTTCGTCGACCTTGCAGCCGTGACCGAGCCCGGCCAGGTCGCCGCGGCGGTCGCGGCCGGGGTGTCGCTCCCGCGCGGCCTCACCCGGACCCTGGACTCGGTGGCCGACATCATCGGGGACCGCGCCTGGCTGCTCGTCGTCGACAACTTCGAGCACGTGCTGCCTGCGGCGGGCGACGTCGCGCTCCTGCTGTCCCGGTGCCCCCGCCTCAAGGTGCTCGTCACCAGCCGGGTGCCGCTGCAACTGTCGGCCGAACATGTCCGGGACCTCGGCCCCCTGGCGGTCCCCGCCCCGGCGCTGGGCTACGTCCACGAGCCGGGGCCGGCCTTGACCGAACTGAGACGGCTGCCGTCGGTGGCTCTGCTCGTGGAACGGGCGGCCGCGGTCCGGACCGGGTTCGAGGTGACGGTCGCCAACGCGGCCGATGTCGCGGAGCTGTGCCGCCTGCTGGACGGCCTGCCGCTGGCGCTGGAACTGGCCGCAGCCCAGCTGCGGCTGAGCGGCCCGGCCCAGATCGTCGGCCAGCTCCGGAGCGCGCTGGGCCGGCCGGTGGGTGAGGTCGACGGTGCCCCGCGCTGGCAGAACCCTGCCGTCGACGTCCCGGACCGGCACCGTTCGCTCGCGGCCACCGTCGAGTGGAGCGCCCGCCGGCTCGGTTCCGACGAGGCGCGGCTGCTGGAGATCCTCGGCGCCTTCGCCGGCGGCGCGAACCCGCAGCACCTCGCCCAGGTGGCGGCCGGGGCCGGCTTCGCAGCCCCGGTCGAGGCCGCCGCCGCCGCGCTGGCCGGAGCGAACCTTGTCTCTGTCCGCACGGACCGTCACGGGCACCCGCGGCTGGTGCTGCTGGAGGCCGTCCGTCAGGTGGCCGCCGACCGGCTGGCCAGGTCGCACCGGTCTTCCTCGGTCGCCGCGGCCCACTGCCGGGTGTTCCTCGACCTGCTGCGCGACCGGGACGCGTCCGACAGCGAGCTCGAGACGGAGTTCGAGAACGTCCGGTCAGCCGCGCTGACCGCCGCCGTGAGCCTCCCGGCGGAGCTGGACCCGGGCACTGTCCGGGCGCTCACCCGCTACCTGCTCGGGCGAGGGCAGTTCCACGAGGCCCGGGAGACGCTGCCGCTGCTGGCCGCGGCGACCCCGGTGGAGTCCGCCGCGGCCGTGGCCTGGCACGGAACCGGGGTGGCCGCGAACGAGGACCGGGACTATGCGGCCGCCCTCGCGCTGGCGCTCCGGGCGGCAGCCGTGTTCGAGACCACCGGAGACGTCGTCGGGCTCTGCGACGCCCGGATCCTCGCCGGTGCGGCACACCGGGAGCTCGGACACGCTGACGCCGCGTGGCAGGCCTTCTCGGACGCCGTACGGGTCGCCGAGGCGGGCGGGGCCGAAGGGAAGGCGAGCGTCGCCCGGAACAACCTCGGCACCCTCGCCCAGGACCGGGGCGATGCCGAGACGGCTCGCACCCTCTACCTGGACAGCCTCGCCGCCAAGCGGCGGCTGGGGGATGCCGCCGGGCAGACGGTGGCGCTCGGCAACCTCGCCGCGCTCGCCCTGGACCAGGCTCGGTTCGCCGAGGCGGCCGCAGGGCTGGTCGAGGCGATGGCACTGCAGCCACGGTCCCCGAACCGGCGCAGCACGGCGTACATGCTGGCCCTGCTCAGCGAGGCCAGGCTCGGCCTGGGCGAGAGCGCACTCGCCGCGACCGCCGCCGAGCAGGCCCTGGCTGCGGCCACGGAGGTGGGGCACCGGCCGGTGATCGGGATGGCCCTGGCGCGGTTGGCCGATCTCGCGGTGCAACGCCAGGACCCGACCGCCGCCGAGACGCTCTACCTGCAGGCCCTCGAGAACGTCTCCGGCGTCCCGGAGCGGGCCCGGACGTTGGAGCGGCTGGCCGTGGTACTGGCGCCGTCCCGCCCCGCCGCCGCCGAACGGCTGCGACAGGAGGCTACGGCGGCGCGGGCCGAAGCAGGCGTTCCGGTCCCGCAGGCCCAGCGGATGTGGCTGCACGCAGCCACATCCGCACCTGCGGCGGGGCCGGCCGGCTCGGTCACAGCGTCGAGACCACCTGGCGGGCGAGCTCGACCATGACGTCCTCGTGCTGCACCAGGTAGCTGCACACCACGATGCGGCTTCCCTTGCGGACGTAGACGAAGGTCTGCAACGACTGCGCGACGAAAGCCTCGTCCCCCAGCCCGGCGAGCGGCTTCGGCGGTCGCACCGAGGTGGTCCGGATCTTCTCGAACTCCTCGTGGCCGCCGTCGGCGTAGTAGACGTCGACGCTGAGTCCCTCCGGCACGTCCGGGTGCTCGAACTCGTACTCGCACCCGGCGAAGGAGACGATGCCCTCCGGGGAGCCGAGCAGCCGCGGAGGGTACACGTCCTCCGTCGCCTCGGAACCTCGCGGCGTCAGCCCGACGACCTGCCCCACGGTCGCGGCATCGAGCCGGTCGCAGACGGAGCCGGCCGCCTGCTGGTCGGTCTGTCCGGCAGGATCGGTCTGCCCGGCGTCCCCAGCCACGGTGTCACCCCCGGCGCCGCCGTCCGGCTCCGCGGCAGAACCGGCGCCCGCAGCGGCCAGGTCCGAGCCCGCCGAACAGGCGGCGACGCCCGGGGCCAGGAGCAGCAGACAGAGCAGGACGGCGAACTTCCGACCGGACGCCGTCGGACGCGGCGTCGGGCGCGGACCTGGGTAAGTGACCATGGCCCGGCACGCTAGGAAACGCACCGTCGGGGCGACCAGGCAGAACCGGGCGAAACCCCGGCGGAACTCCCGACCGAAGCGGCAGCCCGACCGTTCGGCGCCCCGAGGCCAGTCATCAATGACGTTCGAACATTTGTTCGAATAGCATGCTGTCGTGCGCGTGACACAGAAGCAGCCGAGGGCCGGGCCGACGATCCTGCACGCCGACCTCGACGCCTTCTACGCCTCCGTCGAGCAGCTCCTCGACCCGGCCCTGCGCGGCCGGCCGATCGCCGTCGGCGGCAGCGCGGACGGCGGGGTCGTGCTCGCGGCGTCCTACGAGGCGAAGGCCTTCGGCGTTCACGGCGGCATGCCCGGGTGGCGTGCCCGCCGGCTGTGCCCGGCGATCCGGTTCGTCGGCGGCCACTTCCGCGAGTACCAGCGGCTCGCGGACGACGTCATGACGGTGCTGCACGACTTCACCCCGGCCGTCGAGCGGATCTCCATCGACGAGGCGTTCCTCGACGTCTCGGGGGCGACGCACCTCTTCGGGCCGCCGACGGCCATCGCGCAGGCCCTGCGGCAGCGGGTCCGCACCGAGGTCGGGCTGCCGATCTCGGTCGGCGCCGCGCGCACGAAGCACCTCGCGAAGGTCGCCTCCCAGGTCGCCAAGCCGGACGGGCTCGTCGTCGTCGAGCCGGACGACGAGCACGAGTTCCTCGCCCCCCTTCCGGTCGCGCTCATGTGGGGCGTCGGCCCGGTCGCGCAGCAGCGGCTCGCCGAGCGCGGCATCCGCACCATCGGCGACCTCGCCGCGACGCCGTCGTCCGCCCTCGAGCGGCTGCTCGGCGACGCCGTCGGCGCCAAGCTGAGCGCGCTCGCCCACAACGAGGACCCGCGCCGGATCGTCACGTCGGCCCGGGCGCGCTCGGTCGGCGCCCAGTCCGCCCTCGGCCGCCGGATGCCCGAGGCCGAGCTCGTCCGCCGGGTCCTCACCCACCTCGCCGACCGGGTCGCGACCCGGCTGCGCGCCAAGGAGCGCGCCGGCCGCACGATCACCGTCCGGGTCCGCTACACCGGGATGCGCGCGGTGACCCGGTCGACGACGCTCGGCGCCGCGATCTCCTCGACCCTCTCGCTCACCGAGGTCGCCGAGCGGCTCGCCTGGCAGGCGATCGGCGACGAGACCGGCCCGACGCCGGAGATCACCCTGCTCGGGATCTCCGTCTCCAACCTCGAGCACCAGGGCGTCGTCCAGCTCGAACTGCCCTTCCAGCCGGAGGACCCGCACCGGCCCGGGTCGCCGACCGGTTCGGCGCGCTGGGTCGTCGACCGCACCGTGGACGCCGTCCGGGAGAAGTTCGGCCGGCACGCCGTCGGCTACGCCCCGGTCGAGCTGGCCCGCGGGGCCGGCGTCCCCGACGAGTTCCGTGAGCTCGCCGAGCACGATCTCTAGAACAGGGCCGACGGCCGCCAGGGCTCCCTCAGGGCCGCAACGGTGGCCACCACGGCGCGAGCGCGCGCAGGACGGCCGCGCGGACGGCCACCGCCGAGCCGCAGACGACCGGGGTCCCCACGAGGGTGACCGCCGCCTGGCTGTCGACGAGGACGTACAGCATCTGCAGCGCGCGCACCGTGTTCGACAACCACGGCGGCGTCCGGGCGGACCCACGGGCCCCCGCCGTGACCCGCGACTCCACGAGCGCGAACCAGCCGTCGACCGCGTCCCGGTCGACGTCGTCGCGACAGCACAGGCCGTAGAAGGCCTGGGCGATCCGGGCGTCCTCGCCGTCCGCGAACAGCGGCGTGGCCGGGTCCAGCAGCCGGTCGAACAAGGCCTTCGCGATCCGCCCGACGTCGGCCGCCGTCAGCCGTGGCGAGAGCGCGAAGACGCCGAGGGCGTCCGCCCCGTGGGCCGGCGCGTGCAGCCAGCCGCAGTCGTCGTCCCAGGCCCGCAGGTCGCCCTCGGAGACGTACCAGGCGATCGTCGCGGTGAGCCACGCCCGGACGACCCCCGTCGGCACGAGCGGCCCCGCGGTGACGGCCACCCGCCCCACGATCTCGGCCAGGGCCAGCACCGCAAAGGACCGCGCCTGCGGTCGCGGGTCGCCCAGCCGTGCCGCCAGCCGGTTCCCGAGCTCCTCGAGCTCCGTGTCGAGCACGCCGCGCTCGACCCAGGCGGCGAGGACCGGGTAGGCCGTGCCGTCCCTGACCGCCATCACAGGGCTCGCGAGCATCTCCTCGAGGTCGGCGAGGAGGTCCTCCAGCGGGACGCCCGGCGGGACGGGGCACCCCGCGTCGACGATCTGCCCCCAGTCGACGATCACGGCATCGACCTTGCCCCTCCGGCGGCGCAGAGGCAACCAGGTCGGCGGAATCCGTGTGACGGCTCGCAGGGCACGACCCCCGAGCACGGCTCGCCACCCACAGAGCCGTTGGCTACTCTTCAGTAACCGGCGACGTACGCCGGATCCCCCACCGGCGAGGGAGCTCGACGATGAGACTGCGCCTGTCCGAGGCCGACGCGGCGTTCCGCGAGGAGATGCGCGCGTTCTTCACGACGCAGGTGCCCGAACGGATCCGGTCCGTCGTCGCCGAGCGCCGCGAGCTGAGCAAGGACGACATCGTCGAGACGCAGCGGATCCTCAACGCTGCGGGGCTCGCCGTCCCGGCGTGGCCGGCCGAGTGGGGCGGCCGTGGCTGGACCTCGCTCCAGAAGCACATCTGGCACGAGGAGATGCAGCTCGCGAACGTGCCTGCGCCGCTCGCGTTCAACACCTCGATGGTGGGCCCGGTCATCGCGACGTTCGGCAGCCAGGAGCAGAAGGAGCGGTTCCTGCCGGCGACGGCCAACATCGACATCTGGTGGTCGCAGGGCTTCTCCGAGCCGGACGCCGGCTCCGACCTCGCCTCGCTGCGGACGGCGGCCGTCCGGGACGGCGACCACTACGTGGTCAACGGCCAGAAGACGTGGACGACCCTGGGCCAGTACGGCGACTGGATCTTCACGCTCGTCCGCACCGACCCGGACGCCCCGAAGAAGCAGATGGGCATCTCGTTCCTGCTCATCGACATGACCTCGCCCGGGCTCACGGTGCGGCCGATCAAGCTCATCGACGGCGGCCAGGAGGTCAACGAGGTCTTCTTCGAGGACGTCCGCGTCCCGGTCGGCAACCTCGTCGGCGAGGAGAACAAGGGCTGGACCTACGCGAAGTTCCTCCTCGGCAACGAGCGGGTCGGCGTCGCGCCGGTCGGCTCGACGAAGAGCGTGCTCGCCCGGGCCAAGCAGCTCGCGAAGGACCGCCTCGACGACCCGTTCGTCGCCGCCCGGTTCGCCGAGCTCGAGACGGAGCTCCTCGCGCTCGAGCTCACGGCGCTGCGCGTCGTCGCGAACTCGGCGGACGGCAAGCCGCACCCGGCGTCGTCCGTGCTCAAGCTGCGCGGCACCCAGCTCCAGCAGGCCGTCACCGAGCTGCTCGTCGACCTCGCCGGCCCCGGCGGCGTCGCCTCGGGCGCGGACGACGGCTCGGCGGTGCCGCAGTGGGCCCGGGTGGCCACGCCGCGCTACCTCAACTACCGCAAGGCCTCCATCTACGGCGGCTCCAACGAGGTGCAGCGGCAGATCATCGCCGGCACCATCCTCGGGCTCTGACCGGCTCAGAAGGGCTGACGACCATGGACTTCGAGCTGGACGACGAGCAGACGGCCCTGCGCGACGCGGTGCGCCGCCTCCTGGCGAGCACGTACGCGTCGATCGACGGCCGCCGCGCCTCGACCGCCAAGGCACCGGGCTGGGACGAGGGGATGTGGGGCCGGCTCGCCGAGATGGGCGTGCTCGGGCTCCCGTTCGCCGAGGCGGACGGCGGCATGGGCGCCGGCCCGGTCGAGGTCGCCCTGGTCGCCGAGCAGCTCGGGCGGGTCCTCGCGCCCGAGCCCTTCGCCGAGGCGGTCGTCCTCGCCGGCGGGCTGGTCGCCGCCGCAGGGAGCGCCGCGCAGAAGGAGCAGCTGCTGCCGGGCGTCGTCGACGGCACGACGGTCGCGGCGTTCGCGCACTTCGAGCCCGGGGCCGCCGCCGTCGCCCCGCCGCGGAGCGTGACGGCGATGCAGGACGGTGACGGCTGGCTGCTCGACGGCGTCAAGGAGCCGGTGCTCCACGGAGCACAGGCCGGCCTGCTCGTCGTCTCCGCCCGCGTCGACGCGGGCGGCACGGACCGCACCGGGCTCTTCGTCGTGGCGACCGACGCCGCCGGGCTCGACCGGGTCGACTACCCGACGTACGACGGCACCCGGGCGGCCAGGGTCACCTTCGCCTCGACGCCGGCGACCCCGCTCGGTGCCGCCGGGTCGGACGCCTCGGACGTGCTCGCGCTCGTCACCGCGCACGCCCAGGTGGCGCTCTGCCACGAGGCGGTCGGCGCGATGGCGACGGCCCTCGACCTCACGACGGAGTACCTGCGGACCCGCAAGCAGTTCGGCGTCCCGCTCAAGACGTTCCAGGCGCTGACCTTCCGCGCGGCCGACATGTACGTCTCGCTCGAGCTCGCCCGCAGCATGGCGCTGTGGGCGACGCTCGTGCTCGCGGACGGCGACCCGGACGCCGCCGTCGTGGCGGCGACCCGAGCCGTCGTCCAGACGAGCGCCGCCGGGCGGCACATCGGCCAGGAGGCGATCCAGCTGCACGGGGGCATCGGCATGACCGCCGAGTACGCCGTCGGGCACTACACGACCAGGCTCACCGCGATCGACCAGCTCCTCGGCGGCCGGACGGCGCACCTGCGGGTGCTCGCGGACCATGTCGGCGAGTACGACGTCGTCGACCCGCTGGCCGTGTGACCGCTCAGCTGTAGCGGTGGTTCTTCTCCGAGTGGCCTGACGGACGGGTGCACGACTTGCCGCTCATGTTGCGGTGCCCGCACAGCGCCTCGGCCGTCTCGGCGTCGTCGTCAGCAGCACCGGGCCCGCCCGCGGCCTCGGCCGCCGCGTCGGCAGCCTCTTCCGCCACGGTCCGCGGCTTGGACGACCGCGCCCGCTTCGGCTTCTCGGTCACCGATGCGCCGCCCTCGACCGCCGCCGGCGACGCGGCCCTGGTCGCCGTGGCAGCAGGTGCACCACCTGCCGCCGTCCGCTCGGCGGCCAGCTTCGACCTGTACTCGGCGAACCGGGCTTCTCTCATCGCGCGCTGCGCATCGACCTTGCTCACGCCGTCAGGCTAGACGGTCCCACCGACACCGGCCTGCCGCCGTCCACAGGCAGTGGTGTGATCTGCGGTGGCCGACCGGATTCCGGGTGGCCGCCCGGGATCCGGTCGACGATCCCGGATCATGGTCGGGCGCCACCAGGGCACATCTCGACCCCATTTACTTGACCATTGAAATAAATCCTCCGTAGGGTCGGCCGGAGCATCGGAGGCCGCCCGACGGGGGCGGCACGGCGGCAGGAGGACCCGTGCAGGTCAAGGAGCTCGGACATCTGGTCCTCTACGTGCGCAGCCTCGCGACCTCGGCGCACTTCTACCGGGACGTCCTGGGCTGGCGCCCCATCCTCGACGGCACCCTGGGGCCGAACCCGATGCCCGTCGCGGCCTTCAACGCCCCCGGCGGGCGCACGCACCACGAGCTGCTGCTCATCGAGGTCGGCCCGGACGCCGCCGCGCTCCCGCAGGGCCGCCGGGTCGGGATGTACCACTTCGGGCTCAAGGTCGGGACGTCGGACGACGAGCTCCGCCAGGCGCTCGCGACGCTGCGGGCGAACGACGTGACAGTGCTCGGCGCGAGCGACCACGGCATGACGCACAGCCTCTACATCGCCGACCCCGACGGCAACGAGATCGAGCTCTACATCGACGTCCCGGGCGTCGACTGGGACGACCCGGCGCTCATGGCCACGGAGATCAAGCCGCTGCAGCTCTGACCGGCGGACCGGTCAGACCTTGACCGAGTCCCGCCCCTTGAGCGCGAGCATCGCCCGCGCCTCGTCGGGCGTCGCGATGTCGTGACCGAGCTCGCCGAGCAGCCGGGCGACCTTCGCGACCTGCTCGGCGTTGTTCTTCGCGAGCTCGCCGCGGCCGAGGTAGAGGTTGTCCTCGAGGCCGACCCGGACGTTGCCGCCCATGAGCGCGGACGCCGTCGCGAACGTCATCTGGGCCCGGCCGGCGCCGAACGCCGAGAGGTAGTAGTCCTCGCCGAAGAGCTTGTCGGCGATCGACACCATGTGCGTGAGATTGTCGAGGTCGGCGCCGATCCCGCCGAGGATGCCGAAGATCGTCTGCACGAAGAACGGCGGCTCGGCGAGGCCGAGGTCGACGACGTGCGCGAGGTTGTAGAGGTGCCCGACGTCGTAGCACTCGAACTCGAAGCGGGTGCCGCGCTCCTTGCCGAGCAACTGCAGGGTCGTCTCGATCTGGGTGAACGAGTTGGCGAAGATGCTGCCGCGGCTGCCGAGCACGTAGGGCTTCTCCCACTCGTGGAGCCACTCCCGGTCCTTCGCCGCGGCGGCCGCGAAGTTGAAGTTGATCGACCCCATGTTCAGCGAGGCGACCTCGGGCTCGAACTCCAGGGCGGCGGCGAGCCGCTGCTCGACGGTCATGGTGATCGCGCCGCCGGTCGTGATGTTGATGACGGCGTCCGTGCCGTGCGCGAGCGCGGAGACGAAGGGCCGGTAGACCTCCGGGTCGGGCGAGGGCCGGCCGTCCTGTGGGTCGCGCGCGTGCAGGTGGAGGATCGCGGCGCCCGCCTCGACCGCGGCGGTGCCCTGCTCGACCATCTCCTCGGCGGTCACCGGCAGCCCCGGCGACATGGACGGCGTGTGCACCGAGCCGGTCAGGGCACAGGAGATGATCGTCTTCTTCGCTCGCTTCACGGTGTGCTCCAGACGTGGGATCGGTCAGAAGACCGTCGCGCGGACCGGCCCCTCGGCGACAGGTCCTTCGAGGACAAGGTTCGTCGTCGCGCCGCGCCTCGCCGCCCACCGGGGCAGCCGCCGCCGTCCGACGACCTTCTGGGCAACTCCCGCTGCACAGCTGCTTGACGAGAACGGTTAGAGGTTCTAACTTTTAGTTAGAGCCTCTAACCTATGTCTCGGGAGCCGTCATGAGCACCAGCACCCTGCGCAGCACCGCCCTCGTCGGCGGCATCGCTTTCACCGCCACCTGGATCGCCGGGCTGCTCGTGGCCCCGGCGGGGACGGACGTCACGTCGACCGGCGCCGAGGTCGTCGCGGCGATCCGGCCGCACGCAGGCGCCACGGCCCTGCAGTACGTCCTCACCGAGCTCGTGCCGGCCGTCGTCCTCGCGGTCACCGTCGGCGCCGTCGCCGCGTACGCGGCGCGGGTCGGCACCGCACGGGCCGACGAGCGGCTCGTCGCGACGGCCCGCCTCCTACGGAGGACGGCGATCGCCGCCGGGGGCATCAGCGCGTTCCAGGGCACGCTCGGCCTGGCGCTCGCGCTCGTCGCCGTGCCGCGCGGCGCGGACGGCGCGGCGGTCCTGCTCTTCGAGACCGTCAACCGCGCGGACGGCGTCAAGATGTTCGTCCTCGCCGGGATGGCGCTGCTCGGGCTGAGGCTCGGTCGGCTCGGCGTGCTGCCCACGTGGCTCACCCCGGTCGCCACCCTGCTCGCCGTCTCGGTCGCCGTGTCGGGCGTCGGCTACCTTCTGCTCGTGACCACCCTTGCCGCCGCCGCGTACGTCTCGCTGCCGCTGCTCCTGGTCTGGGTGACGGGGTCCGGTCTCGCGGCCGCCCGCCGGCTCGGCGACGGCCGCTGACGTGCCCCGCGTCGGGCTGACCCGCAGCCGGGTCGCCGCGGTCGCCGCCGACCTCGTCGACGAGACCGGCTTCGAGACGCTGTCGCTGTCCGCCGTGGCGAAGCGGATCGGGGTCTCCCAGCCCGCGCTCTACAAGCACGTCCCCGGGCTCGACGCCCTGCGCCGCGACGTGGCGGTCCTCGCGGTCGGCGAGCTCGCCTCGATCCTGCGTGGCGCCCGCGCCGGGCTGCACGGCCGGGACGCGCTGCACGCGGTCTGCACCGCCTACCGGGAGTACGCCGCCGCGCACCCGGGACGCGCCGCCGCCTCGGTCCGCGCACCGGCACCGGGCGACGCGGACCACGCCGCCGTCGGCGCGGCCACCGTCGGCGAACTGCTCGCGGTGCTCGCGGACTACGGCATCGGCGACGGCGAGGAGGGCGTCCACGCCGTCCGCGAGATCCGTGCATGCCTGCATGGGTTCGTCACGCTCGAGGCGGGCGGCGGGTTCGGCCTGCCCGCGTCGGTCGACGAGACGTTCTCCCGGCTCGTCGACGCGCTCGACGTCGCGTTCGGCTCCCGGACGGCGGGGCACCGGCCGCCTGCGCACTGACCTGCTCCCGCGCGGGGCCGGTCGGTGGTGCTGGCACCACTGGTGCCACCACGACTGCGCCCGGCGACCGCGTCGTCGGACGATCTGCGCATGACGACAGCGAACCGACGTACGACGGCCCGGCGGGCGTCCTCGGTCCTCACGGCGGCCCTCGTCGCGGTGGGCCTCACGACCACGGCAGGTGCCTCACCGGCCCACGCCGCCGACCCGCCGCTGCGCCCGATCCTCGTGTGCGAGCCCGGCGTCTGCATCCTCGACGCCTCCGGCCTCGACTCCGACGGCGACGGCTGGTCCGACGCCGACGAGACGTCGACCGGGTACGACCCGAAGGACCCCGCGAGCCACCCCTCGGTGCTCCAGATGATCGACGTGTGGGTGCGCGGCGAGGTCCGGCCGGAGGGCTTCGGCCTGCGCGAGGTCGTCGTCCTGCCGGAGACCGCACCGGACGGCTCGGCGCTCGACGGGAAGATCACCGGGATCGGCCCGGAGCGCAAGGACGCCATGACCCGGCTCGGGCTGACGAACGACCGGCTCGACGGGCTCGACACGAGCAACGGCCTGCGCGCCGTCCTCGACCTGGGCGGGGCGAAGACGAGCGGAGGCTCCGTGCCGGTCTACGTCGGCGGCGTCGAGCTGTCGACGATCGGGATCGTCTACTCGTACTCGACCGGGCACGCGGACGGCTCCGCCGACGCGGTCTGGGTGCGGGGAGGCAAGTCCGGCTCGATGCACCTCGACCCTCCGTACATCGACCCCGACGGCTCGATGAGCACGACGATCCACGTCCAGACCACGACGAAGGAGCCGGGCGGAGGCTCGACGAGCACCGAGACGGACTCCGCCGGCACGTCCCACTCGGACGGCAGCGCCGCATCGTTGACGATCACGACGACGGAGAAGAAGGACCCCAACGGCAAGGTGGTCTCCACGACGAAGACCGAGACGACGACGGTCGTCGCCGCCGACGGGACCAAGACCGAGACGACGAAGAAGACGACCACCGAGCAGAACGGCGAGGGCACGATCACCACCGAGTCGAGCTCGACGACGGTCACCGACAAGGACGGCAAGGTCGTCAAGAAGACCTGCAGCCCGAGCCCCTGCGAGATGACGGGAACGGAGATCGACCCGTCGCCGCAGTACGTCCCCGGCCAGGTCGTCGTCGCCACCCCCGAGCAGTCCCGGGCGCTCGAGGTCAGGTTCGGCGGCTACACGCACAAGGGCGAGACGCCTGTCCTCGACAGCGACTCGACGCCGTCCTGGCCGCTCTACTCGCGGCTCAACCCGGGGACGATCCTCGTCGACCCGAACAACGACATGGTCTGGGGCGTCGACCTCAGCGCCGTGCCGGACTTCGACAAGTTCGGCGGCAACGTCACCTTCGCCCCCGGTGTGAACCACCCGGACACGACCTGCATCCCCAGCACGACGACGCCGTGCCCGTCGTGACCCACGGGTGCTGCCGCCGTCCCGCCGGGCGCAGGAAGTGGTGGCAGCACCACTGACGCAGGCCCGGATCAGCGGAAGGATCTGCAGCGGGGCACCGGGTGGGGCGATCCGGTGCCGACGGCTCGGCGGCGGACGCCGCGGGGGCCGCACGTGTCGAGGGCGGGTCGGGCGCGGGGGCGCCGGCCCGCCCTCGTCATGTCCCGGCCTCGCGAGCCAGGGCTCCCGTCATCCCGAGCGCGCGGACGAACCACCCCAGATGTGGCTCCGTCACGCCCGCCGGCGCGGCCGCCACCTCGTGCGGTGCCCACCACCGGACACCGCGCAGCTCCCGCCGGTCCCACGTCAACGACGTCGCGGCGTCCGCCCGCAGCACGTACCAGAGGCTCACGTCGACGTGGCTGTCCGGCCCCGTCGTCGGCGTCCAGGTGAGCAGCACCGGGCCGGGCAGCAGGAGGTCGGCCTCCAGCCCGAGCTCCTCACGGGCCTCGCGCCGCACCGTGCCGGCCGGGTCCTCACCGGGCTCGACGTGACCACCTGCGGGGAGCCACAGGCCCGAGCGGCGGTGGTCGACGAGCAGGAGCCGCCGCGACGCCGGGTCGACGACCGCGACGTAGCCGACGAGATGCGGCGCGGGCGTCGCGGGTGGCTCCCGCCGGAACACGTCGTCCGTCGAGGCCAGCCAGTCCAGTGCCCTGGCGTGGTGCTCGGCCGAGACGGCGTCCAGCAGCGGGATCCGCTCGACGAGGGCGGCGACGGTCGCGGCAGAGGCCAGGGGCACGGCGCGACGCTAGCCGCGGGCTCCGACAGCCGATCCGGCGCAACCCGTTGCGGGCAGGGCCGGTCAGCTCTGGGCGAGCATCGTCAGCGTGTAGCCGAGCGTCCCGATGAAGGCGAGGAACGCGAGGGTCCCGGCGCTCATGAGCAGGTAGGGCTTCGCGAAGGAGGGCTTGCGCCGGGTCGTCGTCGCGGTCATGTCGGTCTCCTGATGGACGAGGCTGCATGAGCGGGGGCACGCCCGTCGCGAGCGCGCTCTCCGAGGCTAGGCAGCGATCAGGGACCGTCGGCGGGACCTTCCTCCCGGTGGATCACGGCCGCGGCAGGTCAGCTGCCGCCGGCCTGCAGGTAGGCGAGGACGGCGCTCACGCGCCGGTTCACGTCCCGGTCGTCGTAGAGCCCGAGCTTGGCGAAGATCGAGTTGATGTGCTTCTCGACGGCCCGGTGGGTGACGAAGAGCGCCTGCGCGATGGCGACGTTCGACCGCCCGGTGGCCACCGCCCGCAGCACCTCGACCTCCCGCTGGGTGAGCGTCGTGATCGGCGACGGGCCGGCCCCGGCGGGTGCGTCGTCCGGCTGCTCGGCCCGGCGCCGCACGAGCAGGCCAGCGACCTCGTCGTCGACGTAGGAGCCGCCGGACGCCACGGCCTGCACCGCGGTCAGGAGCTCGCCGGGGTCGCTCACGTGGTCCTTGAGGAGGTACCCGCGCCCCTGCGGCCCGGCGGCCATGAGCCGCGCCAGGTACGCCGGGTCGGCGAACTGCGACAGGACGACGACCCCGACCCACGGGTGGCTGCCGCGCAGCCGCTCGGCCGCCGCGATGCCCTCGTCGCTGACCCCCGGCGGCATCCGGATGTCCGTGACGACGACATCCGCCCCGCCGGGTTCGGCGAACACCCGGTCGACGACGCCGAGCAGCCCTTCGAGGGACGACGCCGTACCCACGACCTCGACCTCCGGGGTGAGGCCGAGCAGCGCCTCGACACCGGCGCGGACGACGGCGCTGTCGTCGGCCACGACCACGCGCGTCCCTGTCACGGGCGTGATCCTAGGGGCCCGCGGCGACACGCCGGGAGACCGGCGGCAGCACGGCGGCGGGGCACGGTGGTGGCAGCACGATGGACCCGGCGCGGACGGACCTGGATGATGACGCGGATGGGTGGGGATCTGATCAAGGTGCTCGTGGTCGACGACCACGCGCCGTTCCGCGCAGCCGTGGGGGTGCTGTGCATGGCCGACGGGGGGCTGGCGGTCGTCGCCGAGGCGGCGTCGGTCGCGGAGGCGCTCGAGGCGCTGTCCGCCGACCCCGACCTGGTCGTCCTCGACGTCAACCTCGGCGGGGTCGACGGTGTCGAGGGCGCCCGGCAGGTGCGGGCGCTGCGGCCGGGGCTGCCCGTCGTCCTGTGCTCGACGGCGGCGCCCTCGGAGCTGCCGCCGATCCCGGACGACCCCGGCGTCACGTTCGTCCCGAAGCAGAACCTCGACGCGCACGTCCTCCACGAGTGGTTCGACCGGTGCCGGCAGCACCCGGGGTGACCGGGCCGACCGGGGTGACCGGCGCGACCCGCGCGACCGGGACCGGCTGGCCCCCGCGGCGCCCGCTCACGGCCTCGGAGCGGCGGCTCCTGCAGATGATCGACAAGGGGTCCGTCGACGACCTCGTCGCCCAGGCGCTGCTGCTCGCGATCGTGGTCTGGGTCGGCTCGCCCTGGCTGTGGGTCGGCTGGGCCTCCCGCTGGCTCGCCCTCTCCGGTGCCCGGCTCGCGCGGCGCGAGATCCTCGCCGACCGGACGCACCGGGCGCTGTTCCTCCTCGCGGTCGGGCACGGGCTCGCCGGGGTCGGGGCCGTCGTCTCCGTCCCGGAGGCCGCTCCGCTCGTCATGCTCGTCATGTTCGGCGACCTCACGCTCGCGGGCTACACCGACCGCGGCGCCCGCCGCGGCTACTTCGCCCTCTGCCTGGCGAACGCCGCGCTCGTCGCCCTCGTGAGCCTCGGCGACTGGTCGGACGTCGCCGACCTCGCCCCGCGGTGGCTCTACGTCGTCGTCCTCGGCGCGCACGGCCTGGCCACCGGCACCGTCGCGGCGCGGATCGCCCGCGAGACGTACACGGTGCTGCGGGACCGGGGTGACCGGCTGCGCGCGCTGGCCGCGCGCGCCCGGGACGCCGACCGCGAGGGCCAGCTCGACGTCGCCCGGGCGCTGTCCTCCTCGACGGCGCGCGACCTGGCCCGGCTCGCCGACCTCGTCGCCGGGCTGCGGACCGAGCAGGACGCCGAGCGGGTCCGCGCGGGGGCCGCGGACGGCAGCGCGACGGCCAAGAACGCCCTCGCCCGGCTCCGGGCGCTCTCCCACGGCGTCTTCCCGGACGTCCTGCACCAGCACGGCCTCGGGGCTGCGCTGCGCGCGCTCGACCACACGGAGCGGGCCGACCCGGCCGCGCCCGGCGTCGTCGTGGTGGAGGACGCCGGAGCGCGGCTGCCCGCCGACGTCGAGTCCGCGTTCTACGCGCTCGTCGTCGCGTGCCGACGGGCCCGGCCCGGGGCCCGTCTCACCGCCGCGATCCGCGAACGCCGGGGGTACGCCGAGCTGCTGCTCACGGGGGACGGACCGGACGGCGACGGGCTCGAGGTGGACGACGAGACGCTCGCCGCACTGACCGACCGGGTCGACGGCGTCCGCGGGACGCTCGACGTGACCCGGGCGGACGGCCGGACCACGGTGCACGCGGCGGCCCCGCTGGACGTCCCGCCCGCCGCCGCGGACGCCGACCCGCAGGCCGTCGCGATCCTCACCCGGTTCATCTCCTCGAGCACGCTGCTGTGCGCGCTCGGTCTCGTCGCGACGAGCGCCGTCTGGGCGGTGACGCGGCTGGTCGCCGTGGGCATCATCGACGCGGTGCTCGTCGTCGTCATGGCGAGCGTCCTCGGCGCGGGCGCGCTCGAGCGGCGCGGACGGCGCGGCGCGGCGCTCGGGCTGCTGTGCTTCGAGACGGCGTTCGCCGGCATCGTCGTCAGCGCCGCGATCCCGGCCTTCGCCCCGACCGCCGCGCTCATCGTCATGCTCCCGCTCATCCTCGGGCTGCCGTACCTCTCCCGGCGCGCCCTGGAGGCGATCGGCCTCGCCCAGACACTCATGGTCGTCCTCGTGATCTGCCTGGGGGTCGCCGAGACCGGGCTCGTCGACGCGGCCCTGCTGCCGCAGTGGGTGTACCTCTCGCTGCTCGCACCGACGGTCGTCGCGGTCGGCCTGCTCGTCGTCCTCGCGCTCGGCGAGGGCCGGGCCGCCGTCGACGCCTCGAACGAGCACCTCCAGACCGCCCTGCTCGACCTGCTCAAGGACATCGACGCGACCCGGCGCGGGATCGAGCGGGACCTCCACGACGGGGCCCAGCAGCACCTCGCGGCCCTCGCGATCCAGCTGCACGTCGCGGAGCAGCTCGCGGCGCAGGTGGCGACGTCCGGTACCGGCGGGTCGCGAGCAGGTGCGGAACCCGTTGCGCGGCAGGCGGCGCCGACCCCGGCAACCGGCGTGAGCACACCGTGGCAGCGGCTCGGTGTGGTGCTGGAACGGGTCGCGGGTCAGGTCGAGCAGGCCCGCGAGGAGCTGACCCTGCTCGTCGACGGGCGGTTCGGTGAGACGCTGCGCGAGATCGGCGTCGACGAGGCGCTCCGGCGCTCGGCCGCGCTGGCCCGCCGGCCGGTGACGGTGACCGCGCAGGGCGCGGACGACGTCCCCGCGGCGGCGGCGATGACCACCTACTTCGTCTGCAACGAGGCCGTGCAGAACGCGACGAAGCACGCCGGCCCGGAGGCGTCCGTCGCGATCGACCTGCACCTCGTCGAGGAGCCGGACGGGCCCCGGCTGACGTTCCGGGTCAGCGACGACGGCCAGGGCTGCGACCCCGCCGTCCTGCACGCGGGCCGCGGCGTCGCCGAGCTCGTCCGCCGGGTCCGCGAGGCCGGCGGCGACCTCGTCGCGACGTCGGCCCCGGGCCGCGGGACCGCACTCACCGGCTGGGTGCCCGCCGGCCCGCAGGTCACCGCGGGCACCATGGTGGGGTGACGACGCCCCGCCTGCCCCGGTTGCTGCCCGAGACCCTGAACGCCGAGCAGCGCGCCGTGCACGACGCGGTCGCCGGCGGCCGGCGTGCGCAGGGCCCGCAGGCGTTCCGCCTCGTCGACGACGAGGGCGCCCTCGCCGGCCCGTTCAACGCCTTCCTCCTGCAGCCCCGCCTCGGCCTGCCGCTGCAGGCGCTCGGCACCGCCGTCCGCTACGAGACCGGACTGCCCGACCGGGCCCGCGAGATCGCGATCCTCGTCGTGGCGCAGGTGCACGGCTCGACGTTCGAGCGCGCCGCGCACGAGGCCGTCGGCCGGGGCGCAGGGCTCACCGAGGAAGAGCTCGAGGCGTTGCGGGACAGCCGCTTCGAGGTCTTCGAGGACGACGAGCTGCTCGTCGCGGGGACGGCACACATGCTCGCGACGACCGGCGACCTCGACGACACGGCCTACGCCCGCGCGGTGGCCGCGCTCGGCGAGGCCGGCCTCTTCGAGCTGCTCACCCTCGTCGGCTACTACGCGATGCTCGCGCTCCAGCTCCGTGTCTTCCGCGTCGACGGATCACGCCCGGACGGTCCGGGCGACTGACGGAGCCGCGCCGAGGACGACACCGAACCCCTTGCAGGCCAACGTCGAGCGACCGCATCACGGTGGTGGCACCACGACTGCGCCGTGTCCGGTCCGCGGGGAGGATCGTCCCGAGGCGGCGCCGGGGCGCGTCGCGCGGGGTATCTGCGCGGGAGGTCTGCAGACATGTCGAAGCGACGTCGTGCCGGGTACGGCACATGGGGTGCGGGTGGCGCGGGACTGCGGACCCTGCGCATCCGCTCCGGAGCGCCGACCCGGTTCCTGACCCTCGGCGCGGCCACGCTGACCGTGGCTCTCGGCGGCACCCTGGCCGCGGCGGCCATGGAGCAGCCCCGCCTGGAGGACCTGGAGCTCACGGTGGCAGGTGGCTACTACTCGGCTGCGGCCTTCGCGGTCGACACGGACGGCGACGGCTGGAGCGACTGGTACGAGAGGCTCCAGGGCACCGACCCGAAGGACCCGGCGAGCCACCCCGGCGTGACGAACCTCGAGATCGTCGACACGTCGGTGTTCGTCCAGTCGACCGCGTTCCCCGACCGGCTGGCCGTGACCGACCTGTCGTTGCCCGACAGCACGAGCCAGGTGCAGGACCTGCTGGGGCTCGTGACGCAGTTCGGCGGGCTCAGCCCGACGGGGAAGCTGCACGCACAGCTCGCAGACGGGCTGTCGGCGCTCGTCGACACGGGAATGCTCGCAGGGATGCTCGAGGCCGCGAACGCCGCGCACGGCAAGGAGCTGTTCGGCGCCCGCACCAACGGGATGGATGCCACGCTGATCTCCGGGCAGATGGCGTCGGGCTACTACGACGGCTGGAACGTCCGCGCCGGGACGGAGCTCGGGACGCCGTACATCGAGGTCAACGACGCGACGCACCTGCAGCGGCACGAGTTCTCCTGGAGGGGCGTCGAGTCCTACACGGCCGACATCGTCAACCACGACGACGGGACCTCGACGACGTACTTCACCTTCTACCACAACGGAACTGTCACCGCGTACGGCAAGCGCACGTGGAACATGGACACCGGCGAGATCCACGAGGTCGTCTACGACGCCGAGGGAAACGTCATCAGCGAGACGCACACCAAGCCGTCGACCGCGCCGTCCGGTCCGGCGCCGGCCACGTCCGGCGGCGGAGCGACCCCGAGCGGCGGAGCGACGCCGAGCGGCGGCGGGTCGTCGTCCAGCGACCCCGCGGCGAGCCCGACCGGTGGCGCGACCAGCGAACCGGCCGACCCGAAGTCCTCCGCGACGCCGACCGGGTCGAGCCCCTACGTCGACCCGGACTCCGAGCAGTACACCCTGGTCATGCCGACGCCGAAGCAGGTCGCAGCGCGGATCGCGTTCCTCAGCGGGGTGCGGGCCCGATTCGGCACACGGCTGCCCCAGGTCGACATCACCGACCTCGTCCCCGGGCCCTCGGTGACCGACCCCGCCGAACCGGGCTGCGAGAAGGCCGGCTGCATCTTCTTCGTCGAGGTCTCCGCGCCGGACCTGAGCAACGTCAACGGCGGTGACCCCGTGCCGCCGGACCTGCTGCCCTGACGGGTCATGATGGGGGTCTGCCGACCGGGCACGCACCGGTCGGCAGACCCCGCAGACCCGCAGAACCGAGAGGCCCCCGATGCCGACCGCCGAGATCCGCCGCGACCGCTGGGGCATCCCGCACGTCCTCGCGCAGGACGCCGACGCGCTCGCGTTCGGGCAGGGCGCCGTCACGGCGCAGGACCGGGCCTGGCAGCTCGAGGTCGCCCGCCGGCGCAGCGAGGGCACCCTGGCCGCGGCCATCGGGGCGGACGGCACCGACTGGGACGTCCTCGCCCGCCGGATCGGCGTCGACGCCCTGGCCCGGCGCGCCTACGCCGGGCTGGCCCCGGCCACCCAGCGCTGGGTCGGGGCCTACGTCGAGGGCGTCAACCACGCGCGCGGCGCCGGGCTGGCGACGGCCCCGGAGCTGGACGCGCTCGGCGTCGCCTTCGGGCCCTGGCAGCCCTGGACCCCGCTCGGCGTCCTCGCGGTGCAGCACGCGCTCTTCGGCGCCTACCCCTCCAAGCTGTGGCGCCGGCACGTCGCGGCCACGCTCGGGGACGAGGCCGTCGCGCTCCTCGGCCGCGAGACGCCGCAGACCTCCGGCAGCAACGCGTGGGCGGTCACCGGGGCGCTGACGACCACCGGCGGCGCGCTCGTCGCCGGTGACCCGCACCGCGTCATCGAGGCCCCCGGCGTCTACCAGCAGGTCCACCTCGTCTGCACCGCACCCGACGACGCGTTCGACGTCGTCGGGCTGGCCTTCCCGGGGGTGCCGGGCGTCCAGCACTTCGGGCACACGGGCCCCGCGGCGTGGGCGCTGACGAACGCGATGGCCGACGACCAGGACCTCTACGTCGAGCACCTGCGGCGCGACGGCGACCGGGTGCTCGTCCGGGACGGGCACGCGTGGGTCGAGGCGCCGTCGCACCGGGAGCGGGTCGAGGTCCGGGACGGCGCGGACGTCGACGTCGAGGTCGTCGTGACCCCGCGCGGCCCGCTCGTCGTCGGCGGCCCCGACGACGACGGCCCGGACGGTCGCGGGGCCGGGCTCGCGCTGCGGACACCGACGCGGGTGCTCGGCGACCTCGGGCTCGAGGCGCTGCCGCTGCTGCTGCGGGCGCGGACCGCCGCGGACGTCGAGGCCGCCTGGTCGCACTGGGTCGAGCCGGTGAACAGCGTGCTCGTCGCGGACGCCGCGGGCACCGTCCGCCGGATCGTCGCCGGCCGGGTCCCCGCCCGCGCGGCGCAGAACCGGACCGGTCCCGTGCCCGGGGACGACCCGGCGACGGCCTGGACGGGCTGGGAGCCGCTGCCGGCCGTCGACGTCGCCGCCCTCGGCGGGTTCGTCTCCTGCGCGAACGACCGCCGTCCCGGCGACACCGAGCACCTCGGCTCGGACTTCGCGCCGCCGCACCGCGCCCACCGGATCACCACCCTGCTCACCGGTCTGCTGGACGGCGACGGGGACCGCGGCGGGGACGGCGACGGCGGCGGCCGGGTCGGCCCGGACGACTGCGCCCGGATCCACGTCGACACCCGGCTCGGTTCCTTCGACGTGCTCCGCGACCTCGCCTCGGCGACGGCACCGGCGTCCGACGCGGCCGGCGCGGTCCGCGAGCGACTGCTCGCCTTCGACGGCCGGATGGACGCCGGCAGCCCGGACGCCGCACTGCTGTCGGCCTGGCGCACGGCCCTGGTCCGCCGGCTGGCGGCCGACCCGGCACTCGCACCGCTGCACCGCCCGCACGGCCGGCCCGCGCTCTACGCCTCCTGGCTCGACGTGCCGACCAAGGTCGGGCTCGCCCTGGAGACCCTCGTGCTGCGCGGCGCCGACCTCGGTCTCGACGTCCCCGCCGCCTCGGCCGCCGCGCTCGACGACGCCGCGGCCGGCGGCCACCGGGTCTGGGGCGACGTCCACGTGCTCGTGCCGGTCCACGCGCTGCGGCCCGGGCACCCCGCGGCCCCGGCCGTGCCGCCGGCGGCGGTGGCCGGCGACATCGACTGCGTCCTCGCCGCCTCGTCCGTGCCGGGCGTGAGCGAGGCGTGCTCGCGCGGCCCGGTGGCCCGGTACGTCTGGGACCTCGCCGAACGCTCGGCGAGCCGCTGGGTCGTGCCGCTCGGCGCGAGCGGCCGGTGGGACTCCCCGCACGCGCTCGACCAGCTGCCGGTCTACGCGGCGGGCGACCTCGTCACCGTCGTCGACGACCTCGCACAGACGGAGCACGAGCAGGTCGTCACGACCGGCTGACCCGGACGACGAGCTTGCCGAAGTTCTTGCCGCGCAACAGGTCGACGAAGGCCGCGGGGGCGTTCTCGAGCCCGTCGACGACGTCCTCGCGGTACTGCAGGCGCCCGGACCGGACCCACTCCCCGGCCTCGGCGTAGAAGGCCTTGCGCTGGTCGGCGAACTCGCTCTGGATGAACCCGCGGATCGTCAGGCTCTTCGTGAGGACCGCGCGCATGGTGCCGGTGAGGCGGTCCGGCCCCGCGGCGGCACCGGTCTCGTTGTAGTGGGCGATGAGACCGCACACCGGGACCCGGGCGAACGGCTTGAGCAGCGGGAGAACGGCGTCCCAGACGGCGCCGCCGACGTTCTCGAAGTAGACGTCGACGCCGTCCGGGCAGACCGCCGCGAGCTGCCCGGCGAGGTCCGGCGCCCGGTGGTCGACGCACGCGTCGAAGCCGAGCTCGTCGCGGACGTACGCGCACTTGTCCGGCCCGCCGGCGATCCCGACCGCCCGCGCGCCCTTGATCCGCGCGATCTGCCCGACCGCCGAGCCGACGGCCCCGCTCGCCGCCGCGACGACGACGGTCTCCCCCGGCTGCGGGCGGCCGATCGTCAGCAGCCCCGCCCAGGCCGTGAAGCCGGGCATCCCGAGGACGCCGAGCGCGGTGGTCGGCGGCGCGACGTCCGGGTCGAGCCGGCGCAGCCCGGCGCAGTCGCTCACGTCGTACTCCTGCCACCCCGAGTACGACAGCACGAGGTCGCCCTCGGCGAAGCGCTCGTTCCGGGAGCGGACGACGCGGGCCACCGTGCCGCCCTCCATGACCTGGCCGATCTCCACGGGCGCCGCGTACGACTTCGCCGCGCTCATCCGGCCCCGCATGTACGGGTCGAGGGACAGGTGCTCGACGGCGAGCAGCACCTCGCCCTCCCCGGGCTCGGGGACGGGCACCGTCTCCAGCCGGAGGTCGGTGGGCACCGGCTCCCCGACGGGGCGGGCGGCCAGGACGATGCGGCGGTTCACGAGGTCGGTCACGCGCCCATTCTCGCCGCGCGGCCGCCGCCCGACCGACCGAGCCGGTCACTGCGCCGCGGGCAGCCACTTCCTCCACACCTTGGGGTGGGCGTCGAGCCAGGCCTTGGCGGCGTCCTCCGGCGGCGTCCCCGCGTTGATCGCCCGGGCGACCTCGTTCTGGTCGGCGTCGGTCCACTGGAAGTTCTTGATGAGCTCGGCGGCCGGGCTGCCGGACTGGGCGAACGTGCGGTTCATGATCTTGTCGAGGTCGAAGGGCTGGTAGTCGCACGCGACCGTCTTCGGGTCGGCGTCGCAGCCGGGGGTGTACGGCGGCAGGCTGACGTGCGCGAGCGGCAGCTCGGAGAGCAGCCACTGCGGGGAGTAGAAGTAGCCCAGGAGCGGGGTCTTGTCCCGCTCCGCGGCGCGGAACGCCTTGATGAGCGCCTCCTCGCTGCCCGAGTAGACGACCGTGAAGTCCAGCCCGAGGTTGCGCAGCAGCGGGCCGTCGTTCGTCACGAACGTCGGGTCACCGCCGAGGAACTGCCCCTTGCCCTTGGAGTCCTCGGTCTTGAACAGCGACGTGTACTTCTTGAGGTTCCGGTAGTCGGTGATGTCCGGGTAGGTCTCGGCCATCCACGGCGGCACGTACCAGCCGATGACCCCCTTGTTGCCGGTCAGCCCGCCCTCGACGAGCACCCGCTCGTCGTCGATGTACTTCTTCTTGAGCTCGTCGTGGCCCCAGTTCTCGACGATCGCGTCGGTGCTCCCCGCGG
>NZ_MWLN01000215.1 GCF_002198655.1 Kineosporia sp. A_224
TCGTCACCGACCGGCCCGCCGGCCCCGGGGCCGTCGTCCGCGTCCGCGCCGCGCAGGGCCTCCAGCGCGGCCCGGGCCGGAGTGCGGCCGGCAAGGGTGAGGGCATGCATGCGCTCGAGCAGGGCGAGGTCGTCGCCGGTGTAGCGCCGGTGGCCGCCGGCGCTGCGCCCGGTCGGGGCGAGCCCGTAGCGCCGCTCCCAGGTGCGCAGCGTCGACGCGGCGACCCCGATCCGGGCGGCTGCGGCGCCGATCGCGAGCAGCTCGGCGGGGCCGGTCACCGCCGGCACCAGCCGATTCGCTTGAACAAGTTTACGCCCTTGCTTGCCGGATCGTGACGGACGCCCGTCGCCTCCGTGCCTGCACTCTAGACGCCGCGCCCGGGGCGGCGGGCTACCCGGCGGGGCGGCTGAGGACGGCCCCGTAGCGCTGCGAGCGCCGGGCGCCGCCGGAGTAGGTCAGCGCCGGGCCGGGCACACCGTTCGCGACGAGCCCGCCGCTCGCCGGCTGGACCACGCCCGCGTCGGGGGCCGCCCCGACGTCCTCGAGCGGGACACCGAGGAGCAACGGATCCCGGGCGTCCTCGTCGACGTCGTTCGGGGACGTGAGGTGGCCCAGCACGGAGCCGACGGCGTCCCCGGTCTCGCCGGCCCCGGCGAGACCGGAGCCCTGTCGGAGCACCTTCGGCGCGCAGCCCGGCGTCCCGGCGGGGACGCCGTCCGCGACGAGGGTGACGGTCCCGGCGTCGGCCTTCGTGCCGACGTCCTCGCCGGGCGCCCCGATCGCGAGGTCGACGTTCTCCTGGCAGAGGAACCACACTCCCGTCGCGACGGCCTCGCCGAAGCGGTCACCGGCCTCGGCGACGCCGGGGATGCCCGGCGAGTCCTGGGTGAGTCCGGGCCCGGGGACGTAGCGCCCCCGGCCCGGGCTGAAGCGCAGGACCTGCACGGAACCGGCGTCGACGAGCCGGCCGACGTTCTCGCGCGGCACGCCGACGACGGCGGTGAACCCCCGGGCGTCGAGCGAGGAGCCGAAGCGGTCCCCCGCCTCGGCCGTGCCGGGGACGCCCGCGGTGTCCTGCGACCAGCTCCGCGAGGTCGTCGGTGCGCCGTCGTCCGTCACCGCGAGGTGCCACACCGCGCCGGCGTCCACCACCGTGCCGATGTCCTCGAGCGGGGCGGAGACCAGGACGCCGCCCCGGGCCGGGGCGAGGACGGAGCCGAACCGGTCCCCCGCCTCGGCGACGCCGGGGACCCCCGCCGACCCCTGGTGCCGGACCTCGGCGAGCGTCACCGAGACCCGGTGCGTGGCGTCGGGGCGGACGACGTAGCGGAACACCTGACCGGCAGCGGCCCCCGCCCCGATGTGTGCGCCGGGCGCGCCGACGTAGAGGTCCCGCACCTCCCCGGTGCCGGTGGTGCGGGACACCACGGCGAGCGAGGTGCCGAACTCGTCGAGGGGCACCGAGGGGTGGGGCAGGGTGATCGCCCCGGTCGTCAGCAGTCCGGTCGGGCTGCCGAAGACGATGTGCACCTGGCCCTCGGCACCGCCGGCGCCGTCGGACGCCGCGGACTGCCCCTCGAAGGGCGCCGACACGACGAGGTCCGAGCAGCCGTCGTCGTCGAGGTCGGTCATGACGACCGCGGCACCGAACCGCTGCCCCGGCCCAGTGCCGGCGCCGAGCGCCTCGGCCGTGAGGACGAGCGGTGCCGTCCCGCTGCCCCGGACGTCGACGGCGCCCGTCGCGTCGTCGACCGCGGGCATCCCGACGACGGTGTCGTGGACGGAGTCCCCGTCCACGTCGCTGTCCGGCAACCGGTTCTCGGGGTCGCACGCGACCGCGGCCGCGGGGCCGGCGGCCGCGACGAGCCCGCCGCCGGCGAGCAGGAGCACACCCAGGAGCGCGGCCGTCCCCCGGCCGGTGACGCGTCGTCGCATGCGGACGATCATGCACCTGCGGGAGCCCGGGCGGGAGGGGTCCGCCGGCAGGGCCGTGGCCCGTGCCCGCCCGCGCGGGTCAGCCCGCGGTCAGCCGGGCGACCGCCTCACCGACCGGGGTCCGGCCGCCGACGACCTCGAACTGGCGCCGGGCCGGCGCGTCGTCCGCGAGGACCGCGGCGAGCACGGCCGCGACGTCGGCCCGGGGGACGGCGCCGCGGGTCACGGACGGGCCCGCCTCGACGAGCCCCGTGCCGGGCTCGTCGGTGAGCCGCCCGGGCCGGACGACGGTCCAGGCCAGGTCGGTGCCGCGCAGGTGCGCGTCGGCGTCGGCCTTCGCACCCAGGTAGACCTGGAAGCGGTCGCCGCTGTCGCGGTCCACGTCGTCGGTCCCCATCGAGGACACCTGGACGAGCCGGGGCACCCCCGCCCGGACGGCGGAGTCGGCGAGCTTCACGGCACCGTCCCGGTCGACGGTGAGCGTGCGGGCCGGGTCGCTGCCCGGCCCGGCGCCGGCGGCGAAGACCGCCGCGTCGGCACCGGCGAGCGCCGCGGCGACCTCCTCGACCGTCGCGGTCTCGAGGTCCAGCAGCAGGCCCCGGGCGCCGTCCGACGTCAGGTCGGCGACGTGCGCCGGGTGACGGACGAGGCCGACGGAGGTGTCCCCGCGGGCGGCGAGCAGCGGGTGCAGCAGACGGGCGATCTTCCCGTGGCCCCCCGCGACGACGATGCGCATGGCTGCCATGCTCGCCGCGCCCCGCGGGCGCTGCAGGTCGACGCGGCCCCGTCAGCGGCCGTGGCCGACGGCGCCGCGACGCGCGTGCTTCTCCCGGTACATGGCGGCGTCCGCCGCCTCCAGCAGCGAGTCCGCGGTCGCGTCGGAGCCGGCCATGGCCACGCCGATCGACGCCCCGACGCTGACCTCCCGGTGCCCGATCCGGTGCGGTGCCGTCACACGGGCACGGATCCGGTCCACGACGGTCGCCAGCTCGTCGGCGTCCCCGACGTCGGCGAGCAGCACGCCGAACTCGTCACCGCCGAGCCGGGCCGCGGTGTCGTTGCCCCGCAACGACTCCCGCAGCCGCACCGCGACGCTCGCGAGCAGCCCGTCGCCGACGCCGTGGCCGAACGTGTCGTTGACGGCCTTGAAGCCGTCGAGGTCGACGAACAGGACCGCGAACCGGGCCTGCGGGTGCCGCCGGACCCGTTCGACGGCCTGCGCGAGCCGGTCCCTGAACAGCGTCGTCTTCGCCAGCCCGGTGAGGCCGTCGAACAGCGCCTCCTGGAGGAGCTGCTCCTTGAGCAGCCGGCTCACCGTGATGTCGGTCGTCGAGCCGACGAGGCGGACGGGCCGCCCGGCCTCGTCGGTGACCGTGCGCGCGATGCACGCGACCCAGCGGTAGTCGCCGTTCGCCGCCCGCAGCCGGTGCTCCACGTCGAGGTGGACCCTGGCCCCGGCGAGCACCTCGTCGAGCTGCTCGCGCAGGCCGGCGGCGTCCTCGGGGTGCACCCGTTCCAGCCACTCCCCCGGGCCGGGCCCGACCTCGGAGTCGCGGTGGCCGAGCATGGCCTTCCAGCGGCTGGAGTAGAACACCTCGTCGTGCCCGAGGTCCCAGTCCCACACCGCGTCCTGGGCGGCCTCCGCGGCGATGGCGTAGCGCTCCTCGCTGATCCGGACCTCCTCGAGGAGCGCGACCTCCGTCTCGTACGCGTTCGTCAGGGCGGCGGCCTGCCGGGCGAGCCCTTCGTCGGCCCGTTCCAGGTCGAGCGCGGCGGACATGAGGACCGCCCACTGCTGGAAGGTCTCCTGCACGAGCGAGGAGCGGATGCTCTCCCCTCCCGCGGCCGCCAGCAGACCCCAGTCGGACCCCTCCGAGCGGACGTGCGTGACGACGACGAGCGTCGGGCCGCCGGACGGCCCGGCGAGCAGCTCCACCGGCGGGAAGGACTCGACGGGCGCCGCCCCGGGCTGCGCAGGGTGCGCACGGAGGCGCCCCACCGGCCCCTCGCCGCTCACCGCGGTGCGCTCGAAGACGCCCTCGAGCCGGATCGTCGCGACCTGGCCCGACGGCGTCCAGAGCCCCAGGGCCGCCGCCTCCGCCGCCGTGTGGCGCAGCCAGCGCAGCGACCGGAGCTCGTCCGGGTCGTGCCCCAGCAGGGCGTTCCCGACGACGTAGTGGCTCCGCTGCGCCCGCTTGAGCTCGACGTACTCGCGCATCCGCCGCTGGAGCTGCTCCGAGCGGATGGCGTCGCAGAGGTCGAGGGCCGCCCCGGACGTCGCACGCAGCCGGGCGGGGTCGTCCGGGAGGTCGTCGACGACGGCGGCGACGACCGCCCGGACGGCGCGCAGCGCGGACTCGACCGAGCGGTCCAGGGGGCACAGCCGCACGATGCGCGCGGCCAGGGTGAGCGCCGCGTCCCGGGCCGGTCCGCCGGCCGTCGGCGGCTGAGTCAGGTGCGCCACCACGTCCGAGGCGACGTGCACCACCTCGCGGACGTCGACGGCTACCCGGAAGCGGCCCTCCTGGGCCGCAGTCCCGAGGGCCGCGGCGAACATCTGCGCCGCGGACCCGGTCGCCGCCCAGGAGGCCGCCCCGGACCCGCTCGGGCAGCCGCACGACTCGCGTGCGACGAAGCGCGGGGACAGCAGATGCCGTTCCTGCGGCCGCAGGCCGCGGCTGCCGGCGAGGGCCACGTCGAACGCGAGCGCGCCGAGGCTCTCGAAGCTGAAGGCGACGGTCGCGAGCGGCGGGCTGCTCACGGCCGCCTGGTCGATGTCGTCGATCCCCACGACGGCGACGTCACCCGGGACGGACACCCCGGCCTCCGCCAGCGCGCGCACGAAGCCCAGGGCGATGAGGTCGGTCCCGAGCATGACGGCCGTGCACCGGTCCCGCGCGGCGACGAACTCCCGGCCGGCCAGGTAGCCCTGCTCGTCCATGGTGACGTCCGAGGACTGGTCGCCCCCGAGCAGCGGGCGGGGCTCCAGGCCCAGCTCGGTCATCTGTGCGGCGTAGGCCGCGTACCGCTCTCCGGTGTCGATCTGCCACCGCGGCGAGAGGAACCCGATCGCGGTGTGCCCGTGACCGGCGAGGTGCGCGATCGCGTCCCGGACCCCGCGGTCGTTGTCGAGCGCGATGACCGCGTGGCCGCCGCGCGGTTCCGGACCGATCGCGACGACGAACTTGCCGGCGTCCCGCAGCCGCGCGACGTAGTCCCGGGAGGCTGCCTGCAGGACGACGATCGCGCTGTCGAAGTGGTCCCAGCCGACCCGGGTCACCGCGTCCTGGCCCGACGACTCGTCGCTCGACGGTCTGACCCCGAGCGAGTTCTGCACGCACACGACGCTGCTCCCGGCGTCGTGCGCCGCGGTGACGACCCCGGTGAGGATGTCGTCGAAGTACTGCCCGTAGCGGTAGCTGCCGTAGATCGCGACGGCACCTGCCCCGCGAGGGCGCGACGCCGTCGGCGGGCTCATCTCGTCGAGGCCCATGTGATCGTCATCGGCAGCGAGGCGACCGCCCTCAAGCGTCCCCGGGACACCCATCGGCCCCGGCCGCGGCCGATCGTACGCGCGCCCCGCCGCTCGCGTCAGGCGACGCCGAGAACGACCCACCCGTGCGGCTCCAGGGTGACCGCCGCCTGAGGCCCGTCCCCGGCGAGCCGGCCGGCGCCGGCGAGCACCTGCGTCGCCCCGGGGACGTCGAGCGTCAGCTCCCCCTCGTCAGTGCTCAGAGCCGTGAGCAGGTGCCGGTCGTCGCTGCCCGACCGCCAGACCACGGCCGTGTTCGTCACGTGGAGGACCTCGGTCCGGGCGCCCTGGAGCCACGGGTGCCGGCGGCGGACGCCGATGAGCTGCTGGTGCATCCGGTACGTCCGGGCGGCCTCGTCGGGCAGCGCGTCGTCGGCCACCGGCACCGGCGGGAACGCCGGGCGCACGGCGTCGTCCCCGCCGGCCCGGTCCTCCTTGACGCCCCGCAGCGCGTACTCGTCGCCGTAGTACACCGACGGCGTCCCGGCGAGGGTCATGAGGGTCGCCACCGCATGCGGGACGTGCCTGGCGTCGTCGAGCTTCGAGGCGATCCGGGTGACGTCGTGGTTGCCGACGAACGTCAGCGGCACGAACGTGTCGAGCAGCGTGTCGTGCCGGCCGAGGGTCCAGGCGAGCTCGTGGAAGTTGCCGTCGTTGAGCGAGCTCCAGACCGACTTCCACAGCTCGTACTCGGTGACGGAGTCGAGGCCGCCCTCGGTGACGAACGCGGGGTAGTCCCCGTGGATGACCTCGCCGACGAAGTACGCGTCGGGGTGCCGCTCCCGGACCCGCGGCAGGACCGCGGCCCAGAAGTCGTTCGGGACGGCGTACGCGGCGTCGAGCCGCCAGCCGTCCGCACCGCGGCCGAGCCAGTGGCACATGACCTCGACGACGTGGTCGCGGACCGCCGGGGACGCGTGGTTCAGCGTCACGAGGGTGCGGTGGCCCTCGAAGTGCGCGTACTCCGGGCCGTCCGGCCCGACGGGCGTGCCGTCCTCCGGCCAGAAGAGGTGGAACCACTGCGCCGCAGCACTTCCCGGCCCGCCGGCCAGTGCGGCCCGGAACGTCGGGTGCTCGGAGCCGACGTGGTTGAACACCCCGTCGAGGAGCACCCGGACGCCCCGCGCGTGCGCCTCCCGGACGAGGGTGTCGAAGTCCGCGTCGTCGCCGAGGCGCGGGTCGACCGTGAAGTAGTCGGTGGTGTCGTAGCCGTGGCTGCTCGAGGCGAAGACCGGGCCGAGGAGCAGCCCCGAGGCGCCGAGCTCCACGAGGTGGTCGAGCCAGCCGACGAGGTGCCCGAGGCGGTGCCGGACGGGCTCCCCGGCCGGGAGGGCGGTCGGTTCCGCGCCGACGAACCCCAGGGTGGACACCTGCCACCAGATCGCGTGCTCCACCCAGCCGGGTCGTGCCGCGGCGGTCACCGCCGGGCCGTCCGGCGTCGCGTCGTCATCCGGCCAACGTACTCGCCGGCCGGCGTCCGGCCCGGCCGTGTGGGCATCAACGGGAAGACGTGACCAGCCGCCGCACCGCGGCCGCGGCGACGTCGAGCGGGATGCGTTCCTGCTCCACGCGGCGCACCCGCGGCCACGTCGGCGAGGTGAGGGCCTCGTACAGCTCGGACTCGGCCGGTGTCAGGTGCGGCACGGACCGCGGTGCACGGCCCTGGAGGGGGCGCCCGCGCGGGTCCTCATTCGTGCCGAACCGTTCCCACCGTTCGAAGGCCGGCAGGTCCATGAACAGGGACGTCGCGGGCACGCCGGCGGCGCGGAACCCGTCGAGGATCTCCAGGCCGTCGGCGTCCATGTCACCCCAGTAGACGACGACGTCTGCGCCGGCGAGCCAGTCCACGGCCGCGACGGCGGCACCTCCGCGGCCGACGCCTTCGACGCTCACCGCGGCCGGGACGGGCGGGAAGTGCACTGCGGTGTCCTTGTTCTCGGAGATGACGACGACCCGGGGCCGGTACGCGGGCGTCATCGGGTCCCCGACCGTCACGCAGTCGTGCCAACGACCGCCCGCCGCCCGGTGCGCCGGGTCGAGGTACGTCAGGTGCACGCGCGCCGGGTGCCGAGGCGCGAGCCCGAGGTCCGCCCGGTCGGCGAGCCGGCGGACGAGGTGCAGCCGGGTGTCGAGCCACTTCGCGTGGAGCCCCTCGACGGGGACCTGCCGCGGGGTCAGCCCGGTCGCGTCGTGCGCGGCGAACCACGCGCCGGCGCGGGCGAGCAGGTCGAGGTCCGTGTCGGACAGGTCGTCGACCGCCGCGACGGTCGGGGCGAGCAGCCCCGCGGTGCGCAGGTGCGGGAACCGGGCATCGAGGAGCCCGGCCCGGGCGCGGCCGCGGGCCGGGCGGTCCGGCCACCCGCCGCCGACGAGCGCCGCCGCGGTGTCGACGTCAGGCACCTCGAGGTGCGTGGGCAGGTGCTGCTCCGTGCCGTGGACGCGGCGGGACCGGTGGCGCAGGCCGACGTCCCGGCCGGCCGAGAACGCACGCCAGCCCGCGACCCAGTCGACGACCGCGGGGAAGTCCCTCGCGAGCGACACGGCGTCCGGCTGCCCGAGCGGAAAGGCGTGCGGCCACCCGGACGGGCCCTCCCCCGGCCCGGGCAGGACGACGTCCGACGCCCAGGTGCGGGCCAGTCGCCGTCCGACGTCGGCGAGCACGTGCTCCGTGCTCCTGCGCGCCGCCCCCGGGTCAGGCACCGGTCTGGGCGTCGTCGACCGGCGCGACGAACGAGTAGCTCGTCCGGGTGTTCTTCGTGACCATGATCATGGCGTCCATGTGGGGCTCGAGCGCCGAGACCTTGTCCGGCGGGGCGCCGACGATGAGCTGGAAGCCCAGGCCCTTCCAGGCCTGGACGGCGCGGCCGGCGAACTCCGAGTCGGACTTGATGAAGCCCTCGTCGATGACGACCGGGGCGAACCGGGGGCGGGCGCGCAGCTCGTCGCCGAGCCGGAACCGCAGCGCGGCACCGACGATGAACGCGACGAGCTCCTGGCTCTCACCGCCGCTCTTGTCGCCGAGCGACGAGTGGGTGCTGAGCACCTCGCCGTCCGGGCCGTAGCGCTCGGCCGTGACGAACACGTGCCGGCGGACGTCGAGGAGCGCGTCCCGGTCCCCGTGCTCGGCGTCCCAGCGGGGGTCCTGCCGGCGCCGGATCCGCGCCATGAACGTCTGCAGCGCCGCGAACCGGGCCTGCAGCTGCTCCTCTGTGAGCTCGCGGGTGGCACCGGAGGCGAGCTCGCGCAGGGCGCGCCGGAACAGGACGACGGTCTCCGGGACGACCCGCCGCAGCCGGATCCGCAGCCGGTCACCGGTGGCCCCGAAGGACAGGTGCTGGAGGATCTCGTTGATCGGCTCGAGCCGCTCCTCGATCTCCTGGACGCAGGACTCCATCGCCCCCGAGAGCGGGACGAGGTCCTCCCCCGACCACTTCATGAGCTTGCCGCGCCAGGTCTCCTTCTGCTCGTGGAGGCCGGTCGTGAGGATCCGGTCGAGGATCGCCGCGTAGTCCGGGTACGACGCGGACGACCGCCCGAGGTTCGGGTCGGGGAAGCGCCGCAGGTAGGTCGCGAAGATCGCCTCGAGGTCGGCCTCGGCACCGGTCGCTGCGCCCTGCGCGGCGGCGAACGCCTCGCTGAGCTGCTTGTGCAGCCGGGCCAGGTTCTCGGTGAACGCGTCCAGGGAGTCCGGGTCGGCCGGGCCGACCGCCTCGACGAAGTAGCCGTCGAGCGCCGCCGACTGCTCCGGCGTCAGCCCGACGAGGGGGTCGCCCTCGAGCCGGTCGACGTCGCGGGTCGCCTCGTCCTGCGCGTCGGTGAGGCGCTCGCGGTCGGCGTCGAGCCGCTCGCTGAGGCCCTTGAGCCGGTACCGGTTCTCCCGTGCCCGCTCGAGGTCGGCCCGCAGGCCGTCGATCCGCTCCTGCACCGCCTTGAGCCGGTCGTTCGAGCCGAGGATCGCCTCCCGGGCCTGCGTGAGCGCGGCGATGTGCGCCTCCGCGCCCGCGACGTCGACGTCGTCCCACGCCGTGGCGTGGAGCGCCTCGTACGCCTTGCGCCGTGCGTCGAGGTCGCGGCGGCGGCCGTCGACGTCGGCCCGGGCGGCGCCGATCCGGGTGAGCTGCTCCTCGATCCGCGCGAGCTCGGCGTCGATCTCGGCGAGCGCCTCCTCGCTGGAGAAGCCGATGATGTTCGCCGCGTCGGCGCGCCCGTGCGTCCCGCGGCTGCCCTGCCGGGTCTGGCCCGCGAGCGTCACCCGGTACCCGTCGCCGTCGAGGTCCTTCGCCGTCTCGACGCAGAGCGCGTTGCGGGCGGGTTCGGACACGTGCCGCCGGACCCAGCCGGCGAACGGCGAGTCCTTGAAGACGAGCTTGCCGGCGACCCGGTCGCCGTCGAGGGCGGCCGGACCGTCCACGCCGAGCGGCACGCCCTGGAAGGTCAGCCGGCCGCCGAGCCGGACCGGGTCGATCGCCCGGCTGAACGCCGCGAGGCGGTCCTGCGGCACGAGCAGGGTGCGGGCGCTCGCACCGAGCACCGTCTCGACGGCGCCGCGCCAGCGCTGCTCGCCGTCGCGCAGGTCGACGAGCTCGGCGAGGAACGGCAGCTCGTCGACGTCCGTCCCGGCCGCCTGCGCGACCTGGAGCCGCATCTCGTGCAGCCGGCCGCGGATCCGGCTGGCCCGGCCGTCGAGCGACGTGCGCTCCTTCGTCAGGTCGCCGCGCCGCTGGAGCAGCGGGTACTCGTCGTCCCGCAGCGCCTCGCGCTCCTCGACGAGGGCCTGCGACCGGGCGTCGAACGCCTCGAGGAACGCCTCGGCGTCCTGCCGGGCACGGGCGAACAGCGCGGGGTCGTCGAGCGGGAGGTCCAGGACGTCCGTGGCGTCGGCCAGCGCGCCGCGCCGGGCGAGCCGGGTGTCGCGCAGCGTCGTCGCCGCCACGATCTGCTCGGCGAGGCTCGAGAGGTCCGCGCCGCCGGACGCCCGGTGCTCCTCGAGCGCCCCGGCGAGCTCCGTCTCGAGCCCCGACTCGGCGGTAAGGGCCGCCGCGAGGTCCTCGCTCGCCGTCCGCCGCCGGGCCTGGGTGTCGGTGACCGCCGCCTCGAGCAGGGCCAGCTCGCGGTACCGGCTCCACAGCTGCACCGGGTTGCCGCCCTGGCGGCTCAGCCCGAAGGTGTCGATCTGCTCGATGACCGCGCGGGCCCGGGTCAGGTCGTCGTGCTTCTTCGTGATCGGGCCGAGCAGGTCGGCCTTCTCCTGCTCGGTCTGCATCGCCTGGTAGGAGGCGTCGAGGTCGTCGAAGTGGGCGATCGCCCGGTCGGCGGCCTCGTAGGTGCCCGGGCGCTCGAGGACCATGTCCTTGTAGAGGTCGTCGACGGTTCGGATCTGCTGCCCGGCCTGGATCCGGGCGAGCAGCTTGAGCGCCTTGGACCCGTCGCCGTTGGCGCCGATGCCGAGCCGGGTGTGCAGGCGGGTGGCGAAGGCGCTGTAGCCGTCGTGGGTCAGCAGTCCGGGGAACGCGAGCTTGAGCGCCTTGGGCTGGAACTGCTCGTGCGCCAGGGGTGCGAGCCCGGCGAGGTCGAGGTCGCCCTCGTAGGTCGCGAAGCGGGAGACGAGGTCGGCGAACGCCGTCGCCCGGGCCGGGACGTAGTAGACACGCAACGCCGTGAACCGGTGGCCGTGGTCGTCGACGAACGTCATCGAGACCGCGCCCCACGTCGGGACGCCGTCCCCGCGCAGGAGCTTCGGCTTCTCGCGGCCGGACTCGTCGGGCACGGTGTCGGTCTGCCCGCGCAGGTAGGACAGGAGGTTGCGCTGCCCGGCGCTGCGGGCGCGGCCGGAGACGGCGTCGTTCGACGCGCCGTTGAAGGCGATGTCGGAGGGCATCATGAGCGCGATGTACGCGTCGAGGAGCGTGCTCTTGCCGCTGCCGGAGGCGCCCGAGACGAGCGTCGACCCGGAGTGGAACGGCACCCGCACGGCGCCCTCGAAGCCGCCCCAGTTGACGACCTGGAGCGTGAGCGCCTTCCACTGGGTGGTGCCCTCGGTCGCGCCGTCGACGTAGAACAGCGGCGCGTCGCTCTGCCCACGGCCCGGGCCGGTGGCCCGCAGCGCGTAGTCGGGCAGCAGGGTGAGCTCGTCGGCCAGGACGTCCAGCGACGGGGTGTCGAGGTCGGTGTCGGTCACAGCTGCTCCTCCGTGGCCTCGTCGTCGGTGGGCACGGCGGCGGGCACGTCGTCGGCCTCGTCGTCGATGACGTCCTGGACGCCGTCCGGCGTGTTCTGCTCCTGGAGCCAGCGCAGCAGCTCCTGGAGCCGTTCGAGCGGCAGGACGACGTCGATGGCCGGGCTGACCTCGAACCGGTCGCCGCCGCGCGGGCCGATGAGCAGGCCCGCCTTCGTGAGGTTCTCCACGGCGTTCCCGGCGCGCTTGACGTCGCTCGCCTGGTCCGTGGCGTGGTCGGGCCGCAGGGAGGCGACGTGGTCGAGCATCTCCTCGCGGTCGACGTAGACCCGGGTCACCCCGGAGGCCTCCTCGGCCCGGCTGCGCGAGCGCAGGTAGACCATGAGGATCGTCTCCTCGCGCGACCACGCGGTGTCGAAGAGCAGCGTCGGGAACCGGCCGCCGCCGTCCGGCACCGCCTGGCGCTTGAAGGCGACCTCGCGCCGCAGGTCGAGGTGCAGGTCGAGGAAGAGGTCGTTGAGCCGTGACCGGGCGAGGTCGGGGGCGGCGACGAGGGCGCGCCACTCGGCGGGGTGGGTGCGCGCGGTGATGAACCGGTGCTTGAGCAGCGCGACGAGGGCCCTTCGCTGGCCGATCTCGAGCCGGCCCTCGTCGCCCTCGAAGAGGACGACGGTGCTCGTCAGCTCGCGGTCGGCGTCCTCGAGCTCGACCTCGACGTGGACCTCGCTGTCGTCGTGGGTGGTCGTCATGAGGTCGTGTCTCCAGAGGTCTTCGACCGGCCGCGCCGGCGCGCGGGCCGGCCCGGGGTGCTGCCGTTCGCACGGCCGGGCGGGCCGTCGTCGGGCGGGTCGGTGGGCAACGGGACGACGGGCACGAGCAGCTCGCGCCGGGTGCCGTCGGGCCGGACGGCGACAAACGTCTCGCGCTCGTCGCGGGCCTCGGACAGCGCCTTGGTGTTGGCGGCGAGGTGGAGCAGGCCGAGGATCTCGACGGGCCGCCGCAGGTCGTCGTCGAGGCCGGCGAACAGCTCGCCGAGCGAGCCGACCGGCCCGGCGGAGGCGATCGCCTCCTGGAGGACGTAGCGCAGGCGCCCCAGCGACGGGCCACCCAGGGCCCGGAGCTGCTCGAGGGAGAGCTCGGGCGGCCGCTCCTCGGTGAGGTCGCGCAGGGCCGGGACGGCGGCGTCCTCGGCCGGGTTGTAGAACCGCTCGCGCAGGTGGTCGACCTCGACCCGGCCCGGCAGCAGCGGCAGGTCGACGTTCGCCCGCGGGCCGGAGGCCGCCAGCCAGCGCTGCAGCTCGCCGTCCAGCTGGCGCAGGGTGGCGTCGAGCTCGCGGTCGCGGGCCACGTTGTGCGTCGTGATGTAGTCGCGCAGCGTCCGGGTCACGCGGGTGCGCTGGTTGAGGACGTTGTCCATCCCGCGGCGGATCAGCGTGACCGTGCCGCGCAGGTCGCGCCGGTCGGCCGCGTCGAGCAGGCCCTCGGCCTTCGGGTGGGTGAGCAGCGCGCCGAGGTCCTCGGTGAGCTGGACGAGCAGCTCGTCGTCGCGCAGGAGCGCGAAGGCGCCCTCGAACGCGCGGCCCTCGGCGGTCGCGGTGGTCAGGGTCTCGGCACGCCGCAGGTAGTCGTCGACGACGGCGCCGGCGGAGCGGTCCTCCTCCCGGAACGAGGCGAGGATCTGGCCGCGCAGCGCGGTGAAGGCCTCCTCGACGCGGGCGAAGTCGCTCGGCAGGCCGGCGACGAGGGCGAGCAGCTCGCCGTACCCCTCGGCCATGTAGTCGTCGGAGACCTCGGGGAGCGCCTCGCCGGAGAGCAGCCTGTCCCGCTCGCGCTTCAACCGGTCGATCTCGGCGTCGAGGATGTCGATGCGCGCCCACTTGTCCGGGTTGGCCTCGGCGTTGAACCGGCGGACGGCGTTGACGATCGTCGCGATCCGGTGCTCGCTGAGGCTGGCCCGCTCGCGCATGAGGCTCGCGACGAGGCTCAGCGCGTCCCGCGCGTGGCTGGTCAGCGTGTAGACCTCGGTGCCGTCGTCCTCGACGCTGCGCACGAGCCACTGGCCCCGCATCCACCGCAGGCACAGGTCACGGCCCGAACCGCCCGGCACGTCGGGCGCGCCCGCGGCGCGCAGCTCCGCGGTGTACGTCTCGACCATCCCGTGCAGCCGCGCCGCCGGGACGTTGCGGGCATCCCGGGCGAACGCAGCCCGGAACAGCGCGATGACCACGGGTGCGTCACGGCGGTGCAGGAGCGTCAGGGTGGGTTGCTCGAACGCGCCGGAGACGCGCGCGAGCTCCCCCGCGATCTGGCTCATGCCCCTCCCCTACGACGTCCGGTCCCGCCGGACACCCTAGGGACCGACGCCGACAGCCTAGGAACCGGCGCCGGGGTCCCTGGCGCCGCCCCCGGGGCCGCGCCGGGTCCACGAGGCGGCGCGCCCGACCGAGTCGGGCTCGATCCTCCCTTCGGCCTTGAGGTGGTTCAGGGCGAGCCGGATGGTCGGGTCCGAGACACCGGGCAGCGCCGTCCGGACGTCCGCGATCTGGAACACGGACGGCGCGTGGTGCAGCACGTAGTCGCGGACCCGGTCCTGCTTGCTGCCGCCCGCGCGGGCGCGCGAGGTCAAGGTCGCGAAGTCGTCGTAGGAGCGTGCCAGCAGCCCGACGAAGTACCGGAGCCACACCCAGGGGTCGTGCTCCGCCTCGTGCCACTGCGCTGTCGATGCCAGCAGGGCGGCGTAGTACGCGTCGGCGGACTCCGCGATCGAGGTCTCGAACGAGACGTAGCGGGTCACGTCGTACCCGGCGTCCTGGAGCAACGCGTTCGTGAGCGCCCGTGCGATGCGACCGTTCCCGTCGACGAAGGGGTGGATCGTCAGCAGGTCGAGCACGAACAGCCCGATGACGATCACGGGATGGTGACGTCCAGCGGCCTGGGCTGCCGAGTAACGGGCGATCAGCTCGTCGAGGTACAGCGGCGTGAGCGCGGTCGACACCGGCGTGAACCGCTTGACCCTCGTCCCGTCCGGCAAGGTGTCGACGACGAGGTTGTCGACCTGCTTCAGCTGCCCGCCCGGGACCTCGGTGTACTGGAACAGCAGCCGGTGCAGATGCAGCACGAGACCGACGTCGAGCGGCCGCCACTGCTCCCGGTAGAGGTAGTCGAGCACCGACCGGTACCCGGCGAGCTCCTGCTCGCTGCGATCCCTCAGCTGCTCGTTGCTGCCGGAGAGGATGTCCGCCGCGCGCGCCCGGTCAGGCACGACCACGCCCTCGATCGAGGACGACGCCTCGATGCTGGCCACCCGGGCGCGATCGGCGAGGCTGGTCAGAAGCGCCGGCAGCTTGTCCCGGTACAGGGCCTCGCTCCCACTGCCGGCATCGATCCTGCGCAGGTCCGTGACCACGGCGAACGGCACGGATCCCGCCAGAGCGTCGAGGTCTTCGAAGGACTTCACGGACGCCGACCCCATCCACTAAACATGCTAAGAAGGATGTCGTTCTATTTAGTTTAGCAGGATCGCTTGCGTGGTTCCCGGAGCCCGCCTCGTCGGCCGCAGAACATCCGGATCACGAGACGCGCGGACCCCCGGACGCACCAACGCCCCCGCAGCACGGCGTGTCGCGCTTTCCTGGGCCGTTGTGACGTTCTGCGGTACGGCCGTCTCGCCCTACGGGCTACACCCCGCGGCGCTGCCCGGCCAGCCCCTTGTCGAGGGCCGCCCGCGCTTGCCGGACGCCGTCCAGCTCGCTCACCTCGGGGACGCCCACCTGCCAGAACGCGGACGCCGGCGTCCAGTCGTCCGCGCGGACGGCGGTGACGATGACGCACGTGCGGTCGGACTCCCTCGCCACGCGCAGCGCCGTCCGCAGGTCGTCGAGCGACGAGACCTCGGCGGCGTCCGCGCCGAGGGCGGCGGCGTGCGCGGCGAAGCTCACCCGGGCGTCCGCCCCGGGACCCCTGCTGTCGGCGAGCATCGTGTTGTAGGACTGGCCGCCCTGGCCCCGTTGGAGCCGGGAGATCACGGCGTGGCCCGCGTTGTCGCAGACGACGAGCACGAACGGCTTGCCGGACTGGACGGCCGAGTAGATCTCCGAGTTGAGCATGAGGTACGAACCGTCGCCGACGAGCGAGAAGACCCGCCCGCGGTCGCGGGCGAACGCCGCGCCCCACCCACCGGCGATCTCGTAGCCCATGCAGGAGAAGCCGTACTCGCAGTCGAAGGAGGCCACCGCCTGGCTGCGCCAGTTGATGTTCAGCTCTCCGGGCAGACCGCCCGCGGCGGTCATGACGTAGTCGTCGGCGGTCGCGACGTCCTGCAGAGCCCCGACGACCTGCGCGTAGCTCGGCGGCCACGCGCCGTCCGGGGCGGTCCGCGCCGTGACGAAGGCGTCCAGCTCGACCTGCGCCGTCCTGGCGCGCCCGGCCCACTCCGGGTCGACGGCCCAGCCGTCGAGCAGCGGGCCGAGCGCGGTGACCGACTCGCGGGCGTCCCCGACGACGGCGACCGCGTGGTGCTTGAGCGCGTCGAAGCGCGCGGCGTTGAGGGTGACGACCCGGGCGGACGGCGCGAAGCCGGTCCACGAGCTCGTCGTGAAGTCCTCCAGCCGGGTGCCGACCGCGAGCACGAGGTCGGCCTCGGCCGCGACGGCGTTCGCGGCGTCCGCCCCGGTGACGCCGATGGCGCCCGCGTAGCAGGGGTGGTCGGCGAGCAGGCTCGACCGCCCGGCCACCGTCTCCACGACGGGGATCGAGAAGCGCTCGGCGAACGCCGCGAGCTCGGTCTCGGCCAGGGAGTAGTGCACCCCGCCGCCGGCCACGACCACGGGACGCCGGGCCTCGCGCAGCGCCTGCGCCGCCCGGCGGAGCTGTCCGAGGTCGGCCCGGGGCCGGGCGATCTCGTGCACGCGGACGTCGAAGAAGGACGCCGGGAAGTCGTACGCGTCGGCGGCCACGTCCTGCGGGAGACCGAGGAAGACGGGCCCGCAGTCGGCCGGGTCGAGCAGGGTGCCGACGACCTGCGGCAGGCTCGCGAGGAGCTGGGCGGGGTGCGTGATCCGGTCCCAGTAGCGCACGACCGGCCGGAAGGCGTCGTTGACCGTCAGCGAGGGGTCGCCGAAGTGCTCGACCTGCTGCAGCACCGGGTCGGGCAGCCGGCTGACGAAGGTGTCGCCGGCGACGAAGAGAACCGGCAGCCGGTTCGACATGGCGACGCCGGCGGCGGTGACCATGTTCGTCGCGCCCGGGCCGATCGACGACGTCGCGACCATGACCTGACGGCGACGGCGGGCCTTCGCGAACGCCGCGGCGGCCAGACCCATCCCCTGCTCGTTCTGGCCCCGCCACACGGGCAGCTCGTCGCGGTGCCGCTCGAGGCTGTGCCCCAGGCTCGTCGCGTTCCCGTGGCCGAAGATGGCCAGGACCCCGGGGAACATCGGGCCGGCGGGTGCGCCGGGCAGGTCGTCCTGGACGACCTGCTGCGCCACGAGGTAGCGCACGAGGGCCTCCGCCGTCGTGACCCGCACGGTGCCGTCGCTGCTGTGCTGCATCAGTCCTCCTGTGCCGTGGTGGCTGCCGCGTGCGCGCCGTCCGCCTGCGCCCGCAGCGCCGGGACGCTCTCCCAGGTGCGGCTGCTCCACGAGTCGACGAGCGCCTGCTGGACGGCGACGACGTCGACCGCGTCGCCGAAGGACGGCGAGAACGACTCACCCGTCACGAGGCTCTGCAGGAACGCGTGGTCCTCGATCGCGACGAGGTCCTCGAAGCCGATCGCGTTGGCCTGCCCGGGGACGAAGGCGCCGTGGTACGGGAAGCGGTCGCCGCCGAAGACCGTCGTCCAGCCGGTCTCGTCCTCGGGACCGCGCCGGTAGTACTGCAGCTCGTTGACCCGCTCGAGGTTCCAGGCCAGCGACCCCTCGGTGCCGTAGATCTCGAACGCGTTCTGGCTCTCCGGGCCGACCATCGTCCGGCTGCACTCGAACGTGCCGGTGGCACCGCCGGCGAACCGGCAGAGCATCGACGCGAAGTCCTCGTTCTCGACGTCGCCGTGCGGGTCCTCGGGCCGGCCGCGGCCGTAGTGCGACGCGGCGCCGGTCGGCAGCGGACGGCGCGGGATCGTCGTCTCGCGCATGCCGACGAGCTCGCTGATCTCGTCCCCGAGGAGGAACCGGGCCATCGAGACGCTGTGGCTCAGGATGTCGCTCGTCACCCCGTAGCCGGCCTCCGCGAGCTTGAACCGCCACGTGAGCAGGCCCAGCTCGTCGCTGCCGTACATCGACAGGAAACGCCCGCGGTAGTGGGTGATCCGGCCGAGTCGGCCCTGCGCGACCATCGCCCGGGCGTGCAGCACGAGCGGCGCCCAGAGGTAGTTGTAGCCGACCCCCGACGGCACGCCCGCGGCGAGCGCCGCCCGGTACGCGGCGACCGCGTGCTCGGGCTTGCCGCCGATCGGCTTCTCGCTGAACACGGCCTTCCCGGCCGCGCAGGCCGCCTCGATCATCGGCACGTGGAGCATGTTCGGCGCCGTCACCCAGACCGCGTCGACGTCGTCCGCCGCCACGGCCTCCTGCCAGTCCGCGGTCGCCCGGGCGAACCCGAAGTCGCGGACGGCGCGCTCGCGGCGTCCGGGGTCGGTGTCGGCGCAGACGACGAGCTCGGGCGCGTAGGCGTGGTCCGGGAACAGCGACGGGAGACGCAGGGCGGACCGGCTGTGCGCCTGGCCCATCCAGCCCAGGCCGAGGACGGCGATGCCGACCCGGCGGCCGCCGGCGGTCACGGCCGCACCCGTCCGGCCGCGGACGTCCACGGCAGCCGCGGGTCGGCGGCGCCGGACGCCCAACCGGCCCGGATCCAGGCGTGGGACGGGTCGTCGCAGAAGGTCATCGTGCGCTCCTGACCGGGGCCGGCGAGAACGTTGAGGAAGTACATCGGGTACTCCGGCGGCGCCGCGGACGGCCCGTGGTAGCCCTCGGGGACGAGGTAGACGTCGCCGTCCCGGATCGTCACCGTCTCGTCGTGCGCGCCGTCGACGGTGTAGACGCGGAAGAGCCCGTGGCCGTCGGGATGCCCGTGCGGGCCGTCGAGCCGGCCGATCCGGAAGTAGTAGATCTCCTCGTTCGCCGTCGGGCAGCCGTCGAGCCCGTCGTGCCGGTGCGGCGGCCAGGAGGAGACGTTGCCGCCGGGGGTGACGACCTCGCACACCATGATCCGGTCGGCGCCCGAGAACGAGTCCGGGGTGGCGATGTCGGTGACCTGCCGGGTGGCCGCGCCCGCGCCGCGGACGGTGACCGGGACGTCGTCCGCCGCCGTGTAGCGGACCGGGTGGACGCGCTGCGCCCGCGCCGTGCAGACGGCGACCTCGCCGCCGGACGCGGCCAGGGTCAGCCGCGACCCGAGCGGCACGTAGAGCCAGTCGCTCACGGCGGCGAAGACACCGTCGCGGCCGGCGAGCCGGTGCTCGGTGCCGTCGACCGTCACCGTGACGTCGCGCGCGGACAGCGGGACGACGACGGCTTCGTCGCGGTCGAGGGTGATGCTCACCGGCCCGGCTGCGAGGTCGTGGACCCGCAGCCCGCTGTACGCCCAGCCGGCGTCCTCGGGCGTGACGGTGCACAGGTGCCCGGCCGGACCTTCCTCGGCCAGGGCCCGGGCGCTGCGGTACCAGCTGCGGGACGTGCTCATCCGTGCACCACCTCCACGGCGCGGACGGCCGCGCCCTCGACGTCCCCGTCGTGCGGGTAGAGCAGCGCGCGGCCGGGGATGAGACCGCGCACGTTGGGTTCGCGCAGACCGCGGGCCCACGCCGCGGCGAGCGCAGCGGCGCCAGGGCCGGAGTCGCCGCCGAGCAGCAGGATCGGCAGGCTCGTCGTCGCGGCCACCTCCGCGATCCGCTCGACGGGCGGGATCTTCAGCCAGGTGTGGGCCGAGCTCGCGCCGAGCCCGGAGGCGACGGCGACCGCCTGAACCATCCGCTCGTGCGAGGTGTCGAGGACGGCGCGGCCCGCGTCGTCCGTGCGGTAGGGCAGGGTCTCCACGACGGCCATGAGCTCCCGGTCGGACAGGGCGGTGACGGCGGCGGCGACGGCCTCGAGCGTCCGCGGGACACCGGGGTCGGCGACGTCGAGCCGGATCATGACCTTGCCGCCGTCGAGCCCGGAGGCCGCGACCCGCTCCGCGTCGTACGCCGTCATCCGGTCGTCGAGCTCCCACCGGGCGCCGACGATGCCGCCGCGGTTCATGACACCGATCGCGAGGCGGCCGTCGAGCGCGCCGAGCCAGGCGAGGTCCTCGAGGACGTCGGCACTGCCGAGGACGCCGTCGACGCCGGGCACCGCGAGCAGCCGCACGAGCCGGTCGAGCAGGGTGAACCGGTCGGCGGCGCCGAGCGGGTCGCCGCCGACGCCGACCTTGCCGCGCGCGGTGTGGTCTGCGGCGACGACGAGCAGCCGGCCGTCCGGGCCGACGAGGTCGCGGCGCTCCCGCTGCCGCAGCGCGTCGCGCAGCGACCGGGGGCGGCGGACGCGGGCGTCGAGGAGGTCCTCGTAGCGCCGGCGGGAGAGCCCGGTCCCGTCCGTCATACGTGCTCCTCGGGGTCGTCGGCGAGCGCGGCGGTCAGGTCGTCGAGGGTCGGCATGTCGTCGCTGCACGTGAGCCGGGCAGCGACGAAAGCGCCTGCGGCAGAAGCGGTCCGGCCGAGGTCGGTGAGCCGCTGCCGCTCCTCGTCCGCGGCGAGGCCCGACAGCGGCGGGCCGGCGAGGAGCCCGTGGACGAGCGCGCCGCCGAGCGCGTCCCCCGCCCCGAGCCCGCAGACGACGTCGACGTGCGGCGCCGGCACCCGGACCCGGTGCCGCGGGGTCGCGAGCAGGACGCCGTCCGGCCCGAGCTTGACGACGGCGAGGCCCACACCGGCGGCGAGCAGGGCGTCCGCGGCCGCGTCGGGGTCGTCCGTGCCGACCGCCACCCGGCACTCCTCGCGGTTGCCGATGACGACGTCGCAGGCGGCCAGGGCCGCGGCGGCGCTGCGCCGCGCGGCGGCGGGGTCCGGCCACAGCGCGGGCCGGTGGTCGAGGTCGAGCAGGGTGTACCGGGCCCGGCCGCGGACGGCGAGCCAGGCGCGCACCGCGTCGGCGACGGGGCCGCCGGCGAGCGTCGCGTGGCTGACCCAGAGCGCCGGCAGGTCGCGGACGACCTGCTCGGGCAGGAGGTCGGCGGTCACCTGCGTGTCGGGCGGGGCGGCGCCGCGGTAGAAGGCGACGGTCGGCGACTCCGGCGGGTCGAGCGCGACGACCGCGAGCGGCGTGAGCGTCCCGGGCACGGTGCGGACCCAGCGGGTGTCGACGCCGTGCGCGGCGAGCCGGGACCGGACGTACGCCCCGAAGCCGTCGTCGCCGACCGCGGTGACCGCGGCGGTACGGACGCCCAGCCGCGCGGCGGCGACGGCGACGTTCGTGGGGCTGCCGCCCACCGACTTGACGAAGCTCTGCTGCGCCTCGAAGCCGGCGCCGGGCTGCTCCGCGTACAGGTCGACGCTGACCCGGCCGACGGTGACGAGCTCGGGCATCGTCACCGTGGTCGGCGCCGTCGTCACGCCGTCACCGGGGCGTCCCCGGCGCGAGCCGCGGCGCGACGACCTCGCGCAGGTAGTCGAGCGAGGCGCGTACCTGCGTGACCGGGCCCTCCCCCGCCGCGGGCGCCCCGGTCGTCAGGGCGGTGTCCTGCTCGATGACGTACCGGCCGCGGTACCCGGCCGCCTCGAGGGTCTCGACGACCCCGGCGATGTCGACGTCGCCCTGCCCCAGCGGGGTGAACAGCCCGGCCTGGGTGGCCGCCATGATGCTCGTCTCGCGCCGCAGGACGGCCGGGGCCAGCGCCATCCGGACGTCCTTGAGGTGCACGTGCCCGACCCGGTCGACGGCGTCCCGGGCGAAGGCGACGGGGTCGACGCCGCCGATCGCGAGGTGACCGGTGTCGAGGCACCAGCGGACGTCGCAGCCGTCGAGCACCGCCGCGACGTCGTCCGCCGTCTCGACGAGGGTCTGGACGTGCGGGTGCAGCACCTGGGTGAGGCCGAACTCGGCGCACAGGTCGTCGAGCCGCGCCAGCGTCCCGAGCATCCGGCGCCGCTCGTCGGCGTCGAGGGGGCGCGGGACGGACCAGTCCGGGTCCATGACCGGTGCGCTGATGAACATCGTCGCCCCGGCGTCGCGCAGGAGCCCGGCGACCTCCCGGGCGTTCGCCATCGACGCCTCGACGAGCGCCGGGTCGTGCGGGACGATCGGGGTGAAGGCGCCGAGCAGGCTCATCCCGTACCGGTCGAGCAGAGCGCGGATGCCGGCGGCGGACGACGGGAGGAAGCCGGGCGCGCCGAGCTCGGTGCCGCGCAGGCCGAGGCCCGACATCTCGCCGAGCACCCGCTCCGCGGGGAGCATCTCGCCCCAGCCGGGCACCTCGCACACGCCCCAGGAGATCGGCGCGGAGGCGACCCGCTCGATGAAGTCGGACATCGGTGCTCCCGGTCCCGTCGTCGGACGGCTGCGACGGGCACCGTGGCGCCGCGTCGCACCGTGTCGTTGGAGCGTTCCAACAACGGCCGCAGTCTGGCATCCTGACCGGCGACGGGCAAGAGACCGCGCGGTGCCGCACCGGCTCCGGCGCCGCCCGCGCGGGAGAGGGGCACGGATGCGGATCCTCGTCGTCGGGGCCGGCCGGATGGGTGCACTGCGGGCCGAGGACCTCGCGGCCGACCCGCGCGTCGAGCAGGTGCTCGTGACGAACCGGACGCCGGACCGTGCCGCCGGGGTCGCCGCCCGCACCGGTGGCGCGGCCGTCGCCTGGGACGACCTGGCGCGGACCGCGGCGCAGGTCGACGCGGTCGTCGTCGCGCCCGCGACGGCGGCCCACGCCGAGGTGCTCGACGCCGTCCTCCCCCTGGGCCGGCCGGTGCTGTGCGAGAAGCCGATCGCGACGACGCTCGCCGAGACCCGGCGGGCGGTCGACCGCGCGGCTGCGCACGGGACCGCGGTGCAGGTCGGCTTCCAGCGCCGCTTCGACGCGGGGCTGCGCGCGGCGCACGACCTCGCCCGCACCGGCGCGCTCGGCACGCTGTACGCGCTGCGTCTGCTGTCGCACGACCACGAGCCGTCGTCGCCGGAGTTCATCGCCACGAGCGGCGGCATCTTCCGCGACCTCGCGGTGCACGACCTCGACCTCGTCGCCTGGCTCACCGGCTCACCGGTCGCCACGGTGCACGCGACCGTCGCGGTGCGCGAGCACCGGCGCTTCGACGTCCGGCACCCGAGCGCCGCCGGCCCCGTCCCGGACGGCGACGTCGCCGTCGTCCACGCGGTGACCGCCTCCGGGGTCCAGGTGAGCCTGCACGAGGCCCGGCACGACCCGCGCGGGCACGACGTCCGGGCGGAGCTGTACGGGTCCGGCGACTCGGTCGCGGCCGGGCTCAACGAGCGCACCCCGCTGCTCGCCCTCGACGGTCCTCCACCGGGCCCGGCACCCTACGGCGGCTTCGTCGACCGCTTCCGGGAGGCGTTCCGCGCGGAGACGTCCGCCTTCGTCGGCCTCGTCGCCGGCGGACCGAACCCCTGCCCGCCCGAGGCCGCGTTCGACGCGCTGCGGGCCGCGATCGGCTGCGAGCTGTCGGTCCTGCGGGGCGGTCCGGTGGACGTCACGACGATCAGCGCGGAGGAGCATTGACGGCCGCCTCCGCCGCACCTCGCGGCCGCCCGACGATCATCGACGTCGCAGCCCGGGCCGGGGTGTCGAAGTCGTTGGTGTCGCTGGCCTTGCGTGGCTCGGCGGCGGTGGCGCCGGCGAGCCGGGAGGCGATCCTCGCGGCCGCCGCCGAGCTCGGCTACCGGCCGAACGCCGCCGCGCAGGCGCTGGTCGCCCGGTCCAGCCGGACTGTCGGCGTCCTCGTGCTCGACCTGCACAACCCGGTGTTCGCCGAGATCCTCGACGGGGTGCTCGCCGGGGTGCGCGCCCGCGGCTACCGGACGATGGTCGTCACGGGCAGCGACGCCGCCCAGGAGCGGCCCGAGCTCGACAAGCTCCTCGAGTTCCGGGTCGAGGGACTCGTCCTCGTCTCGCACCGGCTCGACGCCGCGACGCTGCGCGCGATCGCGGCGGAGACGGCGGTCGTCGTCGCCACCCGGCGGGACGTCACCGGCCCGGGGATCGACACCGTCTGCACCGATGACCGGGCGGGGGCCGAGCTCGCGGTGCGGCACCTCGTCGCGCTCGGGCACCGGCGGATCGCGCACCTCGGCGGCGGGGACGACCCGGTCGCCAGGGACCGCGAGGCCGGCTACCGGGCCGCGATGGCCGCCGCCGGCCTGGAGCGGCAGATCACCGTGCTGCCAGGGGGTCTCGACGACGCCGCCGGCTACGCCGCGGCCCGCGCCGCGCTCGCTCAGCGGCATCGACCGACGGCGTTGTTCGTCGTGAACGACTTCGCCGCGCTCGGTGCACTGGCGGCCGTCGCCGACGCCGGTCTCGACCTGCCCGGGCAGATGTCGGTCGTCGGGTTCGACGGCACCCGGCTCAGCGGCCTGCGCTCGATCGGCCTCACGTCGGTGGCGCAGCCGCTCGCCGACATCGGCCGCCTCGCCGCCGAGCGCCTCTTCGACCGGATCGACGGCCGGCGCACCCGCGCCCGGCACACGGTGCTGCCGGCGGCGCTCGTCGAGCGCGCGACGACGGCACCTCCCCGCCGCCCGACCACCACTGTGGGGTAAGGACGACGGCGGGTTGCCGTAGTCCTTACCCCACAGACGGCGAGCGTCCTGAGCAACTCACATGGGGTCGTCGACGATCGAGGCCCGCTTGTACGGCACGAGGGCGTCGCGCAGCTCGCCGTAGAGCGCCCACAGGGTCTGCTCGACGCGCTGGGTGTCCTCCGGGCCGTCGTACTCGGTGAGCTCGACGAGGATCTGCTTCGTCGCGGTCACGGTGTTGAGCTGATGGTCGAGGCGGACCTGGCCCATCATCGGCATCCGGAGGATGTTCCTCGCGTCGGTGCGCCACATCGCGAGCAGGTCGTCGGGGTCGGCGATGAAGTTCTTCACCTCGGCGACCATGCGCAGCGTCGCCTTGGAGCCGATGATCTTCTCCTGGATCGCCCCGCCGCCGGTCTTGCGGTCGAGGACGACCGTCAGCGTGTGGAGGACCGGGTCGGCCGGGGTCGCGAACTGGACGGCCTGGAAGCCGCTGTCCTCCGCGAGGCCGGTGCTGAACCCGATCGTCGGGAAACCGCGACGGCCCATCGCCGCGATGATCTGCCCGACGACGGCCTCGTCGCGGGACTCGCGGGCCTCCGAGCGGGCCGCGAAGTCGGTGAGGAGCTTGAGCATCAGCCGGCCAGCCTTCCGGTGAGGTACTTGTGGAGCGACTGCGCCGCGACGTGCAGGTCACCGGCGATCGGCGCCCTGACCGTGAACCCGTCGAAGTAGTCGTCGAGGTCGAGGATGAGCGGCACGGTCGCGTAGACGTAGCCGGTGGACATGTCGCCGTCGACCGTGATGACGCCCGGCTCGGACGCGTTCTCCACCATGTTCGACTTCAGCTCGTCCTTGATCGCCTGCTTGATCGCCGAGAAGTCGTCGGCCCGCAGCCCGTACGCGACCTGGACCTCGACGAGCCGGCCGAGCGCCTTCGCCCGCACCGGGTCCTCGCAGAGCGCGACGAGACGGACCAGGAGGCGGTCCGTGCCCTGGCCGGCCTGGAACCGCACCATGTGCGAGGTGCCGTCCGACTCCAGGTCGATGAGCCGCCAGCCGCCCGACACGTACGACGTGATGACCGCGCCGAGCGCGACGTCGTCCGCGCGGCGCGAGTACTCCCAGGCGTTGTAGCGCTTCCACGAGGCGGCGACGAGCGCGGTGAACCGCGCCTCCCCCACCTCGGTCTGAGTGGTCGTCAACGGGTCGCCCTTCCGGTCGCGGATCCTCGAGCCAGCACCACGATTCCTACCGCACGAGCCGCCGCCCGGTCCGGCGGACGCGATGATCGCACCGTCCCGGAACGACAGCGCCGCCCGCCCCGGGAACGGGGCGGACGGCGCTGTCGGTCGTCAGGTTCAGCTGCAGCCGCTCGTGCTCCCGCAGCCCTCGCAGACGAAGCACGAGCCCGCGGGCCGCATCTTCGTGCCGCAGGTGAAGCACATCGGCGCGTCCGAGGCGATGCCGACGAGCTTCTCGAGGAGCTCGGCCGAGGAGTGCACCTCGACCGGCGCCGGCTTCGCGACGGCCGAGGGCTTCTCGGCCTTCACCTCCGCCTTCGGCTTCACGGACGGCGCCGACTGGGCGAGCGTCTCGAGGTCCTCCTCGGAGACGTCCTCGGAGGAGTCCTCGAAGTACGAGCCCGTCTCGAGGTGGCGGGCCCGCTCGGCGGCGCTGTGGATGCCGTACGCGGACCGGGTGTCGAAGTCCATGTAGTCCAGCGCGAGCCGGCGGAACACGTAGTCCATGATCGACTGCGCCATCCGGACGTCCGGGTCGTCGGTGAGACCCGCCGGCTCGAACCGCAGGTTCGTGAACTTCTCGACGAACGTCTCGAGCGGCACGCCGTACTGCAGGCCGATGGACACCGCGATGGAGAAGGCGTCCATGACACCGGCCAGCGTGGAGCCCTGCTTGCCGAACTTCAGGAAGAGCTCGCCGAGGCCGTCGTCCGGGTAGGAGCCGGCCGTGAGGTAGCCCTCCGCGCCGCCGACCGCGAACGAGATCGTCTGGCTCGGACGACGCTTCGGCAGGCGCTTGCGGATCGGCCGGTACTCGACACGGGTCTCGACGACCGTCTCGGTGGCCGTCGCGTCGGTCTTCTTCGCCTTCGCGTCGGACAGCGGCTGGCCGACCTTGCAGTTGTCCCGGTAGACCGCGAGGGCCTTGATGCCGAGCTTCCAGCCCTGGAAGTAGACGTCGGCGATCTCCTCGACCGTCGCCGTCTCGGGCAGGTTGACCGTCTTGCTGATGGCGCCGGACAGGAACGGCTGGCAGGCCGCCATCATCCGCACGTGGCCCATCGGCTTGATGGACCGCTCGCCCATCGCGCAGTCGAAGACGTCGTAGTGCTCCCGCTTGAGACCGGGGGCGTCGATGACGTGCCCGTGCTCGGCGATGAACTCGACGATCGCCTCGACGGTCTCCTCGGCGTAGCCCATCTTGCGCAGGGCCATCGGGATCGTCTGGTTGACGATCTGCATCGAGCCGCCGCCGACGAGCTTCTTGAACTTGACGAGCGAGAAGTCGGGCTCGATGCCCGTCGTGTCGCAGTCCATCATGAAGCCGATGGTGCCGGTCGGCGCGAGCACCGAGGCCTGCGCGTTGCGCCAGCCGCTCTTCTCGCCGATCTTGTTGCCCAGCTCCCACTCCCGGGACGCCACGCGGTGCACGTCCTTGTCGAGCGAGGTCACGGTGCGGACGGCGTCGTTCGCCGCCGCGTGCTTGCGCATGACCCGGCGGTGCGCGTCCGCGTTGCGGGCGTAGCCCTCGTACGGGCCCACGACGCCGGCGAGCTCGGCGGAGCGGCGGTACGCCGTCCCCGTCATGAGCGAGGTGATGGACGCCGCCAGCGCGCGGCCGCCGTCCGAGTCGTACCCGAGACCCGACGCCATGAGGAGCGCACCGAGGTTGGCGTACCCGATGCCGAGCTGGCGGAACTTGCGGGTCGTGTCACCGATCGGCTCGGTCGGGAAGTCCGCGAAGCAGATCGAGATGTCCATCGCCGTGATGACGAGCTCGACCGACTTGACGAAGAGCTCGGCGTCGAACGCGCCGTCGTCCTTGACGAACTTCATGAGGTTGAGCGACGCGAGGTTGCACGACGAGTTGTCCAGGTGCATGTACTCCGAGCACGGGTTCGAGGCGTTGATCCGGCCCGACTCGGGCGTCGTGTGCCAGTCGTTGATCGTGTCGTCGTACTGGATGCCGGGGTCGGCGCAGTCCCACGCCGCCTTGGCCATCTTGCCGAAGAGCTCCTTGGCGTCGACCGTCTCGATGACCTCGCCGGTCGTGCGGGCCCGCAGGCCGAACCGCTCGCCGTTCTCCACCGCGCGCATGAACTCGTCGCTCACCCGGACCGAGTTGTTCGCGTTCTGGTACTGGACGCTGACGATGTCCCGGCCGCCGAGGTCCATGTCGAACCCGGCGTCCCGCAGCGCGCGGATCTTGTCCTCCTCGCGCGCCTTGGTCTCGATGAACTCCTCGATGTCGGGGTGGTCGACGTCGAGCACGACCATCTTCGCCGCGCGCCGGGTCGCCCCGCCGGACTTGATGGTGCCCGCGGACGCGTCGGCACCTCGCATGAAGGAGACCGGCCCGGACGCCGTCCCGCCGCTGGCGAGCAGCTCCTTGGAGGACCGGATCCGGGAGAGGTTGAGGCCGGCGCCGGAGCCGCCCTTGAAGATGAACCCCTCCTCCTTGTACCAGTTGAGGATCGAGTCCATCGAGTCGTCGACGGCGAGGATGAAGCACGCCGAGACCTGCTGCGGCGCAGGCGTCCCGACGTTGAACCAGACCGGGGAGTTGAAGCTGAAGACCTGGTGCAGGAGCATCCACGTCATCTCGTGCTCGAACACCTCGGCGTCCGCCTCGGACCCGAAGTAGCCGTAGTCCTTGCCGGCCTTCGTGTACGTGAGGACGACCCGGTCGATGAGCTGGCGCAGGCTCCACTCCCGCTGTGCGGTGCCGACGGCACCGCGGAAGTACTTCGTCGTGACGATCGTCGAGGCGTTGAGGCTCCAGAAGTCCGGGAACTCCACGCCCTTCTGCTCGAAGATCGTCTCGCCGGACTTCCAGTTCGTCTGGACGACGTCGCGTCGCTCCCACGTCACCTCGTCGTAGGGGTGGACCCCCGCGGTGGTGTAGACGCGCTCGATCGTCAGGCCCTTCCGCTGGATCTTCGGGGTGTCTCCACCCCGCGTCTTGCGGGCCCCGGGGCCGGACGCGGTCTCCGTCATGTCTGCTGCTTCCCCTCGTGCTGTCTCCGGGCGCGTCGGCGCCCGCCTGGACTCGAGACGGCTGGATCTGCCGGCCCGATCGGGTCTGTCGGTGCTCTGCCTGTCGTGCGAATCGCTGCGTGCCACTGGCTCTGGTGCATGCCCCCGGTGCTGCATCCGGAGCCGTCGGGCCCGCACGGGCAGGTCCGGCGGCCGGGGGCCGACGGACGGCGCAGGTGCGGTGGGCGGTTCGGGTGCGGTGCGGTGTTTCGGGGTGGGTGGTGCGGTGCTGCCCTGCGGTGCTGCCGTGCGTGGTGCCTGACGCCGTCGTGCCTGGTGCCGTGCTCCGTGCGGTGGATCCTGGCCGTGCGGTGGAACCGCCGGCGGCGTCGCCTTCCCCTGCGTCGCCGCCGGCGGTGATCAGGGGGCCCCGCCGGGGGGACCGACGGGACCGGGGGCGACAGGCCCCGGTTCGACGCCGGTGGGCTCGCGCTCGGCGCGGAGCATCGTGATGGCCGTCTCGAAGTCCTCGAGGTCGTCGAACGCCTGGTAGACGCTCGCGAAGCGCAGGTAGGCGACCTCGTCGAGCTCGCGCAGCGGCCCGAGGATCGCCAGCCCGATGTCGTGGGCGTCGATCTCCGCGACGCCGGTCGCCCGGACCGCCTCCTCGACGCGCTGGGCCAGGAGGGCCAGGTCGTCCTCGCCGACGGGGCGACCCTGGCAGGCCTTGCGGACGCCGCTGACGATCTTCGAGCGGCTGAACGGCTCGGAGACGCCGGCCCGCTTCACGACGGTGAGGCTCGCGGTCTCGACGGTGCTGAAGCGGCGGCCGCACTGGGGGCACTGCCGCCGCCGGCGGATCGCCGTGCCGTCGTCGGCACTGCGCGAGTCGACGACCCGCGAGTCCGAGTTCCTGCAGAACGGGCAGTTCATCGTGCACCCCTCCTTCCGCGTCGCCGCGCTCCCGACGTCGCTCCGACGGCGCCGTCCGTTCCGCTCCCGCCAGTCGCTCCCCCGCCCGCCTGTGGACAGACCTGGGGAGTTCCTGTGGGGAACCCCCGATTTTCTGGGGATGACCCTGGGGACTAGATGTGGACGGCTTACATCGGTGTAACTACTAGATGTAGGGGTAACGCTAAGCCTGTCGTCGGGGCCGTGCAAGCCCGACACGCGTGTCGCGAGAACGTCGCTGGTCACTCGGCGTGCCGATCTGACTACTGAGAGAGATCACACCCAGGTCCGAGCGAGGGGCCGCCGCAGGATGTGGACGGAGCGGATCCGGCTCGACACGAGAGGTGACGGACGTCTCAGCCCGCGACCGGGACGGCGATCCGGCGACCGGCCTCCAGGGACCCGCTCTCGAGCGCGTTGAGCTCGACGATCCGGGCCACGGTGTCGCGCCGGTCCACGCCCGGGGCGACCCGGCCGGCGATCTGCCAGAGGCTCTCCCCCGGCTGGACGACGTGATAGGCCACGGGGACCGGCGTCGCCGACTCGTCGGCGTGGGCGACGCGCCCGCCGCCGAGCACGACGACCGCGGTGACGAGGAGGCCGAGCAGGACCATGGCGAGGCGGACGACGGCCCGGCCGCGACGCGTGAGGCGGAGCCGGGCGGGCCGGGTGCCGACCTCACGGCGCCCGGCCGGCGCGGGCGCGGTGACCAGGCGCAGGTCGGGGCGCGCCTGGGGGCGGCCCGCAGGGACGGCCACCGGGCGGGTCGCCGCCCGGGCGACCGCACTGGTGCCGCGGACGGCGGTGGTGCCGAGAACGTAGGTGCTCATGTCAGCCTCCGACGCGGGGGAAGGATCGAACCCGTGTTCGATCGAACGTCTGTACGGTTCTATCACCGGGCACCGACAGAGTCGAGACACGTTCGAACATGTGTTTGAAACGTGTCGCGGCGGGCCCTAGCGTTACGACCGGCAACCCCACCGAGGAGGAGGCGCACATGAGCCGCGGCGACCAGCAACCGGAGCCCGACGCGACGCAGGAGCCGGGAGCCCGGGTGCACGCCTTCCCGGACGGCCCGGCCGGCGGCGACGGACTCACGTCCCGGCAGAGGCTCGTCCTGGAGACGATCCGCGACTCCGTCGAGCGGCGCGGGTACCCCCCGAGCATGCGGGAGATCGGCGAGGCGGTCGGGCTCACGAGCCCGAGCAGCGTCGCCCACCAGCTCACGACGCTCGAGCGCAAGGGCTTCCTGCGCAGGGACCCGAACCGGCCGCGGGCGATCGAGGTCATGATCCCCGGCGCCGGGTCGGCCGCGGTCGAGGACGCCGGTGTCGACGAGACCGGTGCGGGCGACGACCGCCCCACGCCGTCCTACGTCCCCGTCGTCGGCCGGATCGCGGCCGGTGGCCCGATCCTCGCCGAGCAGGCCGTCGAGGAGGTCTTCCCGCTGCCCCGCCAGCTCGTCGGCGACGGGCAGCTGTTCCTGCTCAAGGTCGTCGGCGACTCGATGGTCGACGCCGCGATCTGCGACGGCGACTGGGTCGTCGTCCGGCAGCAGCCGGTGGCCGAGAACGGCGACATCGTCGCCGCGATGATCGACGGCGAGGCGACCGTGAAGACCTTCAAGCGCCGGGACGGGCACGTCTGGCTCATGCCCCACAACCCCGCGTACCAGCCGATCCCCGGTGACGACGCGACCGTGCTCGGGCGCGTCACGGCGGTCCTGCGGCGGATCTGAGCCGCTCGCGCACCGGCGTCGCCTCTTCGTACCGGGGGCGACGCCCGGTGAACGGGTGAACCTTCGACGATCGGTCACCCTGTGCGGTCGGTCTGTGACTCAATGTCGATCAATCTGGGTCACCGACCGGCGGGAGGTGCCGCGGGGCGGCTAGTCTGACCGCCGAGTCGACGTCCCGTTTCCCGGGTCTGGAGGATCCCCCGTGCAGGCACCCGACCTCGACGGCACCGTCCGGCACGTCGTCGCAGCGCATCTCGACCTCGCCCCGGAGGTGCTCACCGGGGACCTCGCGCTCGGCGACCTCGGCCTCGACGACGACTGCGCGTTCGAGCTGCTCGTCGCCGTCGAGGAGGCCCTCGACGTGCGTTTCCCGGACGACTTCTTCGACGGCGTGACGACCTACGGCGAGCTCACGACCGCCGTCCGGGTGGCCGTCGGCGGCTGACCGGACGGCCCCGCACCGGCGGCCTCGCGGCCCTCAGCCGAGCCCGGCCGCCTGCAGGGCGGCTGCCGCGCGGTCGACGTCCGCCTCGTCGTTCCAGACGTGGAACGACATCCGCACCAGCCCGGCCCGGCCGGCGACGGCACACCCGGCGAGGTCGAGCGCGCGGCGCCGCGCGCCGTCCGGGTCCGGCAGCGAGACGATCGCGCTGCCGGCCGGGGCCAGCCCCAGCCGGGCCCGCAGCCCGTCGGCGAGCGCCACGTCCCAGGCCCGGACCTCCTCGGTGCCCACAGCGGCGAGCAGCTCGAGAGCGACCGCCGTGCCGACCCAGGCGTGCCACGCCGGGGAGACGTCGAAGCGCCGGGCGTCGGAGGCCAGCGTCATGTCCGGCCCGTAGGTCGAGGACCACACGTCCTGACCCGCGTACCAGCCGGCCGCGGTCGGCCGCAGCCACGCCCGCGCCTCGGGGCGCACCGTGAGGAAGGCCGTCCCGCGTGGCGAGCACAGCCACTTGTACGCCGAGCAGACGGTGACGTCGTCCGCCCCGGCGTCGAGCGGGAGCCAGCCGGCCGCCTGGGTCACGTCGCAGATCGTCCTGGCCCCGACAGCGCGGGCGGCCTCCCGGACCGCGGTGGCGTCCGCGACCCGGCCGTCGGCGGACTGCACGAGCGAGTAGGCCACGACGGAGGTGCCGGGACGGACCTCGGTCGCGAGCGCCTCGAGCGGCACCTGCCGCACCGTGACCCCGCGGTCGGCGTGGACGAGGAACGGGAAGACGACCGACGCGAAGTCGCCGTGCACCGTGAGCACCTCGGCACCGTCCGGCAGGGACGACGCGACGGTCCCGACGAGCACGCTGGCCTGCGAGCCGACCGCCACGTCCGACACCGCGGCACCGGCGATCCGGGCGTACGCCGCGCGCGCCCGGCGGACGTCCTCGTCGAACGCGGCCGCGTCGCTGCGACCGGCCTGCCAGTCGTCGAGCGCCCCGCGCAGCGCGGCGACGACCGGCGCCGGCGGCAGGCCGAGGGTCGCCGCGTTGAGGTAGCCGGGGACGGGCGCGAAGGACGCCCTGAGCGCCTCGAGCGCCGGACCGGGGGACGGCGCGGCGGCGACGGACGACGAGGCCACGGGCGCCGGGGGGAGCGACGACGAGGCGGCGGACGACGAGATCATGCGCCCGAGTCTCCCCTCCGCGCTCGCATCACACAACGACAAGATGCTGAGGAGAGCCATAACGGCACGTTATGCACGCGCTAGCATCCGCCCATGCCCGAGGACCTCGACGTGCAGTCCCTGCGGATCGTCCGCGCGATCGCCGACGCGGGCACGATCACCGCGGCCGCGACGGCGCTCGGGTACAGCCAGCCCGCCGTGAGCCAGCACGTCCGGCGGCTCGAGCGGCGGCTCGGGACGGCCCTGCTCGAGCGCCGCGGTCGCGGCGTCCGGCTCACCGAGGCCGGGCAGGTCCTCGCCCGGCACGGCGCCACGGTGACCGCGGCGCTGGACGCCGCGGCGAGCGAGGTCGCGGCGCTCACCGGCCTGCGCGGCGGCCGGGTCCGGCTGCTCGCCTTCCCCTCGTCGTCCGCGACCCTCGTGCCGACGGCGCTCGCGACGCTGCGCGCCCAGCACCCCGACCTGCGGGTGAGCCTCGACGAGTGCGAACCGCCGGAGTCGCTGCAGCGACTGCGCGCCGGCGCGTGCGACATCGCCATCGCGTTCTCGTACCCGGGCACCGACCTCGGCCGCGGCGAGGACGACCTCGCCGGCCTCGAGGTCCGCCTGCTCCTCGAGGACCCGCCCGTCCTCGCGCTGCCCGCCGGGCACCCGCTCGCGGAGTCCCGCAGGCTGCATCTGCGCGACCTCGCGGGGCAGACCTGGATCGCCGGGTGCGCGCGCTGCCGCGGCCACCTGCTCCAGGCCTGCGCCTCGGCCGGCTACACGCCGTCCATCGCCTACGCGACCGACGACTACGTGGCCGTGCTCGGTCTCGTCGCCGCCGGGCTGGGCGTCGCGCTGCTTCCCGGGCTCGTGCTGCCCACGGCGGCCCGGCACCCGGGCGTCGCCGTCCGCGCGGTCGGCGGCACGTCGCCGCGCGCCGTCTCGACGGTGACGACACCGGACCTCATGCGGGTGCCCGCGGTCGCCGCGACCGTCGACGCGCTCTCGGACGCCGCGCTCTCGCTCTGAGGGTCAGGCCCGGACGGCACGCAGCGCGAGGAACCGCGGCACCTGCGCCCAGCGCGGGTCGGCGCCCGGGACGTCGTCCCCCGCGGGTTCGCGCACCTCGTCGAGGACGAGCCCGGCGCGGGCCAGTGCGGTGAGCCAGGTGCCGAGAGTCCTGTGGTACCACCCGATCTCGCGGACCGACGTCAGCGGCGCGGGCTGGGCCGCCCCCACGGCCGGGCCGGACGACCAGTACCCCTCACGGGCGTACGCCCCGGCGGCGCGCTGCTCCCCGCCCGGCCCCGGCACCCAGCAGGCACCGTCGTGGTCGGTCCACGGGTGCGGGAGCACGACGACGAGCGCTCCCCCGGGCCGCAGCACCCGGTGCACGTGCCCGAGCGCCGTGTCGAGGTCCGCGACGTGGTGCAGCACGAGGACGGCGCAGACCGCGTCGAGAGTGGCGTCCCCCAGGCCCGGCCCCGCCGGGCCGAGGTCCTCGGCGGCGCCCGGGCGGTAGTCGATCCCCAGCGGCCCGGCGCGCTCGGCCGCCCGGGCCGCGTCGAGCAGCGCCACCGTCGGCTCGACGGCGACGACCCGGGCGCCGAGCCGGGCCAGCCGCCGGGCGACGTGTCCCTCGCCGCAGCCGAGGTCGAGCACCCGGCGACCCGCGACACCGTCCGGCCCGCCGAGCAGGTCGAGGGTCACCCGGGCCGCGAGGTCGTTGAACCCGCGGCCCGCACCACGGACACCGTCGACGTACCACTGCGCTGCGTCGTCCCACGTCGGCACTCGGGCACCTCCGGGCTCGGGTCGGGACGGACCGTCAGACGGGCGGCACGGTCAGGTGAGCAGCATGAGGCCGTCGTCGTCGTCCGGCGCGTGCTGCTCGGCCCGCGCGGCCGCGGCGACGTCGACCTCGGTCGGGGCCTCGACAGCCAGCCCGAGGGCCGCCATCCGGGCCGCGACCTGGTCCGGGCCGCAGTCGTAGCGCTCGGCGAGGACGGCGAGCGGCCGGCCGGCCTCGACGGCGGCGCGCAGGCCGGCGTCCTCCTCGGGGGTCCAGCCGCGCCCGGCGGTGACCCCCGCCCGGGACGAGGGCGGGGCCGGCGTCTTCGCGCCGTTGCCCGCGGCGAGCGCGCGGTCGACCGGGTCGGCGACGGGCAGCACCTCGGGGGCGGTCTCGCCGATCCGGGTCAGCGCCTTGAGGACGACGTCCCGGTCGGTCGTCGACCAGAACGGCGGCAGCGAGCCGCGGAGGAAGCCGCCGTACCGCGCGGTCGCGAGCCGGCTGTCGAGGACGGCGACGACACCGCGGTCGGCGGAGGTGCGGATGAGCCGGCCGACGCCCTGGGCGAGCCGCAGCCCGGCGTGGGTCGCCGCGACCTGCATGAAGCCGTTGCCGCCGGCCCGGGCGACGGCTTGGCTGCGGGCGGCCGCGAGCGGGTCGTCGGGCCGCGGGAACGGGATCCGGTCGATGACGACGAGCTGGCAGGAGCTGCCCGGGACGTCGACCCCCTGCCAGAGCGAGAGGGTGCCGAACAGGCACGTCTGCGCGTCCCGGGCGAAGGCACGCACGAGCGTCGGGGTCGCGTCGTCGCCCTGGCAGAGGATCGGGACGTCGAGCCGCTCGCGGAGCTCCTCGGCGGCGTACTCGGCGGCCCGCCGCGAGGAGAACAGCCCGAGGGTGCGCCCGCCCGCCGCCTCGACGAGGGTCGCGAGCTCGTCGAGCACGGCGGCCGACATGCCGTCCCGGCCCGGCGGGGACAGGTGCTTGGCGACGTAGAGGATGCCCTGCTTCGGGTAGTCGAACGGGCTGCCGACGTCGAGGCCGCGCCACGTCGGCGTCTTCTCACCGAGCAGCCCGACGCTGCCCGCGACGGCGTCGAACGTGCCGCCGAGGGTGAGGGTCGCGGACGTGAGGACGACGGTGCGCTCGCCGAAGAGCCGCTCGCGCAGCAGCCCGGCGACCGTGAGCGGCGCGATGTCGAGCGCCGTGCGGACGGCGCCGTCCGGGCGCTTGTACCGGGACAGCCACGCGACGTCCGGCCCCTGCGGCCCGGCGGAGCCGGACGCGAGCCGCTCGGCGACGTCGAAGACCTCCTGGACGGCGGCCCGGGCGACCTGCCGCGAGCCGTCGGGGGCGGTCGCGCCGGGCTCGGGCTTGAGCCCGGAGAAGACGGTCTTGGCGGCGTCCCGGACAGCGCCGACCGCGACCTGGAGGAACTCCGGGAGGTCACCGGTGAACCGGCCCTCCTCGGTCTCCTCGAGGGCCGCGGCGAGGATGTCCGCGGCGGTGTCGAGCGGACCGGTGTCACCGGACCCCGCCTTGCGGGCCCGCTTCGCGGCGGCCTCGACCGCCGAGACCGTCAGCTCGTCGGTGATGACGGACGTCACCCGGTCGGCGAGCTCGTGCGCCTCGTCGACGACGAGCAGCTCGTGGTCGGGCAGCATCTGGCGGCCCTCGAACGCGTCGATCGCGACGAACGCGTGGTTGCTCACGACGACGTCGACGTGGTGGGCGCGCTCGCGGGACGCCTCGCTGAAGCAGTCCGCGGCGCTCGGGCAGCGGGTGCCGCCGAGGCACTCGTGGGCGCTCACCGACACCTGGCGCCAGGCCCGCTCGCTGACCCCGGGGACGAGCTCGTCACGGTCGCCCGAGGAGGTCGCCGCCGCCCACTCCCGCAGCCGGACGATCTCCTTGCCCAGGCGCGAGGTCGGGGCGGCGAAGACCTTGCCGCCGGCGGTGACGCCGTCGTCCGCCTCGGAGCCCGGGACGTCGAAGAGCGCGTCGTCCTCGTCGGGGAAGCCGCCCTCGACCTTGTGCATGCAGACGTAGTTGCGCCGGCCCTTGACGAGCTGCCAGGTCGGGCGGCGGCCGAGCAGCGGCGCGAGCGCGTCGGCGACCCGGGGCAGGTCGCGGTCGACGATCTGCGCCTGGAGCGCGAGGGTCGCCGTCGAGACGACGACGGGCGTGCTCGTCTCGACGGCGTGCGCGATCGCGGGCACGAGGTAGCCGAGCGACTTGCCGGTGCCGGTGCCGGCCTGCACGAGGAGGTGCTCGCCGGAGGCGGCCGCGTCGGCGACGGCGACGGCCATCTCCTCCTGGCCCGGCCGCGGGGAGCCGCCGACCGCGCCGACGGCCGCTGCGAGCAGGTCACGCGTCGAGGGTCCGGCAGCCACCCGAAGACCCTAGCCCGAGCGTCCGACGAGCGGGCCGCGCCGTCCACAGGGACGCGCCAACGGTCTCGTCACTGGTCTACGGTGCGACTCGCCCGTCGTGCCCAGCCAGGAGGTCCCGTGGACGTCGTCGTCGTCGGGTCGGCCAACGCCGACCTCGTCATCCGGGTCGAGCGCCGGCCGGGGGCCGGGGAGACCGTCCTCGGCGGGGACGTCGCGACGATCCCCGGCGGCAAGGGCGCCAACCAGGCGGTCGCGGCGGCCCGCGTCGCGCAGGGCACCGGGGTCGCCGTCCGGTTCGTCGGTCGGGTCGGGGACGACGAGCACGGCGCGATGCTGCGGGCCTCGCTCGCGTCGTCCGGGGTGGACGTCGCCCTGCTCGCGACCGCGGACCGGGCGACCGGGGCCGCCCTCATCCTCGTCGACCCCGACGGCGACAACTCGATCGTCGTCTCCCCCGGCGCGAACGCCGCGGTCACGCCGGAGGACGCACGCTGCGACGCCGTCGCGGGCGCCACGGTCGTCGTGCTCCAGCGCGAGGTCCCGGCCGAGGTGAGCCTGGCCGCCGCGGAGCACGCCCGCGGGACCGTCGTCCTCAACCTCGCGCCCGCCGGGCCGGTGCCCGACGCGCTGCTCGCCCGCACCGACGTCCTCGTCGTCAACGAGCACGAGGCGGCGCTGCTCATCGGTGAGCCCGTCGGGGACGGCGGGCTCGCCCCGGCCGAGGCGGCCGGGCGGCTGCGCGCGCTCGGCCCCGGGGCCGCCGTCATCACCCTCGGCGCGCAGGGCGCCTACGCCCAGGACGGCGCGGGCGACGCCTGGGCCCGGCCGCCGGCCGTCGAGGTCGTCGACACCACGGGTGCCGGTGACGCGTTCGTCGGGGCGCTCGCGGCCTCGCTCGCCCGGGGCGCGTCGGTCACCGAGTCGCTCGGGACCGCCGTCGTCGTCGGGGCGCTCGCGGTGACGAAGCAGGGGGCGCAGCCGTCGTTCCCGACGATCGACGAGGTGCGCGCGGTGCCCGTGGCTGGCAGCGGGGCGTGATCGTCCTATAGTCAGCCTGCTGAACATTCCGCAGGAGGCTGGCATGACGTCCGACCCGTCCACCACCGGCGCCATGGCCGAGGGCTCCCCCGCCGCCGACCCGAAGCGCTGGCTCGGGCTCGTGACGATCTCGCTCGCGGTGGCGCTCATCATCGCCGACGCCACGATCGTCAACGTCGCCATCCCGAGCGTCATCGCCGACCTCGGCATCTCGACGACGCAGGCCGAGTGGATCACGTCGGTCTACTCGCTCGTCTTCGCGGCCCTGCTCATCACCGTCGGCCGGCTCGGCGACCTCTACGGCCGCCGCCGGTTGCTCCTGGCCGGCACGGTCGTGTTCGTCGCGGCGAGCGTGCTCTGCGCGCTCGCGCCGAGCGGCGCCCTGCTCATCGCCGCCCGGGTGCTCCAGGGCATCGGCGGCGCGATGATCCTGCCGTCCACCCTGTCGACGCTCAACGCGACCTTCCGCGGCCGCGAGCGCGGCATCGCGTTCGCGGTGTGGGGCTCGACGATCGGCGGCATGGCAGCGGTCGGGCCGCTGCTCGGCGGCTGGCTCACGACGACGTTCTCGTGGCGCTGGGCGTTCGGGATCAACGTCTTCGTCGGGGCGGTCATCGTCACCGGGCTGCTCCTGTACGTCCGGGAGACGAAGGAGGACGGCGCGACGAAGGGCATCGACCTGCCCGGCACGGCGCTGTCCGTCGTCGGCCTCGGAGGGCTCGTCTTCAGCCTCATCGAGGGCCAGCGCTACGGCTGGTGGAACGCCTCGGAGGCCGCGGCCGCCGAGCTCGGCTGGACGGCGTCCGTCTCGCCGATCGTCCTGGTCGCCGCCCTCGCGGTGATCGCCGTCGCCGCGTTCGTCGCCGTGGAGCGGCGCCGGCAGCGGCAGGGCCGGGTCGTCGTCCTCGACCTCGCGCTCTTCGGCGTCCCGAGCTTCCGCAACGGCAACATCGCCGCGATGATCATCAGCCTCGGCGAGTTCGGGCTGCTCTTCCTGCTGCCGCTGTACATCCAGAACATCCTCGGGCTCTCGGCGACCCGCACCGGGGTGGTGCTCGTCGCGCTCGCGGCCGGCTCGTTCTTCTCCGCCCCGGTGGCGCCGCAGCTGTCGAACCGGCTCGGGCCGCGCGCCGTCGTCCGGATCGGGCTGGCCGCCGAGATCCTCGGGATCCTCGGGATCGCCCTGTCCGTCGGCGTCGACATCTCGGTCTGGCGGCTCGTGCCGTGGCTGTTCCTCTACGGCCTCGGCGTCGGGTTCGCGACCGCCCAGCTCACCGGCGTCATCCTCGCCGACGTCCCGGTCGCCAAGTCCGGTCAGGCGTCCGGCACCCAGAGCACCGCCCGGCAGGTCGGCTCGGCCTTCGGCGTGGCGATCATCGGGGCGGTCCTCGTCACGACGCTCACGTCGTCGGCGACCGACCGCCTCGAGGCCGCGGGAGTGCCTGCGGCGCAGACCAAGGCGCTCGTCACGGCCACGACGTCGAGCGCCGGCGCGGCGATCGGCGCCCTGCGCGCCGAGCAGGGCGCGAACGCCCCGGCGGTCGTGGCCCTCGAGGAGGCGTACGTCGCTGCGACGCGCCAGGTCGGCCTCGTCGCCTCGGGGCTCGTGCTCCTCGGCCTCTTCGCGTCGTTCTCGCTCGGGAGCGGACGCGACACCGCCGCGGCGGAGGACGCCGGTACTGCGCCCGCGCCGGGCAGGGGATGATGGCCGGGTGAACCCCGACGACACGACCGACGAGACGACCGACGTGACCGTGGGCGACGACGGGATCCGGCTGGGGCAGCTGCTCAAGTACGCGGACGTCGTGGACTCGGGGGCCGAGGTCAAGTCCCTGCTGGCGGACGGCGAGGTCGCCGTCAACGGCGAGGAGGAGACCCGGCGGGGCCGGCAGCTCTTCGCCGGCGACATCGTCCGGGTCGGCGACCGGCGGATCCTGCTCCGCGCCGGGGACGGCGACTGACCCGACGGGCCGGCCGCCGCCCCTGACGCATCGGCGCCCTACTCGACCGTGACCGACTTCGCGAGGTTGCGCGGGCGGTCGATGTCCTGGCCCAGCACGAGCGCCGCGTGGTACGCGAGCAGCTGGAGCGGGATCGTCAGGAGCACCGGGTCGAGCTCCGGCTCGTTCTTCGGGACGTCGATCCGGGCGCACGCGACGCCGAGGTCGACACCCTCGTGGGTCACGACGAGGAGCGGACCGCCGCGCGCCGAGACCTCGTGGAGCGCGCCGACGTTGCGCTCGAGCAGCTCGTCGTCCGGCACGATCGCGACCGTCGGCAGCTCGGGCGAGACGAGGGCGAGCGGTCCGTGCTTGAGCTCGCTCGCCGGGTAGGCCTCGGCGTGGCGGTAGGAGATCTCCTTGAACTTCTGGGCACCCTCGCGGGCCACCGGGTAGCCGCGGACCCGGCCGAGGAAGAACAGGCTCGGCGCCTGCGCCACCGTGGCCGCGACCTCGGCGATCGCCTTCTCCTCCGCGAGGACCGCCGCGACCTGGTCGGGCAGCTTCTTGAGGCCCTCGACGATCCGCGCGCCGTCGGCGAACGACAGGTCGTGCAGCCGGCCGAGGAGCAGGGCGAGGAGCGCGAAGCCGACGCCCATGTGGGTCAGCGCCTTCGTCGACGCGACGGCGACCTCGGGCCCGGCGTGCAGGTAGACGCCGCCGTCGCAGGCGCGCGCGATCGACGAGCCGACGACGTTGACGAGCCCGACGACCCGGCCGCCCTTGCGCTGGATCTCGCGGACGGCGAAGAGCGTGTCCGCGGTCTCGCCGGACTGGCTCACGGCGACGTAGAGGGTGTCGGGCTCGATGATCGGGTTGCGGTAGCGGAACTCGGACGCCGGCTCCGCGTCGGCGGGGATCCGCGCGAGGTCCTCGATCATCGAGGCGCCCATCTGGCCGACGTAGTACGCCGACCCGCAGCCGAGGATCTTCACCCGGCGGAACTGGCGCAGCTCGCGCGGCTCGATCCGCAGCCCGTCGAGCCGGGCGGTGGCGAACCGGTCGTCGAGGCGGCCCCCGAGCATCCGCAGCAGGGTCTGCGGCTGCTCGTGCATCTCCTTGTGCATGAAGGTCCCGTGCCCGCCGAGCTCGAGCTCGTCGGCGGTCATCGTCACCGTCTCGGTGGTCTTGGGGACGTCGCGGGCCTGCGCCGTGAACGTCCGGAAGCCGTCCGCCGTGACGCTCGCGAGCTCGCCGTCCTCGAGGTGGACGACCTGGCTCGTGTGCCGCACGAGCGCCGAGACGTCGGAGGCGACGAACATCTCCTTCTCGCCGATGCCGAGCACGAGCGGGGACCCGTTGCGCGCCACGACGATCCGGTCCGGGTGGTCGGCGCTCACGACGGCGACGGCCCACGTGCCGACGACCTGCGAGACGGCGTCGAGCACCTTGTCCTCGAGGGTCACGGCGGACGAGCGGGCGACGAGGTGGACGAGCACCTCGGTGTCGGTCTCGGAGGCGAACGTCACGCCTGCGGCCTCCAGGCGCTCCCGCAGCGCGGCCGCGTTGTCGATGATCCCGTTGTGCACGAGGACGATCCGGCCGTCCTCGCTGCGGTGCGGGTGCGCGTTCGCGGTGGTCGCGGGGCCGTGCGTCGCCCAGCGGGTGTGGCCGATGCCGACGGTGCCGGCGAGCCGCTTCGGCAGCGCGTCGACGAGGTCGCGGACCCGGCCGACGGTCCGGACGACGCGCGGGGCGCCGCTCGTGAGGACGCCGATGCCGGCGGAGTCGTACCCCCGGTACTCCAGACGGGACAGGCCTTCGACGAGGATCGGCGCGGCGTGCTGGCCGCCGACGTATCCCACGATGCCGCACACGGGCGGTCTCCTTCGGGTCGGTGGTTCGGGTGCTGGGGGCGAGGGCCGGCACGCTGCGGTGCCGGGCCGGGTCAGCCGTAGACGATGCGGCGCAGCTGCCGCTCGCTGAGGTCGGGGGCCGCGACGAGCCGGCCACGCAGCTCGGCGGCGACCGTCGCGAAGATCTCGGGGTTCTTCGCGCCGTAGGTCTGCAGGTGGGCGTGCCGGCGGCGGACGTAGTCCTCGACGGTCTCCCGGTGGAACGCGAGGACGTCGTCGACGACCCGGGCGGCCTCGGCGCTGCTCAGCCCCGTCGACGCGGCGACACGCTGGACGAGCTCGGGGTCGGGCACGGCCCAATACTCCCCCGGTCACTCATCAGTGCCAAATCCTTGCCCGAATTCGGGCAGGAACGGACTACATCCGCTCCACGACGCACCGTTGCGCGACGTAGGGGTCGCGTCCGGCGGCGGCAGCGAGGGCCAGGTCCGCCTCCCAGGGGTCCGTGGCCCCGGGGGCGGTGAGCACGGCCCCGGTCGCCGGGTCGGTCGGCGGCGAGGACCCGCTCTGCCACGGCACGAGGACGCCGTCCTCCTTCGTCACGTACGTCGCGGGGGCGCCGCTGGCGTTGTCGTCGGCGCCGAGGTAGGCGACCCGCCACTGCTGCGTCCGGACGACCCACCCCCACGGCCGGGACTCCACGGACGTGACGACCCGGCCGCCGCCGGCCTGGCAGGTCAGGGCCGCGAGCGCGACGTCGGGGTCCGCGCTGCGCCGGACCGACCACCACTGCAGGGCGGTGGGACCGGCCGCGAGGGCGACGACCGCGGCGACGAGCAGCACCGCGAGGAGGACGAGCACGCGCCGGATCATGCCGACAGGACGCCGCGCCGCGTCGTCCGGTTGCACGCCCGGCGAGGACCCGTCCGGTGCCACGGTCACCTACAGCCGTCGGAAGCCGGTGACGAGCACGACCGCCTCGCCGGCCTCGTCGGACGCGTCGAGGTCGACGACCGCCTCGACGGCCCAGTCGTGGTCGCCCTCGGGGTCGTCGACGACCTGGCGGACCTTCCAGCGCCGGGCCGGCAGGACGCCGTCCGGGTCGGGCTCCGGGGTCTCGTTCACGACGAAGAGCGCCGGGCCGCGGGCGTTGCCGCCGGTGCCGATCTCGTCGTGCTCGGCGAAGTACGCGTCGAGCGCCTCGTGCCAGTCGTCCTCACCGAAGCCGGCGGGGCCGTCGAGCTCGCCGAGCGGCGTCCAGTGCCGCAGCGCCGCGAGCTCGACCCGGCGGAACATCGCGTTGCGGACGAGCACCCGGAACGCGCGCCGGTTCGCCGTGACCGGCGGCGGCGTGTGGTGGTGCGCCGCCTGCTCGACGGCCGACTCGGTGGCCGACGGGTTGCGCAGCGCCTCCCACTCGTCGAGCAGGCTCGAGTCGGTCTGCCGGACGAGCTCGCCGAGCCACTCGGTGACGTCCTCGACGTCCTCGGTGCGCGCCGTCTCCGGCACGGTCTGCCGCAGCGCCTTGTACGCGTCGGCGAGGTAGCGCAGCACGAGCCCCTCGGTGCGGGCGAGCCCGTAGAACGCGACGTACTCGGTGAAGGACATCGCCCGCTCGTAGAGGTCGCGGGCGACCGTCTTCGGCCTGACCTCGTAGTCGGCGACCCACGGGTGACCGCGCCGGTACATCTCGTACGCGGCGCCGAGGAGCTCGGCGAGCGGCTGCGGGTGGCCGATCTCCTCGAGCAGCTCCATCCGCTCGTCGTACTCGATGCCCTCGGCCTTCATCTCGGCGACGGCCTCGCCGCGGGCCTTGAACCGCTGCGCCGACAGCACGTGGCGCGGGTCCTCCAGGGTCGCCTCGATGACCGACAGGACGTCGAGCGCGTACGTCGGCGACTCGACGTCGAGCAGCTCGAGGGCCGCGAGCGCGAACGTCGAGAGCGGCTGGTTGAGCGCGAAGTCGGCCGGGACGTCGACGGTGAGGCGCAGCGTCACGTCCGCGCCGCGCAGCGGGCGGCCGTCGGCGCCGCGGAGCACGCCGTCCGGGCCGGTCTCCCCGACGACCCCGGCGGCCGGCACCCGCTCGGCGATCCCGGCGGCGAGCAGCGCCCGGCCGATCTGGATCGCCCGGCGGATGTGCGCGCGCTGCTTCGGGCGGGGCTCGTCGTTGTCCTCGAGCAGGTGCCGCATCGCGGCGACCGGGTCCCCGGGCCGGGCGAGGACGTTGAGCGCCATCGCGTGCGAGACGGCGAAGCTCGACTGGAGGGGCTCCGGCTCGAGGGTGACGAGCCGGTCGTACGTCGACCGGCTCCACGCGACGAAGCCCTCGGGGGGCTTGCGGCGCACGATCTTGCGGCGCTTCTTCGGGTCGTCGCCGGCCTTGGCGAGGAGCTTCTCGTTCTCGATCTCGTGGTCCGGCGCCTGGACGACGACGGTGCCCGCGGTGTCGTACCCGGCGCGGCCCGCGCGGCCGGCGACCTGGTGGAACTCGCGGGCGTTGAGGTGCCGCACCCGGGTGCCGTCGTACTTGCTCAGGGCGCTGATGAGGACGGTGCGGATCGGCACGTTGATGCCGACGCCGAGGGTGTCCGTGCCGCAGATGACCTTGAGCAGCCCGGCCTGGGCGAGCTGCTCGACGAGCCGGCGGTACTTCGGCAGCATCCCGGCGTGGTGGACGCCGATCCCGTGCCGGACGAGCCGGGACAGGGTCTTGCCGAAGCCGGCGGCGAACCGGAAGCCGCCGAGGAACTCCGCGATCCGGTCCTTGTCGGCGCGGGTCGCCACGTTGACGCTCATGAGCGCCTGGGCCCGCTCGAGCGCCGCGGCCTGGGTGAAGTGGACGACGTAGACCGGCGCCTGGTTCGTCTGGAGGAGCTCCTCGAGCGTCTCGTGCATCGGTGTCATCGCGTAGAAGAAGGTCAGCGGCACGGGCCGCTCCCCCGACGCGACCGTCACCGTGTCGCGGCCGGTGCGCCGGGTCAGGTCGGTCTCGAACCGGCTCGTGTCGCCGAGGGTCGCCGACATGAGGAGGAACTGGGCGTCGGTGAGCTCGAGCAGCGGCACCTGCCAGGCCCAGCCGCGGTCGGGGTCGGCGTAGAAGTGGAACTCGTCCATGACGACCTGGCCGACGTCCGCGGCCCCGCCCTCGCGCAGCGCGAGGTTCGCGAGCACCTCGGCGGTGCAGCAGATGACCGGGGCGTCGGCGTTGACGCTCGCGTCGCCGGTGAGCATGCCGACCCGGTCGGCGCCGAGCGCGTCGCACAGGGCGAAGAACTTCTCCGAGACGAGCGCCTTGATCGGGGCGGTGTAGAACGTCCGGCGGCCCTGCGCGAGCGCGGTGAGGTGGGCGCCGAGCGCGACGAGGCTCTTGCCCGAGCCGGTCGGGGTCGCGAGGACGACGTTGCTCCCCGTGACGATCTCGAGGAGCGCCTCCTCCTGCGCCGGGTACAGCGTGAGGCCCTGGGCCGCCGTCCATGCCGCGAACGCCTCGTAGGTGGCGTCGGGGTCGAAGGGGGCCGCGGGGTCGAGCGCGCCGCCGGGGCCGACGAGGTCGCCGAGCGCCGACGGGGCGCGGGCCGGGGAGGTGGTCATCGCCGTCCATGCTCGCAGGCCCGCCGCCGGCGTGCGGAACAGCCCTCGCCGTCCGCCGCCCGCGGGTGCATGCTGCGGGGATGACGGACGACGTGCACGCGGTACTCGCGGCGAAGCGGGCCGAGCTCGAGGCGGAGATCGCCGTCCTCACCGCGCCGTCCGGCGACCTCGGCGGGATCGGCTTCGGCAAGCGGGTCGGCGAGGGCACGGCCCTGGCCGTCGAGCGGCTCTCCCAGGTGGCAGCGCACGACCGGCTGCGGGCGCTGCACGCCGACGTGCTCCGGGCCCAGGCGAAGGCGGACGACGGCACGTACGGCGTGTGCGACGGCTGCGGCGAGCCGATCGCCGCCGACCGGCTCGAGGCGCTGCCGTGGGCCACCCGCTGCATCACGTGCCAGGCGCGCCGGGCCTGACGCCCCCGCCCGACGCCCGGCCGCGGGCCTGGACCGGGCTAGAGTCCGGGCCGTGGTGGTGACGGCACGCGGCGAGGACTCCTGGCAGGGCACCGAGGCCCGAGACCTGGACGCGTTCCTCGCCGACTACTGCTCCGAGCGGCAGACGCTGAGCCGGATCGTCCACGCGGTCTGCGCGCTCTGCGGCAACGGCGCCTTCCACGTGCTCGTCGACGACGCCGAGGGCGTCGCGGGCCGGGTCTGCCTGCGCTGCGGCGACCGGCGCTGGATGCTCGACTCCGACGTGCACGCCGCCGCGGCCCGGCCGGTCGAGGCGGCCTGCCCCTGCGGCGGCGAGGTGTTCGACGTCGCCGTCGGGTTCACGCTCGGCGCGGGCGGTCTCGTCTCGTACGTGCACCTCGCGCTGCGCTGCCTCGCCGACGGCACGATGGGCGTCTACGCCGACTGGCCCCAGGACACCGAGCCGCCGCCCGACCTGCTGTCGCGGGTCTGACCCGTCACGACGGCGACGGGGTGACCTCCGCGGCGGTGCGCCGCGGGGGTCACCCCGTCCCCGTCGTCCGGTCGATCAGTGCTGCGCCGCCGGCTGGAACTGCGCGAGCTCGCCCGCGAGGCCCGGGCGGACCCGGGCGTGCAGCCGGGTGCCCTCACCCGTGTGCTCCTCGGTGAGGACGGCGCCCTCGACGTGGACCCGGTTCACGAGGTCGCCGCGGCTGTACGGGACGAGGACGTCGACCTCGACGTCCGGCCGCGGCACCGCGTCGGCGATCCGGGCCACGAGCTCGTCGACCCCGGCGCCGGTCCACGCGGAGACGGCGACGGCGTTCTTCTCGCGCCGCAGCAGCCGGTCGACGACCTCGGGGTCGGCCGCGTCCGCCTTGTTGACGACGACGAGCTCGGGGACGTCGACCGCACCGACCTCGCCGAGCACCTGACGGACGGCGGAGAGCTGGCCCTCCGGGTCCGGGTGGGCGCCGTCGACGACGTGGAGCACGAGGTCCGCGTCAGCGCACTCCTCGAGCGTCGACCGGAAGGCCTCGACGAGCTGGTGCGGCAGGTGCCGGACGAAGCCGACGGTGTCCGCGAGCGTGAACTGGCGGCCGTCCGGGGTGACGGCGCGGCGCACCGTCGGGTCGAGGGTCGCGAAGAGGGCGTTCTCGACGAGCACGCCCGCACCGGTGAGCCGGTTGAGCAGGCTCGACTTGCCGGCGTTCGTGTAGCCGGCGATGACGACGCTCGGGACGGCGTTGCGCTTGCGGCTGTCCCGCTTGGTGACGCGCGCCGTCTTCATCTCCTTGATCTCGCGGCGGAGCTTGGCCATCCGGGTGCGGATCCGTCGCCGGTCGAGCTCGATCTTCGTCTCACCGGGACCGCGCGACCCGATCCCCGCACCGGCGGCCACCCGGCCGCCGGCCTGCCGGGACATCGACTCGCCCCAGCCGCGCAGGCGCGGGAGCAGGTACTCGAGCTGGGCGAGCTCGACCTGCGCCTTGCCCTCCTTGGACTTCGCGTGCTGGGCGAAGATGTCGAGGATGATCGCCGTCCGGTCGACGACCTTGACCTTGACGACGTCCTCCAGGCTGCGCCGCTGGGACGGCGAGAGGTCGCCGTCGCAGACGACGGTGTCCGCACCCGTGCTCGCGACGAGCCCGCGCAGGTCCTCGGCCTTGCCCGAGCCGAGCCAGGTGCCAGGGTCCGGGGTGTCGCGGCGCTGCAGGACGCCGTCCAGCACCTCGGAGCCCGCGGTCTCGGCGAGGGCGGCGAGCTCGCGCAGCGAGTTCTCGGCGTCCGCGGCGGTGCCCGACGTCCAGAGCCCGGCGAGGACGACCCGCTCGAGCCGGAGCTGCCGGTACTCGACCTCGGTGACGTCCTCGAGCTCGGTCGACAGGCCTGCGACCCTGCGCAGCGCCTGCCGGTCGGAGAGGTCCTGCTGGTCGCCGTCCTGGTCCCGGTGCACGGTCGTGCCGTCCCCGGAGGTGGCCTCGGCATGGCGGGACAGGATGCGGGAGACGACGGCGGAGCCGGTCAGCGGAACCACGACGCCGTCGCCCCCGTCGGTCGGCCCGCTCGTGGTGAGGGGCTGGTCCTGGGGCTGCGTCATGGGTTCCGTGATGTCCTCCTGGGTCGTGCGGGTGCCGGGTCGTGCGCGGTGCGCGGTCATGTGCCTCCAGACTCCCATTCCAACGAGGCGGGGTCGAGCGGGATTCCGCACGATCCGGGCGCCGGGCCCGCCCCGGTAGCCTGACGCTCATGACCGAGGGCCAGGCGCACTACTTCCGGACGCCGCGGGCCCCGACCGGGTCGCGCACGATCCACGTCACCCTCGCCGGGCAGGACGTCGAGGTCGAGACGGCGGGCGGTGTCTTCAGCGGCGACCGCCTCGACCTCGGCACCCGGGTGCTCCTGCGCGAGGTCCCGGAGCCGCCGGCGACCGGGGACCTGCTCGACCTCGGCTGCGGCTGGGGCCCGCTCGCCCTGACGCTGGGGCTGCTGTCGCCGGAGGCGACCGTGTGGGCCGTCGACGTCAACGACCACGCGCTCGGGCTCACGGCCGCCAACGCGACGCGGCTCACGCTCGGCCGGGTGCGCGTCGTGCGGCCGGACGACGTCCCGGACGACGTCCGGTTCGCCGCGATCTGGTCCAACCCGCCGATCCGGGTCGGCAAGGCCGAGCTGCACGCGATGCTGCTGCGCTGGCTCCCCCGGCTGACCGACGACGGCGCGGCGCACCTCGTGGTGCAGCGCAACCTCGGGGCGGACAGCCTGCACGCCTGGCTCCAGGAGAACCTCGACGGGACCGTCACGCGGGCCGGCAGCGCGAAGGGCTACCGGGTGCTGCGGGTCACCCGCTGACGCATCCGGCCGTTGCCGCTGCTGCGGCGACGCCGGCCGGCCTCGAGCCGGAGGATGAGCAGGTCGCGGCGCACGAGCCGGTCGCTGGCCGGTGCGGTGGCACCTGTTGCCGTGCGGTCCATGGTGCGGTCCCTCCCCTGCGCCGGTCCGGCTGCTCCTGGCGATACAGAGTCAACCGGTGGACGCCGTGATACCGCGTCCCTCGTGAGACCCATATCGCCCGCCGGGGGCTCCGACTTGAGTCGGGCGGGGGTCCCCCTTGCGGCGTACCGGGGAGTAACGCGGCCCGGGCCGACGGGGTCAGGCCGAGGCGGCCCGGGCGGCGGCGAGCCAGGCCGGGTCGAGGGTGCCCTCGGCGACGATCCTGGCCGGGCCGGCGAGCTCGACACCCGGGCCCGCGAGGACGTCGTCCGCCGGGACCGTGACGCGCAGCCGCCCGCCGGGGACGTCGACGGTCCACACCCGCGGCGCGGCCGGGCCGGCCCAGGCCCGGGTCGCGAGGACGGCGGCCGCGGCACCGGTGCCGCAGGACCGGGTCTCGCCGACGCCGCGCTCGTGGACGCGCATCCGCAGGTGCCCGACGTCCGAGCCGGACTCGTGGAGCGGCACGGTGATCTCGACGTTCGTGCCCGCGGGCGGCACCGGGTCGACGAGCGGGGCGCGGGTCAGGTCGGCGCCGGCCAGCAGGTCGCGGGAGCCGAGCGCGACGACGGTGTGCGGGTTGCCGACGTCGATCGACAGCCCCGGCAGCGGGACGGTCCCGAGGGTGCCGTCCGGTGCCGTCGCCTCGATGCCGCGGACCTCGACGGTCGCGTCGGAGCCTGCCCCGACGGCCGCCGCACCGCCGACGACCTTCCACGCGCCGAGGTCGGCCGCGAGCAGGTCGCCGTCCCGGCGGACCGAGAGCAGACCGGCGCGGGTGCCGATCGGGAGCACCTCGCCGTCCGCGAGGTCGACCAGGCCGAGGTGCTGCAGGTAGCGGACGAAGACCCGGATCCCGTTGCCGCACATCTCCGCGACCGAGCCGTCGCCGTTGCGGTAGTCCATGAACCACTCGGCGTCGCCGGCGAGCGCGACCCCCTCGGGCAGCGCCGCGCAGCGGACGACGCGGATGAGCCCGTCGCCGCCGAGGCCCGCGCGGCGGTCGCACAGCGCGGCGACGAGGGCGGGCGGCAGGTCGACGCGGCCGTCCGGGTCCGGCACGAGGACGAAGTCGTTCTCCGTGCCGTGGCCCTTGGCGACGGGCAGGTGGCCGGCGAGCGGGTCGCCGGCCGGGCGCAGGTCGACGGCGGGGCCGGTGACGGACGGGGTGCTCACCGGCCCAGCCTAGGTCGTGCTGCCGTTACACGTCGGCGAGCAGCCCGCGACGGCCGGCGATCGCGACCGCCTCGGCCCGGCCGGACGCCCCGAGCTTGGCCATGAGGTTCGAGACGTGGACGCTCGCCGTCTTCTCGCTGATGAACAGCCGCTCCCCGATCGCGCGGTTCGTCAGGCCTTCGGCGACGAGCCGGAGCACCTCCGCCTCGCGCGGTGTGAGCGGCCCGTCGGACGACGGCACACCGGCCCCGAGGTCGAGCCGGGCGCGGCGGCCGAGCGCCTCCAGGGCGGCGCGCAGCGGCCGGGCCCCGAACGCCACCGCGGTCGTGTATGCGGGCAGTGCCTGCGCCGCGGCGCCGTCCCGGTCCCCGGCCGCGACGAGGGCCTCGGCGAGCCGGTAGCGGGCGAGGGCTTCCTCGTAGGGCTGGCCGGGGACGACCGCGAGCACCTGCTGCCAGGGCTCGACGTCCGCGCCGTCGGGGCGGCCGGCGCGGGCGACGCGGGCCCGGTCGACGCGGGCCCGGGTCAGCCACGCGACGGCCTCAGGACCGACGCCGCGGGCTGCCAGGGGGCGGGCGCCGGCGAAGGCGCGCTCGGCCCGCTCGAGGAAGGCGTCGGCGCGGGCAGGGTCGGCGGCGTGACCCTGCTGCGCGAGCGCCGCCAGACCGTGGGCGGCGGCCCGGATGCTCACGAGGTGCAGCTCGTCGTCCTCGGCGGTCAGCCGGGCCAGCGCCGCCTCGACGTGCGCCACGGCGGCGTCCGGGGCGCCGCACCAGGTGCTCGCGACCGCGCCGTGGACGTGCAGGGAGATGTCGGCCCAGGCGTTGAGCGCTGCGGTCTCGTCCCGACCGGCCGCGCGGACCCGCTGCTCGACGGCGGCGAACGCCTCGGGGGTCCGCTCGACGACGACCCGCTGGGCGGCGACCTGGAGCGAGGCCGTGTCGCGCCGGCCGAGCCGCAGCCCGGGCGCGGCGGCGACCCGCAGCGCCTCGTCCCACTCCCCGCGGCGGAAGAGCACCTCGACGAGGGCCAGCCGCACCTCGACGGCGTACAGGCTCGCGCCGAGGCCGGTCTGGGCGGCGCGTTCCTGGACCTCGCGGTAGATCGTCACGGCACCGGCCAGGTCGTCGACCTCGTGCCGGGCCCGGCCGAGGTTCCAGAGCGCGCGGAGCTCGATCGAGTGCTCGCCCGCGGCCCGGGCGCGTTCGCGTGCGCGCAGGAGCCACGCGGTCCCGTCGTCCGCGGCGGCCCCGCCGCCGTCGGCGCCCGTGCCGTCGGACGGGCCGGGCCGCACGAGCGACAGGGTGACGAGCAGGTCCGCCTCGGCCGCGGCGAGCCCGAGCTCGCGGGCCCAGAGGAGGCCCTGCGTCGCGAGGTCCGCGGTCACCGCGCCGTCCCCGAAGTTCGACTTGGCGTTGGCGAGGACCGCGGTCGCCCAGACGAGGTCCTCCGACGGCGGGTGGTCCAGCAGCGCCGCGCGGGCCAGGGAGGCCTCCTCGATGCAGGCGTCGATGAGGTCGGCGCCGTAGAGCTGCCGCGCGAGGTGCCGCCGGGCGTGCGCGACCCGCAGCCGGTCCCCCGTCGCGAGCGCCTCGTCGCGGGCGGCGGTCGCGAGGGCGACGGCGCGGGGCCGGTCGCCGCTCTGACCCGTCACGGTCGCGGCGAACACGAGCAGGGCGATGTGGTCGAGCCCGTCCGGACGGCGGTCGGCCGGGACGGCGTCCCACAGGCCCAGCGCGGTCTCGGCGTGCTCGTGGGCCGCGAGCGGGGCGAGCCGGGCGACGGCGTCGAGCGCCGCCTGCCAGGAGGCGGTGAGCGCCGCCGCGGTGTCGTGGCTGCGCAGGGCGTGCTCGGCGAGGTCGGCCCAGCGGCCCTCCTCGTCGTCGCCCGGGTCGGCGGCGAGCGCCCGGGCGTAGGCGGCGTGCAGCCGGACCCGCTCGCCCGGCAGCAGGTCGGAGTAGACGGCCTCCTGGAGCAGGGCGTGCCGGAAGGAGAACGTGCCGTCGCCGTCCGCGACGAGGACGTGCCAGTCGAGGGCCTCGCGCAGCGCCGGCTCCGGCGCGGTGCCCGGCGCGGCGTCGGCGACGACGGCGCGCAGCAGCCGGTCGGTGACGCAGCGGCCGGCGACGGACGCCGCCCGCACGACCTCCACGGCCGGCGCCGAGAGGCCCTCGACGCGGGTCATGAGGACGTCGGAGAGCGCCCACGGCAGGTCTGCGGGGGCGGCCGCCGACCCGGCGCCCGCCGCGGCGAGCAGCTCGAGGGCGAAGAAGGCGTTGCCGCCGCAGCGCCGGGCGATGTCCTCGACGAGGGAGGCCGGGACCGCCCCGCCCGCCACCGACGTGAGCAGCCGGCCCAGCTCGGCCTCGTCGAAGGGCTGCAGGTCGACCCGCTCGACACCGGGCAGCCGGACGAGCTCGGCGAGCAGCGGCCGCACCGGGTGCCTGCGGTGCAGGTCGTCGGTGCGGACGGTCAACGTCACGAGCAGCCGCTCGGAGCCCAGCCTGGAGAGCAGGAACCGCAGCAGGTCGCGGGTCGACGGGTCGGCCCAGTGCACGTCCTCGAGCACGAGCAGGAGCGGCGCGACCTCCTCGGCGAGCCGGGCGAGCAGGGACGCCGCGGCGTCGAAGAGCGGCAGCCGGTCGGAGTCGTCGAGCCGGGGCGAGTCGCCCGCGCGCCCGACGAGGTGGAGCAGGACCGGCCACTCCGCGGTGCTGTGCCGCACGACGTCCGCCGCCGGGCCGTCGGTGCGGGTCAGCGAGCGGACGGCGTCCACGAACGGCAGGTACGGCAGGCCGCCGGCGCCGAGGTCGACGCTGCGCCCGGTCGCGACGACGAAGCCCCGCGCCCGGGCGAGCGCATCGAGCTCGGCGACGAGCCGGGTCTTGCCGACCCCGGCGTCGCCGCCGACGACGACCGCCGCCGGGCGGCCGGCGGCGGCGCCGTCGAGCAGCCCGGCGAGCCGGCGCAGCGGCTCGGCGCGGCCGACGAACGGGGCATCGGCGACGAGCGGGGGCATGTCCCCCATCGTGGCACCGACCGCCGACAGCGTCTGCGGGCTCACCGGGCCGACCTCGGCGCTCGGGGACCGGGGCTCACGCGGCGAGGTCGTAGGCCCGCGCCCGGGCGGCGGCCCGGCGGGCGCTGCGCCGCCGCAGCGCCGCGCCGATCGTGCCGGTCAGGCTCGGGCCCCACGAGCGCTGCAGGCGCTCGACGCGCTCCTCGTGGAGCGCGCGGGCGGTGACGTAGGTCAGGTGACTGTTCCAGTTCACGGCATCCTCCTCAGGTGATGACCTCACGGTCGTCCTGAGGCGGGGGTGCGCGCATGGGGCGGTCACGCCGTCCCCGTCGCGGCCCGCGCGGTGCGGCCTAAGGGGTTCGGCGGCCCGGGTCTGAGTGGTCGGCCGCCGGCTGAGGGGTCGGCCCTGCCGGGGTGCCCGCCGCACCCGCGCGGACGACGGCCAGCGCCCGGTCGAGCAGGTCCGGGGCGTCGTGGGGCAGCCAGACGATCCGCGGGTCGCGCCGGAACCAGCTCTCCTGGCGGCGGGCGAAGCGCCGGGTCGCGCGGACGGTCTCCTCCCGGGCCTGGGCGTCGGTGCAGCGGCCCGCGAGGAGGTCGAGGACCTGGGCGTACCCGAGGGCGCGGGGCGCCGTCCGGCCCTCGCGCAGCCCCTGCCCGACGAGCCGCTCGGTCTCCTCGACGAGGCCGTCGCGCCACATGAGGTCGACCCGCAGCGCGATCCGGGCGTCCAGGGCGTCCCGGGGCACCGTGAGCCCGACCTGGACCGCGGGGCGGACGTACTCCTCGCGCGGCATCGTGGCGCTGAACGGGCGACCGGTGAGCTCGACGACCTCGAGCGCGCGGACGACGCGCCGTCCGTTCGTGGGCAGGATCCGCTCCGCCGCGACCGGGTCCCGGGCGGCGAGGACGGCGTGCAGCGCGGGCGCCCCCTCGGCCGCGAGGCGCTCCTCCCACCGCGCCCGGACCACCGGGTCGGTCGGCGGGATGTCGAGGACGTCGAGCGCCGCCCGGACGTACAGCCCCGACCCGCCCGCGAGCACCGGGGTCGTGCCCGCCGCGAGCAGCCGGTCCACCACGGCGGACGCGTCCCGCTGGTACGCCGCGACGCTCGCCTCCTGCGTGACGTCGAGGACGTCGAGCAGGTGGTGCGGCACCCCGCGCCGCTGCGCGGTCGGGAGCTTGGCGGTGCCGACGTCCATGCCGCGGTAGAGCTGCATCGCGTCGGTGTTGACCACCTCGCCGGCCAGGGCCAGGGCGAGGTCGACGGCGAGGTCGGACTTTCCGGACGCCGTGGGGCCGACGACCGCGACGACGGGGCGCGGCGGCGGGACGGTCACGGTCGGAAGTCTCGCAGGGCGCCGGATCGGACGAATGCGGACGGGTCGCAGGACGTGCCCGCACGCACGGCCGGGCGGAATACGATCACCTCGTCGGCGGGACCCGTCGACGCACCGCCGTCGCGGGCCGCAGCGGGCCCGCGGACCCTGGGAGAGACCACCATGAGCATGTTCGACGAGCTGAAGAACAAGGCCACGGACTTCATCAAGGACAACCCCGACAAGATCGAGGGCGTCAGCGACAACATCCTCGAGAAGGCCGCGGACCTCGCCGACGAGAAGACCGGCGGCAAGTTCTCGAGCCAGATCGACGGCTTCGCGCAGAAGGCCGACGACGCGATCGGCAACTGAGCGCCGACGCCTCGACCGTCGGCCCCGCCGACCGTCCCGGGCCGCCCGTGACCTCGCGTCGCGGGCGGCNTGATGCTCGTCACCCTCGACGGAGCGTTCGCCGGCCCGGACGGGCACAGTCGGTCGATCTCGTCGCCGGCCGACCGGGACGTGCTCGCCGAGACCCGCCGGCTCGCGGACGCCGTCCTCATCGGGGCGGGCACGCTGCGCGCCGAGCGCTACTCGCCGATGCGGGCCCGGCCGGACGCCGTCGCGGAGCGCCGGGCGCTCGGCCTCGCCGACGCCCCGGTGCTCGCGGTCGTCAGCGCGTCCCTCGACCTGCCCTGGGACCTGCCGATGTTCGCCGGGGAGTCGGCGCTGCCCCCGCTCGTCGTGACGACCCGCACCGCGGACGGGGCGCGGCTGGCCCGGGCGCGCGAGGTCGCGGACGTCGAGGTGCTCGGCTCCGCGGACCTCGACCCCCGCGCACTCGTCGCGGCGCTGCACGCGCGCGGGCTGCACCGGGTGGTCTGCGAGGGCGGGCCGACGCTGCTCGCCCGGCTCGTCGCCGCGGGCGTCGTGGACGAGGCGGACGTCACCCTCGCCCCGCTGTACGTCGGAGGCGGGCAGATCGGCACCGGCGCGCCGTTCGCCGCTCCTGTCGGCTTCGACGTCGCGCACGTGCTCGAGGACGGCGGATTCCTCTTCACCCGGATGCTGCGCCGCGACGACGCGACCGCCGCCGGGGTGTGAACGGACCGTCGCCGCCGGGCCGCCGCCGAGGCCTCGAAGTTATGCTCACCCGGTGATCACGCTCGGCGGGCTGGCGGCCCTCGCGCAGGCGCACGGCGAGGACCTCGGGCACCCGGTGGCCGCCCTGCGGCTCGGCGACCGGACCGTCGACACCGACGCGACCCCGGTCGTCATGGGCTGCGTCAACCTCTCGAAGGACTCGACGTACCGCGAGAGCATCGCGCTGGGCACCGACGCCGCCGTCCGCAAGGGCAGGGTCCTCGCCGCGCACGGCGCCGACCTCGTCGACGTCGGCGCCGAGTCGAGCACCGCCCGCGCCGCCCGGGTCGACCCGCAGGAGCAGGCCGACACGCTCGTCCCCGTCGTCGAGGGCCTCGTCGCGGCCGGGGTCGCGGTCTCCGCCGAGGCCTACGACCCGGTCGTCGTCAAGGCGGCCCTCGCGGCCGGGGCCGCCGTCGTCAACTACACCGGCTCCGCCGCCGACGAGGAGGTCTTCGGCGCCGTCGCGGCTGCCGGGGCGACCGTCGTCCTGTGCTACGTACCGGGCGCGGACGTCCGGGAGGTCACCGACGTCGACCTCGACGACCCGTTCCCGGGCATCCTCGGGCACTTCGAGCGGCGGGTCGCGCTCGCCCGCTCCTGCGGCGTCGAGCACCTCGTCCTCGACCCCGGGATGGGCTTCTACTACGGCAACCTCACCGACCCCGCGGTCCGGGTGAACCACCAGATGCGGGTGCTGCTGCGCTCGTCACGGCTGCGCCGGCTCGGGCTGCCGGTCTGCCAGTCGGTGCCGCACGCGTTCGCCCTCTTCGAGGACCAGTTCCGCACCGCCGAGGGCTTCTTCACGGTCTTCGCCGCGCTCGCCGGGGTCGGCGTCGTCCGCACGCACGAGGTCGCGCACGTCCGCGCCGTCCTGCACGCGATGACGTCCCTGGACGCCTGACGGCCGTCAGGGGCGCAGGGTGGGGATACCGAGGGTGACGACGGGCGGGGCGGTCGGCGCGGTGGACGGCGCGGGGGCGGTGGCCGCGGCCTCGCGGCGCTCCCAGGCGTCGCCGGCCCGGGTGCGCCGGACGGCGAACGGGCCGCCCGCCAGCACGCCGTCCGCGACGAGGTGGTGCGGGGCGCCGTAGGTGACCTCGACGGTGACGACGTCGCCGGGGCGCGGGGCGGCCGCGGTGCGGGGCTCGACGTCCGCCGGCAGGGCGAAGTGCACGAGCCGGTTGTCCCGGGCCCGGCCGGACAGCCGCCGGGTGGCCTCGTCCTTGCGGCCCTCGCCGGTCGCGACGAGGACGTCGAGGACCCGGCCCTCCAGGGCCCGGTTCTCCTCCCACGAGATCTGCTCCTGGAGGGCGACGAGCCGCTCGTAGCGCTCCTGGACGACGGCCTTGGGCACCTGGTCGCCCATCGTGGCGGCGGGCGTGCCGGGGCGCGTGGAGTACTGGAACGTGAACGCCTGGGCGAACCGGGCCTTCGCGACGACGTCGAGGGTCGCCCGGAAGTCGTCCTCGGTCTCGCCGGGGAAGCCGACGATGATGTCGGTGCTGATCGCGGCGTCCGGGATGGCGGCGCGGACCCGGTCGAGGATCCCGAGGAACTTCTCCGACCGGTACGACCGGCGCATCGCCTTGAGGACGGCGTCCGACCCGGACTGCAGCGGCATGTGCAGCTGCGGCATGACGTTGGGCGTCGCGGCCATCGCCTCGATGACGTCGTCGGTGAACGCGGCCGGGTGCGGGCTCGTGAAGCGGACCCGCTCGAGCCCCTCGATGCCGCCGCACGCCCGCAGCAGCTTGGCGAAGGCGCCGCGGTCGCCGAACTCGACGCCGTACGTGTTGACGTTCTGGCCGAGCAGGGTCACCTCGAGGACGCCCTCGGAAACGAGCGCCTCGACCTCGGCGAGGACGTCACCGGGGCGGCGGTCCTTCTCGCTGCCACGCAGCGCCGGGACGATGCAGAAGGTGCACGTGTTGTTGCAGCCGACGCTGATCGAGACCCAGGCCGCGTAGGCCGAGTCGCGCGCCGTCGGCAGCGTCGAGGGGAAGACCTCCAGCGCCTCGAGGATCTCGACCTGGGCGGTCTCGTTGTGCCGGGCCCGCTCGAGCAGCGTCGGCAGCGAGCCGATGTTGTGGGTGCCGAAGACGACGTCGACCCACGGCGCCTTCTTGACGATGGTGTCGCGGTCCTTCTGGGCCAGGCAGCCCCCGACGGCGATCTGCATGCCGGGGCGGGCCGCCTTGACCGGCGCGAGGTGGCCGAGGTTGCCGTACAGCTTGTTGTCGGCGTTCTCCCGGACGGCGCACGTGTTGAAGACGACGACGTCGGCCTCGGCGCCCGCGTCGGCCTTCACGTACCCGGCCGACTCGAGCAGCCCGGAGAGGCGCTCGGAGTCATGGACGTTCATCTGGCAGCCGAAGGTGCGCACGTCGTACGTGCGGAGGGCGGCCGCCTCGTCAGTGGTCTGGGGTATCGTCGTCATCGCGGGTCCAGGGTAGTTGTCCCCCGGCCGCGGCACGGCCCGGCCCGTCTTCCGCAGCCACCCGTGACCCAGGGCCAGATCATCCTTAGCCCGACTAAAGCATTGTTAAAGTGCGTTCCGGATGTTTCGCCCTACGTTGCTCTGCATGACCGAACCCGCGAGCAGCGCCGGGGCCGCCGCTGCGCCGCCGCCGTCCCGCCCGCTCGTCGTGCTCGAGGGGGTCAACAAGCACTTCGGCGCCCTGCACGTCCTGCAGGACGTCGACCTCACGGTCCACGAGGGCGAGGTCGTGGTCGTCATCGGGCCCTCGGGTTCGGGGAAGTCGACGCTGTGCCGCACGATCAACCGGCTCGAGACGATCGAGAGCGGGCGGATCCTCCTCGACGGCCGGCCGCTGCCCGAGGAGGGCAAGGACCTCGCCCGGCTCCGCGCCGAGGTGGGCATGGTCTTCCAGTCGTTCAACCTCTTCGCGCACATGACGGTCCTCGAGAACGTCATGGTCGGCCCGGTCAAGGCCCGCGGCGTCGACAAGGGCACGGCCCGCCGGACGGCGCTCGACCTGCTCGAGCGGGTGGGCGTCACCGACCAGCGCGACAAGTACCCGGCGCGACTGTCCGGCGGGCAGCAGCAGCGCGTCGCGATCGCCCGCGCGCTGGCGATGCAGCCGAAGGTCATGCTCTTCGACGAGCCGACCTCGGCGCTCGACCCGGAGATGATCAACGAGGTCCTCGACGTCATGACGACCCTCGCCCGCGAGGGCATGACGATGGTCGTCGTCACGCACGAGATGGGCTTCGCCCGACGTGCGGCGAACCGCGTCGTCTTCATGGCGGACGGCCGCGTCGTCGAGTCCGCCGACCCCGAGACGTTCTTCACCGCCCCGCGCAGCGACCGGGCGCGGGACTTCCTCTCCAAGATCCTCACCCACTGACCCCGTCGACCTGGAGGACAGCCATGCCCGCACGCACCCGACGACGCACGACCGGTGCCGCCCTCGCGGTCGCCCTCACCGCCGCCCTCGGGCTCGCCGCGTGCGGGGACGACGGCAGCGACGAGGCCGTCGTCGCCCCCGCGGACAACCCGTCGTTCGCGGCCGGCACGACCATGGCGCGGCTCTCCGACGCCGGCCGGATCAAGGTCGGCACGAAGTTCGACCAGCCCGGCTTCGGGCTGCAGGGTCTCGACGACAAGCCCGCCGGCTTCGACGTCGAGATCGCGAAGCTCGTCGCCGCCGAGCTCGGGATCGAGGCCGACGGCATCGACTGGGTCGAGACGCCGTCCGCGATCCGCGAGGAGTCGATCGAGCGCGGCACCGTCGACCTCGTCGTCGCGACGTACACGATCAACGACAAGCGCAAGGAGCGGATCTCGTTCGCGGGGCCGTACTACGTCGCCGGGCAGCAGCTCATGGTCCGCTCCGAGGACACCGCGATCACCGGCCCGGACGCCCTCAAGGCGAACCCGGCCGCGAAGGTCTGCTCGGTGACCGGCTCGACGCCGGCCGAGACCATCAAGACCTCCCTCGCCTCGCCGTCCCAGCTCGTGCTCTTCGACGTGTACGACAAGTGCGCGGACGCCCTGCGCACGAAGCAGGTGGACGTCGTGACGACCGACAACGTCATCCTCCTCGGGTTCGTCGACGAGTCGAAGGGCGCGTTCAAGCTCGCCGGCGAGCAGTTCACCGAGGAGCCGTACGGGATCGGCCTCAAGAAGGGCGACACCCAGTTCTGCGAGTTCGTCAACGGCGTGCTCGCGAAGGCCGGGTCGAGCGGTGCCTACGAGAAGGCGTGGACGTCGACGGCCGGCGAGGTCGAGGGCGCCCGGACGCCGACGCTGCCGACGGCCGCACCGTGCGCGTGAGCCGGCGCGACCGGACCCCGGCGCACCCGCGACGCCCCGGGCGCGTCGGGGGCTGACCGACCGTGGACGCCATCACCGAGAACCTCGGGCTCTTCGGCCGCGGGTACCTGCTCTCCCTCCAGCTGTGCCTGTGGGGGCTGGCCGGTTCGCTCGTGCTCGGGACGGTCGTCGCCGCGTGCCGGGTCTCCCCCGTGCCGCCGCTGCGCGCGTTCGGCACCGTGTGGGTCGGCGTCGTCCGGAACTGCCCGCTCACGGTCGTGCTCTTCGCGTTCGCGTTCGGCCTGCCCGAGGTCGGGGTCAACGGCTCCTACTGGTGGCTCGGGATCGCAGCCCTCGTCGTCTACACGTCCGCGTTCGTCTGCGAGGCGCTGCGGTCGGGGATCAACGCCGTCCCCGCCGGGCAGGCCGAGGCGGCGCGGGCGATCGGGCTCACCTTCACCCAGAGCCTGCGCAGCGTCGTCCTGCCGCAGGCGTTCCGCAGCAGCGTGCCGCCGGTCGGGAGCGTCCTCATCGCCATGATCAAGAACTCGGCGGTCGTCGGGGCCTTCGGCGTCGGCCGGGACCTCTTCAGCGTCGGCAACTCGCTGACGAGCGCCCAGGGGTACGCGGCCCTGCCCGTGCTCACCGGCGTGGCCGTCGGCTACCTGCTGCTGACCCTGCCCGCGGGCGGGGCCCTGGCGGCGGTCGAGCGGAAGGTGGCGATCGCCCGATGAGCCCGGGAACGGGGACGACCCGGACCGCCGAGGCGACCACGGACGGGGCGACGGCGGCCCGGGGAGCCGGCCGGTCCTCGGTCGCGGGCGGCGGCGCGCCGCGCGCGACCGTCCTCTACGACGCCCCGGGCCCCAGGGCCCGTCGGCGCACGCTCGTCGGGAGCATCGCCGCGACGCTCGTCATCCTCGGCCTGCTCGCCCTCGTCGTGCGCCGGCTCGCGGACGCCGGCCAGCTGAGCGCCGAGCGCTGGGGGCCGCTGCTCGACCCGTCGACGGAGGAGTTCCCCCAGGTCTGGCGGCTGCTCGGCCTCGGCCTGCGGTCGACCCTCACGGCGGCGGCGTTGGCGATCGTCGGCTCGATGGTGCTCGGCACGCTCATCGGCGTCGCACGGATGATGCTGCCGGGCCGTACCCGGTGGCCGCTCGTCGGCTTCATCGAGCTGCTGCGCGGGCTGCCCGTCGTCATCGCGATCTACTTCACGAGCCGGGTGCTGCCGGACGTCGGCGTCGACGTGAGCGGGCTGCCCGGCGCCGACGGGCTCTGGTACCTCGTCATCGCGCTCGTCGCGTACAACATGGTCGTCATCGCGGAGATCGTCCGCTCCGGGGTCGCCTCGCTCCCCCGCGGCCAGCGCGAGGCGGCCCTGTCGGTCGGGCTGACCCCGGGCCAGACGATGCGGATCGTCCTGCTGTCGCAGGCCTTCCGGGTCATGCTGCCGGCGCTCATCAGCCAGCTCGTCGTCATCCTCAAGGACACTTCGCTCGCGGCCGTGCTCGGGATCTATCCCGAGCTGCTCAACCGGGCGAACCGGATCGCGCAGAACCTCGACAACCCGATCCCGATGTTCATCACGGTGGGCATCATCTTCATCGCCATCAACGCCGCGCTGAGCCGGGTCGCGGTCGTCGTCGAGCGCAGGGTCTCGCGGTCCACGGCGCACCGCTGACCCTCGCGAGGGGTGCTGTCGCGGGAGGTGTCGTCGAGGGAGAGTGCGGCGTGGGAGGGTGACGCGAGGGAGAGTGCGGCGCGGGCGGTCAGCCGTCGGTGTCGAGACCCTCGTCGTCCTCGGGGACACCGTCGCCGACCGCGTCGAAGAGATCGTCCTCGGCCTCGGCCACGCAGTCCCTGATCGCGCGCATGGCGACCGCGGAGCCGTAGCCCTTGCGGGCCAGCATCCCGGCGAGCCGGCGGGTGCGCCGGACCGGGTCGTCACCGGACATCGCCCGCAGCCGGCGGCGGACCAGGTCCCGCGCCGCCTCGAGCTCGGCCTCGTCGTCGATCGCGTCCACCGCTGCCCGGACCGTCTCGTCGTCGACCCCGCGCGTGCGCAGCTCGTGCGAGAGCGCCCGCCGGGCGAGCCCCCGACCGGTGTGCCGGGTGTGGACCCACTGCCGGGCGAACTCGTCGTCGTCGACGAGGTCGACCTCCTCGAACCGGTCGAGCACCTGCTCGGCGACGTCGGGGGTGAACCCCTTGCGGGCCAACGTGTCCGCGAGCTGGGCCCGGGACCGCGGCGCCATCGCGAGCTGACGCAGCACGACGGCGCGCGCCGCCGACACAGGGTCGTCCTCGGCTTGGGGCTGCTCGCCCGCGGTACGGGTCTTCGGTCTGGCGCTGCGACGTTCCACGGTCTGCCGTCAGCCTTCGTCCTCGGTCAGGCGCTGGTCAGGGTGCCGGACCACGACCGGAGGGCCACCGGCCGGCCGGAGTTCCGGCGCGGCGGCTCCTCCGGCCGGGCAGCCGGGGCGGGCCGGTGCAGGCGTAAACCTGCACCGGCCGCTGCACGGGGCGGATCGGAGACCGGAGCGCTCCGGACCTCGGAACGCTCGGACCTCGGAGCGGTCTAGAAGTCGACGTCCGCGGCGTCCGCACCCGCAGGTGCGTCGACGCGCGGGCCGACCCCGAGCTTCTCCTTGATGCGCTTCTCGATCTCGTTGGCCAGGTCGGGGTTGTCGCGCAGGAACGAGCGCGCGTTCTCCTTGCCCTGGCCGAGCTGGTCGCCCTCGTACGTGTACCAGGCACCCGACTTGCGGACGATGCTCTGCTCGACACCCATGTCGATGAGACCGCCCTCACGGGAGATCCCGATGCCGTAGAGGATGTCGAACTCGGCCTGCTTGAACGGCGGGCTGACCTTGTTCTTGACGACCTTGACCCGGGTGCGCGAGCCGACCGGCTCGGAACCGTCCTTGAGGGTCTCGATGCGCCGGACGTCGAGCCGGACCGAGGCGTAGAACTTCAGCGCCCGACCACCGGTCGTCGTCTCCGGCGAGCCGAACATGACACCGATCTTCTCGCGCAGCTGGTTGATGAAGATCGCCGTCGTGCCGGAGTTGCTGAGGGCACCGGTGATCTTCCGCAGGGCCTGCGACATGAGACGTGCCTGGAGGCCGACGTGGCTGTCGCCCATCTCGCCCTCGATCTCGGCGCGGGGCACGAGCGCCGCGACGGAGTCGATGACGATGATGTCGAGCGCCCCGGACCGGATGAGCATGTCGGCGATCTCGAGGGCCTGCTCACCGGTGTCCGGCTGGGACACGAGGAGGGCGTCGGTGTCGACGCCGAGCTTCTTGGCGTACTCCGGGTCGAGCGCGTGCTCGGCGTCGATGAAGGCGGCGATGCCGCCCGCGCGCTGGGCGCTCGCCACGGCGTGCAGGGCGACCGTGGTCTTACCGGACGACTCCGGGCCGAAGATCTCGACGACCCGGCCGCGCGGCAGGCCGCCGATGCCGAGGGCGACGTCGAGGGCGATGGAGCCGGTCGGGATGACCTCGATGGGCGGGCGCGAGTCCTCGCCCAGCCGCATGACGGAGCCCTTGCCGAACTGGCGGTCGATCTGGGCGAGAGCGGCCTCGAGGGCCTTCTCACGGTCTGCAGGAGCGGGCATGTCCTCACCTCGTGAACGGGCGCTCGCGGTGCGCCGGGGAGCCTGGGGCGTGGGGTCGGTACGGGTCGTCGTCGATCTCTTCAGTGCCATCGCCGACGACCGTACGGCTTGCCACCGACAACCGCTCCGCACTGCTGCGGACCTGTGGACAGTGGGGCGACGCCGCCAACTGTGGACGAGAGTAGTCCGAACACGTGTTCGATCTCAGCCCGACACGCCGTTCCGGTGCAACGTCGTCCCCCTGCTGCCGCGTCCACCGACTGCCCGGCACACTGTGCGGGCACCTCGCGCACGGACCCGCCCACGGAAGGGGCACCCATGACGACCCGTCCGGGCCACCGCCGCCGTCCCCCGGCCCCGGCGCTCGTCGTCCTCGCGGCGGCCGCGGCGCTCGCGGCCTGCGGCGGCGGGAGCAGCGCCGCGAGCGGCTCCCCGGCGCCGTCGCTCACGCTGTCCTCGCAGAGCCCGACCGCGGTCCCCACCCCGACCGCGAGCGGCGCGACCACCCTGACCGTCGTCGTCGACGACGGCTCGGGCCCGGTGACGTGGCGGCTGGACTGCGACCCGCCCGGCGGCGACCACCCCGACCCGGCCGCGGCGTGCGCGGCGCTCGACGCGAAGGCCGCGACCGCGCTCCTGCCGGTCCCGAAGGACCAGATGTGCACGATGGTCTACGGCGGGCCGGAGAAGGCCAGCGTCGAGGGCACCTGGCGCGGCACCCCGGTCTCCACGACCTTCGACCGCTCGAACGGCTGCGAGATCGCCCGCTGGGCCGCCCTCGCCGGGCTGCTCCCGGCGCCGAAGGGCTGACGAGGTCGGGCTAGGTCCGGGTCCAGACCTGGCTCGGGCCGCCGTCGCAGGTCAGGAGCACGAGCCGGGTGCCGGCACCCGTGCCGCCGCCCTCGGCGGCGATGCACAGCGACGACGCGTGGACGCTGCGGATCGTGCCGTCGCCGCCGAAGGTCCACCGCTGGTTCGCCTGGCCCGAGCACGCCCACACGACGACGAGGCTGCCCGGTGACGTCCCCCAGTTGAAGTCGTCCAGGCACAGCCCGGCCAGGCGCAGGCTGCCACCGGGACCGTCGGACACCGTCTGCCCGCCGCCGCCGACGCAGTCGCCGAGCCGGGCCTGGGTCCCCCAGCCGGCACCGCCGGGCACCTCGAGGCAGCGGCCGGAGGCCCGGCCGAGGAGCAGCCCCGCAGGCAGGTTCCGGGTCGTCGTCGTGGTCGTCCGGGTGGTGCGGGTCGTGCGGGTCGTCCGCGTGGTGGTCCTCGGCGGCGTCGTCGTCCGCGTCCTGGTGCGGGTGGTCGTCGTCCCGCGCGTCGTCGTGCCGGCCGTCCGGGTGGCGTCGCGGGCCGCCGTCTTCGTCACGATCCGCCGAGCCGTCCCGGTGCCCGCCGTGCGGGACGGCGATCCCGACGGGGCGGACGTGGTCGGGGTCGCGACCCCGAGCGACGGCGACGTCGGGGCGGCGGGGCCTGCGGCCGGGGTGCTCGCGGACGGCGTCGCGGCCGAGAGCGTCACGTCGCCGTCCGAGCCCGGGTGCAGCAGCCAGAAGAGCGAGGCGCCGCCCACGGCGAGCGCGACCGCCGCGACCGCGAGCCGGCCCGCCGCCGACCGGGGCGACGTCCTGTCGCCGCGTGCGGCGCCGGCCCCGGGGCCGGCGGTCGTGACGTCGTCGTCACCGGCGGCCGCGCCGTCGCCGGGCACCTCGGCGGGCGCGCCGGGCACCGCGGGCGAGACCGGGACCGGCCCGGTCACGGCGGGGACCACAGGCATGACGCTCGCCGTCCCGACCCGGTGCGCCCCGGCGACGACACGGACGGCGTCGAGCACGGCCGGCGTCCCGCCGGCCGCGGGGATCTTCAGGTGCCGGCCCAGGCTCGCGCATCCCGCGCGGAGCCTGCGGTGGACGACGCGGACGGGCACCCCGAGCAGCCGCGCGGTCGTCTCCTCGTCGAGGCCGGGCTCGGCGGCGAGCGCCACGATGAGCCGTTGGTCGGCGGGGAGACGCTGGAGGGCCCAGGCCCCGCCCCGCCAGAAGTCGTCGTCCTGCGAGCGGTCGAGGTGCTCGGCGAGGACGAGCGCCTGGCGCACGAGCGCGATCCGGCACGCGTCGACGGCGGCGGTCCCCGGGCCGGACCAGGCCTCGGCGGCCTCCCTCAGCGCACCGGCGACGGCGTCGTCCGCGGTCGCGTGGTGCCCGGTGAGCAGGTACGCGAGGCGGGACAGCTCCGGCCGGATCGCGGCCGCGAACACGGTGAACCCGCCCGAGCTGGGCGCGCCCTCCCCGTGGTCACTGGTACCGGTCACAGCACGACCGTACCGAAGCACAGCGTGACGCCGGGCCCAGGATCCCGGCGGTCATCCGATCGACCGGTGACCAGCGGCAATGTTCTGCACGGATCGCCGTCCATCGACTACCGAACGTGACACTTCGGTCGAGACGGTCAGGACAGCAGCAGGCGGTCCAGCCGGCGTGCTGCCACGACGACCCCGCCCGCACCGAGCACGAGCAGGTAGGCGACGTGGCCGAGCATGCTCACGTCCGGCAGCCCCAGGCAGAGCCCGCGCACCAGCTCGACGGCGTGGTAGAGCGGCAGCGCCCGGACGACCGGCTGCAGTCCCTCCGGGTAGGTCGACAGCGGGAAGAACGTCGCGGAGAACAGGAACATCGGCAGGACGACGAGGTTGAGCAGGTCGAAGTCCTGCCAGGACCGCATCCACGTCGTCGCGGCCATCCCGACCGCCGCGAAGGCGAGCCCGACGAGCGTCGCCGCCGGGAGCGCGAGCAGCGCCCACCACGAGCGGAGCAGCCCGCTCGCGGCCATGACGAGCATGAACATCACCGCGTACATCCCGCCGCGCAGCTGGGCCCACGCGATCTCGCCGACGGCGACGTCGCGCGGGCCGAGCGGGGTCGCGAGGACGCTGTCGTACAGCCGCGCGTACTTGAGCTTGAAGAACACGTTGAACGTCGAGTCGAAGACCGCGCCGTTCATGGCGGACGACGCGAGCATCGCGGGCGCGACGAACACCGCGTAGGGCACGAGGACGCCGCCGCCGGCGTCGACGTCCCCGACGAGGGCACCGAGCCCCACGCCGAGCGAGAACAGGTAGAAGACCGGCTCGACGAACCCGCTGACGAGCAGCAGCCAGCCCCGCCGGTAGACCCGGGCGTTGCGCTCGACGAGCATCCGCGCCATCCCGGCGCCGGCGGGCATCGGGACGGCGCGGGCCAGGGCGCGCAGGACGGCGCCGCGGCCGGCGGCCGGCACCGGGGTCGCCGTCGTCATCGGACGAGCCTCCTGCGGTAGACGACCCGGGCGGCGGCCACGCCGACCGCGACCCACAGCGCGAGGTACGCGCAGTGCGCACCGACGGCCGCGAGGTCCGGGCTGCCGAGCGCGAGGTCGCGGCAGGCCTGCGTCGCGTGCCACAGCGGGGTCACCCAGGCCACCGGTCGGATCGCCGCCGGCAGCTGGTCGACCGGGTAGAAGGTGCCGGCGAACAGGAACGTCGGGACGAGCACGAAGCGGAACAGGTACGCGAAGCCCTGGTCGTTCTCCTGCGCGGCCGCGAAGGCCATCACGGGGGCGGCGTAGGCGGCGCCGCACAGCGTCGCGACGAGGACGGCGCCGGCCGTCCACCACGAGGTGAACGCTCCTAGCAGCGCCCCGACGACGCCGAAGACCACGCTCACCGCGAGCAGCCGCAGGACGATGAAGGCGAGGTGCCCGAGGAGCACGTCGACGACGGCGAGCGGGGTCGCGAGCATCGCGTGGTACTGCCGCTGCCACTTGATCGCGCCCATGACCGGCCACGTCGCCTCGCCGACCCCGGCCTGCATCGCGTTCGCCGCGAGGACGCCCGGCGCGACGAAGAGCACGTACGGCACACCGACGCCGCCGGACGCCCCGTCGTCGACGAGCGTGCCGAGCCCGAAACCCAGCGAGCCCAGGTAGAGCAGCGGCGACAGCACGCCGGAGACGACGCTGCCGCGCCAGGTCCTGCGGTAGGTGCGCGCCCAGAACTCCAGCGCCCGGCCGGTGCCGGCGGCCCGCCCCGGCACGGTGCCGCCGGCCCGCACCGCGTGGGCCGTCGTCCCCGTCGTCCCCGCGATTCCTGCCGTCCCCGTCGTCGTCATGGCCCGCCCCGCGTCAGTCGACGAGCAGGCGGCCGGTGAGGTGGAGGAAGACGTCCTCCAGCGTGGAGCGCCGCACGAGCACGGACGACGGCCGCAGCCCGGCCGCGTGCACGGCCTGCACCGCGGCGTCGCCGTCCGGGGTGTAGACGAGCAGCCGGTCCGGCAGCACCTCGACCCGCTCGGCGAGCACCCCGGCGCCCGTGGTGACCGGACCGGCCCACGGTGCGTTGTCGTCGTCCGGGAAGCGCAGCTCGAGGACCTCGCGGCTGGAGTGCTCCTCGATGAGCGAGCGCGGGCTGCCCTCGGCGACGATCCGCCCGGCGTCCATGACGACGAGCCGGTCGCACAGCTGCTCGGCCTCGTCCATGTAGTGCGTGGTCAGGACGAGCGTGACGCCCTGCCGCTTGAGCCGGAAGAGCCTGTCCCACAGGACGTGCCGGGCCTGCGGGTCGAGCCCGGTCGTCGGCTCGTCGAGCAGGAGGATCTCCGGGTCGTTGACGAGCGAGCGGGCGATCGTCAGCCGCCGCTTCATGCCGCCGGAGAGCGGCTCGACGCGGCTGCCGGCCCGCTCGGCGAGCTGCGCGAACTCGAGGAGCTCGGCGGCCTTCGCGTGCGCGGCCTTGCGGGAGATGCCGAAGTAGCGCGCGTAGACGACGAGGTTCTCCGCGACGGTGAGCTCCTCGTCGAGGGTGTCGCGCTGCGGGACGACGCCGAGCCGGGCCCGGATCCGCGGCCCGTCCGTGCGCGGGTCGAGGCCGAGGATCCGCAGCTCGCCGCCGGACGGCGGGGAGACGCACCCGACCATCCGCATCGTCGATGACTTGCCTGCCCCGTTCGGGCCCAGGAAGCCGAACGCCTCGCCCCGGCGGACGTCGACGTCGATGCCGTCGACGGCGGTGAAGTCGTCGAAGCGCTTGGTCAGCCCGCGGGCGCTGATGAGGACCTCGGGGTCGTCGGCGTCCACGGTGCCCGACCCTACGCGGCGCCCCCGACAGGCTCGAACCGGTTTCCCCGCCGGGCGAGCAGGGCGAGGACGGGGACGAGCAGGACGAGCGTGCTCAGCGACAGGACGCCGTACCCGAACCACTCGACGACCGGCCCGGCGAGGACGCCGGCACTCGCCGCGACGACCCCCATGACGAGGTCGGACATCCCCTGGACCGAGGTGCGGACGTCGGCCTGGACGGACTCGGACAGCAGCGTCGAGCCCGCGACGAGGCAGCCGGACCAGCCGAGGCCGAGCAGGACGAGTGCGACCGCAGACCGGCCCGGGCCGGTCGCCGGGGCGCTCGCCGCCACGGCGCAGGCGAGCGCGAGACAGGCGACCCCGAGCGCGATGCCCGTGCGGCGGCCGTAGCGGTCGGTGACCCAGCCCCAGACCGGGCTCAGCGCGTACATGCCCGCGACGTGCCCGGCGATGACGTAGCCGACGACCGGCGTCGAGACGCCGCCGCCGTGCAGGTGGACCGGGGTCATGACCATGACGGCGACCATGACGGCGTGCCCGACCCCGACCGCCGCGAGGCCGAGGAGGGCGTCAGGGCTGCGGACGGCGGCGGTCAGCGCGAGCCACGTCGGCGACGGACCACGACGCCCGCCGGCAGGCGGGCGCAGGGCCGCCGCCGCGGCCCGGTCCCGCAGCGCGTGCGCGAGCGGGTCGGGGCGCAGCAGTGCCCAGAGCGCGAGAGCGGCCGCCGTGTAGCCGACGACGGCGAACACGAAGGGCCCGACGATCTCGGGCAGGCCGAGCCCCCGGCTCACCGCGACCGCAGGCTTGATGAGCAGCGGCCCGGTGACCCCGCCGACCGTCGCCGCCCAGACGACGAGCGACAGCACGCGGCCGCGGCGCGCGGCGTCCACCCCGTCGATGGCGGCGAAGCGGGCCTGCAGCCCGGACGCCGAGCCCCCGCCGAAAAGGGTCGCACCGAGGAGCAGCAGGGGGAAGGAGCGCAGCACCCCGGCGGTCACCGACAGCACGGCACCGAGCGCCCCGACGGCGTACCCGAGGGTCAGCGCCGGGCGGCGCCCGTGCCGCATCGCGAGACGCGCGAGCGGGACGGCGAGCACCGCACCGCCGATGACGCCCATGGTCTGCGCGAGGCCTGCCAGCGACGTCGAGCCGGAGAGGTCCTGGGCGAGGATGCCGTTGACCGTGACGCCGGCGGTGACCCCGATGCCGCCGATGACCTGGGACCCGGCGAGGACCGGGACGGTCCGGCGGTTGTGCACGGCGACGGCGGCGGACCCGCCGTCCGCCGTCACGAGGACCGGCCCCGGCGCGCGGAGCGCGCCTGCCGCTCGTCGAGGCCCCAGCGGCGCTCCTGCGGGACGTCGAGGTCGTCGCAGACCGCGAACCACACGGTGCGCGCGTCTTCGCCGGCGTCGAGCGCCTGCTGCGCCGTCCGGTGGCCGAGCGCGCCGACGACGTGCTCGCGCACGAGGAGACGGCCGTGCACCGGCCCGAACTCGCCGTCCACGAGGCTCCAGAAGTCGCTCATCCGCACGCCGCGAGCATCGCACGGCGTGCCGACGGACGGCACGGCCGTTCCGGCCACGGTTCCGGACGGGCGGGTTGTCGGTGCCGGGAGGCAGGATGTCGGTATGGCCGCCCGCCGTTCCGACGACACCTCGCCGCAGGCCGTGCTCGCACGGTTCACGCCGGCGACCCGGTCGTGGTTCGAGGGCGCCTTCGACGCCCCCACCCCGGCGCAGGTCGGCGCCTGGGCGGCGGTCTCCCGCGGTGACCACGCCCTCGTCGTCGCCCCGACCGGGTCCGGCAAGACGCTCGCCGCGTTCCTCTGGGCGCTCGACCGGCTCGCCGCGGCGCCGGCGCCGGCCGAGGCGTCGAAGCGGTGCCGGGTGCTCTACGTCTCGCCCCTCAAGGCGCTCGCGGTGGACGTCGAGCGCAACCTGCGCAGCCCGCTCGCCGGGATCCGGCAGGCGGCGACCCGGCTCGGGCTGCCGGTGCCCGACCTGCGCGTCGGCGTCCGCTCCGGGGACACGCCCGCTGACGAGCGCCGGGCCTTCGCGAAGACCCCGCCGGACATCCTCATCACGACCCCCGAGTCGCTGTTCCTCATCCTCACCTCGGCGGCTCGCTCGTCGCTGGCCGGGGTCGAGACGGTCGTCGTCGACGAGGTGCACGCGCTCGCCGGCTCCAAGCGCGGCGCGCACCTCGCGCTGAGCCTGGAGCGGCTCGATGCCCTGCTGCCCGCACCCGCGCAGCGCGTCGGCCTGTCGGCGACCGTGCGCCCGGTCGAGGAGGTCGCCCGCTGGCTCGGCGGCTCCGGGCAGACGCCCGTGCACATCGTCCAGCCGCCCTCGACGAAGAAGTTCGACCTGCGGGTCGTCGTCCCGGTGCCCGACATGGGCGACCTGGACGCCGCCGCGACCGGGGTGCCCGGTGGCGCGCCCGGCGGGGTCGGCGGCGGGCGCGGGG
>NZ_MWLN01000216.1 GCF_002198655.1 Kineosporia sp. A_224
AAGTACGAGATCTACACGATCGTCAACCGGCTCGCCGCCGAGGGGAAGGCGATCCTGCTGATCTCCTCCGAGCTCCCCGAGCTCATCGGCCTGTGCGACCGGATCTACACGCTCTCCGCCGGCCGCATCACCGGCGAGGTGCCCCGTGACGAGGCGACCCAGGAGCGACTGATGCAACTGATGACGAGCGAGCAGGAGCAGCCAGCATGAGCGTGACCCGGACCCCTGCGGACGCGCCCGCACCCGACACGTTCGAGCCGCTCGGCGGCGCGGGCCGGCGCGGACTTCGGCTGAACGCCCGGGAGAGCGGCATCTACGTCGCCTTCGGGCTCATCGTGCTGCTCTTCGCGGTGCTCACCGACGGCGCCCTGCTGCAGCCGCAGAACATCTCGAACATCATCGTGCAGAACAGCTACATCCTCATCCTCGCGATCGGGATGATCCTTGTGATCATCGCCGGCCACATCGACCTGTCGGCCGGTTCGGTGGTGGCGGTGAGCGGGGCCGTGAGCGCCGTGCTCATGGTCCGGCACGACGTCCCCTGGCCGTTCGCGCTGCTGCTCACCCTGCTGTTCGGGGCGGCGGTCGGGGCCTTCCAGGGCTACTGGGTGGCCTACTTCGGGCTCCCCGCGTTCATCGTCACCCTGGCAGGGATGCTCGTGTTCCGGGCACTCACCCTCACCGTGCTCGGCAACCAGGGGATCGGCCCGTTCCCCGACGAGGTGCGCACCCTGGCCAACGGGTTCCAGCCCGGCTACCTCGGCAACGTCGGTCTCGGTGCGCTCGGCGGGGCCGACCTCGTGAGCCTGCTCGTCCTCGTCGGTGTCGTGGCCGCGATCGTCGTCACCCAGTGGCGCGGGCGGTCGGCCCGGGCGGCGTACGGCCAGAAGGTCGACAGCGTGCCGGTGTTCGTCGCGAAGATGGTCGCGGCGGCGCTCGTCATCGGCTTCGTCGTCGTCCAGCTGGCCCGGTTCAAGAACCTGCCCTGGGTGCTCGTGCTCCTCGCGGTGCTCGTGCTCGCGTACTCCCTGGTGGCGTCCCGCACGGTGTTCGGCCGGCGGATCTACGCGATCGGCGGCAACCTCCAGGCGGCCCGGCTCTCCGGGGTCGACGTCCGGCGGGTGACGTTCTGGATCTTCGTGAACATGGGTGTGCTCGCCGCACTGGCCGGGGTGATCTTCGCCGGCCGGCTCAACCAGGCCGGCCCCACCGCAGGCACGAACTTCGAGCTCGACGCGATCGCGGCCGCCTTCATCGGCGGCGCGGCGGTGCAGGGCGGCGTCGGCAAGGTCGCCGGTGCCATCACCGGCGGCCTGATCATGGGCGTCATCAACAACGGGATGTCGCTCATCGGCGCGCCCAGCGAGCGCGTCATGCTCGTCAAGGGCGCCGTGCTCCTGGCCGCCGTCGCGTTCGACGTGTGGACCAAGCGCCGGGCGGACGGCGGCGGCCGCTGAGCCGGCCCCGACGGTAGGGCCGCTCCCGCCGTCGTCCCGGCGGGTGCTCGGGTCAGGTGAACGTGTACTCCACCGCGTCGCCGACCTGCACGTAGCCCAGCCGCGCGTAGACCCCGTTCGACGTCGGGTTCGCGAGGTCGGTGAAGAGCATCACCTGCTCGGCGCCGTCGTCGAGCAGGGCCCGGCTCACGACGGTGGTCGCCATCGCCGCGTAGCCGCGCCGCCGAAGCGCGGGCGGCGTCCAGACCGGCCCGACCCGGCCGACCCCGAAGGTCGGGCCGGACCGCCCCGCGAGGCTCACCGGCGTGCCGTCGACCTCCCACAGCACGAACCGCCGCTCGGCGACCCCGGAGGCGGCCCGGCGCACGAAGACCTCCCGCGGCTCGGGCTCCCGGTCGGCGAACGCCTCGGTGGAGAAGTCCAGGAGCCAGTCGGCGAGGAGGTCCTCGTCCGCGGGGCCGGCGGTCCGCGCCGTGCCCGGGACGCCGGTCGGCGGGACCAGCGTGCCCAGGACGTGGACGCCCTCGTCGGTCGACACCCGCGCCGTGCCCCCGGTGGCCGCCGTCCAGGCCGCGACGAAGCCGGCCACCGGCCCGCGGATCCCGACGACGCCCTGCGGCGTCCGGCCGGAGCCGAGCAGGGCCTGCGCCAGGAGGTCCCCGGCGGCGTCCGGCCCCGGACCGGTGTAGGCGTTCGGGGCGGTGTGCATCCCGGCGGCGACGACGGCGCCGTCCTGCTCGACGGTCGCGAACCAGGGGTCGTCGCACGTGTACGTGCCGCGGGCCATCCGTTCCGCCACGACCGCGAGGACGTTCGTCAGCACCGGTTCTGCGGCCAGGTGCGCGGCGGCCCGGTCGAGGAAGGCCGCCGGGTCGTCGGTGGTCCACACGTCCATGCCGCAACTCTGGCGGCTCCCGACCACGCCGGTCGACCCGATTGCGCCCACGGCGCGTCGCCCGGCGCGCGCCGTGACGCACCTCAGAGGTAGATCGCCCTCGGTATGCGCGGCGATCTACCTCTGAGGCCGGGATCAGGAGGCGAGGACCTCGTCGAGCTTCTCGTAGCCCTCGCGGACGCCGCCCTCCATGCCGCTCGCGACGAAGGCGTCGCGGTCGGCGAAGCTGTCGACGAGGGACGTCGCGACGAGCTCGGTACGGCCGTCGCCGAGGTCGGTGAAGACGACCTTCTCGAGCGCGACGCCGTCCGGCATGCCCTCGTAGGTGAAGGTCTGGACGATGAGGCCCGACGGGCGGACCTCGTGGAAGGTGCCGTGGAACCAGGCCTCGAAGCCGGTGCTCGTCGTGTGGACGTAGCGGTACGAGCCGCCGGTGCGGCAGTCGTGGTGCTCGACGCGCATCGTCACGTCCCGCGGGCCGAGCCAGCGGACGAGGAGCTCGGGGTCGGTGTGCGCCCGGAACACCTTGTGCGGCGCGGCGTCGAAGACCCGGGTGATGCGGACGAGGGGCACGTCGGGCGCGACCTCGATGCGGGTGTCGTGGGTGCTCGTGGGCATGGTGGTCCTCCGGTTCGTGGGTGGTGCGGGTCGGTGGTCGGGTCGGTGGTCGGGGCCCGGCGAGGGTCAGGCGGGCGGCAGCGGCTCGACGTCGTCCGGCAGGTCGGCGAGGACGTCGTCCAGCCGGCGGAACCGCTCCTCGGCGAGCACCCTGTAGCGCTCGATCCACTTCGTCATCAGGTCGAGCACCTCCGCCTCGAGATGGACGGGACGGCGCTGCGCGTCCCGGGATCGGCTGACGAGGCCCGCGGACTGCAGCACCTTGACGTGCTTGGAGACCGCCTGGACGGTCATGGCGTACGGCTCGGCGAGCTCGTTGACCGTCGCGTCCGCGACGGCGAGCCGGGCGACCATGTCCCGGCGCACCGGGTCGGCCAGGGCGGCGAACACCTGGGAGAGCGCATCTGCCGTCATGGGTCCTCGAGTCCTGCCGGGCCCGTTCGGCATACTCAATCGATCGGTTGAATAGAACGTACTCCCGGTCGTCCCCGTATGCAACCCCTGAGTTGAATACCGAGGGACGGCGGTGCGTGATCCCGCATCGTGCTCCCCGGTGTCCACATTCTTGACACTCGGGCGCGGGCGTGGCGTGGCTGCCTCGAGGGAGTCGTTGTCCGTTATGCCTGCTCTCACGGGGGACCCCCGGCCGCAGGGTCGCCCCCGGGCGGGTATACGGCCGGTGACCTGCGAGGACACGCCGGGAGGCAACTCCCCGCCAGGCCTTGTGTTCGACGCCGCATTCACCTTGGATGCGTCGTGAGTCACATCGAGGTGGCCCGCTCGAGCGGCCGCCTCGTTCCTGCACGAGATGTATGACGTGAGAGGCGTGGAGGCCGCATGGGCACCAGGAGGATCTCCGTCACCGTCGACGGCGTCGCGTACAGCGACGACGTCGAACCCCGCACCCTGCTCGTTCACTACCTGCGTGAGCGCCTGGGCAAGACGGGGACGGTGGTCGGATGCGACACCAGCAACTGTGGTGCGTGCACCGTTCATCTCGACGGCCGGAGCGTGAAGTCCTGCTCCGTGCTGGCCGTCCAGGTCGACGGGAGCGATGTCACGACGATCGAGGGCCTCGCCCAGAACGGTGAGCTGCACCCGGTGCAGCAGGCGTTCCACGAGAACCACGGCCTGCAGTGCGGCTACTGCACGCCCGGCATGATCATGCAGTCGGTCGACCTGCTCAAGGACAACCCCGACCCGAGCGACGAGGAGATCCGCGAGGGTCTCGAGGGCAACCTCTGCCGTTGCACGGGCTACCAGAACATCGTCAAGTCGGTGAAGGCGGCGGCCAAGGCCGGTTCCGTCTCCGCCGGTGTCGCTGGAGGTGCCGCGTGACCGCGGTCGACGAGACCACCGGGGCCAAGGAGTTCGGCCAGTCCCGCCGCCGCAAGGAGGACGCGCGCCTCATCACCGGCCGGACGAAGTGGACCGACAACATCGTCCTGCCCGGCATGGCGCACCTGGCCATGGTCCGCAGCCCCGTCGCCTCGGGGACGATCGCCTCGATCGACGTCGCGGACGCCAAGACGTCCCCGGGTGTCCTCGGGGTCTGGACGGGCGCCGACCTCGACGCCGAGCAGGGCGACCTGCCCTGCGCGTGGGCGGTCACCCCGGACATGAAGCACCCGCGGCGGCCCGCCGTCGCGGCCGGCCGGGTCAAGTTCGCCGGCGAGATCGTCGCGGTCATCGCGGCGCGCTCGGCCGCCGAGGCCCGGGACGCCGCGGACAAGGTCATCGTCGACTACGACGACCTGCCCGTCGTCCTCGACATGAACGAGGCCATCAAGGAGGGCACCCCGCTCGTCCACGAGGAGCTCGGGACCAACGTCAACGCGACGTGGATCTTCGACTCCGGCGAGGCCGGCACCGGCGGCAACGTCGACGAGGCCATCGCCGCCGCGCACGCGGACCCGGACAGCCTCGTCATCGAGCGGACCTTCCGCCAGCAGCGGCTCGTCCCGGCGTTCATGGAGCCGCGCTCCACGGTCGTCGACCCGACGGGCGAGCAGCTCACGGTCTGGTCGGCGACCCAGGTGCCGCACATCGCGCGCTTCCTGCTCGCCGTCGTCCTGGGCATCTCCGAGTCGAAGGTGCGCTTCATCGCGCCGGACGTCGGCGGCGGCTTCGGCGGCAAGATCCACCTGTCGCCGGAGGAGGTCGCGACCGTCCTCATCGCGCGCAAGCTCGGCAAGCCGGTCAAGTACACCGAGACCCGCAGCGAGTCGATCCAGTCGGCGCACCACGGCCGCGACCAGATCCAGAAGATCACGCTGTCCGCCAAGAAGGACGGCACGGTCACCGGTCTCAAGGTGGACCTGCTCGCCGACATGGGCGCCTACCTGGGCCTGGTCACGCCGGGCGTGCCGATCCTCGGCGCGTTCATGTACAACGCGATCTACAAGATCCCGGCGTACCAGTTCAAGTGCGTCAACGTGTTCACGAACAAGGTGCTCACCGACGCCTACCGCGGCGCGGGCCGCCCCGAGGCGACGTACGCCATCGAGCGGATGATGGACACCCTCGCGAACGAGCTCGGGGTCGACCCGCTCGCCCTGCGCGAGAAGAACTGGATCAAGCACGAGGAGTTCCCGTTCACCTCGGTGTGCGGCCTCACGTACGACTCGGGCAACTACGAGGCGGCCACCAGCCGCGCCGTGGAGCTCTTCGACTACGAGGGTCTGCGTCGTGAGCAGGCCGAGCGCCGGGCCCGCAAGGACCCGATCCAGCTCGGCATCGGCATCTCGACGTTCACCGAGATGTGCGGCCTCGCGCCGTCCCGCGTCCTCGGCTCCCTGAACTACGGGGCCGGCGGCTGGGAGTACTCGGCGATCCGGATGCTCCCGACCGGCAAGGTCGAGGTGCTCACCGGGGCCAGCGCGCACGGGCAGGGCCACGAGACGGCGTTCAGCCAGATCGTCGCCGACCAGCTCGGCGTGCCCTTCGAGGACGTCGAGATCCTCCACGGCGACACCCAGATCACGCACAAGGGCCTGGACACCTACGGCTCGCGGTCCCTGGTCGTCGGCGGCATCGCCATCGTCAAGGCGGCCGAGAAGGTCATCGAGAAGGCCAAGCCCATCGCGGCCCACCTGCTCGAGGCCAACGTGGCGGACATCGAGTTCGACTCGGGCAAGTTCTCGGTCGCGGGCACCGACAAGGGCGTGACGATCCAGGAGGTCGCGCTCGCCACCTTCGCGGCGCACAACTACCCCGAGGGCATCGAGCCGAGCATCGACGCGGACGCGACGTTCGACCCGGAGAACTTCTCCTACCCGCACGGCACCCACCTGTGCGCGACGGAGATCGACACCGAGACGGGCAAGGTCACGATCCGCAAGTACGTCTGCGTCGACGACATCGGCACGGTCGTCAACCCGCTCATCGCCGAGGGCCAGGTCCACGGCGGTCTCGCCCAGGGCATCGCCCAGGCGCTGTGGGAGGAGGCGCGTCACGACGAGTCGGGCACGCTGACGACCGCGACGTTCGTGGACTACACGCTGCCGACGGCCGCGGACATGCCGTTCTTCACGACGGACATGACCGAGACCGCGTCGACCTCCAACCCCCTCGGGGTCAAGGGCGTCGGCGAGGCCGGCACCATCGCCTCGACGCCGGCGGTCATCAACGCCGTCGTCGACGCGCTGCGGCCGTGGGGCATCGACGACATCCAGATGCCGACGACCGCGCAGCGGGTCTGGAAGGCCATCCAGGGCAAGGAGTTCGACGCGTCGGTCGGCGCGAAGGACACCCGGGACGGCAGCCACGAGGCGGCGCCCGGCAACGGTGCACCGCTGTGGAGCGGCAACGAGAGTGGAGGTGCCCAGTGATCCCCGCGGCGTTCGACTACGAGTCGCCGGCCAGCGTCGACGAGGCCCTGGCGGTCATCGCCGGTGCCGGTGACCGCGAGGTCAAGGTGCTCGCCGGCGGGCAGAGCCTCATCCCGGTGCTGCGCCTGCGGATGAACGCTCCCGACCTCGTCGTGGACCTCGGCCGTATCGCCGAGCTCCGCGGCGTCCGGGACGACGGCGACGCGATCGCCATCGGCGCGATGACGACGCACGACGACGTCACCCGCGAGCCGCTCATCCGCCAGCACGCCCTGCTGCTGTCGCTCGCGGCGCAGACGGTCGCCGACCCGCAGGTCCGCCACCGCGGCACCTTCGGCGGCTCCCTCGCGCACGCGGACCCGGCGGCGGACATGCCGGCCCCCGCGCTCGCGCTGGGTGCCGAGTTCGTCATCGCCGGCCCCTCGGGCCGGCGCACGGTGGGCGCGTCGGACTTCTTCACCGACCTGTTCACGACAGCGATCGGCGAGGGCGAGCTCCTCGTGGAGGTCCGGGTCCCCAAGCACACCGGCTGGGGCGCCCACTACGAGAAGTTCAACCACGTCGCGCACACGTGGTCGATCGTCGGCGTCGCGGCGGCCGTCCGCGTCGAGGGCGGCACAATCGCCGAGGCCAAGGTCGGCCTGACGAACATGGGCCTCGTCCCGATCCGCGCCACCGCGGTCGAGCAGGCCCTCGTCGGCCAGCCCGCCACGGCGGACGCGATCCGGGCCGCGGCGCAGAACGCCGACCAGGGGACCAACCCCATGAGCGACGCCAGCGCCGACGAGGACTACCGGCGGCACCTCGCCAAGGTCCTCACCGGGCGGGCCGTGCTCGCGGCCGTCGGCTGACCCACCCCTGCACGACAGCACCGCTGCACGTCCGCACCACCGCACCACTGCACGTCCCGGCGGGCCGGGCCTCCTCGTGAGGCCCGGCCCGCCGGCCGTGCGCCCCACCCCCTCCACGACCCCTCAGAGGTAGTTCGCTCTCGATATGCACGCGGATCTACCTCAGAGGGGCTGCCGGGGCAGTCCCTCGTGATGCGCCGTGACGGGGCTGGGGCATGCTGTCGGGAGGTCGGGCAGCGGTGCCCGGCGCGTTCCCCGGAGGACCTCCCTGTGAAGCTCGAGCACACGTTCACCGTCCCGGCGCCCGTCGACCAGGCGTGGGCGACCCTCCTCGACATCGAGGGCGTCGCACCGTGCTTCCCGGGGGCGACCCTGACCGGCACGGACGGTGAGGAGTTCGCCGGGCTCGTCAAGGTCAAGCTCGGCCCGGTGTCGCTCAGCTACTCGGGCAAGGGCCGCTTCCTCGAGCGGGACGACGAGGCGCACACCGTCGTCCTCGACGCGACCGGCCGGGACAAGAACGGCAACGGCACCGCGGGGGCCACCGTGCACGCCCGGATGGAGGCGGACGGCGAGAGCTCGACCCGGGTCGTCGTCGAGACAGACCTCAAGGTGACCGGACGCCCGGCCCAGTTCGGCCGCGGCGTCATCCAGGACGTCGGCGGCAGGATCATCGGCCAGTTCGCCGACTCCCTCGCCGCGAAGATGACCGCCGACGGCGCAGCGCCGGACGCCGCGGACGGCCTCGCCGCCGCAGCGCCGTCCGAGGCCGACCTGGCCGCTCCGCCGGTCGCGGCCGACGACGCAGCCGGCGCCCCGGCCGGCCCCCCGACCCTCGCGGCGGCGACCGCACCGACGCAGGGCCGCCGGCCGCCGGCCCCGCGGCCGCAACCGGTCCGCTCGCTGCCGACGACCTCGGGCACGCCGGACGCCGCGGCCGCCGAGCTCGACCTCGGGACGGCGCTGCTGCCCGTGCTGCTGCGCCGGTTCGCGCCGCCGGTCCTCGTCGCCCTCGTCGCGGCGTTCGTCGCCTGGCGCCTCGTGCACCACCGCCGGCGCTGACCGCGGGCACCCCGGCGGGGTGCCGAGGGCTCAGAGGTCCTTGCGGAGGTGGATGTCGGCCGCGCCCGGTGTCGGGACGCCGTCCCACCGGAAGATCTCGCGGTACCCGTGCCGGGTGTAGAACCCCGGCGCCTGGAACGTGAACGACGTGACGAACACGTGGGTGCAGCCGCGCTCCCGCGCCTGCGCCTCGAACTCCGCGAGCAACCGGCCGCCGAGGCCCGTCCCGCGGTCCTGCGCCCGGACCCAGGTCAGGGCGATCCCGGCCGCGACGCCCCACGTCCAGCCGCTGAGCCCGCCGGCGAGGTCGCCGTCCGCGCCGAGCGCCTGCACCGTGAGGTCCCGCGCGGGGGCCACGCCCGGGGTCGCCGCGGCGTTCACCGCGTCGAGCTCGTCGGAGAGCCGCTGGTCCAGGGCAGGGTCGCCCTCCCCGACGACGACCCGGACGTCAGGCACCGGCACGGAGCGGCTCCGGCAGCGGTTCGGCGTGCACGATCTCCAGGCCGGAGACGGCGCGGGTGAGAACGACGTACAACCGGCGCAGGCCGGTCCGCTCGTCCGGCTCCGCGGCCGCGATCTCCGTCGGCTCGACGACGACGACCCGGTCGTACTCGAGGCCCTTCGCGGTTGTCGCGGGGACGACGCTGACCCGCGGCGGGGGCGGCGGCGCGCCGTCGCCGGCGGCGGTGTCGTCGTCCCGGGGGCCGACCGGCGCGTCGAGGTCGACCGGTTCGGGCAGCGCCTCGTCGCCGAGCACGTGGTGCTCGATCCCCGCGCCCGCCAACGTCTTCGCGCACCGGGCGACGCCTGCGTCGGGGACGATGACGCCGACGCTGCCCTCGGCCCCGAGGGCGTGCCGGACCGCCGTGACGGTCGCCGGCCACAGCCGGGCGGCCGGGACGTGCGTGACGACGAGGCTCCCGGGGTCGTCGCGCACGCTCGTCGGTGCGGACATCCCCGGGGCCATGAACGGCAGCAGCCGCGCCGCGTACTCGATGACGGCCGCGGGCACCCGGAAGCCGCGGTCGAGGATCTCCAGGACGGCGTCGGTGCGCCCGAGGTGGGTCAGCGAGACGTCCCACGACGGGGTCGCCCACGGCGTCGTGCCCTGGGCGATGTCGCCGAGGACGGTCGCCGAGCCCGTTGAGCAGCGCCGCCCGACGGCGCGCAGCTGCATCGGGGAGTTGTCCTGGGCCTCGTCGAGGACGACGTGCCCGAGGCTGGGGGTGCGGCGCAGGACGTCCGCGATCTCGTCGAGCAGGACGGCGTCCTGCAGCGACCAGCGCGACGCCCCGGGCGTCCTGGCCGGCTTCGGGTGCAGGAGCAGGGCCTGCTCGCCGGCGTCGAGGACGCCGTCCGCGCACGCGGCGAGGAAAGCCGCGTCCGACAGGAGCCGGTGCAGCACCTGGGGCGGTGTGAGCGCCGGCCAGACGGCGTCCACCCAGCGCTTCACCTCGCGGCTGCGGGCGACCGCGTCCTGGACCCGGTCGTCGGGGGAGTCGCCGGCCTCCTCGAACTGCAGGAGCAGGGCGTGCGAGAGCCGCTGCGGGAGCATGTCGCGGGCCGCCGCGTACCGGACCCCGCGGCCCGTGAGCTCCGTGACGATCTCCGCCGCCTCGTAGGCCGGCACCCGCCAGCGCCGGGAGCCGCGCGGCAGGACGAGCGCCTCCGTCGGGGTCGCGACGTGCGACCAGACAGCCCGCCGGACGACCTCGGCCATCCGGGCGTCGCCCTTGAGCGTGGCGACGGCGACCTCGTCCGTGGCCCGGACGGCGCCGTGCACGGCGGTCATCGCCTCGACGGTCGTGTGCCGGACCTCGACCTCCCCGAGCGAGGGCAGGACGGCGCTCACGTGGTCGAGGAACGAGGCGTTCGGGCCGACGACGAGGACGCCCGCCCGGCCGAGCTTCTCCCGGTAGGCGTAGAGCAGCCAGGCCGCGCGGTGCAGGCCGACGGCGGTCTTGCCGGTGCCCGGTGCGCCCTGGACGCACACGGTCGTCCCGACGTCGGCCCGGACGATCTCGTCCTGCTCGGGCTGGATCGTCGCGACGATGTCACGCATCGGCCCGACGCGCGGCCGCTCGATCTCGCGGGCGAGGATCTCGCTGCGCTGCTCGCGCTCGCCGGGGTCGGTGAGGTGCTCGTCCTCGTAGGCGGTGATCCGGCCGGCCTCGATGCCGAACCGGCGCCGACGGACGACGCCGAACCGCTCGGTGCGGCTCGCGCGGTAGAAGGCCCGGGAGACGTCCGCCCGCCAGTCGATGACGACCGGGTCGCCGTGCGGGTCCGCGACGTGCCGGCGGCCGACGTACCAGCGCTCGCCGTCGTCGTGGTCGGTGCGGCCGAAGAAGAGCGTCGTCGTCGGGTCGTCGACGAGCGACGCGGCGCGCCGCCACAGCGCGGCCGCGAGGAACTCGCTGTTGAGCCGGTCGGCGCTCTGGACCTCGAGCGACAGGGTCCGGCGACGCATCTCGCCGAGGTGCTCGCGCGCACGGGCGAGATAGGCCTGCTCGGACACCAGGGGATCGGCAGCGGGGGAGTCGGCAGCGGGGGAGTCGGCACCGGGGCCGCGGAGGCCCACCGGCGCGGTGGTGGTCAGGGAGTCGGGTGCGGATATGGACCGGTCAGGCTGTCCAGGCACAAAGAGCGAGCCTACGCCTGACCGCCGACCGGTCTCACCTGCATTTCCCGGGGGCGTGCAACGGGGCTGAGCAGGCGTGCTCATGATCGCTCGGGGGGCGCCGGGGGAAGGTCGTGGCACCACCGTCGGCCGCCCGGCCGGCGGACCACCCCCCGCGCCCGGCGCGGAGAGGAGCCCGACATGGCGCAGCAGCCCACCACCTCGCACCCCGTCCTCTCGACCGCAGCACGCGTCCTCGTGCGTGCCGGTGCGGTCGCCGTCCTCTTCCTGCTCCTCGGGGCCGCGCTCCGCGCCGTCGAGCGGCTCGGCGGCAACGACGGCCCCGCCGGTGCCGACATCGGCGGCGGGATCGCCCTGATCGCCGTCATGCTCGGCGCGGTCGTCGCGGGCGGCGCTGTGGACGGCTACCGCCGCGGGTTCCGGGCCGCTGCGACCGACTGGGCCCTCACGGTCGCGCTCCTGGGCCTGACCGCCGGCGGGTTCGTGGTGCTCGGGACCGTCAACGCCGTCCAGGACCGCGGCATCGGCGGGATGTCGACCGGCGAGGCGCTCACCGGCGTCGGTGCCCCGCTCGCCTTCGTCGTCACCTCCCTCGTCGTGACCGCGGGTGCCCTCGCCGCCGGCGCGGCCGCCCTCGCCGAGTCGGCCCACGACCGTCGCGCGGCTCGGGCGGCCTGAACGTCACCCGTCCGGCCCGCCCGGCCTGTTCACCTTCGCGTGCTACGGTCGCTGAAGATGAACGCCAGGTGAACAGGAGGTGGCTCCATGGCCATCATGGAACTTCCGGTCAGTGAACGGACCGCCCGGGCGCTGCGCCCGGTCGCCCGCTGGGTGCCGCAGGCCGGCGCCGACGGCCGCACCAGGCTCGTCATGGTCTGGTCCGTGCCCGACCCGCAGCCTGCGGACCTCCACGCCGCGGTCGCCTGACCGCCGCTCTCCCGCCGGACCTGACGGCGGCCGGCCCGCGCCGGCCGCCGTCAGCGCGAGAACATCCGCACCGCCGACTCCTCGGCCTCGGCGTACTGCCGCCCCGCCGTCGAGAGCGCCTGCTGGATCTCCTCGAGCACCGCCCGCACCCGCTCCTGCGTCGCCCGCCAGTCGCTCACCACGTGCTGGAACGACGACGAGGCCTGGCCCCGCCAGCTGCCCTGCAGGTCGAGCAGGTTGCGCATCATCCGGTCCACCTCGGTGCCGATCTGCGCCGCCGACGCGTGCACTGCGGCGCTCGCCTGCGCCACCTGTGCACTGTCCACCTGGAACTGCGTCATCGCCGACCTCCTCCTCCGCCGCCGTGCGGCGGCTGCCCGCGGCCGGGCTCCCGACCGTCCGGTGCCGACACTGGCACGGACCCGCGACGGCCGGCGCCGTCATCCACAGGCGCGGCCGTTGCTGCGGTCGTCCACAGCGGGTGCTCCGGGTCGACCCTGACCGGATGTCAGTCGAGGACCGGGATCCGCAGCGACGTATGTCCACAGGCCGCACCGCGGGACGCACCTAGAGTGCCCGCATGGCCGTGCTCATCGACCCCCCGCTGTGGCCCGCCCACGGCCGTCGGTGGTCGCACCTGGCCAGCGACGCCTCACTGCGCGAGCTCCACGAGTTCGCCGCGGCCGTGGGCATCCCCGACCGCGGGTTCGAGGGTGACCACTACGACGTCCCCGAAGAGCGCTACGCCGCGACGGTCGCCGCGGGGGCCCTGCCGGTGAGCAGTCGTGAGCTGCTGCGGCGGCTGCAGGGGTCCGGGCTGCGCCGGCCCAAGCGTCGCGGCGAGCGGGTGCTCACGAGCAGCCACGCCCCGGACGGCGCGGGCCGGGTCGATGCGATGCTCTCCGCGCTGCCCCCGCTCGGCCGGGTCACCGGTGTGCACGCCGTCGTCGTCGCCGGCCACGACCTGCTCGTCCTGCCCGACGGTCCGGACGGCGTCGGGTACCGGCTGCCCGCGCACGCCCTGGGCCCCGGCGACGCGGACGAGGGCGCCGCAGCCTCCGCGCAGTCGCTCGTCGTCGCCCTCGTCGGTGGCGGCGCCGTCCCGCTGCTGCCGGCGGCCACCCAGGTCGGCTACCTGCGCCGGGTCGGGCCCGGCGCCCGGGTCGCCGACCCGGTCGTCGAGAACGAGGTGGTGCTGCGGTTCGTCCTCGGCACCCCGGCCCCGCGCCCCGCGGGCGGAGCGGCCTGGGTCGCCGCGCGGGAGGCGGTCGCGCTCCTCGCCGGACCGGTCGCGGCCCTCGCCGCCGGCGCCGCGTACCGGCTGCCCGGGCGCCCCGTCGGGCCGACGTCCATCTGACCCGGAACGGCTCGCCGCCCGGCTCTCGACCGGTGGCCCGGCGCAGGGCAGGATGCGCGCTGTGACCGTTCCCGCCGACCGCCCCGGACGTGGACATGGACATGGACGTGGACGCCGCATCGTCCGCCGGTCGGTCCGGACCCTCGCCACGCTCCTCGTCCTCGGGGTCGCGGCGGTCGCGGGGATCGCCTGGTACTTCTCCGGCGCGGCGCTCGCCGTCGACCACAGCCCGTACTACCCGTACGTCGTCCAGCGGGCGGTCGGCGGCACCGTCCAGCTCGACCGGGACCGCTGGTCCGAGGTGCCCGGCCGGTACGGGCTGCGCTGGGCCGGCGGTTACGGGACCGTCGGCGACGTCACGGCCGCGGCCCCGGGGGCGCACCCCGGCTCCGTCGTCCGGTCGTTCACCCCGGTCACCGGGACTCCCGCGGCAGGCACCCCGGTGTGGGTCGACCCGTTCGCGTACACCGGCGACCCGAGGACGGCCCTCGGCCTGGCGTACAGCGAGGTCGCCGTCCCCGGCGACGGCGGCGACCTGCCGACCTGGTACGTCCCCGGTGCCACCGGGGCGACCACGTGGGTGGTCTTCGTCCACGGTCGCGGCGGGACCCGCGAGGAGTCGCTGCGCTACCTCAAGGCCTGGAACGCCAGGGGTCTGCCGGTCGTCGTCCCGATGTACCGCAACGACGTCGGTGCCCCCGCGAGCCCCGACGGCCGATACCACCTCGGCGACACCGAGTGGCGCGACGCGGCCGCCGCGGTCCGCTGGGCACAGGGCCAGGGCGCCCGCGACGTCGTCCTCGCCGGCTGGTCGATGGGCGGCGCGATCGCGCTCCAGGTCGCCGACCGGTCGGACGTCGCCCGGGCGGTCCGCGGCCTCGTCCTCGACTCGCCCGTCCTCGACTGGCGCGACACCTTCGCCCGCCAGGGGGCGGACCGCGGGCTGCCGCCCTGGGTCACCGCGGTCGCCGTCCGCGCCGTCGAGGCCCGGGCGGACGTCGACCTCGACCGGTTCGACTGGCCGGCCCGCGCCGCTGACCTGAAGGTGCCCGTCCTCCTCTTCCACAGCGAGGACGACACGTTCGTGCCGGACGGACCGTCCCGGGCGCTGGCCCGTGCCCGGCCCGATCTCGTGACCTTCGTCGACGTCCCGGGCGCCGAGCACACCCGGGCCTGGAACGTCGACCCCGCCCGCTACGAGCAGGCGATGGCCGACTGGTTCATCCGGACCGGGATCGCCGCGACGTAGGCGGTGCGGTGGATCCCCGGACGACGAGCGTCGGGCGGAACATGTACTCCGCCCGCGGCGCCGGGTTGCCGGCCATCTCCTCGAGCAGGGCGCGGGCCGCGGTCTCGGCGATGTCCTCGGAGGGCTGCCGCACCGTGGTGAGCGCGGGTTCCGTGAACTCCGCCAGCGGGATCCCGTCGCTCCCGACGATCGACAGGTCTTCCGGCAGCCGCAGCCCGCGGCGCCGGGCGGCCCGGATCGCGCCGAAGGCCATGACGTCCGAGCCGCACACGACCGCCGTGACACCGCGGTCGAGGAGCGCCTCGGTGGCCTCCTCGCCGCCCTCGACGGTGAACACCGTCGTCTCGAGCAGGTCGTCGAGCTGGGCGGGGGTCGCGGCGGGGTCGACGTGCGACCGGTACGCGACGGCGAAGCCGGCGACCTTGCGCCGCACCGGCACGTAGCGGTCGGGCCCGAGGGCCAGGCCGATCCGGGTGTGCCCGAGGCCGGCGAGGTGCTGCACCGCAAGCTCCATGCCCGCTGCGTCGTCGTTCGACAGGAAGGGGGCGTCGACGTCGGGCAGGTAGCCGTTGACGAGGACGATCGGCAGGCCGCGCTTGCGCAGGGCGACGTAACGCGCCGGGTCGGAGTCGACGTTCGCGTGCAGGCCCGACACGAAGACGATGCCTGACACGTTGCGCTCCAGCAGCATCCGTACGTACTCGTCCTCCCGCACGCCGCCGGGCGTCTGGGTGCAGAGGACCGAGGTGACGCCCTTGTCCGCGAGGGCGGTCTCGATGACCTGCGCGACGAGCGGGAAGACCGGGTTCGTCAGCTCCGGGACGATGAGCCCGACGAGCCCGCTCGTCCTCGTGCGCATGCGTTCGGGGCGCTCGTAGCCGAGCAGCTCCATGGTCCGCAGGATCTCCTTGCGGTTGGCCTCGGAGACGCCTGGCTTGTTGTTGAGCACACGGCTGACCGTGGCCTCGCTGACCCTGGCCCGCGAGGCGATGTCGGCAAGGCGCACCCTCACCCCCGCAGACTAGCCGCGACCGGGAGCACGTGACCCGAAACAGCACCCGCAAGTCGGTGCGACTTGCACGCAACCCGTGCCAGGGTGAACGGGATCAGCCGCCGAGGCCGGCCAGCTCCGCCGCGACGTTGGCCCGGGCGGCGGCCTCCCAGCGCTGCCGGCCCTGCGCCGTCCGGTAGAGCCGGTCCGCCGCGACGAGCCCGGCGAGGACGGCGCTGCGCCCGGCCCGGAAGGCGTCGTCCGGCACCGCTGAGTACTCGGCCCGGACGGCGGCCGCGTACCGGGCGTAGCGCGGCGCGGGGGCGGCGAGGATGGCGAGGTCCGCGTCGCTGAGCACCGCCTCGTCCGGGTCGCCGTCCGACGGCGCGTGCGCCGCGGTCATCCGGACGAGCCGGGCCACCCGCGCCGCCCGGTCGGCGGGCACCCCGAGACGGGCGAGCACCTCCTCGGCGAGGACGGCGCTGGCTTCCTCGTCGTCCCCCGGCCGGCCGTCGTAGACCGCGTCGTGGAACCACGCGGCGAGCCGGACCGCGGCCGGGTCGGCGGCGTCGGCCGCGAGCAGGTCGACCGCGGCGAGCACCTCGGTGAGGTGCTCGGTGTCGTGGTAGCGGCGGTGCGGTTGCGCCCAGCGGGCCAGCAGGTCGGTGCCCGCGGCGTCGACGGCGGCGGGGCCGGCCGTCGCACCTGCCGACCGGACGGCGTCCCGCCAGGCGTCGAGGAGGTCCGTCACGGGGCCCATCCTCGCGGTCCCGTCGCGACAAAGCGACGGAGCACCGTCGCGGCCGTCAGGGGGAGCGGTCGCGACGGTGCTCCGTGCTCGGCGCGCACGTCTGCGCGCCCGGTGAGGACCAGACCTCACCACCGGCCGCCGGAGGGGAGCCGCGGCCGGCTGCCGCCGGTGGCTCGGGATCACCGGCGGGTCCTGCCCGCAGGTGCCGGGGAGAGCACCTGCGGTCCTGCGTCGGCCGTCGCGGCGGGAGGTCCGCGTCGGCCGGGTTCTCGGGCGGCGTGGGGCCGGGAGGTCCCCACGCCGCCCGGGTCCGGGCGGCCTACTGGCCGGAGGTCGGGCGCGTCCCGAGGGTGACGTCGACCTTCTGCGTCGAGCCGCCGCGGACGACGGTCAGCGAGACGGTCGTGCCGGGCTTGCGCTCGCGGATCTGGGCGACGAGCGAGTCGGCGCCGCTGACGGCCTCGCCGTCGATGGCGACGACCGCGTCACCGGTCCTGAGCCCGGCCTTCGCCGACGGCCCGTCGGCGGCCACCGACTGCAGGATCGCGGCCTGGCGCTGCGCGCCGTCCGCCGACGCGGTGCCCTCGCTCAGGGAGACGCCCATCCAGGCGTGCTGGGCGGTGCCGTTCTTGACGAGCTGGTCGGCGACGTCCTTCGCGGCGTTGATCGGGATCGCGAAGCCGAGGCCGATGCTGCCGGACTGGCTGCTGCCGGCCACCGCGCCGAGCGAGGCGATCGACGAGGTGATGCCGATGACCCGGCCGCGGCTGTCGACGAGCGCGCCGCCGCTGTTGCCGGGGTTGACAGCGGCGTCGGTCTGGATCGCGTTCGTCACGACCGCCTCGCCGCTGCTGCCGAGCGGGGTCTGGCTCTCCGACGCGGACGTCGTCACCGGCCGGTCGACGGCGCTGACGATGCCGGTCGTCACGGTGTCCGAGAGGCCCAGCGGGTTGCCGAGCGCCATGACGGCGTCCCCGACGCGGACCGACGAGGAGTCGCCGAGCGTCGCGGCCTTGAGGCCGGACGGCGCCGCGTCGAGCTTGATGACCGCGAGGTCCGTCGCCGGGTCGCGGCCGACGATCGACGCGTCGAACGTGCGCCCGTCGGAGAGCACGACCTGGATCGTCCCGCCGTTCGCGGCTTCCGAGACGACGTGGTTGTTCGTGAGGATGCGGCCGCTCGTGTCGAGGATGACGCCGGAGCCCTCGCCGGAGCTCTGGCCGGCCTGGACCTTCACCGAGACGACGCTCGGCTCGACGGCCGCCGCGACGTCGCCCCAGTTCGGGGACGTCACGTTGCCGCTGTCCACCGGTGCCTTGCCGGTGCCGGCCGCGGGGCTCGAGGAGGTCGTCGTCACGGTGCCGCCGGAGTCGTCCGTCGCGGTGACGATGCCGGCGGTGAGCAGGCTCGACAGGACCGCGGCGCCGGCGCCCATCGCGACGACCCCGCCCCAGCCCGGGCGGCGGTCGCGCCGGTCACGGCCGGGCGGTGGCGGGACGGGCGGGAAACCGCCGTGGCCGGGGCCGCCGTACGGCTGGCCCGGCGGAGCCGGCTGGGGGGTCTGGTACGCCTGCCCGCCGAACAGCGGGGACGCCGGCGGCGGCCAGCCGGCGCCGAGCGGCTGGGTCTGCGGACCGGCCGGGGCGACTGGCGTGGCCGGCGTGGCCGGCGCGGACGCTGCGGACGGTGCGGACGCCGCGGGGTACTCCGGAGAGGCTGCCACCGGGGCGGTCACGGGGGCGGTCACGGGGGCCGTCGCCGCCTCCGGCGGCGTCCCGCCGCCGGCCGGCGCCGCCCAGGGGGCGCGCCAGTGGTCGGGGCGGGGGTCCGTGGTCTGGGTCATCGCGGTCACCTCTGTCGTGGACTTGGTGACTCCTATGGGACCCCCTGCCGCTGGGCGGACCCTCCGACGACCCTGGGAGTTGACTGGGAGCCTGCGACGGCGGCGGGGTCCTGGCCGGGGCCGAGGACGTGGGATCCAAAACGCGGCGGCCGGCAGGACGCTCGCGCGTCCGGCCGGCCGAGCCGGGTCCGCTGTGGGGCGGGACCTGGGCCGAGTGCTCCTGCCGGGTCAGTCCCGGTCGGAGGTGTCGGTCAGGGGCGGGGAGGACAGCCGGACCCGCTTGGGGTTGGCCACGGTGGTCAGACCCACGGAGCGGTCGTCGTCGGCGGGCTGGTTGGTGTTCGTCATCCACGTCTCCTCGTCGAGCTGTGTCGGTTCGAGCTGTTCCGGGCGAGCCGGCGGTCGTGCGGTGCGTCGGGCCCCGCCGGTCCGTGCGGACGGGCGAGCGGTTGGCGCGGGGTGCGACCCTGTCGGGCCGCCCCCGCGGCAAGGATCCTCGTGGTCCGAGGTGTCCTGTGCGTTTCCCGATGGGAACATCCTCGTCAAGGTCGTACCCACACCTTGTGTTCCCGAACACAGGTGCAACGAACGTCACACTTGTTGGTCACGGCGCGCGAAAACGCTTGCATCCCAACGGGATCCTGTGCGCGGACGACCAGAGCCGGTCCGGACCCGTTGTGGTGCAACGGTTCCGGCCGCCGATGGCAGCCCCGGCGGGTGCCCCGACGACGATCATCGCGGCTCGGCACCGGCCCGGGCTGCCCGACGCAACGGTGTGGGAACGGTCACGCCGCAACGGGGGACGCGCGGACGCCGGACGCCCGAGGGCCGAACGGCCGAGACCGCGGAGCCGGGACGTGCGACGGGGCGCCGCGGCGTGGCCGCGGCGCCCCGTCGTGGAGCGGGTGGGTCGGTCGCCTCAGGCGACGCCGACGACCTGCGACGCGAGCTCGCGGTCGCGGGCGGCCACGAGGACGCGGAACCGGCCCGGTGTGCCGGGCATCGAGCCCACGGGCTGGATGACGGCGCGCAGGCCGACGTCGGCGAGGCACTCCTCGACGAAGTAGAGGCTGTCGCGGCTGATCTCGGCGACCGGGACGAGCCGGTTCGGGCTCGGCGCCGGCGCGACCGCGTCGAGCAGACGCGTCCAGCGCGACCTGTGGTCGGCGGTGCGCGCCTCGCGGGTGGTGGCGGATGCGTGGATCGGGGCGGACATGTGGGTCATCACTCCTGTAGGGGTGACCAAGGGGGTCCCGTCGGCGCGCCGTCGCGCCGGGCGAGGTCCGGCGGCCGCTGCGAGGCGGCTCCGCCGCTCGTCCCGTCAGAGGTGCCGGGTCGCGGTCACCCTGTCCGAGAACGCTTTCATTCTCTCACTCCGTCGGCATCCGCGCCCCCGCGGAGAACCCGTACGACCAAACCGTGAGGGGGATCACGAGATGGGTGAACAACCCTCCTCCGGGCGGTCAACCTCTGGAGGGTTGTGCATCCCAAAACGTGAGTTTGGGGTGAACAACCCGCCAGAGGACGGTGGGGGAGGGTTAGTCGGGGGGCGCTGCCGGGAGGGTCACGCGGAAGGTCGCGCCACCGCCGGGCGTCGTCCGGACGCCGACCTGGCCGTGGTGCGCCGACACGACGGCGGACACGATCGACAGGCCCAGGCCCGAGCCGCCGCCCTTGCCGCGCTGGCGGGAGGAGTCGGCCCGGTAGAAGCGCTCGAAGATCTTCGCGGCGTGCTCGGGGGAGAGCCCCTGTCCGTGGTCACGGACCTCGAGGACCGCTGAGCGGGTGCCGTCCGGCCCCGTCTCCGTGCCGACGGCGACCTCGACGGGGGTGCCGGGCGCGGTGTGCCGGACGGCGTTCGCGACGAGGTTCGCGACGACCTGGCGGAGCCGGTCCTCGTCGCCGACGACGCCCGAGGGGACGGGTCCGACGTCGGGCCGCAGCCCGACGAGCTGGACGGGGCGGTTCGGGTCGAGGCCGCGGGCGTCGTGGACGGCGTCGCCGGCGAGCACCGTGAGGTCGACGCGCTCGACCCGGCCGGGCCGCTGCTCGTCGAGCCGGGCGAGGAGCAGCAGGTCCTCGACGAGGCCGCCCATCCGGGTCGCCTCGTCCTCGATGCGGCGCATGGTGCGCGGGACGTCGTCCGTGGGGACGGCGCCCTGCCGGTACAGCTCGGCGAACCCGCGGATCGCGGCGAGCGGCGTCCTCAGCTCGTGGGAGGCGTCGGCGGCGAACCGGCGGGTCCGCGCCTCGGAGGCCTCCCGGGCGCGGAAGGCCGCCTCGATGTGGCTGAGCATCGTGTTGAGGGAGGCGGTGAGCCGGCCGACCTCGGTCGTCGTGGGCCGCTCCTGGATCCGGCGGGAGAGGTCCCCGCCGGCGATGAGCGCGGCCGTCTCCTCGACCTCGACGAGCGGGCGGAAGGCCCGCCGGATCGCCAGCCAGCCGAGCAGCGCGAAGACGGCGATCGCCGCACCACCGATGCCGAGCGTGAGCTGCCGCAGGGTGCGCACCGAGGCGTCGACCTGCGAGGTCGGCAGCGCGAGCGTCACCGTGCCCGGGTAGGACGACAGGCTGAGCGAGGGCCGGACCCCGACCGGGACGACGACGGCGCGCCACGGCGTCCCGTCCGCGGACTCGAGCTGGAAGACCGCGCCGTCGAGCTCCTCGGCCTGCGCGTAGCTGACGTCGGTGAAGACCGGGGTGGCCCGCTCGGGCCCGGAACCGTTGGTGCTGTTGAGGTCCGGCCGGGACGGCACGGTGACCCGGGTGGCGAACTGGGCGGGCCCGCGGCGGTCGTCGTCGTCGGTGCGGGTGAGCCCGGAGAGCAGCCGGTTGTCGCCGCCGACCGCCTGCTCGTAGGTCGCCTTGAGCTGGTCGTCGAGCTGCTGGACGAGGTAGCCGCGCAGCACCCACTGGACGCCGAACCCGGTCGCCGCGAGCGCGAGGAGCAGGGTGCCGACGAGGACGGCGACGAGCTGGGTGCGCAGCGGGATCGCCGCGAGCCGGGAACCGGCGGCGCGGGCCGGTGCGTCGTCCGGCGCCTCCGCTGCGTCGGCCGGTGCGTCGTCCTGCGCCGGGTCCGCCCCGGGGGTCACGTCGACGGCCTCGGGGGCGGGGCCGGCGAAGAGGTTCACCGGGGGTTCGGTCCGGGAGCCGGCACGCACCGGGTCCGGCCCGAAGGCCGCGACGTCGATGCCGCGGGTCGGCTCGCTCATGCCTCGGGGGGCAGCCGCAGGACGTAGCCGACGCCGCGCCGGGTGTGGATGAGCGGCGGGTCGACGTGGTCGATCTTGCGGCGCAGGTAGGAGATGTAGGACTCGACGATGCCGGACTCGCCGTTGAAGTCGTACGCCCAGACGTGGTCGAGGATCTGGGCCTTCGACAGCACGCGGTTCGGGTTGAGCATGAGGTAGCGCAGGAGCTTGAACTCCGTCGGCGACAGGTCGACGAGCTTGCCCGCGCGGCGCACCTCGTGGGAGTCCTCGTCGAGCTCGAGGTCCTCGAAGACGAGACGGCCGGTGTCGGGGTCGCCGCCCACGCCCGTGCGGCGCAGCACGGCGCGGATCCGGGCGACGACCTCCTCGAGGCTGAACGGCTTCGTGACGTAGTCGTCCCCGCCGACCGTGAGCCCCTGCACCTTGTCCATCGTCTCGTCGCGCGCGGTGAGGAACAGGACGGGCATCTCCCGGCCGCGCTCGCGGAGCTTGCGGGTCACGGTGAAGCCGTCGAGGTCCGGGAGCATCACGTCGAGGACGACGAGGTCCGGGCGGTGCTGCTCGGCGAGCTTCAGCGCCTGGGCGCCGTCCTCGGCCGGGAACACCTCGAAGCCGGCGAAGCGCAGGCTCGCGGTGAGGAGCTCGCGGATGCTCGGCTCGTCGTCGACGACGAGCAGCCGCGCCTCAGGGGTCTTGTCTGCCACCTGACCAGTCTCTCTCGTCCTGCTGTGAACTCGCTGGGAGACTGCTGTGCGGTCCGTGCACGGTGTGCAGGGTGAGGTCGGCCGGCGGCACGCTCAGGGCGACGACGGCCGCGACGAGGAGCACCGACGGCCCCAGGGCGGCGTCCCACGTGAGGACGGCCGGGGCGGTCGGCGTCGCGTGCCGGGGCCGCAGGCGCATGGTGACGGGATCGGACCCGGCACGGTCCGCCTTGAGGGCCCGGCGGCCACGCGTCGGTCAGGACGGCGGGCCGGTGACCGTCCGCACGTCGCCGCGACCGTCGACGAGGACGACCGCGTGGTCGGCCAGCGTCGACGCCCACTGCGCGGCGTCCGCGCCGCGGACGAACGCCGCCGTCGCGTAGACGTCCGCCCAGGTCAGGCTCGGGCCGACGACCGTCGCCGAGAGCAGCCCGGACGGCGCGGCGCCGGTCGCCGGGTCGACGATGTGGGCGCCCCGCGCCGCCGTGCCCGACGTCGCGACCGCGCCGCGGCGCAACGGCACCGTGAGCAGCATCCGGCTGCGCATCCGCGGGTCCTCGACGCCGACCGTCCAGTCCGGGGTGTCCGTGCGTGCACATCCGACGACGACGTCGCCGCCGGCCGACAGGAGCACGTCGTGCGGGCCGAGCGCGGCGAGCCGGTCGACGAGCCGGTCGAAGGCCTGCTCGGCGGCCCAGCCCTTGACGAGGCCGGTCGGGTCGAACACGGGCCGGGCCCCGGCGGCCGGCGGCAGCCAGGCGGAGAACGCCCCTCCGGTCCGTTCCGCGGCCTCGTCGCAGAGAGCGGCGACACGACGGACCCGCTCCGGGGCGTCCTCGAGGCGCAGCTCTCCGCGCCGCATCCGGCTCACCGGGCTCTCCGGCTTCCACGTGCTGAACATCGCGTCGTCGGCGCGCAGGTCGGCGAACGCCGCCTCGACGGCGCGGGCGACGCGGTCGTCGCGGGCGAGCGGCCCGCGGACGTGGACGCTCATCGGCAGCCCCATGACCTGCTCGACGAACGAGCGCCGGGGCTGCTCGACGATCGGCGTCGCGCCGTCGAGGGCCGGGGCGGCGGCCGGGTCGGTGCCCGGGTCGGCGTCCGGGCGGACCGTCCGGGCCTGGCCCGGGACGGTCACAGGTGGGCCTGGTCGATGGCGGACTGCAGGGACTGGACGTAGCCGTCGCTGGTGACGGTGGCGCCGGAGACGGCGTCGATGTTCGCGCTCTGGGCGGCGGTGACCTCCTCGGCGAGCACGGGCAGCGCGTAGGAGTTGATCTGCTCGTCCCGGTGGTTCCCCTGCGGGTACTGGACCGCCTCGGACTTCGTGATCTTGCCGTTCTTCACGGTGATCTCGACCTGGACGACGCCCCAGCGGGTCATGACCGCGTCGCCGGTGTAGGTGCCGGAGGACGACGAGGAGCCGGACGACGACCCGGACGACGAGCCGGACGACGAGCCGGACGACGAGGCTTCGTCCGAGGACGTCGAGCCGTCGGCCGACGTGTCTGCGGAGGCGGTCCCGTCGGACTGCCCGGCCGCCGTCCCGCCGGCCGTCCCGGTGCTCGCGAGCGCCGTCCCCGAGTTCGTGCTCGTGTGGTAGCTGAAGAGCAGCACGAGACCGCTGAGGGTGCTCATGAGGCCGATCGCGATCCTGCGCATGGGGTGCCGTTCTCCTTACCAGGTGAAGCGTTCGTCGTGGATGTGGGTGCTGGGGACGCCGGCGGTGGTGGCGGCGGTGCGGGCGGCGTCCATCCAGGTGTCTGCGCCGCAGAGGTAGACGTCGTGGTGGGCGATGTCGGGGACGAGCTGGGTGAGGGCCTGGGCGTCGGTGAGGTGCGCGGCGGTGGCGGGCAGCCAGGAGGGGGTTCCGTCCCGGCGGCGGGCGCGGGGGCCGAGGACGTAGTAGACGCGGTGGCCGCGGGCGGCGGCGAGGGCGTCCAGCTCGTGCTTGAGGACGAGGTCACCGGTGTCGCGGGCGCGGTAGACCAGGGTGATGTCGCCGGGGGCGGCGGGGAGCTCCTCGAGCAGGGCGCGCAGTGGGGTGATGCCGATGCCGGAGGCGAGGAGGGTGACCTTGCGCCGGGTGCGGACGCCTTCGTGGAGGCGGCCGTAGGGCCCTTCGATGGCGACCCGGGTCCCGGGGCGCAGGTGCTCGAGCCGGCGGGAGTCGTCGCCGAGGTCCTTGACGGTGATCCGCAGGGTGCTGGGGGTGGGTGCGGCGGACAGGGAGTACGGGTGGGCGCGGGTCCAGCCGGGGCCGTCGAGGAAGCGCCAGCTGAAGAACTGGCCGGCGGCGACGGGGAGCCGGTGCAGGTGGCGGCCGCGCATGTGGACCGAGACGACATCGGGGCTCTCGCGGACCACGTGGGTGACCCGCAGGTCGTGGGTCAGGGTCCGGTAGACCGGCATCCCGACCCGGTAGACGAGGACGGCGGCTGCGGCGGCGGCCCACAGGGTCCACCAGTAGACGGTGGCGACGGTGCTGGAGAGGAACTCCTGGCCGGTCCAGAGCTGGTGGGGCAGGGCGAGGCCGACGCCGAGGTAGGCGTAGAGGTGGAGCAGGTGCCAGGACTCGTAGCGCAGCTTCTTGCGGGCCTTGCGGATGCTGGTGACGGTGACCAGGACGAGCAGCAGGGTGCCGGCGGCGGCCAGGAGCATGCCGGGGTAGTCGACGACGAACGACCACAGCTCGGCGACCGGGTCGGTCGAGTACTGGGCGGCGTACCCGAGGGTGATGAAGAGCAGGTGGGCGGCCATCAGGGTGAAGGAGGTGAACCCGACGAGGCGGTGCCGGCGGGCCAGCTCGTCCTGGCCGTAGGAGCGTTCCACGAGCGGGATCCGGGCCATCAGGAGCACCTGCACCAGCAGCAGGTCCGCCGAGACCAGCCCGGTGAGGCGGCCGATGCTGGTCAGCCCGGACGCCCACCCGCCGAGGTCCTGCAGGCCGCCACCGGCCACCCACAGCCCGACCACCACGAGCATGCTCGCCCAGGTCGACGACCCGACCAGGTCACGCCACCACGCCGGCACCCGCACGGACCTCCACGTCGGCACGACGGCCGCGGGCCTGTACCGGGGGTCACCGGTACCGAGCGGCCGCCGGTCAGCGGTCATGGTCATCGTCAGGCTCCTGGAGGCATGGCGTGCGGCCGCCGGGTGCGGCTGCTTCCTGAGATCAACCGTGGGGCCCGAACCTGAGAGGTTCCTGTGGGGGACCTATCCGCCAGGTTGTCGTGCGGCGTCGCGGCCTGTGATCCGCGGCACAGGGCCGTCAGGACGTCGACGCCAGCGGCCGCCGGCGCGCGAGCGACACGATCCCGGCCGCGCCGAGGACGACGCCCTCGTCCCGCAGGACGAGGTCGGCGCCGTGCGCGAGCAGCACGACCACGTCAGCCGTCGACGCCCGCGCCGGCAGCGTCGCGAGGACCGCCGCAGCGGGGAAGCGCGCCCGTACCGCGTCGACGGTCGGGGCGTCGGCGCTGCTCACCCACACGACGTCCGGGACGTCGTGCGACACCAGGGCCTCGGCGAGCGGCGCCTCGTGCACGTCGGCCCCGCCCGGCAGCGCTGCCGAGAGGGCGTCGCCGAGCGTCGGCTGCGCCGAGAACGCCCGGACGACGTGGAGCACATGGGTGGTCATGCCCCGACTGTCCCGCGACCGGCTCGGAACCCGATGACCACTACCTGTGAGTCGTCTGGGCGCCGGCCGGCCCACAGTCAGGCCTGGAGGACGTCGTCCGCGTCGACGATCCGGTAGGCGTAGCCCTGCTCGGCGAGGAAGCGCTGCCGGTGCGCCGCGAAGTCCTGGTCGAGGGTGTCGCGGGCGACGATCGCGTAGAACCGCGCCGAGCGGCCGTCCGCCTTCGGGCGCAGCACCCGGCCGAGGCGCTGGGCCTCCTCCTGGCGGGACCCGAACGACCCGGAGACCTGGATGGCGACCGAGGCCTCCGGCAGGTCGATGGAGAAGTTCGCGACCTTGCTCACGACGAGGACCGTGATCTCGCCCTGGCGGAACGCCTCGAAGAGTCGCTGCCGCTCCTTGACGGTCGTGTCGCCCTTGAGGACGGGGCAGTCGAGCCGCTCCCCGAGGTCGTCGAGCTGGTCGAGGTACTGGCCGATGACGAGCGTCGGCTCGCCCTTGTGCTGGGCGACGAGCTTCTCGACGACCTTCGACTTCTGCTCGGCGGTCGAGCACAGCCGGTAGCGCTCCTCGGGCTCGGCCGTCGCGTAGAGCAGCCGGTCCCGCTCCGGGAGGGTCACCCGGACCTCGACGCAGTCGGCCGGGGCGATGTAGCCCTGGGCCTCGATGTCCTTCCACGGGGCGTCGTACCGCTTGGGCCCGATGAGGGAGAAGACGTCGCCCTCACGGCCGTCCTCACGGACGAGCGTCGCGGTGAGGCCGAGCCGGCGGCGGGCCTGCAGGTCGGCCGTCATCCGGAAGATCGGCGCCGGGAGCAGGTGCACCTCGTCGTAGACGACGAGGCCCCAGTCGCGGGCGTCGAAGACCTCGAGGTGGCTGTAGACGCCCTTCCGCTTGGTCGTCATGACCTGGTAGGTCGCGATCGTCACGGGGCGGATCTCCTTGCGGGACCCGGAGTACTCGCCGATCTCCTCCTCGGTGAGCGAGGTCCGCTTGAGCAGCTCGTCGCGCCACTGCCGGGCCGACACGGTGTTCGTCACGAGGATGAGCGTCGTCGCGCGGGCCTTCGCCATCGCCGCGGCACCGACGATCGTCTTGCCGGCACCGCAGGGGAGCACGACGACGCCCGAGCCGCCGTGCCAGAAGTTGTCGACGGCCTGGCGCTGGTAGTCGCGCAGCACCCAGCCGTCCTCGGCGAGGTCGATCGCGTGCGCCTCGCCGTCCACGTAGCCGGCGAAGTCCTCGGCGGGCCAGCCGAGCTTGAGGAGCACCTGCTTGAGGTGCCCGCGCTCGCTCGGGTGGACGGCGACGTGCTCACGGTCGATCCGGGCGCCGACGAGCGGGATGACCTTCTTGCTCCGGAGCACCTCCTCGAGCACGGGCAGGTCGATCGCGTGGAGGACGAGCCCGTGGGTCGGGTGCTTGAGCAGCTGGAGGCGCCCGTAGCGGGCCATCGTCTCGGCGACGTCGACGAGCAGCGCGTGCGGCACGGGGTAGCGCGAGTGCTCCAGGAGGACGTCGACGACCTGCTCGGCGTCGTGCCCCGCGGCCCGGGCGTTCCACAGGCCCAGCGGGGTGAGCCGGTAGGTGTGCACGTGCTCCGGGGCGCGCTCGAGCTCCGCGAACGGGGCGATCGCCTGGCGGCAGGCGTCGGCCGCGGGGTGGTCCACCTCGAGGAGCAGGGTCTTGTCGGACTGGACGATGAGCGGTCCGTCGGTCACGTGGTGCCTTCCGTGGGGGGACGTCCGGTGCCAACGTCGGCCGGGGGCGTCTGCTTCCACCCAGGGTAGGAGTCCCGTGGCCCGCTCAAGTTCACCCGGGCGCAGGCCGACCACCTGATCGTGAACGCGCAGGCCGGGACGGCGACGGAGGTGGCAGGTGCAGGAGCCTGACCACAGCCGGCTCGTCATCATCGGCGGCGGCCCGGCCGGGTACACCGCGGCGCTCTACGCGGCCCGCGCGGGCCTCGAGCCGATCTGCATCGAGGGCTTCGAGGCCGGTGGCCAGATCGCCAAGTCCGCCCGGGTGGAGAACTTCCCGGGCGCACCGGGCATCACGGGCGCCGACCTGTCCTGGCGGATCCGCGAGCAGGCCGAGGAGTTCGGCACCCGGATCGTCGTCGACGACGTCATCGACGTCGACTTCTCCCGGCGGCCCTTCGTCGTCGTCGCCGCCGGTGGGCTGTTCACCGGGGACGCCGTCATCGTCGCGACCGGCTCCAAGCCCCGCTCCCTGGGCCTGCCCGGGGAGAACGACCTCGTCGGGCGCGGCGTGGCCTACTGCGCGATCTGCGACGGCGCCTTCTACGAGGGGCAGGACGTCGTCGTCGTGGGCGGCGGCAACGCGGCGCTCAGCGAGGCCCTGCAGCTCGCCCGGATCGCCGCGAAGGTCACGCTCGTGCACCGGCGCTGGCAGTTCCGCGCCGAGTCGATCGTCGAGGACGCCGTCCGCAACGAGGAGCGGATCGACATCGTCCTGCCGACCGTCGTCGACGAGCTCGTCACCGACGAGACCGAGTGCCTCAGCGCCGTGACGCTGCGCCACCTCACGACCGGCGACCGCGCCCGGCTCGACGTCCACGGGCTCTTCGTCGCCGTCGGGCACGAGCCGGCGAGCGCGCTCTTCGCTCCCTACCTCAAGACCCACAGCGGGCACATCGTCACGACCCCGGGCGGGACGGCGACGTCCGTCCAGGGTGTCTTCGCCGCCGGGGACGTCGTCGACGCCCGGTACCGGCAGGCCATCACCGCGGCCGCCTCCGGCTGCATGGCGGCCCTCGACGCCGAGCGGTGGCTCTCCACGAGCGAGGCGGCCGACGCGGCCGCCGAGGGCGGCCTCACGAGCGCCCCCCCAGACCACAGTGACCCGGAGTCTGCCGCGGTCCCTGCACCCCGCCCCGTTCCCTCCCAGGAGACGCGATGCTGATCGGCCGGCCGGCACCGGACTTCCGGATGCTCACCACCAAGGACCCCAACACCCTCGAGCACGAGGCGACCCTGGCCGACTACCAGGGGCGCTGGCTGCTGCTGTTCTTCTACCCGTCGGACTTCACGTTCGTCTGCCCGACGGAGATGCTCGCGCTCAACGCCGCGCTCCCGGAGTTCGCCGACCTCGGCTGCGACGTCCTCGGGGTCAGCACCGACGGCGTCTTCGCGCACATCGCGTGGATGGAGTTCCACATCGGGACGCTCGACTACCCGCTCGCGAGCGACCGGTCGCAGGCCGTGTCCCGCGCGTACGGCGTCCTCGACGAGAACGGCTGCGCGGCCCGCGCGGTGTTCCTCGTCGACCCCGAGGGGGTCGTCCGCTTCGAGACCGTCTACGACGACCGGGTCGGCCGCAGCATCGACGAGATCCTGCGCGTCCTGCAGTCGCTCCACAAGCCCGGGCGGACCTTCGCCCAGTACACCTCGCCGCCCCGGCCCCGGAACGCCGACTGCAACCCGGCCCTCACGACCGCCTGACCCCGCCCGCCTCCGCCCCCCCCTGCAAGGAGACCGACCATGTCCACCGTCGTGCTGTACTCGGCGACCGGGTGCCCGCTGTGCGCCCGGTACCGACAGATCCTCGAGGACAAGAGCATCGCGTACACCGAGCTCAACACGACCGACGACCCGAGCCTGCTCGGGGAGCTGGCGAAGAAGGGCATCCGGATGGTGCCGACGGTGTTCGTCGGTGACAAGTTCGTCGCGGGCTTCCGACCGTCCAGCCTGCTCGAGCTGCTCAGGTAGTCAGCCGCCGGTCCCCATGGAGACCGCGACGACGACGGCGACCGCGAGCACGATGAACGCGGACACGCCTCCGAGCACGATCCAGCCGGTGCGGGCGAGCCGCTGCGCCTGCTGCGGGTCGGTCGCGTTCCGGCTGAGTGCGATCGCGCCGAGGATGACGGCGGGCAGGCCCGCCAGGGTGAAGTAGCAGGACGTCGTGGCGAGGGCCGACAGCACGACGAGGACGATCATCGACGCGGGTGTGGGCCGGGGGAACGCGTAGCCGGGCGGCGGGCCGTAGCCGGGCGGGCTGCCGTAGTACGGGACCGGCGGCCCGTACTGCGGGGACGGCGCCCCGTAGGGAGCGGACGGCGGCCCGTAGGGAGCGGACGGCGGCCCGTAGGGGCCGGGCGGTGGCCCGGACGCGGGCGGCGGCGACCCGTACGGCGGAACCCCGTGCGGCTCGCCCGCAGACTCCCCAGCCATGACCGTGCCCCCCTCGTGCCGACGCCCGGACCCTAGCGGAGCGGGCGGGCGGGCCGCCGTCAGGCGGGTGCGACGCCGAACACCCGGTGCACGGAGAGCGTGCGGACCTGCTCGGCGCCGCGGTCGAAGACCTCGATCCGGCCGGCGTCGACGCGCAGCGGGTCGACGAGGCGCCGGGAGGCGGTGCCGCCGGCGTCCGCGACGCCGATCCACAGCGGCCTGCGGTCGGCGGCGGCGTCCCGCAGGATCGCGAGCACCCCGGCCGGGTCCATCGGCGCGAGCTCCGGGCCCTCGCCGATGTCGGAGCGGATCGTGGCGCGCGCCGTCCGGGCTCTCGGCGGCGGGCGCCAGGCCCATCGAGCGCAGCACCTGCAGCACCGTGTCCGGGCCGGCCTGGGCCGAGACGACGGTCGGCGCCAGCCGGCGCAGCCGCAGCGTCGAGGCCCGCTTGTCGGCGAGCACCTCCGACAGCGCCGCCTCGTCGTCGCAGCGGATGTACGAGCCCGCCGCTCCGACCCGGACCCGGCCGTGCCGCCGGGCGGTGTCCGTGACGAGGTACTCCAGCGGCTGCGGCACCGGGGTCCGGCTCCAGGCGGTGAGCCCGCTGAGCATGTCGTCGCCGGTGCGGCCGGCGTCCAGGGCCCGGCGCACGGAGGCCGGCGTGAACCGGTAGACGGTGGCACCCCCGCGGCTCTCGACGTCCGCCATGAGCGCGAGGTCGCGGGCGAGCCCCGGCTCGAGCGGGCCGGGGGCGACGGCGGTGAGGTCCGCCTGCAGCAGGACGTGGTCGACCGGCTCGGGCAGGACGGCGGCCAGCGCGTCGGCCGCCGCGGCGAGCGCGTCGGCGCTGTCGAGCGCCGGCCAGCCGCCCGGACCCGTTGCGGCGGAGGCGGTCTGGGCGTCCGGCGGGCCGAGCAGGGCACGACCGTGGTCGGCGAGCGCGCCGGCCCCGGTGACGCCGAGCCAGGCCGCCTCGACGAGCGCCCGGTCGACGAGCAGCGACCGCATCCGGCCGGTCCGGCGCGGGGCCGCGGTGTCGACGCGCGCGTGCACCGACGCGGGGTCGACGACGGCCGCGGCGTCCGACGCCGACGCCTTCGCCTCGCCGAGCGTGCGCAGGACGAGGGCCCGCACCTCCGGTGCCGAGGCGCGCTCGACGGTGGGGGACAGGGCCGTGCGGACGGCGTCCCGCTCGTCGCGCGTGCCGACCAGGCCCGGGCAGCGCGTCGTCGTGAGCCACGCTCCGGCGAGCACCGCCCAGCGGTCGGGCACCTCGAGCGCGAGCCAGCCGTCGAACGCGGGGGTCGGCGCGAAGTGCGGGTCGGCCTCGCCGTCGTCGGCGACGAGCCCCGCGGCGTAGGCGACCTCGACGACGAGTGCCGCGGTGGCGTCGTCCACCTCGAGCGCCTGGGCGGTCCGGCGCTGCTCGCGGACGCCGAGCCCGCCGGAGCGCAGCACGGGCGGCGGCGTCGTGCCCCACAGCTCACCGAGCGCCTCGACGAGCCGGGCGGCCTCCGCGGCGGCCCCGGCGGCCGTCCCGCGGACCGCGGCCTTCGAGCGGTCCCGGACCGTCAGGGCGGGCGGGCCGGTCACCGTGGTCCGGTGCACCTTCCCGCCGCGCAGCACGAGGCCGACCTCGCGGGGCAGGACGACGTGGCCGGCGTCCGCGACCGCGAGCAGGCCGTGCGCGAGGAGCCACTCGACCGGGCCGGTCGCGCTCGCCCGCCGGACGGCGCGGTCGGCGTCCGGGAGCGCGCCGACGGGCGGCCCCCAGACGAGCCGGTCCAGGACGGTCCGGACGCCGTCCGGGGCACCGGCGAGCAGGGCGTCGAGGGCGTCCGCGGTGCCGAGGTGCTCGGCGAGGCGGGTGAGCGCGGTCTCCGGATCGCCGGTCGCGGGCAGCCCGAGGTCCTCGAGGAGCTCGGCCAGGCGTGCGGGGCTCCGGCGGCCGAGCGCCTCCGCGAGCGGCGGGCCGAGGCCCGCGGGGTGGGCGCCGAGCACGTCCCGCGCCGTCCGGACCAGGCGCAGGGCGCGTGGGGTGCCCCAGACGAGGGCGAGGTCGCGCAGGTCGTCGAGGACGTCCCCGGCCGGCGCGCCCCAGCGCCGGCTCACCTCGCCGGTCGTCGTCGGCTCGGGCAGCACCGCGAGCACCTCGACGACCTGGAGCGCAGGTGCGGGGAGCCCGTCGAGAACCCGCTGGACGCTCGCGCGGCTCGTCGCCCGGGCGCCGAGGGTCGTCAGGTCGGCCGGCAGCGGGACGCCGAGGTCGGGACGGCGCGCCAGGAGCCGCGCGAGCGCGCCGTCGTCCCGCCGGCGCAGGTCGTCGGCCAGGCTGCGCGGTGCGTCACGGCGGGCGGGGGGCATCCGTACAACGGTACGCGGTCGGGGTGCGGGCGGCCGGGCGGGTCGGTGCGGCGGGGCGTCGACGACGGCCCGCCGCACCGGTGGACCGGCCGGTCAGCCGGTCGCCGCGATGTACGTGCCCGCAGCCCCGTTGGGGTGGAGCAGGACGACGGGCGCGACGCACGGCTGCGGCACGTCCACGGTCGCGCGGATGTCCGCGTCCCCGGCGGTGTCGAACGGGACCGCGACGGTGAGCGCGCCGTCCTTGCCGTTGCACACGAGGCTCGCGGCGAGCGCCGGCACCGGGTTGGGCACGGCGTTGCCCGGGATGACGAGGCCCCGGACCTTCGCCACGAGCAGACCGTCACGGGTCACGACGACCTTGCTCTCGCTGCCGGCGACCCAGGGCCGGCCGCCGGGGTTGACGGTGAACAGGGCCGGCCCGCCCGCAGCGGGCGGGGTCGACCCGGCGACGCCGGAGCGAAGCAGCAGACCGGCGCCGTCGTCGCCGGCGCTGGCCGGGGAGACCGCGAACGCGGCGGAGGCGGCGAGCAGCGCGACGGCCGCGCCGCCCACCGGCTGCGCGGGAGGAGGGTGCGGAGGGATCGGGATGGGTGGACATGCGTCGCTCCCCGGGGAGGCCTGTGCCGACGGGCGTCGGCTCCCGGGACACGTCGCCGGGCGGTGTCCGGTTCGATCTGTGCGGCGCTCGTGCGCTCAGCGGCGCGCGGGCTCGACCTTCTGCAGGTCGGGCAGCATCGCGGCGACGTCGTCGAGGACCGACTCGGGCGCGTCGTAGACGGGCGCGCCGGGCAGCGGCCAGTGCGCGACGACGTCGGTGAAGCCGAGCGCGGCGGCCCGGCCGACGACCTCGGCGAGGTAGCCGGCCGAGACGAGCGCGAAGGTCGGCGCGGCGTCGACGGACAGGTACCGGCGCAACGTCGCCGGGTCGCGGCCGTCGGCGGCGAGGGCCTCGTCGACCTGGTCGGACAGCCGCGCGACGCCGTCCCACCAGGCGTCGTCGGTGCCGGCCTCGCTGCGCCGCAGGGTGCCCGTCGTGGCCCAGCCCTCGCCGCGGCGGACCGCGAGCCGGACCGTCCGGGGGCCGTTCGCCGCGATGACGAACGGCAGCCGGGGACGCTGCACGCACGCGACGGTCGTCCGCGCGTCGACGGCGCGGTAGGAGGAGCCGTCGTGCGTCGTCGACGCCCCGGTGAGCACCATGTCGAGGACGTCCACGAACTCCTCGAAGCGCGAGGCGCGGCCGCCGGGCGTGAGCTCCGGCTCGCCGAGCACCCGCGCGTCGTGGCCCGTGCCGCCGGCCCCGATGCCGAGGACGGCACGGCCGCCGCTGATGTCGTCCAGGGCCGCGAGCTCGCGGGCGAAGGGCACCGGGTGCCGGTAGTTCGGGGACGCCACCCAGGTGCCGAGCGGCGCCCGGCGGGTCACCGTCGCGGCCGCGACGAGGGTGGGAACCGTTGCGCCCCAGGGGGTTCCTTCGAGCGGGTCCCACGTGAGGTGGTCGTAGGTCCAGAGGTGGTCGTAGCCGTCCGCCTCGGCCCGCCGCCACTGGTCGGCCTGCTCGGACCACGGACGCTGGGGAAGGATGATGAGACCGATGCGCACGGCGCGACGCTACCGGGTCTGGCCCGGGAGGCGTCCGGTGCGAGAGGATCCGGCCGGCAGGGCGACCTGCCCGTCGCCGCCCCGACGTCGTCCGCGGACCGCCGCCCCGGTGGTCCGCCCCGTCGGCAGGAGCGGTCATGACCCCGGCAGCAGCACCCCTCGGCCCGTCCTCACCCGTGCGCGTCGCCGACGAGGCCGCCTGGCGCCCGCTCGAGGTGTGGGCCGTCCTGTGCCTCGTCGGCGGCGCCTTCGCCGTCCCGCTCGTGCTCCCGACGCTCGGGGCGCTGCTCGCCGTGCTGTCCTCGCGGTGGCGGCCGTGGACCCGGGTCGTGGTGGCGGTCGCCGTCCTCGCGCCCTTCGGGCTGCGGCCGGTCTCCGGCGTCGCGGTCGTCGTCGCGCAGACCGTCACCGCGACCGTGTCGGGCGTCCTGCTCGCGTTCGCGCTGCGCCGTCCGGCGGACTGACGGGCCCGGCCGGCCGCCCCGTCCGGTCGGACCGTCCGGTCGGACCGCCCGGTCGGACCCTCCGGCTGCATCGGATGCTTGCGTCGCACGGTACCGGCGGCTACCTTGTGACGCATGGAACCGGGTGAGGCACGGCAGGTGCTGCCCCAGCTGCGCCGCGGCGCGCTGGAGTACTGCGTGCTCGCCCTGCTCCGCGGGCAGCCGCGGTACGGGTTCGACCTCGTCCGCGAGCTCAGCGAGGCCGACGGCCTGCTCACCAGCGAGGGCACGATCTACCCGCTGCTCTCGCGGCTGCGCAAGGACGGTCTCGTCACGACGACGTGGCAGGAGTCGGACGCCGGCCCGCCGCGGCGGTACTACGCGCTGACGGCCGACGGCCGGTCGGCGTTGGAACGGTTCGTCGTCGACTGGCGTCGGTTCCGCGACGGTGTCGACCGGGTCCTCGGGACGACGCCGGCGCCCGGCCCGGGGAGGGGACGGGTCGCCACGGCGGCCGGCGGTACGGACGGCGGCCAGGTCGGCACCGTCACGAGCAGCACTGGCACGGGCGAGCAGCCCGGCCCCGGGAGGAGCGCATGATGTCGGTAGGCCTGGACCACCCGGAGGTGACGCGGTTCCTCGCGCGCCTCGACGACGCGGCGGCCGCGCTGCCGCCGGGGCGCCGCGAGGAGCTCGTCGCGGAGATCCGCGACCACCTGCGGGACGCGCTGTCGGTCGGTGCGGGCGACGAGGCCGCCCTCCGGGAGACGCTCGACCGGCTCGGCGACCCCGCGGACATCGTCGCCGCCGAGGCGGACGGGGCGCCGTCCGCCGCGTCCGCCGCACCTGCCGCGCCCGTCTGGCAGACCGGCCCGCCCGGGCAGCAGCCGTGGCCGGCGCCGCGGGTCTCGCCGTGGGGCGGGCTCGAGATCGCCGCGGTCCTGCTGCTCACGGCGGGGACGGTCGTCGTCCCGGTCGTCGGGCCGCTCGTCGGGCTCGTCCTCGCCTGGGTCTCCGAGCGCTGGACCCGCCGCGAGAAGGTCGTCGCGACCGTGCTCACGCTGCTGCCGGTGGCCGTGCTCGTCGCCGGCGCCCTCGCCGTCCTCGTCGCGGTGCCGACGAGCTCGAGCACGACGTTCGACTCGACCGTGCCGGCACCGGTCGTCGAGACCGCCCCCGCCGTCCCCGCTCCCTGACCCGTCTGCCCTCCGGAGGAACGTCGTGTTCGTCGGCTCGCTCGTCGTCCTGCCCGTGCTCGTCGTCGCACTGCTCGGCCCCGTCATCGCCGGTGCCTATCTCGCCGTCCGGCTGAACCGCCGGGGCCAGTGATGTCCGTGGGGGTGACGCACCCCCTCGTCGTGGACTGGCTCGCCCGGCTGGACGCCGCGGCGCGCGCGGCCGGGGTAACGGCCTCCCGGCGCGCCGAGCTCGCCGCGGAGCTGGGCGACCACGTCGCCGCGGCGCTCGGTGAGGCGGCGGACGACGTCACGGTCCGCGCCGCGCTCGACCGGCTCGGCGACCCGGAGGACGTCGTCGCGGCCGAGCAGGGCCCGGACCTCGTCCCGCCCGTCGCGCCGGTCGCGTCCGCCGTACCTCAGGCGGCACCCGCCGGGTGGAGCGCGCTCGAGGTGCTCGCCGTCCTCGCGCTCGTCGGGGGCGGGTTCGTCGTCCCGGTGCTCGGCCCGCTCGTCGGTCTCGCGCTCGCCGCGGGCTCCCCGGTCTGGAGCCGTCGGGACACGCGGGTCACCGCCGTGCTCGTCGCCGGCCCGGTCGTGCTCTGGGCCGGGTTCGCCGTCGCCCTCTACCTCGGCGGCGGCAGCCTCTTCGGCCTGCACCCGGCCGAGCTGCTCCTGCTCGGCGCCCTCCTGTCGCCGCTCACCGCGCTGGTCGCCGGCGTGCGGCTGGCGCTGCGGGTCGGTCGCCGGGGCGCCTGAGCGGCGCAGGCGGCGTCCGCTGTCCAGAAACTGCACTACCGGTGCGGCGCCTGCCGGGTGAGGATGGTCGTCGCCCGACGACGACGTCCCGGCCCCGGAGGTTCGCTGTGCTGAGCAAGCCCCTGCCCTCGTACTCCTCCTCGACCGCCGACGTCCCGCTGCTCGGCGAGACCATCGGCGCGAACCTCGAACGCACCGTCGCCCGGTACGGCGACCGGGAGGCGCTCGTCGACTGCGCGACGTCGCGGCGCTGGACCTACAACGAGCTCGACATCGCCGTGGACCAGGTGGCGCTCGGGCTGCTCGAGCTGGGTGTCACGAAGGGCGACCGGGTCGGGATCTGGTCGCCGAACTGCGCGGAGTGGGTGTTCGTCCAGTACGCGACGGCGAAGATCGGCGCCGTCCTCGTCAACGTCAACCCGGCGTACCGGGCCCACGAGCTGACGTTCGTCGTCAACCAGTCCGGCATGCGGGTGCTCGTCAGCGCGGTCGAGCACAAGGGCAGCGACTACCGGGCGATGGTCGAGTCGGTCCGCGGCGACTGCCCCGCGCTCGAGCAGGTCGTGCACATCGGCGAGCCGTCGTGGACCGACCTCGTGGAGACGGGCGGCCGGGCCGACCACCACCGGCTCGACGAGGTCATGGCGACCCTGTCGTTCGACGACCCGATCAACATCCAGTACACGTCCGGGACGACGGGGTTCCCCAAGGGCGCGACGCTCTCGCACCACAACATCCTCAACAACGGCTACTTCGTCACCGAGGTGCTCGGGTTCACCGTGGAGGACCGGGTCTGCCTGCCGGTGCCGTTCTACCACTGCTTCGGCATGGTCATGGGCAACCTCGGGGCGACCTCCCACGGGGCCTGCGTCGTCATCCCGTCGCCGTCGTTCGACCCCGGGCTGGCGCTGAAGGCGGTGCAGGAGGAGCGGTGCACGGCGCTCTACGGCGTCCCGACGATGTTCATCGCCGAGCTGTCGCACCCGGACTTCGCCTCCTTCGACACCTCGACGCTGCGCACCGGGATCATGGCCGGCTCGCCGTGCCCGGTCGAGGTCATGAAGCGCGTCGTCGACGAGATGCACATGGCCGAGGTGACGATCGCCTACGGGATGACCGAGACGTCGCCGGTGTCGACGATGACCCGCCGGGAGGACGACCTCGACCGGCGGACGTCGACCGTCGGCACCGTGATGCCGCACGTCGAGGTGAAGATCGTCGACCCTGCGACGGGGCTGGAGGCGCCGCGGGGCACCGCCGGCGAGCTGTGCACCCGCGGGTACTCGGTGATGCTCGGCTACTGGGACGAGCCGGCGAAGACCGCCGAGGCGATCGACGCCGCGGGCTGGATGCACACCGGCGACCTCGCGGTGATGGATGCAGCCGGGTACGTGAACATCTCCGGCCGGATCAAGGACATGGTGATCCGCGGCGGGGAGAACATCTACCCGCGCGAGATCGAGGAGTTCCTCTACAGCCACCCGGACATCGCCGACGTCCAGGTCGTCGGCGTCCCGGACGTGCGGTACGGCGAGGAGCTCATGGCGTGGGTCGTCATGAAGGCGGGCCGGGAGGCGCTCACCGCGCAGGCGGTGCGCGCGTTCTGCGCCGACCAGCTCGCGCACTACAAGGTGCCCCGGTACGTGCACGTCGTCGACGGCTTCCCGATGACCGTCACCGGCAAGGTCCGCAAGGTCGAGATGCGGGCGCAGGCCGTGGAGATCCTCGGGCTCCAGGACGCCGCAGCCGTCCGGCACGCGTGACGCGGCGCCCTTCGGGGGCGGCCGGTCTCGGACGAGGGGTGTGAGACCCGGCTCCCGGGGTACTGGGACGACGCCCCGGGGTGCGGTCGACGGTGTCGGGGGGCACCGTCGGCCGCCACCGGGCAGTGTCGGCGCAGCCCCGCGCCGCCCGTCCCTCAAGGAGACCGTCATGAGACCCCTCGTCTGGGTGCTCGTCGTCCTCGTCGTGCTCGCGGTGGTCGCCGCGGTGGCCTGGACCGTCATGCAGGGCCGGCGCCGCGCCGCCCTGCAGTCGCGGTTCGGGCCCGAGTACGACCGTGCCGTGGCGCAGTCCGGTGACCGGCGCTCCGCCGAGTCGCAGCTCGCCGAGCTCGCCGACCGGCGCGACCAGCTCGACGTCCGTGACCTCGACCCCGAGGCCAAGGCCCGCTACGACACGCAGTGGGCCGGTGTGCAGGCCCGGTTCGTCGACGAGCCCGGCCAGGCGGTCGCCGACGCCGACGGCCTCGTCACCGCCGTGATGCGCGACCGGGGCTACCCGGTCGAGGACTTCTCCGAGCGGGCCGCGATGCTCTCGACCGACCACGCGGACGTCGTCGAGCACTACCGCGCCGCGCACGACGCGCACGCCCGGCACATGCAGGCCGGTGCGGCCGACACCGAGGACCTGCGCCAGGCGTTCGTCCACTACCGCTCGCTCTACGGCGCGCTCACCGGCACGGTGGCCGACGCCGACGTCCGGCACCCGGCCGACGACGCGACCCACTCCCCGTACGTCGTCGACGCCCGGGACGGTTCGGCGCCGGACGGCAGCACCTGGTCGACCGACGAGGCCCTCGGCCGTCGGGAGGTCCGACCGTGAGCACCCATGAGGACAGGACCGTCGCGATGCCCGTGACGCGGCCCGAGGAGCACGTCGACACCACGGTCGACGGCACGGTCGACAGCACGGTCGACGGGGAGCACCGGCTGCCCGACGAGTGGGCGACCGACGACCGGCAGCCCGGTGAGCGGGCGACCGACGAGGGGATGCCGCCCCCCGGTGCCGGCAGCCATGTGGCCGACGCAGCCCCGGAGCGGCCGGCGGGTGCCGAGCAGCGCACCCGGCTCGGCGGCCCGGACGGTCACGACGAGCCCGGCTGGCGCTCGGAGCTGACCACACCGGGGACCTCGACGACGTCGACGACCGGCTCGGTCGGCGGGGACACCGCGGCCGCGGACGACGCGTGGCGCCGGCTCGCCGGTGACTTCGTCGACGACCCGCGGCACGCCGTCGAGCAGGGCCGGGTCCTCGTGCAGCAAGCCGTCGACGCGATGATGGCCAAGGCCGGCATCGGCCCGGACGGCGTCGCGGGCGGCGGCCAGGGCGACACCGAGAACCTGCGCCAGGCGTTCCGGCGGCTGCGTGACCTGCACCGCTCGGTGAGCGGGATCTGAGCCTGGCTCTCCGACCCGGGAACGGGTCAGCGTGGAGGGTCCCGCGGCGATGTGCCGCGGGATCCTCCACGTTCCGGTGTCTAGGCCCGGACCGTGCGGCCGTGCAGCCGGACCGCCGTCGTCAGCAGTGCCAGGGACAACGGGATCGCGAGCAGAGCAGCGAACGGCAGCAGGTGGGACGGCCTGAGCATCCAGGCGCCCGGTTCCGGGGCCGCGATCCCGGCATGGGTGACCACGATCCACGTGCCGCCAACGGTCACCGCGGTGACGAGGATCCCCGGGCGGTGCCAGACGGTCAGCAGCCCCAGACCGAGTACGGCCCAGGTCGCGGTGGTGGCGATGCCGCCGAGCGAGGCCAGCCCGAAGACCGAGTAGAAGCCGTAGCCGGTGAACTCCCACGCAGGGCTGCTCGACGAGGCCACCGTTCGGAGGATCTGCGCCGCACCGATCGCCGTCCCGGCCAGCACGGCTGCCCCGACGACGACGCGATGCCTGCGGGAGGCGTCCGGCCATGCCACCGCGGCCACAGCCCCGAAGACCGTGAGCCCGCCGAGCAACCCGACCCGGGCCTGCGGAAGCGCGGTCAGCGCGCTGAGGACGGCGACGAGTGCGGGCGCCGCGGCGGCGACGGCGAAGGCCCGGCGTGCCGGACCTACCCGGCCCGCCAGCGCCGCGACGAGGGCGACGAGCCACACGACGTGGACGACGACAGCGGTCGTCGTGAACCCGAGCAGAGGTTCCGGGCCCGGCATGGTCGGCGTCCTCGTGAGGATCGGCCCCAGCTCGCCGAAGCCGAGGCTCAGCGCGGCGAGGACGGCACCGCTCACCACGGCGGCTGGGCCGAGGGCCGCGAACGAGCGCAGCACCGCGTCGTGCCGTTGCCGGCCCTGCCACCGCGACCGCCACTGCGTCGTCGCGTGCCCGAGGGCCGAGAGTGCTTCTCGCGCAGTCGGTCCGGCGCGGCCGTCGGCCTCGGCCGCGTCGAGCATGACGCCGAGCATCGCGTCGCCGTGGTCCGCCTGCCACTGCGCCGGGTACAGCGCGAGCAGCCGGCGGAAGCGCCACGGTGCCGGGTCGGCCCGGGGCGCGTCCGGTCCGGCGGTCACGCCGCGGCTCCTGGGGAGGGAGCGGCACCGGCGCGTGCGGTCCGGACGCCGACGACGAGCAGCGACAACGCGACGGACAGCACGCCGAGGGCGAGCGTGAGGAGCGTTCCCTCGCCGTCGAGCGGGCCGGGAAGCCAGAGCTTCGAGAGCGTCCCCGGGTCGACGAACACCGCCGGGACGCCGAGCAGGCCGGCCGCCAGCGCCCGGGCCGGGCGCCGCCAGACGGTGGCGAGGCCGACGAGGAGCCAGCCGATCACCACGGGCGTGGCGAGCAGGGTGATCGTGCCCAGGCCGAAGTAGCGGTAGAAGCCGAGGCCGACGAAGAAGTCCACGGTGCCGGGGTCCCGGACGTCCAGCCGCGTGACCGAACCGAGAGGGAAGTCCCAGGCGGGCAGCGCCAGCCCGAGCGCGGTCACTGCGGTGAGCAGCGCGGTGACCGCCGCCGTGGCTCCACCGACGACGGCTCCCAGCCGGCGTCGCGTCGCGCCGTCCTGCCTCGGCAGACCGACGAGCGCCACCACGGCGAACAGGGCCATCGTGTACAGGAACAGCAGCGGCGGGCGGGCGACACCGGCGCGGTCGCACACCGTCAGCAGGACCGGTGCGCCGACCGCCGCGAGCGCGAGCAGCAGCCGGCCCGTCCCGACGGCACCTGCGACGACGGCACCGAACGCGAGCAGCCAGACCGCGTAGAGCAGCGGCCCGGCGGACGGGAACGGCCCGAACGGTGCGGCGTGGAAGTCGCCGGCCCACGTCAGGGGCACACCCGGGAACCACTCTCCGAAGAGGAACGACACCGCGGCCAGCGTCGTCCCGAGGGCGAGCGCAGCGGGGCCGATCCCCGCGAACGACGGCACGACACCGCTGCGGTCGAGGCGGTCGGACGCGGCGTTCGCCCACGTCGACAGCGCGTGCCGGACGACGGCCGTCCCCTCCCGGGCCGTCGGCCGGTCGCGCCCGTCGGCGTCGGCGACGTCGAGCATGACGCCGAGCAGCGCCTCGCCGTGCGCCGTCCGCCACGACCGCGGGTAGGCGCGGAGCAGCCGGCGGAACGCGGCCTCCGCGGGTGACGTCGCGCTCATGCCGTCGCCCCGCGCAGCCGCAGCGCCGCGGTCGTCGACTCGGCGAGCCGGCGCAGCCGGGCGGCCTGCTCGGCGAGAACCGTTGCGCCGTCCGGGGTCAGCTCGTAGTACCGGCGCAGCCGGCCGTCGACGATCTCCTCGCGGGAGACGGCGACGTGGCCGTCGGAGAGCAGGCGGTCGAGGGCGCCGTAGAGGGTGCCCGGGCGCAGCCGGACCCGCCCGTCGGAGAGGTCCGCGACCTCGGTGATGAGGGCGTAGCCGTGCCGCGGGCCGCTCGACAGGGCCGTGAGCAGGTAGACCGTGGGGTCGCGCATCTCGGTGACCATGGCGGAACCATAGTCAGTCAGCCGATATATGTCACGCGCCGAGCCATAGGTGCCCGGTCAGGCCTTGCGGGCCACCCCGCCCAGGGCCGGGGACTTGGTGCGCGGGGCGTCCGGGTCGTCGTCCGGACGCCAGTCGTGGAGGGTGACGACGCCGGGCTCGACGAGCTCGAGACCGTCGAAGAACGCCGTGATCTCCTCGCGGGTGCGGCGCTTCATCGAGGTCGCGACCTTCTCGTTGTACTGCGCCGTCGCCCGGTTCGCGACGCCGCTCTCGTCGACCGCCGGGTGCGAGACGACGAGGTAGCTGCCCGCGGGGAGCTCGGCGAGCATCGAGCGGACGACCGCGTACGGGTCCTCCTCGTCCGCGATGAACTGCAGCGTCATGAGGATGATCAGTGCGACCGGCTCGGAGTAGTCGAGCGTGCGGGCGGCCTCGCGCATGATGTTCGCGGGGTCGCGCATGTCGGCGTGCACGTAGTCGACCGTGCCGGGCTCACCCGTGAGCAGCGCGTGCGCGTGGACGTTGACGATCGGGTCGTTGTCGACGTAGACGACCTTCGTGCCGGGCTGTGCGGCCTGGGCCACCTCGTGGACGTTGTCCGCGGACGGCAGCCCGGTGCCGACGTCGAGGATCTGCCGGATGCCGGCCTCGCCGACGAGGAACCGCACGACCCGCTTGAGGAAGGCCCGGTTGCTCCGCACGCCCTCGACGATGCCGGGGTTGAGGGCGATGACCTTCTCCGCGGCCTCCTTGTCGGCCGGGTAGTTGTCCTTGCCGCCGAGCCAGTAGTCGTAGACCCGGGCCGGGTGCGCGACGGTGACGTCGATCGCCGGACGTGCCGTCTCAACCCCGCCGTGACCGGTTGGTTCAGCGTCCATGGGGACCGTCCCGTTTCGTCTCGAATGAACCCTCGACGTGGCGAGCATAGCCATGCCGTCTTTGGCGGAGGAAGCCTGCCGCGGTCACAGGTCGATACCACTGTCAGTGCCGGATCAAGCGCTCTCGGTCATGACAACGGACCGTGTTCGTGGCACTGCGTGAAGATACGGGCCTGATGGGCGCGCAGAGTCACCGTGCGAGCGCGGCCGCCGTGGCGTCGTCCGCCGGCTAGAAGGTCTCGACGACGAGCTCGGAGACGGTGCGCCGTCCATGACGTCTCAGGTCACGCGGCACGTGCGGGTGCCCCATGCTCGCCTCCTGGCCGCAGATGGAAACCTTGCACTGTCGAGAAGACGGCAGCGGCTCCGCTCTACGAAGGAGCCCGACCGACGGGCCGCGCGAACGAGGAGGCCGCCATGCCGAAGTATCTGTTGCTCAAGCACTACCGCGGGGGACCGGAGCTGCCGCACCCGGTGCCGCCCATGGACCAGTGGGCCCCGGAGGACGTCGAGGCCCACATGGCGTTCCTCCGGCACGTGGGCGAGATGCTGGAGGCGAACGGCGAGTACGTCGACGCGCAGGCGCTGACCCCCGCCCGCACCTGGGTCCGGTACGCGGGCCGGACGCCGCCCCCGTCACCACCGACGGGCCGTTCCCCGAGACCAGTGACCTCGTGGCCGGCTGGTACATGATCGACGTCGAGTCCCACGAGCGTGCCCTGGAGGTCGCCGCGTACGTCTCCTCCGAGCCCGGACCCGGTGGGGAGCCGATGTACGAGTGGATCGACGTCCGCGAGGTGATGTCCTGAGCGCCGGGGGGCGGAGGCGCCGTGGCTGAACCGGAGGCGGCCCCCTGGGACGAGGACGCGCTGCGCGCCCTCGTCCCACGGGTGCTCGCCGCCCTCGTGCGCCGGGGCGAGGACTTCGACGCCGCCGAGGACGCGCTGCAGGAGGCGCTCGTGGAGGCGCTGCGCACCTGGCCGGGGCACCCTCCGCGCGATCCGCGCGGCTGGCTGACCACGGTGGCGACGCGGAGGCTCGTGGACGCCCGTCGCAGCGAGGCGGCCCGGCACCGCCGGGAGCAGCAGACGAGCGAACCGCCGCCGTCCGCTGCGGAGGAGGGTGACGACACGCTGTTCCTGCTCTTCTGCTGCTGCCACCCCGCGCTCTCGCCGGCCTCCCAGGTGGCGCTGACGCTGCGCGCCGTCGGCGGCCTGACGACCCGCGAGATCGCCGACGCCTGCTACGTGCCCGAGGCGACGATGGCGCAGCGGATCAGCCGGGCGAAACGAGCCCTCCGCGGCCGGCCCCTGGACCGCGCAGGCGACCTCGCCGTCGTGCTGCGGGTGCTCTACCTGATCTACACCACGGGTCACTCGGGCCGGGTGGACCTCGCCACGGAGGCGATCCGGCTCGCCCGCCAGCTGACGCTGGCGACCGACGAACCGGAGGCCGCCGGGCTGCTCGCCCTCATGCTGCTCAACCACGCGCGCAGGCGCGCGCGGTTCGACACCCACGGCCGGCTCGTCACGCTGGACCGGCAGGACCGCTCCCTGTGGGACCGGCGCATGGCCGCCGAAGGGGTGCGGGTCCTGCAGACGGCCCTCGCACGACAGGACGCCGACCGCCCGCGCGGCAGGTACCAGGTCCAGGCGGCGATCGCGGCCCTCCACGACGACGCCGCCGGCGCCGCGGAGACCGACTGGCCGCAGATCCTCGCCTGGTACGACGACCTGGTCGCACTGACGGCCGACCCGGTCACGCAGGACCCGGCAGCGGTGCTCGGACGGGCCGTGGCGGTCGGCCACGTCCTCGGCCCCGCCGCCGGCCTGCGCGAGACGGAACGGCTCCGGGACGTCATCGGCGAGAGGCATCGCTGGCACGCCACCCGCGGCTACCTCCTCGAGCGCCTGGGTGACCGGGTCGCCGCCGCCGCGGCCTACGCCGAGGCCGCGCGGCTGGCGACGAACGTGCCGGAGCGAGACCACCTGGTGCTCCGGGCCGCCGCCGTCCTCTCGTCGTCGATGACGTGAGAGGTCATGCGCCGCAACGGGTCTGCGTCAGGAGGCGAGCAGCCGGGACACCTCGGCGAGCTGGGTGGGCGTCAGGGGCCCGTGCGCGAGCGCCCCGGCGTCCGCCTCCGCCTGGGCGACGGTGCGGACGCCGGGGATCGGCACCGTGACCGGGCTGCGGGCCCAGATCCAGGCCAGCCCGGGACGGCCTGAGCGTCGGCGAGGCGGCCCGCGAGGCCGGCGTGAGCATCGACACCCTGCGCTACTACGAGCGCGAGCACCTGCTGCGCACCGATCGGACGCCGAGCGGGCGCCGTCGCTACTCCCGGGGCGACCTCGAGTGGATCGCCGTCCTCACGTGCCTGCGCGAGACCGGGATGCCGATCCGGCGGATGCGCGACTTCGCGACCCTCGTCGGGGAGGACGACGACGCGACGATCGGCGCCCGCATCGACCTGCTCGCCGAGCACCGCGAGGACGTCCTGCGCCGGATCCGCGAGCTCGAGGCGAACCTCGCGCACGTCGAGGGGAAGATCGCCTACTACCGGGGGCGGTCGACCGGCTGACGGCCGCGGCCGGGCAACCATGTGCGGGGTCCAGACCCTTCTAGGGGGCAGGAGGTGGCCGTGGACGAGGGTCCGCCGGGGTTCCGCGAGTTCGTCGCGACGCGCTCGCCCGCGCTGCTGCGCCTCGCGTGGATGCTCACGCTCGACGCGGGCGCCGCGGAGGACCTCCTGCAGACGGCGCTGGCCCGGACCTGGCCGCACTGGGACCGGGTCGCGGCGGGCCGGCCGGAGGCGTACGTCCGGCAGGTCATGGTGCGGACCGCCGGTGCGTGGCGGCACCGGCGCTGGCGCGGCGAGGTCCCCGCGGGGCGGCTGCCGGACGTCGCGGGCGGCGACCCGACGGGCGGCCACGACGACCGGGTGGTCCTCGTGCAGGCGCTCGCGGCCCTGCCGGCGGGGCAGCGGCAGGTCGTCGTCCTGCGCTACTACGCGGATCTGTCCGAGCAGGAGGTCGCCGGCCTCGTCGGCTGCTCGGTCGGCACGGTGAAGAGCCAGGCGTCCAAGGGGCTCACCCGCCTGCGCGCCGCCCTCGCCGGGCCGACGGCCCCGGTGCTCGCCGACGTCCTCGAGGAGGGCCGCCCGACATGACCGACGACCTGCCCCGGACGCGCGGGGAGCGGCCCGGCGCCGACCCGCTGGTCGCCCTGCTCCGGGCGCTGCCGCCGGACCTGCCCGACGTGCCCGACCGGTTCGAGCGGGTGCGCGCCGCCCGGGCCGGGCGCCGACGGCGGGCGGTCCTGCTCGCGGCCGCGGCGGTCGTCGCCGTCGTCGGTACGGCCGGGGTGCTCGTCCGGGGCGCCGGGGCGCCGTCGTTCCTCGACCCGGGCCCTGCCGCCGCGACCGACGCGTCGACCTGCCCGCAGGTCTACGGGGCCGGCGGGGTCGACAGGGTCGACAGGGCCGGCGACCCGTGGGTGCCCGGGTCGCCGTCCGTGCCGGACGGCGGCGACCGGCTCGTGCCGCAGGCGGTGCCGCAGCGGGCGCTGCTCTGCCGGTACGCGCCGGCGGACGGCGCGGAGTTCAGGGCCGGGGCGCCGGCGTGGGCCGGGCCCGCGCTGGCCGGCTCCGTCGTGCTCGTGGGACCGCTCGACACCCTCGCGGGCGACCTCACGTGGCTGCCCGAGGAACGGCTCGGCGCCCCGCGTACGTGCACCGCCATCGGCGGCCCGACCACCCGTTTCCTCCTCGGCCTGACCTACCCGGACGGCGTCGTCTGGGTGGCCGGCAACGAGGACCCGAACGGCTGCGACCAGAGCTGGAACGGCCGGTTCGCGACGGGCACGAACCTCGGCCGCCAGCTCGCCGCGACGTTCGACGCGAAGACCTGGGTCGGCGGGCAGGCCTGGGCGGTCGACTACTCGGCCGAGGCCGGACCGTGCTGGGCGCCGCGCTCGGGGCGGCTCGGCCAGGGCCGGGACCTGGTGCCCGCCGGCGCGACGTCGCTGCGGGTCTGCCGGCAGGACTTCGCCGGGACCTCGGCGACCTGGACGAGCGTGGAGCCCGCCGACTACGGCCGCCTCCTCGCGCTGCTCGACGACCTGCGCACCTCGGAGTGGGACTCGTCGTGCAGCATGCTCGACCCGGACGCGCCGACACGGACGACCTACGAGCTGCGGTTCGACTACCCGGCAGGGCCCCCCGTCGTCGTCCGGGTGGACCCGACGTGCCGACCGGCGGTGATGTCCGGTGACCGCGAGGTGAACGACGCGGGCCCGCTCGTCCCGGAGATCGAGCGGCTGCTCGCGGCGGGCTGATCGGCGGGCTGACCGGCCCGTACGCTCGACGCGTGCAGCCCCCTCCCACCGGCCCGGTCGTCGGCTTCGACCTCGACATGACGCTCGTCGACTCCGCGAGCGGGATCGTCGCGACGATCACCGCCGCGTGCGCCGAGGTCGGGGTGAGCGTCGACCCGGAGGCCGCACGGCGGTTCATCGGGGTGCCGCTCGAGGACACGCTGCGGGTCATCGCGCCGGACGTCGACCCGGTCGCCACCGCGGACCGGTACCGCGCGCTGTACCCGGTCACCGGGATCCCGCCGATCACGCTGCTGCCGGGGGCGGCGGAGGCTTTCGAGGCGGTCCACGCGCTCGGCGGGCGGGTGCTCGTCGTCTCGGCGAAGGTCGAGCACGCGGTGCGGCGGGTCCTCGAGCACGTCGGGCTCGACGCCGGGGTGCTCGCGCCCGACCTCGTCGTCGGCGGGCTCTACGCGGCGGCGAAGGGCGTCCGGCTGGCGACCGAGCACGCCGACGTCTACGTCGGCGACCACCCCGGCGACGTCGAGGCGGCGCAGGTGGCCGGGGCGGTCTCGGTGGCCGTCGCGACCGGCCCCCACCCCGCCGCCGACCTCGCCGCGGCCGGGGCGGACGTCGTCCTGCCGGACCTCACCGGGTTCCCGGCGTGGCTGCGAACCTGGGCGGAGGACGCGGCGCAGCGGACCGAGCGGGCGGGCTGAGCCCGCCGGACCGCGGGCGGACCCGCACGGCCGGTCAGTCGCGGCGGTGGGCGCGGGCCTGGACGACGAGGCCGGAGAACGAGATCGCGAAGCCGATCGGGCTGAGCAGCGCGAGCCCGACGAGCCACAGCGGCGCGTCACCCGTGCGCGCGAAGAACACCATGACGAGCGCGAGCACGAGGATCCCGACGAGGAACACGATGCCGCCGCCCATGACGAGGCGGTCGGCGAGGGTGCGCTGCGGCGGCGTCGACGTCACGCGCCCAGGGTACGACGTGGCGGGGGAGCGGCCCTTCGTGAACCTTCCCGGCTCCGGGACACTCCTACCCTGCAGCCGGTACCCGTCAGGGGTACCCGTCACGAAGGTCGTGCGATGTCGGTCCCCGGTCCCCGCCCCCGCAGTGCCGCCCGCCCCGCCGGCGTCGTCCGCCGCCGGCTGGCGCCGGTCGTCGCGGCCGCGGCGCTGACGGTCCTGCTGTCGGCCTGCGCCGACGAGGTCGTCTTCCGGCCGCTCACCGAGGACCCGTCGGCCACCACGGCCGCCGGCGCCGGGACGTCGTCCGCGTCCGGTCCGTCGTCCGGTCCGTCGCCCTCGTCGTCACGCTCGGAGGTCCGCTTCGCCGACGGCGCCGTGACGCTGTCCGTGGGCCGGGTCGCCGCCACCACGACGTCGCAGAAGGACGTCGCCGCGGCGTGGCGCCGGTACTGGGAGGTGCGGATCCGGGCGTACGCCGAGCCCGGGACAGACGTCGTCCAGGCCCAGGACCTCGCATCGGGCGAGGCGCTCGACGAGGTCCTCGCTGTCGCCGCCCAGTTCCGGCAGAGCGGGCAGCACCTCGAGGGCACGATGGCGCTGCGGGTGCCCGCGGTCGAGGTCGACGGCGCGCAGGCCGAGGTCGTCGCCTGCGTGGCGTCGGACCTGCGGGTCGTCGACAGCGCCGGCACCGTCGTCGAGGACTCCTCGGCCGGGCTCCTGCCGCAGGTCACGACCTTCGCCCGGACCGACGGCGGGTGGCGCGCCACCAAGGTCGTCGGCCGCTCCGACAGCCGCTGCGACTGACCGGGCGCGGCCGGGACGAACCGGTGCCAACCGCCCTGCGAAACCCCTTGCGCCTGCCGATAGCCTTCTCGGGCACAACCGGTTGCCGGTGCGTGCTGCCGGCGAGGGATCTGCGTGATCGAGGGTGTGACGTGCCTACAGGCAAGGTGAAGTGGTACGACGACGACAAGGGCTTCGGCTTCCTTGCGAACGACGACGGCGGCGACGTCTTCGTCCACGCGTCGGCGCTGCCTGCGGGTGTGTCCCTCAAGCCGGGGGCCAAGGTCGAGTTCGGCGTCGCCGAGGGCAAGCGCGGGCTGCAGGCGCTGTCCGTGCGCGTGCTCGAGCCGGTGCCGTCGGTGGTCAAGGCGACCCGCAAGCCGCCGGAGGACATGGTTGTCATCGTCGAGGACCTCATCAAGCTCCTCGACGACCTCGGCAACGGGCTGCGCCGCGGTCGCTATCCGGACAAGTCGCACGCGTCGAAGGTCTCGGCGGTGCTCCGCGCGGTCGCGGGGGACCTCGAGGCCTGACCGGCGGGCTTCGGCGGGGTCGTTCGGCCGGGGCGTTCCGGCCGGCGACCCGGTCGAGGGCTGATGTCGACCGGGGCCACGTGCGTCCCCGAAGCGTCCTGTGGTGGGTTGTGCACCTCATCCTCTGGTGGGTCGTGCACCCCATCGATGGGTGCCTTCGTCCTCTGGTGGGTCGTGCACCTCACGAGCGGCGTCCTCTGGCGGCTTGCCCACCTGACAGCAGGGGGTTGGCGTCCTCTGGCGGGTCAACGACGTCAAAACCGTGTTTTGGGGTGCTTGCGACACCAGAGGACGAGTCGAACGTGCGTCTCCCACCAGAGGACGCCGCTCGTGAGGTGCACGACCCGCCACAGGACGGGACGTACCCCGCTGCGTCAGGCCGGGCGGGCGCGGCGGGTGCCGCCGTCCCGCCGGGTGCGGCCCGCGAGGCTGAGCGCCGAGGCGAAACCGGACGCCGCCGTCCCGACCGCGGCGATGCCCAGGCCCCACGCCCCGGACAGCGGCAGCACGAGCCCGACGAAGCCACCGGCGACCCAGGCCAGCTGCAGCACCGTCTCGGAACGTGCGAAGGCCGACGTCCGGACCTCCTCGGGGACGTCGACCTGGACGAGCGCGTCGAGGCAGAGCTTGGCGAGCGACTGCGCGGTGCCCGCGACGAGGGCGACGGCGAAGACGGGCCACGGCCCGTAGGCCAGCGCCGCCCAGGCGGTGGCGAGCGCCGTCCCGGCGAGGGTGACGACGACGAGCCGTTCGGTGTCGACCCGCCGCAGCCGGTTGCCGAGCACGGTGCCGAGGCCGCCGCCGACCGCGGCGAGCGCGACGACGACCGCGACGGCCGTCGTCTGGCCGAAGCCGGGCAGCGGGTCGGTGCGCAGCCGGAACGCGAGGAAGAGCGTGAGGAAGCCGGTGAAGGCCCGCACCGTCGCGTTCCCGCGCAGCGCGAGCACGACCCGGGGGCCGATGCTGCGGCGGCGCCGGCCGCTTGCGGAGTCGGGCGCGGACGCCGCCCGGTCCGCCCCGGGCTCGTCCTCCGGCCCGCCGTCGTCCACGGCCGTGCCCTCGGCGTCCGTGCCCGACGACAGCAGCGCCCCCACCTCGCCCTCGCCGACGTCGACGACGGCCGGCAGGGCCAGTGCGAGGACGACGCCGGCGGCGAGGACGACGAACGCCAGCCGTAGCGACCACTGCGGGCCGGCCCACGCGGTGAGGCCGACCCCGATCGGTGCCGCGACGACCATGGCCGCGACCCCGGCGAGCGAGATCCGCGAGTTCGCCGCGACGAGCCCGATGCCGCCGGGCAGCACCCGGGGCACGGCCGCCGCCCGGGTCACGTGGTACGCCTTCTGCCCCACGAGGAAGCCGAACGCCGCGAGGTAGAACGACAGCGGGGTCGCGGACGCCACCGTCGCTCCGACCGCCCCGGCCATGACCCACGCGAGGAACGACCGCACGAGCATCGTCGTCGCGAGCGCGTACCGCCGGCCGTGCCGCACCCGGTCGAGCAGCGGGCCGATGACCGGCGCGAGGACGGCGAACGGCACCATCGTCACGAGCAGCGAGGTCGCGACCCGGCTGCGGGCCTCCTCGGTCGGGACGGCGAAGAAGACGGTGCTCGCGAGCGCGGTCGCGACGAGGACGTCCCCGGCGGTCTGGACGATGTGCAGCTCGAGGACCCGGGCGAGCCCGGACTCCCCGGCCCCGCCCGCGTGGGTCGCCGAGCGGACGGCGCGGATCCCGCCGCGGGCGGCCCGGGCCGACGCCTGTGCGGTCGCCCGGCCCGCACGCCGGGCCCCGCCGGCGGCGCGCCGGACGTCCCCGGCCAGCCGCCGGCCCCGCGCCGGGCGGGCAGCCGGGCGCTGCGGGGGACGAGGCGGGGGACCGAGCTCCACGTGTCCATCCTCGCAAGCCGGGCGAGGTTCTCGCGGCGCGACGGGCGGTCGGGACCGCCGGGCCCCGGCGATGGGGGACAATCGACGCGTGCCTTCCACCCGCGCCGGCGACGCCGCCGTCCACGACGAGACCGTGACCGACCCCGAGCAGGCCGCCCCGGCCACGCCGGAGGCGTCCGTCGAGGGTCCCGGCGAGCACGACGCGCCGGCTCCGGACGCCGCAGCCGAGACCGCGGCCGAGCCCGTGACCGAGCCCGTGGCCGAGCCGGAGGAGGAGGCGCCGTACGCCGGCGACCCCGACCCGGTCGCCGCGGCCGCCGTCGACCTCGCCCGCGCGGCCGCCGAGGGGATCGCCGAGAAGGGCACGGTCGGCGAGCACCTGGGCGTGCACGCCGAGGCCCCCGGCGTCGTCACGCACGCCTTCGCGTGCACCGCGCGCGGGTACCGCGGCTGGTACTGGGCGATCAGCGTCGTCAACGTGCCCGGCGACGAGGTACCCACCGTCTCCGACACCGTGCTGCTGCCCGGCGGCGACGCGATCCTCTCCCCGACGTGGCTGCCCTGGTCGGACCGGCTCGCCCCGGGCGACCTGCGCGCGGCCGACGTTCTGCCCTATCGCGCCGACGACCCGTACCTCGAGCCCGGCTACACGCAGGCCGACGACGACGAGGCCGACGAGGTCGCGCTCTGGGAGCTGGGCCTCGGCCGGGCCCGGGTGCTCGGTGCCCTCGGCCGGGCCGCCGCGACCGAGCGCTGGTACCTCGGGGACCGCGGCCCGACGGCCGAGGAGGCCATCCACGCCGCCGCACCGTGCTCCACGTGCGCGTACTTCCTGCCGATGGCCGGCGCCCTGCGCCAGGTCTTCGGGGTGTGCGCCAACGAGTGGTCGCCGTCGGACGCGCGGGTCGTCAGCGTCGACCACGGCTGCGGCGCGCACAGCGAGACGGACGTCGAGCCCGTCGAGCCGGTGCCGCTGCCCGAGCCGATCCTCGACGAGACCGGCGCCGAGTCGGTCGTCATCGTGCGCCGGGTCAAGGACGAGGCCGCGGACGACGTCGCTGCGGACGACGCCGACGCCGACGCGCCGGAGGCGGTGGCCGACGCCGACCCGGGCGTGGAGCCGGTCGCGGACGCCGAGCCGGTCTCCGAGGTCGAGCCCGTTGCCGACCTCGAGCCGGTGGCGCAGACCGAGCCGGTGGCGCAGGCCGAGCCGGTGGCGCAGACCGAGCCGGTGGCGCAGACCGAGCCGGTGGCGCAGACCGAGCCGGCAGCCGAGGCCCCCGCCGAGGAGCCCGCCGCTGCGACCGAGGCGGCGGCCACCCCCGAGTCGTGAGCGACGACCCGTCCGACGGCGACCCCTTCGACACCGGGGCGGTCCGGCAGCGGGTCCTCGCCGGGTGGCGGGCGGCGGCCGTCCGGTTCCGGGAGGACGCCAACGCCGAAGAGGACCTCGCCCTCGGCGGCTACCGCGACCGGCTCGTCGTCGAGCTGGCCCAGAACGCCGCCGACGCCGCGGCCCGGGCCGGGGTCGACGGCCGGCTGCTCCTGCGGCTCACCGACCTCGAGGACGGCCCCGTCCTCGTCGCGGCGAACACCGGCGCAGCGCTCGACGACGCCGGCGTCGAGGCGCTCTCGACCCTGCGCGCGTCCGCCAAGCGCGGCGACGCGTCGACGGTCGGCCGGTTCGGCGTCGGGTTCGCCGCCGTGCTCGGGGTCAGCGACGAGCCCGCGGTGCTCTCCCGGCACGGCGGCGTCCGGTTCTCCGCCGCCGACACCCGCGACCTCGTCACGCACGCGGCGGCCGGCACACCCGCGCTGGCCGAGGAGCTCGCCCGCCGGGACGGCCACGTCCCGGTGCTGCGGCTGCCCTTCCCCGCCGAGGGGACACCGCCCGAGGGCTACGACACGGCGGTCGTGCTCCCGCTGCGCGACGCCGTCGCCGAGGACCTCGTCGTCCGGCTCCTCGACGAGGTCGGCGACGCACTGCTCGTCGCGCTCCCGGCGCTCGCCGAGGTCATGCTCGAGCTGCCCGGCCGGGAGCCGCGCACGGTGCGCGACGTCGCGGCCCGCTGGCACGTCGTCCGCCGCTCCGGCCGGTTCGCCGACGCGCTGCTCGCCGACCGGCCCACCGAGGAGCGCGCCCGCACCGCGTGGTCGCTCACCTGGGCCCTGCCTGCGGCAGGCTCTGCTCTGCCATCACCAGCGAGCCACCGGGACGGACCGGCCACCGGCTCGCTCCTGATGGCAGAGCAAGCGGGCGGTGGCTCGCTCCTGATGGCAGAGCAAAGCACGGCGCCACGCACCCAGGTCCTGCACGCCCCGACCCCGAGCGACGAGCCGCTGCCATGGCCCGCGCTGCTCGTCGGCACGTTCCCGCTCGACCCGTCGCGCCGGCACGTCGCCCCCGGGCCGGCGACGGACGCCCTCGTCCGCGAAGCCGCGGCCGGCTACGCCGACCTGCTCACCGAGGTCGCGGCCGCCGGCCGGACGCCGTGGGACCTCGTCCCGGTCGGGCTCCCCGCCGGGGTCCTCGACGGCGCCCTGCGGTCCGCGCTCGCCGACCTGCTCCCCGGCACGGCGTTCCTCGTCGCCGCCGAGCAGCCGGAGCCCGGCCCCGACGGCGCGCCGCCCGCCGTGCTCCGCCCGCGGGACGCCGTCGCGCTCGACCCGCCCGCCGGCGCGGACGCCGCGGTCGTCGTGGCGCTCGCCCCGACCGTCGCCGGGCTCGTCCTCGTGCCCCGGGCCGCCCGGGCCGCGGCCGACCTCGTCGGCGTCCGCCGGGTCGAGG
>NZ_MWLN01000217.1 GCF_002198655.1 Kineosporia sp. A_224
TCCACGGCGGGGGACGGGGCGGGGTCGACCGGTGGCATCCCCCGATGCTCCCCGTCCCCGGCGCTGCGTGCCACGACATTTCGATGGTCGCCGGGCCGGCTCGCTGGTGATGGCAGAGCAGGGCACGCGCCACAGGACCGCCGTTACCCGGCGACACACCGAGCCGGCTCCGGCGTGTCGGCGAGTTACGGCGAAGCTGTGGCGCGCGCGAGCCGGCGCAGCGCCCTCACGCCGCTGCGTCCGCGGGCGGGGCGCGGAGCGCATAGGCTCGCAGCGTGCTGGATGCGGTGCCCGGGCGGGCGACGGGGGTCGGGAGCTGGCCGGGCGGCGACGTCCTGGACACGATGCGGACGACGTTCGGCGAGCTCGGCGAGCCGCCGCACCTGCCCTACCTGCCCGAGCTGCCCGGTCGCGGGGCCGGCTCGGAGATCATCGGCCGGGGCGCGGTCCTGCTCGTGGACATGCCCGTGGACCTGCAGCCGTCCGGCTGGCGGCTCGTCGACCACCCCGGCCGGGACCTGAGCCGGGCCCAGGGCTACCTCCGGGAGGACCTCGACGTCCTCGCCGAGGTCGCCGACGGGTACGTGGGGCCGCTCAAGGTCCAGGTCGCCGGCCCGTGGACGCTCGCCGCGTCGCTCCACCTGCAGCGTCTCGAACGGGCCGTCGTCGACCCCGGCGCCGCCCGCGACATCACCGCGAGCCTCGCCGAAGGGGTGTCCCGGCACGTCGCCGAGGTGCGCCGGCTCGTCCCGGGGGCCGAGGTCGTCGTCCAGGTCGACGAGCCGTCGCTGCCCGCGGTCCTGCTCGGCCGGCTGCCCACCGCGAGCGGCTTCGGCCGGCTGCGCGCCGTCGAGGAGAGCACCGCCGTCGAGGCGCTGGACGTCGTCCTCGCCGCCGCGACCGGTGCCGGGGCCGTGGCGACGGCCCTGCACTGCTGCGCGGACGACGTGCCGCTCGCCGTCCTCGCCCGGACCACCGCCGACGCGCTGGCGATCGACCTGCCGCGCCTGGGCCTGGCGGGCTGGGAGGCGCTCGGCGAGGCCGTCGACCGCGGGACCGCGCTGTGGGCCGGCGTCGTGGGTGCCGGCGCCGACCTCGCCGCCCCGACGTCGTCCGCAGGTGCCCTCGCCGACGTCGTCTGGGCCCGCTGGCGCCGGATCGGCCTCGGGCCGGAGCACGCGGCGTCCGTCGTCCTCACCCCCGCGTGCGGGCTCGCCGGGACGACCCCGGCCGCGGCCCGCGCGTCAGGCCGGTCGGCCGTCGTGGTAGCGNGGCCTGGCGGGCTGGGAGGCGCTCGCCGAGCGCGCCGCCGCGGACTGACCCGGCCGGCCGGGCCGTTCGGGCCGGTCGCATCGTCGCCGGATGGTGGTGGTGGCACTACAGCCCCGGGACGCTCCCGGGTGCATGCGCCGTCGCAGCACCCCCGTCGAGGTGGTGGTAGCACCACAAAACCGTTGCGCGGCAACGAAAGACGCCGCCGCGTCCGTACGCTCGCGCTACCACGACGGCCGACCGGCCTGACGCGCGGGGCCCTCGGTCGCGCAGCCGGTCCGGAGAGCAGGAGCGCACCGTGTCCGGACAACGAACCCCTCACCACCGTCGGCGCGCCGGCGCCGTGGCCCTGGTCGCAGCCTCGGTGCTGCTCGGCACCGTGGCACCCGCCTCGGCGACCGAGAAGGCGCCCGGCGTCAAGCAGTCCACGCGGATCGCGGACCGGGCCTACCCGGGGATCCAGCTCATCTCGAACTACTACACCGCCGAGGTCGCCGTCCCGGAGGTCGTCGTCGACGACGTCGCGCTGCAGCGCCTCGTGACCCGGCTGGAGGCCCAGGTGCTCGTCGGTGCGGTCGACAGCACCGAGGCCGCCGTCGTCGACGCGCTCGTCGACGAGATCGCCGAGAACACGACGACGTACTTCAAGCCCAGCAAGACGATGCGGACGACGAAGGCGTCGGTCGGCTACGTCGGGACCGGGTGGGTCGTCACCCCCGACGGCTACATGGTCACCGCCGCGCACGTCGTCGACACCCCGCAGGACGAGCTCGTCCAGGCGTTCGCGGCGTCCGCGCTCGACACCTTCGTCGAGCAGGACGTCAAGGAGCTGCAGTCCGGCGGCGGCATGAAGTTCACCGACAAGCAGGTCGCCAAGCTCGCCAAGGGCATCGAGGCCTGGGACGCCAAGTACCTCGAGCTCGGGGGCGTCCAGCAGCAGCTGAGCGCGCAGATCGGCGTCGCGCTGCCGGGCTTCGGCAAGGGGCAGAAGGGCGTGCCGGTCGAGGTGATCTCGAAGGGCGAGGCGTACCCGGGCAAGGACGTCGCCGTCCTCAAGGTCGACGGTCAGACCCACCTGCCCACGCTGCCCGTCGGCAAGGACGCGGACGTCACCGCCGGCTCGACGCTCTACGTCGCCGGGTACACCGGCGCGTCGACGTTCTACGCCGGGATGTCCGCCGACTCCGAGGTGCAGCCGGCCGTCACCGAGGGCCCGATCAGCGCGGTGAAGTCGAACACCGCCGGGGTGCCGTACTTCCAGACCCAGGCGCCCGCCGGGCACGGCAACAGCGGCGGCCCGGTCATGGACGAGGCGGGCGACGTCGTCGGCATCCTCGTGGCGGGCTCGATCGACCCGGGCACCGGGCAGACCGTCGAGGGCCAGCAGTGGGTGCTGCCGATCAGCGTCGTCACCGAGAAGCTCAACCAGAGCAACATCAAGCCGACGGCGAGCGACACGACGACGATGTACAACACCGCGCTCGAGTCGTACTACCAGCACTACTACGAGCGGGCGCTGCCCCAGTTCCAGCAGGTCGCGAACCTGTACCCGGGCCACCCGTACGCGCAGGAGTTCGTCACCAAGTCGCAGACGGCGATCAGCTCGGGCCAGGACCGGACACCGAGCGGCATGGGCTTCCTGCTCGTCGCCGGGGTCGTCGGGGTCGTCGTCCTGCTGGGCGTCGCGCTGCTCGTGCTGCTCCTGCGTCGCGGACGCAAGGGGCGCGGCGGCGGCCCGGCCGGGCAGGCACCGGTCCAGGCGGCACCGCAGCAGCTCGTCGGTGCGGCGCAGGGGTACGCCCCGCAGGGCCAGCAGTTCGCGCAGGCGGGGCAGCAGCCCCAGCAGCCCTACGCGCAGCCGCAGTACGGCCAGCAGCAGTACCCGCCGCAGCAGTACACGCAACAGCCGACGGCCCAGCCGCAGTACCAGCAGCCGCAGTACCCGCAGCAGGGACAGCCGCAGTACGCGCAGCCGCAGCAACCCCAGCAGCAGTACGCGCCGCAGCAGTACCAGCCCCCGGTCGGCCAGCAGTACGCGCCGCAGCCCCCGGTCGGCCAGCAGTACCCGCAGCAGCCGGTCCAGCAGTACGCACCTCAGCCGCCGGCGCAGCCTGTGCCGCAGGTGCAGTCCGTGCAGCCCGGGTTCGTCGCACCGCAGCAGGGTGACGCGGACGGGCCCGCGCCGTCGCAGGGGCAGCCGCCCGCCTGAGACCGGTGCCGGGGACATCCCCGTGACCCGGCACCTGACCGGCCCGTCCCGCACCCGGGGCGGGCCGGTCGTCCGTCGTGGCGCGCGTCCCGTCCCTCCCCGGGGGCACCCGGAAGATCCCCGGCACGGGTGACGACGACGGGTGGTCCCCGCGGGAAGGCTGCGGATCATGACATCGTCTGCTGTGGCTTCCGCCGGAACCGGACCCCTGCCAAGGAGCGCGCAGAGCGCTCCCGCACCCCCGCCGTACGGCGGGTGGCGCGGCCGGCTGCACCGGCGGCTGCCGGCCCGCGCCGTGGCCCGCGCCAGCGTCGGCGCCTTCGTCCTGCTCGTCGTCACGCTCGGGATCGCGGCCCGGGTCCAGAGCTTCCCCGTCGCGCCGCTCCGGGTCGCCGGGCTCGTGCTGGCCTGCTCGGCGCTCGGTCTCGCCGGCTGGGCGCCGCGCCCCGCGGCCGGGCTGGCGGCCGCCGGGCTGGCGGTGAGCGGCGCGACCGCGGTCGTCCCGGCAGGCACCTTCGTCGCCGCCGTCTGGGCCTTCGTCCTCGTCGCCCGGGCCGACCGCCGCGGGGGAGCGGCCGGCCTCGGCACGCTCGTCGCGCTCTTCGGACTCGGCGCGCTGCTCCCGCCGACGAACCAGTGGGACAACCTGGAGATCCCGCTGCCCGGCCTGCCGGACACGGCCTGGTTGTACGCGGTCCCCGGGCTGCTCGCCGTGCTCGTGGGCCTCGCGGTGCCGCGGCGTCCCGTCCCCGAGGCGGCGCCCGCCTGGACCTTCCTCGGGCGGTCGCCGGCCGTCACCGCGCCCGAGGCGCTCGTCGTCGCGTGCGTCGTCGGGGTCACCGCCCTGCGGTACGCCTCGCTGTTCTCCGGGCCGTGGCTCGGGCTGTCGACCGACCGGGAGACCCTGCTGTCGTCCACCGGCGCCGCCCTCGCGCTCGGGCTGCTCTGCGTGTCCCTGGCGGCGGCGGCGCTGTCGCCGTGGTTCCCGCGGACGGGCTTCGCCGTCGCCGCCGGGGCGCACGGGCTGCTCGTCGGGTACGCCCTGTACGGCTCGCTCCTGTCCCTGCCCACGCTCACCGCGACCACGACGGCGTCGCTGTTCGTGCTCGCCCGCGCCCTGACCGCCCGGCCGGGCGCCGCGGCCGGGACCGGCGCCGTGTTCCGGCGGGCAGCGCCGGTCCTGGTCGCCGCCACGGTCGTGACCGCGGCGCTGGCGACCGCCGACGAGACCACCGGGATGGTGAGGGACCTCAACCTGCCCCGCCTGCTCGGCGACGACGTCGGGTTCGGCCCGGCGGAGGCGCTCCGGGCGGTGCTGGCCCAGGGGCTGCCGGTCGCCGTCGTGCTGCCCGTCCTCGCGGTCACCGGGGCGTGGCTGGTCACCCGCTGGCTCGCCGACCGGGACCGGCTCGAGAGCGCCGTGAGCCGCGAGGCGGCCACCGCGGAGCGGAGCCGGATCGCCCGCGAGCTGCACGACGTCGTCGCGCACCATGTCTCGCTCGTCACGGTCCGGGCGGAGTCGGCGCCGTACGTCGTCCCCGACCTGCCGGCCGCCGCCCGGGACGCCTTCGGCGAGATCGCGACCACGTCCCGCCGCGCGCTCGACGAGCTGCGCGACGTCCTCGGGGTGCTCGGCCGCCCCGACGGCGAGGGGGCCGAGCGGGCACCGCAGCCGACCCTGGCCGACGTCGCCGGGCTCGTCGCGGCGGCCCGGCACGCAGGGGCCCGGGTCGCGTTCGACCGGGCTGCCCTCGAGCGGCTGGTCGACGTCGCGGACGTCCCTGCCGCCACCGGGATCGCGGCGCACGCCGTGGTCCGCGAGGCGCTGAGCAACGCCCGGCGGCACGCGCCGGGCCAGGAGGTCACGGTGGGCCTGACGACGGACGACGGCACGCTGCGGGTCGCGGTGTCGACCCCGGTGTCGACCCCACCGGCGGCGGGCTCCGTCGCCGACGGCCGCCCGGGGCTGGGACTGGTCGGGCTGCGGGAGCGGGTCGACGCGGTCGGCGGGACGTTCACCGCGGGGCCGGCGGACGGCCGGTTCGTCGTCGTCGCCCTGCTGCCGCTGCGCCGTCCGAGCGAGGCGTCCGCGTGATCCGGGTGCTCGTCGTCGACGACCAGCCGGTCGTCCGGGTCGGCTTCGCCGCGATCCTCGCCGCGCACGAGGGGATCGAGGTCGTCGGCGACGCCGCGGACGGCGAGCAGGCTGTGGACGCCGCCCGCCGGCTGGTGCCCGACGTCGTCCTCATGGACGTCCGGATGCCGGTCCTGGACGGCATCGAGGCGACTCGGCGGATCACCGGCGGCGACCCGGCGGCGGAGGGGGCCGCCGGGTCGCCCCGGGTGCTCGTGCTGACCACGTTCGACCTCGACGAGTACGTCTTCGCCGGGCTGCGCGCCGGCGCCAGCGGGTTCCTGCTCAAGGACTGCACTCCGGCCGCGCTCGTCGAGGCGGTCCGGGTGGTCGCGGCCGGCGAGGCGCTGCTCGCGCCGTCGGTGACCCGCCGCCTGGTCGCCGCGTTCGCCGCGTTGCCCGGGCCCGGCGGCTCCCCGGCCCGGCCGGTGTCCGCCGTGCTCGACGTGCTCACGCCGCGCGAGCGGGAGGTGCTCGTGCTCGTCGCCGAGGGGCTGTCGAACGCCGAGATCGCGGCCCGGCTCGTCGTCGGCGAGGAGACGGTCAAGACGCACGTCGGTCGGGTGCTCGCCAAGCTCGGCCTGCGCGACCGCGTGCAGGCCGTCGTCCTCGCCTACGAGAGCGGCGTCGTCGTCCCGGGCGGGGCCGGCCGCACGCCGGACCCGCTCCGCGGGGGTGACGCCGCTCCCCGGGGGTGACGCCGCTCCCCGGGGGTGACGCCGCGCCCCGCGCCCGGGCACAGTGGTCCCGTGGACGGCGCGGTGAGCGAGGGGGCGGGTGCGCTGCCGCACCCCGCCCTGCGCCCGTTCGTCGCGCACTACGTGGGGTACCGCGAGCGCGGTGTCGCCCCCGCGCTGCACCGCGGGCTGCCGTCGCCGCACCTGACGCTCATCCTCACCCTCGACGACCCGCTCGACATGGCCGCGCACCCGGACCCGGCGCAGCCCGGCGGCCGGTTCGACGCCCTCGTCGGCGGGCTGCACACGGCGCCGGCGACGATCCGGCACGACGGGCGGCAGTCCGGCGTCCAGGTGGCGCTCACCCCGTTCGGCGCCCGGGCGCTGCTCGGGGTACCGGCCGGCGAGCTCGCCATGCGGGACCTGGGCGTCGACGCCGTCGTGGGCCGGGCCGGCACGGGCGACCTGCTCGACGCCGTCCGCGCGCCGCGCACGTGGGCCGCACGGTTCGCCGCCCTCGACGCCGCCCTGCTGCGCCGCCTCGCGGCCGGCCCGCGCGACCCGCTGCCCCCGCGGCAGGTCCGGCACGCGTGGCGGCTGCTCCAGGAGTCCGGCGGCCGGACGGACGTCGCCGCGCTCGCCGAGGCCGTCGGCTGGACGCCCCGCCACCTCGCGCACCGGTTCGGGCTCGACGTCGGTCTGTCGCCGAAGCAGGCGGCGCGCGTCGTCCGGTTCGACCGGGTCCGGCGGGCCCTGCAGGCCGGTGCCGCGGACGGCGCCGGCACGCCCCGGCTCGCCGACGCGGCCGTCGCGCACGGCTACTACGACCAGCCGCACCTGGACCGCGAGTTCCGCGCGCTCGCCGGGTGCGCGCCGTCCGTGTGGCTCGCCGAGGAGCTCCGAAACGTCCAAGTACCGCACCCCGGCGACCCGGCAGGCTGAGGCCATGAGCGAAGCCACGAACCCTGCCCCTGCCCCGACGGTCTGGCCCACCCTGCGGTGCACCGACGCACGGGCCGCGATCGCCTTCCTCGTGACAGCCTTCGGCTTCGAGGAGACCGCGGTCTTCGCGGACGGCGACCAGGTCTTCCACGCCCAGCTCACCTGGCCGGCCGGCGGCGGGGTCATGCTCGGCTCCGCGGGGGACCGCGGCGCGGACGACGACTGGTCGCGGCCGCCCGGGACCGCCGGCGTCTACGTCGTCACCGACGACGTCGACGCGCTCCATGCGCGGGCGACGGCAGCCGGTGCGAAGACGCTGTACGGCCCGCGGGAGACCGACTACGGCTCCCGCGAGGTCGCCTACGCCGACCCCGAGGGCAACTTCTGGTCCTTCGGCACCTACCGCGGCGAGCCCCGCCTCGGCTGAGCGCCGCCGTGGGTCCGCTGCCGTCAGTACCACGACCAGTAGAAGACCGGCCCGTAGACGAGCGGTTTCCACCAGTGCCGCAGCAGCCCGACGAGCCAGCCGGCGGCGAGGGCGGCGAGCGTCCAGCCCCACGGCGTCCACCGGGCGGCGACGACGACCCCGGCGAGGACGGCGAGCGCGCTCACGACGCACTCGGCCAGGTAGAGCGCCCAGCCGAGGCCGTGCGCGGTCGCACCCAGGGCGTCGACGACCTTGTCGAGGCGTGTCGTGAACGTGCTCACCGATCGATGATCGGCCCGGCGGCGCCGCATCCTGATCCGCCGTCCGGGCGCCGACCTGAGACTGTCACCGGCATCGGGCAGGATGACCGCCGTGAGCCAGGTGAGCGAGGACAGCGACGTCGCGGCGGAGGCGGTCCCGGCAGGGGCGGCCGGGGCGGCGCAGGCACCGGTGCCGGACGACGCGCGCCACCGCTGGGCCGACCTCGCCGAGCAGATCCGCGGGCACCAGTTCGCGTACTACGTCCGGGACGCCCCGACGGTCTCGGACGCCGAGTACGACGTGCTGCTGCGCGAGCTCGAGGCACTGGAGACGGCGCACCCGGGCCTGCGGACGCCGGACTCGCCGACCCAGAACGTCGGCGGCACATGGTCGACGGAGTTCGAGCCGGTCGACCACCTCGAGCGGATGCTCAGCCTCGACAACGCGTTCAGCGCCGACGAGCTGCGGGCCTGGGCGGACCGGGCGATCCGCGACTCCGGGCTCCCCGAGGGCGAGCAGCCGGCGTGGCTGTGCGAGCTCAAGATCGACGGCCTGGCGATCAACCTGCTCTACGAGAACGGTCGCCTGGTCCGGGCGGCGACGCGCGGCGACGGGCGCACGGGGGAGGACGTCACCCTCAACGTCCGCACGATCGAGGGCGTCCCGCAGGTGCTCTCCGCGGGGGAGGTGCCGCACCCGGAGCTCGTCGAGGTCCGGGGCGAGATCTTCTTCCCGACGGCGGCGTTCGCCGACCTCAACGCGAGCCTCGTCGAGGCCGGCCGGGCGCCGTTCGCCAACCCGCGCAACGCCGCCGCCGGGTCGCTGCGGCAGAAGGACCCGCGGGTCACCGCGACCCGGCCGCTGCGGATGCTCGTGCACGGCATCGGGGCCCGTCGCGGCTTCGACATCCTCAGCCAGTCGCACGCCTACGACCTGCTGCGGGCCTGGGGGCTGCCGACGAGCGACTCCTACCGCGTGGTGCGCTCCGTCGACGAGGTCGTCGGGTACGTCGCGAGCACGGGGGAGCACCGGCACGACCAGGTGCACGAGATCGACGGCGTCGTCGTCAAGGTCGACGACGTCGGCCTGCAGCGCCGGCTCGGGTCGACGAGCCGGGCGCCGCGCTGGGCGATCGCGTACAAGTACCCGCCGGAGGAGGTCAACACCCGGCTCCTCGACATCCGGGTCGGGGTCGGCCGCACGGGCCGGGTCACGCCGTACGGGGTCATGGAGCCGGTCCTCGTCTCCGGCTCGACCGTCGAGAACGCGACGCTGCACAACGCGAGCGAGGTCCGGCGCAAGGGCGTGCTCATCGGGGACACCGTCGTGCTGCGCAAGGCAGGCGACGTCATCCCCGAGATCGTCGGCCCGGTCGTCGAGGCCCGCGACGGCACCGAGCGCGAGTTCGTCATGCCGACGCACTGCCCCGAGTGCGGCACGGAGCTGGCGTACGAGAAGGAGGGCGACGCCGACATCCGCTGCCCGAACGCCCGTACCTGCCCGGCCCAGCTGCGCGAGCGGCTGTTCCACCTCGCCGGCCGCGGCGCGTTCGACATCGAGGCGCTCGGCTACGAGGGCGCCGTCGCCCTGCTGCAGTCCGGCGTCCTCGCCGACGAGGGCACCCTGTTCGACCTCGACGCCGAGAAGCTGCTCGGGGTGCCGCAGTACACCCGCAAGGACGGCGGCCTCAGCGCGAACGGCGCCAAGCTGCTCGCCAACCTCGAGGAGGCGAAGTCCCGGCCGCTGTGGCGGGTGCTCGTCGCGCTGTCGATCCGGCACGTCGGGCCGAGCGCGGCGCGCTCGCTCGCCCAGGCGATGGGGTCGCTCGCCCGGATCCGGGAGGCGGAGGTCGCCGAGCTCGCGGCCGTCGACGGGGTCGGCACGGTCATCGCCGAGTCGATCAAGGACTGGTTCACGGTCGACTGGCACGTCGAGGTCGTCGACACGTGGGCCGCGGCCGGGGTGCGGATGCAGGACGAGGCCGACACCTCGACGCCGCGGACCCTCGAGGGCGTCACCGTCGTCGTCACCGGTTCGCTCGAAGGTTTCAGCCGGGACGGCGCGAAGGAGGCGATCCTGTCGCGCGGCGGCAAGGCGTCCGGCAGCGTGTCGAAGAAGACGCACTTCGTCGTCGTCGGCGAGAACGCCGGCAGCAAGGCGGAGAACGCCGAGAAGCTCGGGGTGCCGATCCTCGACGAGGCAGGGTTCGTCGCGCTGCTCGCGGGCGGCCCGGACGCCGTCCGCCCGCCGGACACCGAGGAGAGCTGAGGCGGGTCAGCCGGCGGAGACGGTGCGGCCGGCGAGGGCTCGCGCGGCCTCCGGCCGGGCGAGCGTCGCCCGGAGCGCGTTGACGTACTGCCCGTGCTGGAGCCGGCCGGGCCGCAGCCGGGTCGCCTCCTTGACCGCGCGGTGCACCCAGGTCAGTGCGAACAGCGGCTCGACGGCGGCCGCGGGCACGCCGACGGCCTCGCAGTAGCGGCGGGTCGTCCCGGCGAGGGTCGTGTGCAGCGGGCCCGGCTCGAGCAGGTCCCGCCGGAAGCCCCGGTCGTGGTCGCGGCCGGGGCCGGCGGAGAGCAGTGCGAAGGTCCGGACCAGGTAGAACAGGTCGAGCAGGGGCAGCCCGGCGGGCTCGATCGCCTCCCAGTCGAGGACGACGGTCCGGCCCGCCGCGTCGACGCGCAGGTTCCACGTGCCGAGGTCGCCGTGCTGGACGACGACCGGCACCGGCTGCGCCCCGAGCGCCTCGGCGTGCCCCAGCAGGGCGGCGCGCTCGGCGGCGTCCGAGCCGTAGAGGGTGCAGAACCGCTCGGTGAGGTCGACGGCGGCCTCACGGACGGCGTCCGGGGCCGTGCCGCGGGCCACCGTCCGGGAGCCGAGGGCGGTCAGCCAGTCGACGGCGTCGAGGAGCTGCGGGCAGTCGGCGGCGCGCGAGGTGACGGCGTCGAACGCACGGCCGTCCATCGCGCTCTGCCCGAGCAGGGTCAGGCCCGCGTGCCGGCCGTGGAAGACCGCCCGCGGCACGTTCGCGACGTCGCGCTCGGCGAGCAGCCGCAGGCCGGCGAACTCGTTGTCCAGCCGGGGGTTGAGCACCGGGTCCCGGGTCAGCTTGACGACGCAGGACAGCGGGTCGTCCGGGCGCGGGCCGAAGAGCAGGACGAGGACCTTGCGGCTGCCGTACTCGCCCGGGGCGGCCAGCCCCCAGCGCATCCCGCGCACGTCGACGCCCGCGGCGGCCGCGACGTCCACGAGGTAGCGCGGCGGCCCGTCGCCGAGGACGTCCGGCGGTGCCCCGACGAGCGTGTGCCGGCGTCCGATCCGGCCGAGCGGACCGCTGCCGACGACGACGCGCTCGGCCCGGTCGACGAGCCGCTGCACTCCCTCGAGGGAGCGCTGGGCCGGGCCGCGCAGGGCACCGAGCCGGCGCCCGCCCGGCGGCCGCAACGGGACGGGTGCGGCTGTGACCGCCGTCGTGACCGCCGTCGTGACCACGGGCGTGATGGCCGGCGTCGTCGGTGAGGTCGTCGCGGGCCCGCTCGCGGCGGGCGGTCCCGTGGCCGGACCCGCGGGGGCGGGGCCGGCGCCCTCGGCCCGCTCGGTGAGCCGGCGGCGCAGCATGCGCTTGAGGTCGGCGAGGTCGACGGAGCGGCCGGACATCCCCTGCTCGAGGAGGAAGGTCGTCGCCGCGTCGTCGCCGTCGGGGGCTGCCGTCCGGACCTCGCCGCGCGACGGCGTGACCCAGGTCCGCCGGACCCCGCCGGCGACCCCGGCGAGCGCGGCCTCGAGCCCGTGCGGCGCCGGGCCGACGCCGAGGTCGGCGTGGACGACGCCGCCGGGGGCGAGCAGCCGCCGCAGCTGGGCGAGGGGGCCGTCGGGGCGCCCGGCCCCGCGGCCGCCGTCCACCGCCACGCGGCGAGCCGCCGCCCGCCCGAGGACCACGAGCGCCGCGGCACCGTCGGGCACCGCGGCCGCCGACGCGGCGACCTCGACCCGGCCGTCCGCGGCGTGCCGGCCCACCCNGCCTGGGTGGGCCGTCCGCGGCGTGCCGGCCCACCCAGGCGGTCGCCCGGCGTCGCTCGCGGGTGTCCGGCTCGACGACGACGACGCGCCCGGCCCGGCCGGCGAGGCCGGTCAGCGTGGTCGAGCCGGGTGTGCCGAGGCAGACGACGCAGGAGAGGTCGAGCGTCGGCAGCGCGTAGAGCCAGCTGGCCCCGGTCGCCACCGAGCGCAGGTTGGTGCCGGGCACGTACCTCGCCGCGCGGGTGACCTCGAGAACCATCGGCGGTCAGCTCGACAGCAGCCGGCCGAGGACCGGCACCTTGAGGATCGCCGGGAACGTCTCGTCGATGGCCAGCCGGCGCCTGTTCAGCACGAACAGGGCGAGGACCACGACCACGGTGGCGACGAGGGTGACCCAGATCGTCGGGCTCGTGAGGCCGAAGTCGTCGGGCAGCAGCCAGGCGAGCGCGAACAGCAGGCCGGCCCCGGTCACGATCGAGACGTACGACATGAGATAGCCGCCGTCGAAGAGCGAGACGCCGGTGCCGAGCAGCAGGCCCGCCTGCTTCAGCACGTTGTGCAGGACGAGCGCCGAGCACGTGCCGATCGCCGCGCCGAGCGGGCCGTACCGCGGGATGAGCAGCATGTTGAACGTCACGCACGCCGCGGCGGCCACGACGTTGATGCCGACGATGTACCTGAGCCGGCCGTAGACCTTGAGCGTCAGCCCGTTGAACCCGAGCGCCGCGTTGAAGTAGTAGCCCACCGCGAGGATCGCGAGGATCGTCCACGAGCTCGCGTAGCGCTCGCCGAAGAGCAGCTCGGTCACCGGCTGCGCGAGCGAGAACGTCACGGCGAAGACCGGGAACGTCAGGAGCGCGACCCACAGCGCGGTCCGCCAGTACAGGGCGTTGATCCCCTCGGTGTCGCCCCGCGCGTACAGCCGGCTCGCGGACGGCGTGAAGAGCAGCGTGAAGCTCTGCAGCACGAACGAGTTGAGCAGCGCGAGCGGCACGACGGCCTTGTACGCCGCGACGTCCTCGGTGCCGCCGTACCGCGCGAGCAGGAACGTGTCGGCCGTCGTCATGACGATCATGACGAGGTCGGACGACAGCAGCGGCAGCGTGAAGCCGAGGATCTCGCGGCGCGGCACGACGACCTCGCCGCGGCGGAACCGGGCGAGGATCCCGGTCTTGCGCAGGACCCGCAGCAGCGCCGACACGTAGATCAGGAAGCCGAGGATGCTCGCGACGACGTACCCGACCGCGAGGTGGTGCGCGTCGCCGTCCGTCAGCACGAGGCTCAGCACGACCGACAGCCGCAGCGCCGGGGCGAGCACGTACTTGCGGAAGAAGATGACCTTGGCGCTCGCGAACACCGCGGTGACGCCCTCGATGAGGTCGTCCAGCGCCTCGATCGGGGCCATGAACGCCAGCACGAGCAGCAGCTGGACGGCGAGCACCCGGTCGGAGCCCTGGCCGCCGAGCAGGCCCGACTCCACGCTCCCCGACGTGAGGTGGACGACGGTCACGACGAGGGCGCCGAACGTCGCGACGCAGCCGAAGACGAGGAAGAGCGTGCCGAAGACCTTGCCCCACTCGCCGCGCTCGCTGTAGATCGGCAGGAACCGCGTCACCGCGCGGTCGAGACCGAAGGAGCTGAGCGTCTGGCCGAGCGTGACGAACGTGAGGGCGAACGCGAAGGCGCCGTAGTCGTTCTTCGTCAGGTGGTTGACGATCATCACCTGGATCGTGAAGGTGACGGCCATCGCCATCGCCTTGCCGACCAGGAGCAGGCTCGACCCGCGCAGCTGCTTGCGCGTGAGCGCCTCGGCCGAGGCGGGCGCCGTGGCGCCTGCCCCCGCCTGCGCGGGCTGCTCCGTGCCTGTCGTCGTCACGTCCTGTTCTCCGGATTCCCCGGAGCCCGACCACCACCCCCGACGGGCAACCACCGGACCCCCTCCTGACCGGCGAGAATAGGACGTTCGCCCCCAGGTCATCCCAGGTTCACCGAGATCGTCGTCCGAACGACCGGTTGTGCGCGGACGCTGCGCGATCACTGCACTGCGGGGTGTAGCGGTCGTTCGGCGGGGGACGCGGACGGAGCGACCCCCTTGCGGGTTCTAGACTCGCGGTGTCATGCGGCGTCGCCGCCGCAGCCCCCCAACCGTTACTCGGGAGAGTGCATGTCCGCCATCTCGCGCGAGGAGGTCTCCCACCTCGCGATGCTGGCCAGGATCGACCTGCAGCCCGACGAGCTCGACCGGCTCGCCGCCCAGCTCGACGTCATCCTCGACGCGGTGGCGACGGTCACCCAGGTCGCGGGTGAGGACGTCCCCGCGACGAGCCACCCGATGCCGCTGACGAACGTGACCCGCCCCGACGAGCCCCGGCCCTGCCTCACGCAGGAGGAGGCGCTCTCCGGTGCGCCCGCCGCCGAGGCCGGCCGGTTCCGCGTCCCGCGCATCCTCGAGGAGGACTGATGACCGGCACGACGCTCCCGGCCGACCTGACCCGGGCCACCGCGGCCGGCCTCGCGCAGGCGCTCGCGGCCCGCGAGGTCTCGGCCGTCGAGGTCGCGCAGGCGCACCTCGACCGGATCGCCGCCGTCGACGGCACCCGCGACGCCGACGGGGTCGCGACCGGCAAGGCCGTGCACGCGTTCCTCCACGTCTGCGCGGAGAACGCGCTCGCCGACGCGAAGGCGGTCGACGACGCCCGCGCCGCGGGGCAGACCCTCCCGGTGCTGGCCGGCGTGCCGATCGCCGTCAAGGACGTCATGGCGACCCGCGGCCTGCCGACGACCTGCGGCAGCCGGATCCTCCAGGGCTGGGTGCCGCCGTACGACGCCACCGTCGTCGCGAACATCCGGGCGGCCCGGATGGTCGTGCTCGGCAAGACGAACATGGACGAGTTCGCCATGGGCTCCTCGACGGAGCACTCGGCGTACGGCCCGACCCGCAACCCGTGGGACCTCGACCGGATCCCCGGCGGCTCCGGTGGCGGCTCCGCGGCGTCGCTCGCGGCGTTCGAGACCCCGCTCGCGACGGGGACCGACACCGGCGGCTCGATCCGGCAGCCCGCGTCGGTCACCGGCACCGTCGGCGTCAAGCCGACGTACGGCGCCGTGAGCCGGTACGGCCTCGTCGCGCTCGCGAGCAGCCTCGACCAGGCCGGGCCGTGCGCCCGGACGGTCCTCGACACCGCGCTGCTCCACCAGGTCATGGCCGGGCACGACCCGATGGACTCGACGTCGCTGACGGGCGAGTACCCGGACGTCGTCGCCGCCGCCCGGGCCGGTGCGACCGGCTCGCTCGACGGCGTGACCGTGGGCGTCGTCCGCGAGCTGTCCGGCGACGGCTACCAGGCCGGCGTCCTGCGCCGCTTCGAGGAGTCGCTCGCGGTGCTCACCGAGGCCGGCGCCAAGGTCGTCGAGGTGAGCTGCCCGAGCTTCGCCGTGGCGCTCGCGGCGTACTACCTGATCCTCCCGAGCGAGGCGAGCAGCAACCTCGCGAAGTTCGACGCCATGCGGTACGGCCTGCGCGTCGAGCCCGGCGGCGTCGCGGCCCCGACGGCCGAGCAGGTCATGGGCGCGACCCGGGCGGCCGGCTTCGGCGACGAGGTCAAGCGCCGGATCATCCTCGGCACGTACGCGCTGTCGTCCGGCTACTACGACGCCTACTACGGCAGCGCTCAGAAGGTCCGCACGCTCATCCAGCGCGACTTCGCGGCGGCCTTCGGCCAGGCGGACGTCCTCGTCTCGCCGACCTCGCCGACGACGGCGTTCCCGCTCGGGGACAAGCTCGAGAACCCGCTCGCGATGTACCTGCAGGACGTCGCGACGATCCCGGCGAACCTCGCGGGCGTCCCCGGGATGTCGCTGCCCAGCGGCCTCGCGGACGAGGACGGGCTGCCCGTCGGGCTGCAGATCCTCGCGCCCGCGGGTGCCGACGACCGGCTCTACCGGGTCGGCGGCGCGCTCGAGGCGATCCTCACCGCGCGCTGGGGCGGGTCGGTCCTCGACCGCGTCCCGGACCTCTCGGCAGCACTGGCGACCGCGGCGAACGGAGCGACCCGATGACCGTCACCGACACCACCGAGGCCGTGCTGGCCTACGACGACGTCGTCGCGGCCTACGACCCCGTCCTCGGGCTCGAGGTGCACGTCGAGCTCAACACGGCGACGAAGATGTTCTGCGGCTGCCCGACCGGGTTCGGCGCCGAGCCGAACACCCAGGTGTGCCCGGTGTGCCTCGGCCTGCCCGGTGCGCTACCGGTGCTCAACGCCCGCGGGCTGGAGTCGGCGATCCGGATCGGCCTCGCGCTGAACTGCGAGATCGCGACGTGGTGCCGCTTCGCGCGGAAGAACTACTTCTACCCGGACATGCCGAAGAACTTCCAGACGTCGCAGTACGACGAGCCGATCGCGTTCAACGGCTTCCTCGACGTCGAGCTGGACGACGGCAGCACCTTCCGGGTCGAGATCGAGCGCGCCCACATGGAGGAGGACACGGGCAAGTCGACGCACGTCGGCGGCTCCACCGGGCGGATCCACGGCGCCGACCACTCGCTCGTCGACTACAACCGCGCCGGCATCCCGCTCATCGAGATCGTCACCAAGCCGGTCGAGGGTGCGGGGGAGCGGGCGCCGGAGATCGCGCGCGCGTACGTCTCGGCCCTGCGCGACCTGCTGCGCGCCCTCGGCGTCAGCGACGTCCGCATGGAGCAGGGGTCGCTCCGCTGCGACGCGAACCTCTCGCTGCGCGCGAAGGTCCCGGGCACCGCGCCCGGGTCGGCCGAGCAGCGCGCCGTCCCGCTCGGCACCCGCAGCGAGACGAAGAACGTCAACTCGCTGCGCAGCGTCGAGCGCGCCGTCCGGTACGAGATGACGCGGCACGCCGCGCGGCTCGCCGCCGGCCTGAGGATCGTCCAGGAGACCCGGCACTGGCACGAGGACACCGGCATCACGACGTCCGGCCGGGAGAAGTCGGACGCCGAGGACTACCGCTACTTCCCCGAGCCCGACCTCGTGCCGATGTCGCCGGACCCGGCCTGGGTCGACGAGCTGCGCGGCACGCTCCCCGAGCCGCCGCCGCAGCGCCGCCGGCGCCTGCAGGCCGACTGGGGCTTCGCCGACCTCGAGATGCGCGACCTCGTCAACGCCGGCGCGGTCGAGCTCGTCGAGGCGACCGTCGCCGCCGGCGCGGCCCCGGCCGCGGCCCGCAAGTGGTGGAGCGGCGAGCTGGCCCGCCGGGCCAACGCGGACGGCGTGGAGCTCGCGGCGATGCCCGTGACCCCGGCCCAGGTCGCGGCCCTCCAGGGGCTCGTCGACGCGGGCACGCTCACCGACTCGCTCGCCCGGCAGGTGCTCGAGGGCGTCCTCGCCGGCGAGGGCGAGCCGGCCGACGTGGTCGAGAGCCGGGGCCTGCGGGTCGTGTCGGACGACGGCGCGCTGGGGGCCGCCGTCGACCAGGCGATCGCCGACAACCCGGACGTTGCGGACAAGGTGCGCAGCGGCAAGGTCGCGGCGGTCGGCGCGCTCGTGGGTGCCGTCATGAAGCAGATGCGTGGCCAGGCCGATGCCGCTAAGGTCAAGGCTCTCTTGACCGAGCGGTTGGCCCCCGCTGACAGCACGACGGACGTGACGACGAGCTGATCCCCGCGGGCCCCGCCGGGAGAGGTGGGGGATTCTGTGGCGTGGCCGACCAGCGTGACCCTTCGCCGGGTCAGCGTGCTGGTACCGCTCGCCTCCGCACCGCTCGCGCTCGTCCCGCTCGCCGTCGTCGCGGCGGCCCTGGTCGGCCTGCTCGGCCTGGCCGGGTCGCCGCTCGCGACGCCGGTCGGCACCTCGACGGCAGGGCTCACCGCCCTGCTCAGCGGTCCGGTGCTCCTCGTCCGCTCGTGGGGCGCCGGGCCGCACCAGGCGTTCCGCCGCTGGCTCGGCTGGGCGGTCACCGTCTGGGGGGTCGGGCAGGCGGTCCAGGGGATCATCGCGATCAACGGGACGCCGTCGTTCCCCACCGCCGGTGACCTGCTGTCCCTGCTCGCGGCGCCGCTGGCGTTCGTCGGGGCGCTGCTCATCCCGCGGCGCGGCGCCGGGCGCCGTCCGCAGTCGGACCCGGCCGCGCGCTGGCGGCTGCCGGTCGACTCCGCCCTCATCTCGGTGACGGCCGCCCTGCTCGTCTGGCAGTTCGCGTTCCTGCACATCTTCTCGACCGACGGCCGGGTGGCCCTGCGACCCGACACCGTGACGGCGGTCGTCGTCATGCTCGCGGACGTCGGTGTCACGGCCCTGTCGTTCCTCATCGGGATCCGGGACCTCGACCGCAACATGCTGCTCGTGTCCGTCGGGGTCGGCTGCTACACCGTCGGCGACCTCGTGACCCTCCACACGATCCTCCACGGGGAGGCGTGGCCCTGGCAGGGCGCGATGCTGTGGTGCCTGGCCTGGCCGCTCCTGGCCCTGGGCCTGCTCCGTTACCGGCCGGAGGACGCCAGGGGCTCCCGGGCCCGTGCGGGCACCGCGGCCGAGCTCGAGCCGGACGCCCGCGTCGTCGTGGTGACGACGTACACCGCGCTCGGCCTCCTCGCGCTCGGCGTCGTCCTCGTCATCGTCTCCACGACGCTCCAGGCCGACCCGGTGTCGCTGTGGTTCGTCGTCGTCGCGCTGTTCGTCCTGGCCGGCCGGGAGTGGCTCAACACCCGGATGCGCAGCCGGCTCGTCGAGCGGCTCCACGAGGAGGCGACGACGGACCCCCTCACCGGGCTGCCGAACCGGCGCACCCTGGAGCTGCGGCTCGCGGCCGTCAGCCCGCAGGAGGAGTGGTCGTTGCTGTCCGTGGACCTCGACGGCTTCAAGGAGGTCAACGCGGTCCTCGGCCACCCGACCGGGGACCGGCTCCTCGAGGCCGCTGCCCACCGGATCGGAGCCGCCGTGCCGCCGGGCTCGCTCGTGAGCCGGGCCGGCGGCGACGAGTTCGCCGTCCTCGTCGCGGCGGACGTGCGGACCGCGCAGACGCTCGGCGGGCGGCTCGTGGCGGCGGTCCGGCAGGCCGCGGGCGACGTCCCCGGGGTGGACCGGCTCAGCGTCTCGGCGAGCGTGGGCATCGCCGCGGTCGCCGGGCCCGGGGTCGCGCCCGGCTCCGCGCTCGAGTCGTCCGACCCGCTCGCGGCGCTGTCGTCCGCCGGGGCCGCGCTCCGGACGGCCAAGCGGCTGGGCCGGGACCGGGTCGAGGTCTTCGACGCCGAGGCCGCCCGGGTGCGGCACCGCCGGCTGCTCGTCGAGGAGCGGCTGCGGGCCGCGATCTCGCAGGAGCGCGTCGAGGTCGCCTTCCAGCCGATCGTCGACCTCAACCGCGACCGGATCAGCGGCGCCGAGGCGCTCGCCCGCTGGACCGACCCCGTGCTCGGCGTCGTCGACCCGGGCGAGTTCATCCCGGTGGCGGAGGAGTCCGGCCTCGTCGTCGCCCTCGGCGAGCTCGTCCTGCACCGCACCCTCGCGGAGGTGGCGCGGCACGACCTGCACGGGCTCGGGATCCGGGTCAGCTGCAACGTGTCACCGCTCCAGCTGCGGGTCCCGGGCTTCCACCAGGTCGTCGCGGAGGCGCTGTCCGCGCACGGTGTCCCGCCTGCGGCGCTCGTCGTCGAGGTGACCGAGGCGGTCTTCATCGAGGAGGACTCGCCCGCCGTCCGGACCCTGCGCCGGCTCGCCGACTCGGGGGTGACGATCGCGATCGACGACTTCGGCACCGGCTACTCGGCGCTCGGCTACCTGCGCCGGCTGCCCGTGCACGTGCTGAAGATCGACCGGTCCCTGACCGCCTCGCTCGTCGAGGAGCCGCAGGCCCGGGCCATCACCACCGCCGTCCTCGACCTCGGCCGCAGCCTCGGCGTCCAGGTCGTCGTCGAGGGGATCGGCTCCTCCGTCGTGTCCGAGCTCGTCACCCGGCTCGGCGCAGGCTTCGGCCAGGGCTCGATGTACGGCGGCGCCGTCCCGGCCGCCGAGCTCGTCGCGGCGGCCGCCCGCCCCGTGGCCGTCGTCCCGCCCGGCAGCCCGGGGCTCGGCCGGCGCAGCGCCTGAGCCGGGCCGGCCCATCTGGCGGGCCCGGTCAGCCCTCGTGACGCACGGCCTCCCGCCACTCGCGGAACCACAGGGTCTCGTAGCCGACGACGACGAGGACCCCGAGGGCGAGGACGGCGACCTGGAGCGTCGCCGACAGCCCCCCGACGACGGGCACGAGCGCCAGCAGCAGGGCGGCGAGCGCCAGTCGCTGCCGGTTCAGCGAGCCGATGTTGCGCAGCCTGAACGCGACGTGCGCGAGCAGGTACAGCGCCACCCCGCCGTAGAGCGACCAGAGTGGCATGCCGTGCAGGCCCTTGCCGCCGGTGAGCACCTCGAGACCCTTGCCGGCGTCCTCGCCGACGTAGCCGAGGGCCTTCTTGAGACCGAGGGCGAGGAAGACGATGCCGACGACCATCGGGAAGTGCAGGTAGGTGTACGAGTCCCGGGCCAGTGCGACCCGCTCGACGCCCTCGGCGGCCGCCAGCCGGCGCTCGGCGACGAGCGCGACGACGTCGAAGTACATCCACCACAGGCTGACGAGCACGACGAGGGCGAGGTTGGCCCCGATGACGATCGGCCACGTGAGGGGGAGACCGCCCGCACCGACGCCGATCGCGACGATCGACTCGCCGAGCGCGATGATGATGACGAGCCCGTGCCGCTCGGTGAAGTGCCCGGGGGAGTCCACCCGCCAGCCGCCGGGGCCGATGAGGTAGACGAGCAGGTAGTCCAGGCCGAGCGCGAGGGCCCACAGGGTCGTCTGGAGCGCGCCGGAGGTGAACGACGCGGCGACGAGGGTGCCGGTGCCGACGGCGAACGGCACGGTGAACCGGACGACGGTGGCCCGCAGCGCGGGGTCGTCCCGGGACACCAGGGCGAACAGCAGCACGTGGAGCGCCCGGACCGCGAAGTAGGCGGCGGCGAAGACGAGCGGCCCGGAGAGGGTGGCGTCCCCGCTGTCCGAGAACGCCTCGGGGATCGCCATGCTCGCGACGAGCATGGCGCCCATGACGGCGACGAGCGCGATCCGGACGCCGCCCTCGTCGGCCCGCACGACGTTCCCGAGCCAGGCGAACCCGGTCCAGGACCACCAGAGGATGCCCAGGACGAGCACCCCGCGCAGCGCCCCCTCGGCGTCCGGGGAGCCCGCGAGCAGCGCGGTGACCTGGGTCAGCGCGAAGACGAAGACGAGGTCGAAGAACAGCTCCAGCGTCGTGACCTTGTGGGTGGCGTCCGTCGTGCGCGGGCGCCCGGTGCGTGCGTCGGCCATGGGCAGGACAACATCACGACAGGCCCCCGGTCTTCCACCGGAACCGCGCGACGCGCCGGGCGCGGACGGGTCAGCCGGCCTGCGTGAGCGTCGCGCGGACGACGCGGTCGTCGCCGGCCTTCGGGTCGCCGCGGCCGTCGGTGTTGGACGTCGTGAGCCACAGGGTGCCGTCGGGCGCCTTCTCGACGGTGCGGATCCGGCCGAGCACGCCGTCGAGGGCCGCGACGGGTTCGCCGGCCCGGCCGTCCGTCAGCGGCACGACCCAGACCTTGGCTCCGCGCAGTGCGGCGACGTAGGCGACGTCGTCGACGATCGCCAGGCCGCTCGGGGACGCGTCCGAGGTGCGCCAGACGACCTGCGGGTCGACGAACCCGGCCCTGCCCTCCTTGCCCTCGACCTCGGGCCAGCCGTAGTTGCGGCCCTTCTCGACGAGGTTGAGCTCGTCCCAGGTGTTCTGGCCGAACTCGGTCGCCCAGAGCCGGCCCGCGGAGTCGAAGGCGAGGCCCTGGACGTTGCGGTGCCCGAGCGACCAGACCGGCGACCCGGGGAACGGGTTGTCGGCCGGCACCGAGCCGTCGAGCGCGATCCGCAGGATCTTCCCGCTGAGGGAGTCCCGGCGCTGGGAGAGCGAGGTGTCGCCCGCGTCGCCCACCCCGGCCCACAGCATGCCGTCGGGGCCGACGACGATCCGCCCGCCGTTGTGCCGCCCGGCGTTCGTGATGCCGGACAGCAGCACGCGGGGTGCGCCGAGGCCGCGGCCCGCCTCGCGCGGGTCGGGGTCGAGGGCCATCGCGACGATCCGGTTGTCGTCCCGGGTCGTCAGGTAGGCGTAGAGCGTCTTCTCGTCGCCGGGGGCGAGCGCCAGCCCCAGCAGCCCGCCCTCGCCGAGGTCGGCGACGCCGGGCACCCGGCCGACGGCGACCGGGGCCGCGCCCGGCCGGACGCGGACGACGTCCCCCGTCGTGCGCTCGGCGACGAGGGCCGAGCCGTCGGCGAGGAACGCGACGCCCCACGGCACGGACAGCCCGGTGGCGACGTCCCCGGCGAGCACCGGCACCGCCGGTTCGCCGGCCGCGGACGGCGCGGGCGCCGGGGCGGTGGACGTCGCCGTCGGGGACGGCGCGGGGGCCGACCCCGGATCGGACCCGCCGGACGACGCCCCCGAGCAGCCGGCGAGGGCCAGCGTCAGGGCGAGGGCAGGGGCCAGGGCCCGCGCGGGGACGGCGGACGCGGGCCGCGCGGGGCGGCGTCCGGACTGGTCAGTGGTCGGCTGAGGCACCGTTCGACGGTACGACGGCGGCCACCGGGTCCGCGCGCCGAGACCCGCCCGACCCGGACCCGGCCGGCTGCGGGTCGGCCGGCTGCAGGTCGAGCCGCCAGCGCTCGCGCACGCTCGCGGGCACGGCCTCGCGCAGCGCGGGGACGGGCTCGAGCCTGGCGTAGCCCTGGGCCTGCTCCGGCCGCGGGTCGGCATCGCCCTTGCGCGGCCACAGCGACATCGCCCGCTCGGACATCGCCGTGATGCTCAGCGACGGGTTGACGCCGAGGTTCGCCGACAGCGCCGAGCCGTCGACGACGTGCAGCGTCGGGTAGCCCCAGACCCGCTGGTACGGGTCGAGGACGCCGCGCTCGGGGGTCGAGCCGATCGCGCAGCCGCCGATGAAGTGCGCCGTCATGGGGATGTCGACGAGGTCGGTCATCGGGGCGCCGGTCGCGGTCGCCATCCCGGTCCGGGCGGAGAGGATCCCGCCGAGGATGCGCATCGTCCGGTGCCCGGTCGGGATCCAGCGCGGGCTCGGCGTCCCGTGGCCCGGGCCGGACGACAGCCGCCAGCCGCGGCCGAGCCGCCGCTTCGCCGGCTTGACCGTGATCGAGTTGTCGACCGGCTGCATGACGAGGCCGATGATCGCGCGCTGGGAGAACTTCCAGGCCAGCGGCGGCAGGAGGAAACGGACGACGAACGGGTTCCGGCGCAGCTCGGCGAGCAGCCCGCGCCAGCGGAACGAGCGCTTGCCGGGGTCCGCCGCGTCGGGCGGGCCGCCGTCCGCCATGAGCATGACGAGGGCGCCCATGGTGTTGGACCCCTTGCCGTAGCGGCAGTTCTCGACGTGAGTGCTGTCGTCCGGGTGGAAGGACGCCGTGATCGCCAGACCCCGGGTGAGGTCCTCCTTCGGCACCCAGCGGGTCATCGTGCCGAGCAGCGCCTCGCTGTTCGTGCGGGTCAGGGTGCCGAGCCGGTCGGAGATCGCAGGCAGCGTGCCGTCCTGCTTGAGGTTGTGCAGCAGGGTCTGCGTGCCCCAGGTCCCGGCCGAGACGACGACCTGCGCGCACGTCACCGTGCGCCGGTCCTTGCGGACCCACGCGCCGGTGCGCTCGCTCGTCACCCGCCAGCCGGCGGCCGGGTCGCGGGGGTCGACCGGGCAGACGTCGACGACCGTGCGCAGCGCCTCGACCCGGACGCCGAGGCCCTCGGCGAGGGCGAGGTAGTTCTTCACGAGGGTGTTCTTCGCGCCGACCCGGCAGCCGACCATGCAGTTGCCGCACTCGGTGCAGCCGGTCCGGGCCGGTCCGGCCCCGCCGAAGTACGGGTCGGGCACGGTGACGTCCGGCTCCTGCGCGTCGTCCCGGCCGAAGAAGACGCCGACGGGTGTCTTGCGGAAGGTGTGGCCGCGGCCCATCGCCTCGGCGGTCTCCTTCATCATCTCCTCGACCGGGCCCCACACCGGGTTCTCCTCGACGACGCCGAGCATCCGCTTCGCGACGGCGTAGTGCGGCCGCAGCTCGGCGTGCCAGTCGGTGACGTCGGCCCACTGCGGGTCGGTGAAGAACGGCGCCGGGGGCTCGTAGAGGGTGTTCGCGTAGACGAGCGAACCGCCGCCGACGCCGGCCCCGGCGAGGATGAGGACGTCGCGCAGCAGGTGGATCCGCTGGATCCCGGTGCACCCCAGCCTCGGCGCCCACAGGTACTTGCGGACGTCCCAGGACGTCTTGGCGAAGTCGGCGTCCTCGAAGCGGCGCCCGGACTCCAGGACGAGGACGTCGTAGCCCTTCTCGGCCAGGCGCAGCGCGCTGACGCTGCCCCCGAACCCGGAGCCGATGACGACGACGTCGTGGTCGTGGTCGTGCGCGAGGGTCATGGACGCATTGCACTACACCAACGGGTGTTGACTCAATACTCGGCAGTAACTTTACAGAAACAGATTCTCTGTCAAGCACGCTGTCAAGCCGCCGTCCGGGTCGGTGGCGGGCCGGGGGCGCGTCGTCCGCCCGGCTCGGTAGCCTGCGGCGGTGCCTGATGCCAGCGATGCCCGCAAGGTCGTGACCGTCCCCGACGAGCGGTGGGAAGGGCTGTGGCCCGACGGGCAGGCCCCGCTCGACGTCGTCCTGTGGCCGGTCGAGGGTGACCTGCCGGACGGGCTCGACGACCGGGCGCCGTCGCTCGTCGTCCTGCCGTACCTCGACTCCTCGCGCGCGATCCCGCGGCTGGCGTCCATCGAGGGGCTCGAGGTCGTCCAGACGCTCACCGCCGGCTACGACAACGTGCTCGCGCACCTGCCGGACGGCGTGACCCTCTGCAACGCGGCGGGCGTCCACGACGCCTCGACGGCCGAGCTCGCCGTCGGCCTCGCGATCGCGGCGCTGCGCGGGATCGGCGACTTCGCCCGCGCCCAGGTCCGCGGGGAGTGGCTGTCCGGCTACCGGCCCGCGCTCGCCGACCGGCGGGTGCTCGTCATCGGCACCGGCAGCGTCGGCAGCGCGGTCGTCGACCGGTTCGCGCCGTTCGAGGTGCACCTGACCCGGGTCGCGAGCCGGGCCCGGGACGACGACCGCGGGCACGTCCACGGCGTCGACGAGCTGCCGGCGCTGCTGCCCGACCACGACGTCGTCGTCCTCGTCGTGCCGCTCAACGACTCCACGCGCGGGCTCGTCGACGGGGCGTTCCTCGCGGCGATGCCGGACGGCGCGCTGCTCGTCAACGTCGCACGGGGCGGCGTCGTCGACACCGACGCGCTCGTCGCCGAGGTGTCGACGGGCCGGATCGCGGCGGCGCTCGACGTCACCGACCCCGAGCCGCTGCCCGCCGACCACCCGCTGTGGCGGCTGCCCGGCGTCCTCATCAGCCCGCACGTCGGCGGCGACACGGCGGCCTTCCCGCCCCGGGCGAGGAAGCTGCTGCGCGCCCAGCTCGAGCGGTGGGCCGCCGGGGAGCCGCTCGCGAACGTCGTGGGTGGTCCGCCGCGCTGAAGTCGTCTCAACGTGCTGCGGCGGGTCGGCGTCTTGAGAGGTGGGCCCGGACGGCGGGCCCGTCCGGCCGGCGGTCCGGGTGAGGTACGCGGTGGGGGTGGGCGGTGCCCGACGTGGCGGCCGAGGTGGTGCCCGACGTGGACGTCGAGGGCGCGGACGACGGTGACTTCCATGCGTTCGTCCAGTCGCGCTGGTCGGCGCTGGTCCGGTACGCGTACCTGCTGACGGGCGACCTCGGGCACGCCGAGGATCTCGTCCAGGTGGCCCTCGAGGGCACCTGGCGGCGCTGGCGGCACGTCCGGGCGGAGCGGCCGGAGGTCTACGTCCGGACGGCGATCGCGCGGCGTGCGGTGTCCCGCGGCCGGATGCTGCGGCGCCGGGTGCGCGAGGCCGAGCTGACGAGCCGGGTCGAGGCGCCCGCGCCGGACCCGACCGAGGCGTCGGCAGCGCGGGAGGCGGTCTGGCGCGAGCTGCGCTCGCTGCCGCCGCGGATGCGGGCGGTCGTCGTCCTGCGGGTCTGGGAGGACCTGTCGGAGGCCGAGACGGCCGCCCTGCTCGGCTGCTCGACCGGGGCGGTGAAGAGCCAGCTGTCGCGGGCCGTCGACCGGCTCGCCGGGCGGTCGGCGCTGCGCGAGGCCGTCGGGCTGCCGGGTGCTGCCGGCCCGCGGACGCCCGACCCGATGACGAACGAGGAGCGGTGATGGACGAGCTGACGATGGTCCGTGAGGTGCTCGGCGACGTCGCCGACCGGGTGTCCAGCCGGCCGCCGGACCGGGCGCAGATCGACCGCGGGCTGCGCCGGGTGCGGCGCCGTCGCCGGGTGGCCCGGGCGGGCAAGGGGCTGGGGGCCCTCGGCGGCGTGGCGGCGGTGCTGGCCGCCGTCCAGCTCGGGGTCGTGCCGGTGCCGTCCTGGGCGCCCGTCGTCCCCATCACGTCGCCCGCAGCCTCGGCACTCGCGAACGGCCCGACGCGGGGGTCCCTCGCCGGGGACGCGGCCTGGCTGAGGGCGCTGCGCGAGAAGGTCGCGACGTTCGACCAGGCCGAGTCCGGCGGCGAGCGCTGGCGCGCGCCGTCTGCGGACCGGGTCGACGTCATCTACGCCGGGGACCTCGGGGACTTCCGGGTCGCGGTCGTCGAGACGCCGCTGCGGTGGGGCGCGATCGAGGCACGCGCACAGCTCTGGTACCTCGGGGAGAAGGGTGCCGCGGTGGCGGCGATGGAGCAGGGCCGCAGCGACGGACCGCAGGACCTCGTGTCGGAGACGTTCGGCCCGGGCAGCGTCCCGGCCGGCCCGACGACGAGGGGCGCGGCGCTCGTGCTCGGCCCGGCGCGGGACGTCGAGCAGGTCGGGCCGGTCAGGATCGCCGCCGACGGCACGGTGTCGTGGCCCGCTGCCCCCGTCCGGGCGACCGAGCCGGGTGTCTGGGAGCTGGTCCTGCCTGCCGGGTCCGGACGGGTGTTCCTGCGGACCGCGGGGCGGGACGTCGTCGCCGTCGGCGAACGCGGGTGGGGCGGAGAGTCGGACGCCGAGCAGGCGGTGCTCGTCCGAGGCGCGACTCCCGCCGTGCGCACCGGGTCCGTGCCTGCACGGGTGGTGTCGTCGGCGCCAGCGGCCGAGCGGCTCGCCGGGTCGCTCGCCGCGGCGCAGTACGCATCGGCGTTGGATGTCACGACGTCGAAGCGCCGGCTCGTCTGGAGCGGGACCGTGGACGGGACGACGCTCGACGTCGTCGAGGTCACGGCGCCGTCCGGCGGGCGGGTGCTCGTCGCCGTCCAGGACGTGTACACGGCCGTGATGCAGGGTGGTTTCGGCCAGCCGGTCGCGGTGACGACCTACGGGGCGGCCGCCACCCCCGCGTTGGCCTGGGTGTTCCAGGAGGCGGTGGCGCTCGCCGACGGCGCGTACACGACGAACGGGCCGCAGCACGTCGTGCTCGTCGGGCCGTCAGACGCCGTGGCGGCGCAGGTGACGACGACGGACGGCGCGACGCACCGGGTGGACCTGCCCGGCGGTGGCCCGGGGGTCCTCACCCTCGAGGGCGCGCAGTCCGTGCGGTTCCTCGACGGCGACGGGGCGACGGTCGCCACGACGAAGGTCGTGCAGCCCGACGCCGCCGGCGCCGGCCTGCAGCCGCCGACGACGCCGTGACCCCGGGATCGGGGCGGCCGGTGAGTCCGGGGCGCTGAGGCGGTCACAGGGTGCACACGAGCGACCGGTCGGGGCTTCTCCCGGCCCGTCGCTCTGGCGATCTGTCGGTACCCAGGACTTGGATGTGACCCATGACACTCGTACTCGCCATCGGAACCCGCAAGGGGCTCTTCCTCGCCCGCAGCGCGGACGGCGCGGCCTGGAAGGTCGAGGGCCCGCAGTTCCTCATGCAGGAGGTGGCGGCGGTCGGCTTCGTCGCCGCGCCCGGCGGGGGTGGTGCGCCCCGGCTGCTGGCCGGCGTCCGCAGCGAGCACTGGGGGCCGGGCGTCTCGCACTCCGACGACCTGGGGGAGACCTGGGCCGAGGCGGAGGCCGGTTCCGTCGTGTTCCCGGACGACACCGAAACGGCGCTCGAGCGGGTCTGGCAGCTCCAGGGCGACCCGGCGCGGCCGGGCGTCGTCTGGGCCGGGTGCGAGCCGACCTCGCTCTGGCGCAGCGACGACGCGGGCGAGACGTTCTCGCTCGTCCGCGGCCTGTGGGACCACCCGCACCGGCCGTGGGCGCCCGGCTTCGGTGGGGCCGCCGTCCACACCGTCGTCACCGACCCGCAGGACGACGGCCGGGTGCTCGTCGCGATGAGCAGCGGCGGCGTCTACGTCACCCGCGACGGCGGCGGCACCTGGCTCCCGAGCAACAAGGGCATCTCGGCGTACTTCCTGCCCGACCCCTACCCGGAGTACGGCCAGTGCGTGCACAAGGTCGCCGCCGACGCCGCCGGCCCGGCCGTGCTCTACGCGCAGAACCACCACGGCGTCTACCGCTCGGACGACGCGGGGGCGACGTGGACGTCCATCGCCGATGGCCTGCCGAGCGACTTCGGCTTCGTCATGCTCGCCCACCCGCAGCGCTCCGGCACGGTGTGGGTGCTCCCGCTCGAGGCGGACGGCCGGCGGGTCCCGCCCGGCGGCCGGCTGCGCCTGCACCGCACCCGGGACGGCGGCCGCACCTGGTCCGAGGTCGGCACCGACCTGCCCGACGGGTCGTGGACCTCGGTGCTGCGCGACGCCGCCGACGTCGTCGGTACCGGCGACGACGCCGCGCCGCTGCTCACCTTCGGCACCCGCGACGGCTGCGTCTGGGCGAGCACCGACGAGGGCACGACCTTCGTCGAGGTCGCCACGCACCTGCCCGACATCCTCTCGGTGCGGGCCGCGGTGGTGGCATGACGGACCCCGGACCCGTTGCGGTGCAAGGGTCGACCGGTGCTGGGCCGCCGCCGGAGCGGTCCGTCGTCGTCGTGCTCCCCGCCGCCCTGCGCGACGAGGCGGACGGCCGCTCGACGGTGACGGTCTCCGTCCCGACGGCTCCGGCCGGTGCGGCCGCGGTGACGGTCGGGAACGTCCTCGACGCCCTCGCCGCGGCCCACCCCCGCCTCGAGCGCCGCCTGCGCGACGAACGCGGCACGCTGCGCCGGCACGTCAACGTCTTCGTCGCCGGCGACGACTGCCGTGCGCTGCTCGGCCAGGACACCCCGGTGCCGGACGGCGCCGAGGTCGTCGTGCTGCCGAACATCGCGGGCGGCTGACGGGCGGGTCCGGCGGTCCGTTCGTGCGTGACCGAACCGATGACTGCATCACCGCAGGGGTAGGACCCCGTTCGGTCATTCGGTCATCGGCTCGGTCATCGGCTCGGTGATCAGTTCGGGCGCACGAGGGCCCCGCGGTTCGGGAGCCGGGCTTTCCCTCGTGCAGCCTCTCCGCCAGACTGCGCCGACGAGCGCACGCGTTCGCACAGCAGGGCCGGACGGTCGGGCGTGGCACCGGGGCGATGGTGCGCTGGACAAAGGAGGTCGCGGTGCGACGACGACGGTCGGTCTCGGGACTGGTCGTGGCGATCACGGGTGCAGCGAACGGCATCGGCCTCGAGACCGCGACCCGGTTCGCCCGCGCCGGCGCGTCCGTGGCGATCGGCGACCTCGACGGCGCAGCGGCCCGGTCGGCGGCGCACGGACTGGGCGGTCGGGCCCTCGGCATCGAGCTCGACGTCACCGATACGGCCTCGTTCAGCGCGTTCCTCGACGAGGTGGAGACCAGGATCGGACCGCTCGACGTGCTCGTGAACAACGCGGGCGTCATGTGGGTCGGCCCTTTCGGCGACGAGCCGGAGCACGTCGCGCGCCGTCAGGTCGACGTGAACCTCCTCGGCGCCATGCGTGGTGTCCGGCTCGCCGCTCCCGGGATGGTCGCCCGTGGCCGGGGCTGCATCCTCACCGTCGCGTCGGCGGCGAGCATCGTGTCTCCGCCGGGGGAGTCCACGTACGCGGCGACGAAGCACGGCATCCACGGCTACCTCAAGGGGGTCCGCCGGGAGCTGCGCGGCACGGGCGTCGACATCTGCGTCGTGCTGCCGACCGTCGTCGACACGGCGCTGGCAGCAGGCACGAAGCCAGGCGGTGTCCCGATGCTGAGACCGGCCGACGTCGCTGCCGCTGTTGTGGCCACCGTCGAGCGTCCGCGGTTCGAGGTGTTCGTGCCCGGGCGGGTCAGAGCGCTCGGTGCCGCCACCGGCCTGCTCCCGCGGGGTCTGCGGGACCTCGTGGAGCGCCTTCTGGTCCCGGACCAGGTCGTGGCCGTCCGCGCGGACGAGGACGCGCGCCGCGGCTACGAGTCAGGTCACTTCGGCTGAGGGACCGGACGGCCCTCATCCCCGGACCAGCAGCGGCGTCCGTGGCGTCGCCGTCACCGGAGGTCGCCCCCGGTCCTGCAGAGCGGCGTGCACCCGCTCGATCCGCTCGACGACCCACCGGGCGTCGGTCGCGATGCGCTGCGGTGTGAACGCCAGGACGGGGACCGCGTACTCGGCGTAGATCCCGTCGTTCTGCACGGTGCCCTCCCAGTCCGAGCCCATCGCGTGCCAACGGACCGAGTGCACCTGGATCGCCAGTGCCACGTCGTCGAGCCAGCCGTCGGGTGTGGGGAGCCGGGTGCCGTCCGGGCCGTGGACGGTCGGGTTCGACCACATGGGAGGCAGCGACGTGCTGCGCGCCACGAGCTGCGCGAGGTCGTTCTCGGGGACCGACCAGATGCCGAGCTCCGCGGCGGCGACGGCGTTCCGGAGCAGGTGGCTCCACCGTCGCGGCCCCTCCTCGAGCTCGTGGCGCAGGGCCTGCAGGCCCAGCACCCCGCGCTGCACCGCCTCGACGACGAGCGCGGTGGCCTCGTCCTGGTTGCGCAGGTCGCGGACGGCGTCCGCCACCGCCCGGGCGGGCGAGCAGACCTGCAGCGGGGGCCGGTTCCACGCGTGCTCGTCGGGCCGATCGGTACGGCGCAGCACGACCGGCCCCTGGCGTCGTGCGGCCAGCCGGCTCGGTACGAGGAACTGCAGGTGGTGAGCCCTCGGCAGGCTGGTCAGGCCGTGCCACCGGGCGGCGCTCGCCGCGGCCAGCGCTGCCTCCGGGCCGGCGAACAGGGCGCCGGCGACGAGACGCTGCCGCGCGTCGAGCCGGCCGGTGAACGTCGCGAAGACACCGGGCAGCACCACCTGCCAGCGGCGACCGACCGCCCAGCGCAGCGTCTCGGCACTGACTCCGTGCTCGTCGAGCTGACGCCGGTGCACGAGCCCGTCCTGCGCGGCGACGACGGCGGCGAGGGCCGCGGGAAGGTCCATGCCGAAAGCCTGGCCCGAGGAGTTCGCCCGCTGCGCGGGCCGCGGCGCGGTCTGTGGACGGTGGGACGTTCCGTGGGGCGGGGGACGGGACGAGGTCGTACCGATGTACGTCCCGCGCCAGAACTCACGCTCACACGCTGATGACCGAACCGATGACCGCATCACCGTAGGGGTCGCAACCCCTTCGGCCATACGGCCATCGATTCGGTCACCTCAGTCGGTCACCCCAGCACCAGGGCGCCGGCGGCTCGACCGCGGACCCTCAGTCCGTGTCGTCGTCCACCCAGTCGAACGTCCGGGTGACGGCCTTCTTCCACTGCCGGTACTTCTTGTCGCGGACGCCGTCCTCCATGTCCGGCTCCCAGCGCCCGCCCTCGGACCAGTTCTTGCGCAGGTCGTCCTCGCCGCTCCAGTACCCGACGGCCAGACCCGCGGCGTACGCGGCGCCGAGCGCCGTCGTCTCGTTGACCTTCGGGCGCACGACCGGCACCCCGAGGATGTCCGACTGGAACTGCATGAGCGTCTCGTTGACGACCATGCCTCCGTCCACCTTGAGCTCGGTGAGCTCGACCCCCGAGTCGGCGCGCATCGCGTCGACGACCTCCCGGGTCTGGAACGCCGTCGCCTCGAGCGCGGCCCGGGCGATGTGGCCCTTGTTCACGTAGCGGGTCAGGCCGACGAGCGCGCCGCGGGCGTCCGAGCGCCAGTAGGGCGCGAACAGGCCCGAGAACGCCGGCACGAAGTACGCGCCGCCGTTGTCCTCGACCGACCGCGCGAGCGTCTCGATCTCGGGCGCCGACGTGATCATGCCGAGGTTGTCGCGCAGCCACTGGATGAGCGAGCCGGTGACCGCGATCGAGCCCTCGAGCGCGTAGACCGGCGCCGCGTCGCCGATCCGGTAGCAGACCGTCGTCAGCAGGCCGTTCTCGCTCTTGACCCGCTCGGTCCCGGTGTTGAGGAGCAGGAAGTTGCCGGTTCCGTAGGTGTTCTTCGCCATCCCGACGTCGAAGCAGACCTGGCCGAACGTCGCGGCCTGCTGGTCGCCGAGGTCGCCCGCGATCGGGACGCCCTCGAGGAACCCGCCGCGGCGGCCCTTGCCGTACTCCTCGGACGACGACCTGATCTCCGGGAGCATCGACATCGGGATGCCCATCTCGGCGGCGATGTCCTCGCTCCAGTCGAGCGTCCCGAGGTCCATGAGCATCGTCCGCGACGCGTTCGTCACGTCGGTCACGTGCCGGCCGCCGTCGACGCCGCCGGTCATGTTCCACAGCAGCCACGTGTCGGTGTTGCCGAAGAGCAGGTCGCCGCGCTCGGCCGCCTCCCGGGCGCCGTCGACGGTGTCGAGGATCCAGCGCACCTTCGGCCCGGAGAAGTACGTCGCGAGCGGCAGGCCGACGGTGTCCTTGTAGCGGTCCGCCCCGCCGCCGAGCGCCCCGAGCGAGTCGCAGATCTTCTGCGTGCGGGTGTCCTGCCAGACGACCGCGTTGTAGACCGGCTTGCCCGTCGTCCGGTCCCAGACGACGGCGGTCTCGCGCTGGTTCGTGATGCCGACCGCGGCGATGTCCGTCGCGGTCACGTTGGCCTTCGCGAGCGCCCCGGCGACGACCTCGCGGGTGTTGTTCCAGATCTCCGTCGGGTCGTGCTCGACCCACCCGGCGCGCGGGAAGATCTGCTGGTGCTCCATCTGGTCGACCGAGACGACGGTCCCGGCCCGGTCGAAGAGCATGCAGCGGGTGCTCGTCGTTCCCTGGTCGATGGCGGCGACGTAGTCGGACATCCTCGTCCTCTCGGTGGTCGGGCGGTCGGCTCGAGCAGCTGACGTCGAACCGGTGAGCGGAGTGCTCGTGAGCCTATTGCGGAACGGGTCGGACGGCGGGCCGGGACGGCGTCATGTGAGCACGCGGAAGAGCAGCCCGGCGAGGACGGCTCCGAGGACCGGGCCGACGATCGGCACCCAGGCGTAGCCCCAGTTGCTGCCCCCCTTGCCGGCGATCGGCAGCAGGGCGTGCGCGATCCGCGGGCCGAGGTCGCGCGCCGGGTTGATGGCGTACCCGGTCGGGCCGCCGAGGCTCGCGCCGATGCCGACGACGAGGAAGGCGACGGCGGCCGGGCCGAGGCCGGACGGCGTCCTGCCGAACAGCAGCACGACGAGGACGAGCGCGAAGGTGCCGATGACCTCGGTGAGGACGTTCCACGCCGGGGCCGGGATGGCCGGCCCTGTGCAGAAGACGCCGAGCTTGTCGGCGGCACCCGCCGGGGTGCTCCGCGGGGCGCCCGTCGGTTCTCCCTGGGAGCGGTCGCGCTCGGCCGTGACCGTCTCCACGCGGGACGTCGTCGTGAGCGTCTCGCGCTCGTCGAGCCCCGCCGCCCGCCGTCCGGAGCCGGAGCCGCCGGACCCGCCGGACCCGCCGGACGCGCCCGCGCGCAGCGGCCAGTCGGACGACGTCCGGCCCCCGCCGCTCTCGGACCCGGCGCCGCGGCCGCGTGGCGACGACCCGTCGCGCAGGTCGATCGTCGTCCCGTCCGTGCCGTCGGAGACCTCGTCGGCGCCCGTGTGCTCGTCGAAGTGCTTCTTGTACGCCAGCCACGCGGCGACGGCCCCGAGGAACGCGCCGAGCATCTGGGCGGTGAGGTAGGTGAACGTCGAGCCCGCCGTGACGGCGACACCGGGGGCGTACTCGTCCGCGCCGCTGGTGAGGATCCCCACCGTGACGGCGGGGTTGATGTGGGCTCCGGACCTGAACGCCGCGTAGACACCCGCGAGCACCGCGAAGCCCCAGCCGACGTTGACGAGCAGCCAGCCGCCGGCGTTGCCGAGGGTCTTGGTGAGGACGACGTTCGCGACGACGCCGCAGCCGAGGAGGGTGAGCAGGGCGGTCCCGACGACCTCGGAGCCGAAGACCTCGGCGAGCGGTACGGGTGCGGTGGTCGCGGCCTGCAGGGCGGTGGACAGCATGCGGTGGCTCCCGTCGTCGGCGGCACTGCCGTTCCGGGAGCCTAAAGCCGCAAACGAGTCATACAACCCGAAAGGTACTGATCACCCGGAAAGAAGATCGATGCGCGAGGCAACCTCGGGTGCGGAACCGGTGCTCTGTGGTGGTGCAGCGGCCGTACGGTCGCGGCACAGGGGGCCGGCCGCGACCGGCGGGGAGGACGACGATGGACGCGAGCGACGAGGCGGACTTCCGGGAGTTCGTCGTCGGCCAGTGGCACGCGCTGGCCCGGACGGCGTACCTGCTTACCGGGGACCGCGGGGACGCCGAGGACCTCGTCCAGTCGACCCTCGTGCGGGTCCACCGGCACTGGACCCGGATCGAGCGGAGCGACGCCCCCTACGTCTACGCGCGGCGGGTCATGGTCAACCTCAACACCTCGATCTGGCGCCGCACGCGGATCTCGCACCACCTCACCGACGCCCCGCCCGAGCCCGCCCGCCCGGGCGCCCCGGACGACACGACGACCGTCGACCAGCGCGACGAGCTGCTCCGGGCCTGCCGGACGCTGCCGCCGCGGATGCGCGCCGTCCTCGTCCTGCGCTACTTCGAGGACCTGCCCGAGGCCGACGTCGCCGCTGCGCTGGGGATCAGCGTCGGCACCGTGAAGAGCCAGACGAGCAAGGCCCTCGACCGGCTGCGCGCCGAGCTCGGCGCGCTGCCCGCCACCTCCCGAACGACCGCCCCGACGACCAACGGGAGCCCGGCATGACCACGGACCTCACCCCGCGCCCGCTCGGTGACGACGACCTCGAGCAGGCCCTGCGCGGCGCCTTCCGGCGCGGCGCCGACGCCGTCCCGGCGGCCGCGGACCCGTGGGCCCGCACGACCCGAGCCGTCCGGCGGTCCCGGGTCCGGCGGCGGACGGCGGCCCTCGCGGTCGCGGCGTCGGTGGCCCTGGCGGGCGTGGTCGGGTCGGCGACGGGCGGTCTGCCCTTCCTGCGGGCGGACCGCGCGGCACCCGCGGACCCGCGCGACGTCCAGGTCACCACGGACATCGGGAGCTGGCCGACCCGCGGCGAGCGTGCCGGGGACAAGGCGTTCGTCGCGGGTCTGCGGACCGCGATGGACCGCGAGGGTGTCGTGGCCGGCCTGCTGTACGCCGGTGACCTCGGCGGCCGGCCGGTCGGCGTCGGTGTCGTCGGCGGCGCCACGGGTGTCCCCGCGACCCGGGACAACAGGCTCGTCGTCGTCCGTGCCGACGACGGCCCGCCGCAGCAGTGGCCCACGGCCCAGGGGGTCGCACTCGTGGAAGACGGTGCCCCGCAGTTCAGCGGCGACCGGGTGACCGTCGCCCTCCAGGCCGCGGACGGCTCGACCGACCTGCTGGTCCTGACCCGCACCGACACCGCGGTGGCCGTCTCCTGGGAGGCGGACTACGACGACGCCGCGGCACCGTCGCGCCGGTTCACGGCGCTGCGCGCGGTCGGCGGCGTCGCGACCGCCCGCCGTGAGCGCGCCGCCGCGACCGCGATCACGGTGCGGACGCAGCGGCGGGGCGAGGAGCCGGTGCTCGACGGCGTCCAGGTGCTCGACTCGTCCCGGCCGGCCTTCGCGCCGGACCGGGCGACGGTCGGGTCGGTCGTGGCGTCCGCCCCGTGCCGGGGTGCGCTGACGGCACAGGAGGTCACCGACGCCGTCTCCACCGTCGTCGACGCCCGCGACCCCGACCCTGCGGCCGGTCCGCGGTCCTTCGAGGCGCTGTGGTGCCGCGCCGTCCGCGGCGGCCGGCTCGGGCTGCTCGCGGTGACCCTCTCGGACGGCACCCAGGTGCAGACCCGGGTGCTCGTCGGAGACGACGGCGGGACGTCGTCCACGGTCGCCGACCAGGGTGTCGTCGTGCCGCGCGGGGCGGCCCGCACCACGCCCGCGGTCGTCGAGGACCTGCCTCCGAACGGGATCGGGTCGACGCGCTGGTTCGTCCACGCCCCCGGCGCCGCGACCGCCGAGGTCCGTACGACCGCGGACGGTGAGGTGCTCGCGACCGGGCGGCCCGACCGGGACGGCTTCGTCGAGCTGGAGGCACCGGCCGCGGCGCTGGAGCGGATCACGCCGGAGTCGGTCGTCGTCCTGCGCGACGGCGACGGGGCCACGACCGCGCAGCCGTGGCTGTTCGCCCCGCAGGCCGACCCGTTCGGGCTCCAGGTGGACGGCCCGGTCAGCTGACCTGCGCCCAGCCGGCTGCCGCGACGGCGGCGTCGTACCGGCGCAGGGCGAGCCCCGCGAGCAGGGGATGCGGGGCGAGGGGGGCGGTGACCCGGACGTCTGGGCGGACGTCCGGGTCACCGAGCCGGGCCAGCCGCTCGGCGAAGAAACCGGGGGAGAGCAGGTAGCTCGCCACCGTCACCCGCCGGCCGACGGAACGCAGCGCGTCGACGGCGTCGGCCACCCGCGGCTGCGCGGCGGACAGGTACGCGGCGGTCACCGGTGCGCCGACCCGTTGCGCGAGAAGTGATCCGACCTGCTCGACGTCGGCCAGGGCGCGCGGGTCGCTCGACCCGGCGGCGGCGAGCACGAGCGCCTCGCCCGGCCCGGCCGCGTCGGCGCCGGCGTGGAAGCCCTTCTCCCGCAAGCGGTCCGCGAGCACCTCGACGAGCGCGTCGTCCCGCCCGAGGGCCCCGGCGGCGACGGCGAGCCCGCCGGACGCCGCCACGGCCTGCGCGACGTCGGTGTGCACGTGGTACCCGGCCGAGAGCAGCAGCGGGACGACGACGCACCGGCGGCCGGCGGCGGCCAGCCGGGCGACGACGTCCGGCAGTGCCGGCTTCTGGACGTCGACGCTCGCCGCGACGACCTCGAGCCCGGGCCGCAGCGCCGCGACGTCGAGCCGCAGCCGTGCGACCGCCCGGCGGCCGGCGGCGTCCCGGGTGCCGTGCCCGCAGCCCACGAGCACGGGCCGGAGGTCGGGGGGCGCGGCGGTCACCACGCCATCATGCCGCCGGACCGTGCCGCTCATGCTCGCCGCGGGGACCTTCCGGCGGCCTTCCAGGCCCGCGGACCGGTACTCGGCGCGAGCATCAGCGGTCGACGACGGCGAGCCGGTAGCCGCGCTTGACGACGGTCTCGACGACACCGGCGCGACCGATCCCGGCCCGCAGCCGGGCGACGGCGACCTCGACGGCGTGCAGGTCGCTCGCGCCGTGCATCGTCGCGAGCAGCCGGTGCCGGTCGACGACCTCGCCGGGGGAGCGGGACAGCGCCCGGAGCAGCGCCATCGGGACCGGCGAGAGCGGCAGCGCGGCACCGTCCAGCCGGACCTCGTGACCGCGCACCTCGAGGAGCCCGGCGTGCGTGCGGACGCGGCGCAGCCGGGTCGCGAGCAGGTGCTCGGCCACCGCGCCGGCCACCGTGCCGGCGTCGGGGCCGGCGTCGGGACCGGCGTCCGGGCCGGCGTCCGGGCCGACCGCGACCAGCGGGACGAGACCGGCACCGACGAGGTGCCGCACCGACGCGGCGTCCGTGCAGGCGACGACGACGTCGTCCGGCCGCAGCGCCGGGGCGCCGCCGGGCGGTGCGGCCCGGCACGCGTCGACGAGGATCCGTGCGCCGACGAGGTTGCCGACCACGACGGCGTCGACGTCCCACCGCGGGCCCGGTGCGGCGCCGGCCGGGCGCTGGTCCGGCGAGGTGGTGGTCCGGGCGCCGGCCGCGACGAACGCGTCGACGACGGCGTCACCGGCGGCCGCGCCGAGCACCATGACGGAGAACCCCGTGAGCGGCGGCCTCGTCACCCGGCACCACCCTCTCCGCCCGACGGCGGCCGACCGCCCTGACCGGGACCGACCAGCCCATCGTGCGCGTGCAGCCGCCCCGTCGTGTCTCGGGTGTGTTTCGGCGGTGTTGCGGCCTGCCGCGCGGTTCCCGCGGCCGTGCGCCCCGCCGGGTGGCGGACCGCGCGCCGGGCACCGGTCGCGCCGTCCTAGACTCGCGACGTGACCGAGACGACACCGGACCTCAAGCCCCGCAGCCGCGACGTGACGGACGGCCTCGAGAAGGCCGCCTCGCGCGGCATGCTCCGCGCCGTCGGCATGGGTGACGCGGACTGGGTCAAGCCGCAGATCGGCGTGGCCAGCTCGTGGAACGAGATCACCCCCTGCAACCTGTCGCTGGACCGGCTCGCGAAGGCGAGCAAGGACGGCGTCCACGCCGCGGGCGGGTACCCCCTGGAGTTCGGGACGATCAGCGTCAGCGACGGGATCTCCATGGGCCACGAGGGGATGCACTTCTCCCTCGTGAGCCGCGAGATCATCGCCGACAGTGTCGAGACCGTCATGCAGGCCGAGCGCCTCGACGGCTCGGTGCTGCTCGCCGGCTGCGACAAGTCCCTGCCCGGGATGCTCATGGCCGCCGCGCGGCTCGACCTCGCGAGCGTCTTCCTCTACGCGGGCTCGATCCTCCCGGGCCTGGCCAAGCTCACCGACGGCACGGAGAAGGAAGTCACGATCATCGACGCCTTCGAGGCCGTCGGTGCGTGCGCCCGCGGGCTCATGAGCCGCGAGGACGTCGACATCATCGAGCGGGCGATCTGCCCCGGCGAGGGTGCCTGCGGCGGCATGTACACCGCGAACACGATGGCCAGCGCCGCCGAGGCCCTCGGCATGTCGCTGCCGGGCAGCGCCGCGCCGCCCGCGACCGACCGCCGGCGCGACGGGTACGCCCGCAGGTCCGGCGAGGCCGTCGTCAACCTGCTCCGGCAGGGCATCACGGCCCGGCAGATCCTCACCCGCGAGGCCTTCGAGAACGCGATCGCCGTCGTCATGGCGTTCGGCGGCTCGACGAACGCCGTCCTGCACCTGCTGGCGATCGCGAACGAGGCGGAGGTCGAGCTGACGCTCGCCGACTTCACGCGCATCGGCAACAAGGTCCCGCACCTCGCCGACGTCAAGCCGTTCGGCCGCTACGTCATGACGGACGTCGACCGCGTGGGCGGTGTGCCCGTCGTCATGAAGGCGCTGCTCGACGCCGGCCTGCTGCACGGCGACGTCCTCACCGTGACGGGCAGGACGATGGCGGAGAACCTCGCCGAAATCGCCCCGCCGGACCTCGACGGCAAGGTCGTCCGGGCGCTGTCCGAGCCGATCCACCGCTCGGGCGGCATCACGGTGCTGTCCGGGTCCTTCGCCCCCGACGGCGCCGTCGTCAAGAGCGCCGGCTTCGACTCGGACGTCTTCGAGGGCACCGCCCGGGTCTTCGACCGCGAGCGCGCCGCCCTCGACGCCCTCGAGGACGGCACGATCACCGCCGGCGACGTCGTCGTCATCCGCTACGAGGGCCCCAAGGGTGGCCCGGGGATGCGCGAGATGCTCGCCATCACCGGGGCGATCAAGGGCGCCGGGCTCGGCAAGGACGTCCTGCTGGTCACCGACGGCCGGTTCTCCGGCGGCACGACCGGTCTGTGCGTCGGCCACGTCGCGCCCGAGGCCGTGGACGGCGGCCCGATCGCCTTCGTCGAGGACGGCGACCGGATCCGGCTCGACGTCGCGCAGGGCACCGTCGACCTGCTCGTCGACGACGAGGTGCTCGCGAAGCGCCGGGTCGGCTGGGAGCCGCTCCCGGCGCGCTACACGCGGGGCGTCCTCGCGAAGTACGCCAAGCTCGTCGGCTCGGCGTCGGGCGGGGCGGTCTGCGGCTGAGCCGCGGGTCCGCCGGCGGGCGGGTCAGCCGGCGGTAGCGCCGGGCCGGACCCGCCCGCAGGACCGGCCAGGCCTGCCGGGGTCATCCGATCGGCTCACCTTTGTCGACGCACGGCGTGTCAGTCGTCACGGTGAGCAATCATCCGGCCGTGCTCCTGACGCCGGCGACGCGTACCGCCACCGCACTGCCGGTGGCCGGCCGGGTGCTCGGCTGGGTGGCCGTCGCCGCGTCCGTCGGGGTGGTCACGGCGAAGCTGGTCCCGCTGGACCGGCTCGCCCTGCCCGTCGCGGTCGTCGGGACGCTCGCCGTCGCGGCGCAGGTCCGTGCGGCGCGGGACGCCGCACTGGACGCCCGCCGGACCTGGGCCTGCCTGGCGGGCGCGACCGCGCTGTGGGTCCTGGCCCTGCTCGGTGCGGCGTCGGGGTGGTCCGCGCCCCTGGTGTGGGGCTGGCTGCGCGGGGCCGCCCTCGTCGTCACCCTCGCCGCGGTCCTGCTGGCGCGCGGCGCCCGGCGCGGCGTGCGGGGCTGGGCGATGCTCCTCCTGGACGGCTCCGCCGTCGGGCTGGCCGCGTTCGTCGTGTTCTGGATCGTCCTGCGCAGCAGCCCGGCCTCGACGGGCGACTGGGACGGCGTCCACCCGGCGCTGCTGTGGCTGCCCGGCGACCTCGTCGCGGCGAGCCTGGTCACCGGCCTGGGCGTCCGTGCCGGTGCCGGCGTCCGGGTGCCGTCGGTGCTCGTCGTCGTCGCAGCCGTCGGGACGGCCGCCTCGGACGCCGCCTGGGTCCTCACCGGGTACCCGGGCAGCGGGACGGGCGGCTGGGTCGCCGTCCTGGTGCTGCTCGCGGCCGCCGGGCGGGTCGGTGGTCCGCTCTGGCGGGCGGAGCCCGAGGGCTCCCGGCCCGTCGGGCCGGGCCGGCTGTCGCAGGTGCTGTGCGCGCCCGCGGTCGCGCTCGCCCTGGTCGCCCGGCACGACGTCGTGACCGTGGGGGCGACCGCGGTGCTGCTCGCCGCGCTGGCCCTCCAGATCGGGGTCGTCCACCGGCAGAACCTCGCACTGTGGGCCGCGGTGGCGTTGCAGGCCCGCCGGCTCGACGACCTGCTCGCGGACAGCAGGGACGCGCTGCTGCAGGTCGCGCCGGACGGTCGCGTCGAGTTCGCCAGCGAGGCCGTGCGGGACCTGCTCGGGGTGTCCCCGCGCGAGCTCGTCGGCGGCCGGCTCGCCGAACGGGCGCATCCCGACGACGACACCCTCGACGGCGCGGGCGAGACGTTCGCGCCGCTGCTCGAGCACCGCACAGACAGCGTCGTCGTCCGCGCGCGCCTGCAGCACGTGGACGGCACGTGGCGGCACACCGAGTCCGTCGTCAGCCTCCGTGACGGCGGTGCGACCCCGGGCCTGACGATCTCGCTGCGGGACACCACCGTCCAGGAGCGGATGGCCGCCGAGGTGCGCCGGCAGGCGCGCACCGACTCGCTGACCGGGGTGACGAGCCGCGCCGCCTTCCTCGCCCTGGTCGACGAGCGGCTGGCGGCCGGCCCGGCCGTCGTGCTCTTCGTCGACCTGGACGGCTTCAAGTCCGTCAACGACACCGCCGGGCACGCCGTCGGCGACCGGCTGCTGCGCGACGTCGCTGCGGCCCTGGAGCGGGCCGCGGGGCCGGACGACGTCGTCGCGCGCCTGGGCGGCGACGAGTTCGCCGTCCTCGGCGCGGGCGGGACGGCCGCGGCCGGCCTCGAGCTGGCCGCCGCGGTGCTGCGGTCGTTGCGGCTGGCCGGCCGGGAGCGGGACCCGCGCGCCGCCGGGACCGACGCGAGCATCGGGGTCGCGGTCGGGGCCGGCGGCAGCGCCGAGTCCCTCCTCGGCGACGCCGACCTCGCGATGTACGCCGCCAAGGCGGCGGGCGGTGCCCGGGCCGTGGCGTTCGAGCCGAGGATGCGGACCGAGGTCGTCGAGCGGTCCCGGCTCGTCACCGCGCTCGACACCGCGCTCGGCACCGGCACCGGGCTCGCCCTGCACGTCCAGCCGATCGTCGACCTCACCGACCGGAACTGGGTGGGCTTCGAGGCGCTCGTGCGCTGGGAGGCCCCCGGCGGCCACCGGACGCCGCGCGACTTCCTCTCCGTCGCCGAGGAGACAGGCCAGATCGTCCCCCTCGGCCGCTGGGTGCTCGGGCAGGCCCTCGGCTGGCTCGCCGGTTGCGGCGACCGGGTCGCCGGGGTCTCGGTGAACGTCGCGGGCCGGCAGCTCGCCGACCCGGCGTTCCCGGCGAGCGTGGTGGAGGCCCTCGAGGACAGCGGCGTCGACCCGGCGCGGCTGACGCTCGAGGTCACCGAGCAGACCGCGATCGACGACATGACCCGGACCGGGGCCCGCCTGCAGAGCCTGCGCGCGCTCGGCGTCCACGTCTCCCTCGACGACTTCGGCACCGGGTTCTCCTCGCTCGGGTACCTCGCGCAGCTGCCCGTCGACGAGCTCAAGATCGACCGCCGGTTCGTCGCCGGGCTCGGTGTCCGGGCCGAGGACGACGCCCTCGTCCGGGCCGTGCTCCGGCTCGCGGCCGACCTCGGCCTCGCGGTCGTCGCCGAGGGGGTCGAGACCGCCGAGCAGGCCCGGGCGCTCGCCGCCCTCGGGTGCCGTCGCGCCCAGGGTTTCCACCTCCAGCGACCCGTCCCGGCGGCGTCCCTGGGCTTCCCCCCGGCCCGCGGCGCGGCCTCGCCGGACCCCGCGGCGCCGGTCCCGCGCAGGGAAGCCGCGCAGGCGCAGGCGGCGGGAGGCTAGTCTCCCCGCGTGATCGCGGTGGCGACGACCGTCCTCGCCGCGACGTGCGCGGTGCTCGCCGCGGCGTCGTGGCTGGCCGAGGCGCGCCGTCCGAGGGTCTTCCCGCGACGGGCCGCCGCCGCCGTCGCGAGTGCCGCGGCGCTGTGCGCCGCCGCCTACCCGCTCGTCCTCACGACGGACCCGGGCGCCTACGTCATGCCGCTGGCCGGGCACCTCCTGCTGCTCGTCGCCGCACTGCTCGGCTGCGTCGGCACCGTCGGCATCGTGCGGACCGTGCTGCCCCGGGGCGGTGTCGGCGACTCCTTCGCCGAGGGCCTGCTCGTCGGGTCCAGCGCCGTGACGATCGTCTGGGCCGTGCTCTCGCAGCCCGGTGCGTCGGTCCCGGCACGCGCGGCCGCCGTCCTCGTCGCGACGGTGCTCGCGGGCCTGCTCGCCGCCGTCCTGCGGATGTCGGTCACGGCCCGCGGGCACACCCTCGAGGCCCGGCACACCCGGCGGGCGACCGTCGCCGCCGGCGGCCTCGCCCTGCTCCTGCTCGCCGGGCTCGTCGACTCGGTGCCGGCGCAGGTACCCGTCGTGCCCACGATGCTGCTCGCGGGCGGCGGGTTCCTCCTCGTCGCGTTCGTGCCCTACGCACGCGACAGCCCGCAGACCGACCGCACGCGCCCGACGTTCGCGGCCCTCGTCCTGCCGTACGCGCTCCTCGCGGTCGCCGCGACCGCGGTGGGGATCCAGGTGGCGCTCGGCCGTGCGGGGGCCGTGACGGGGATGCTCGTCGCCGTCGTCGGCTGCTCGGTGGTGGGCGTCCAGGCCTTCGCCGTCCGGGCCGGCACCCAGCTGCTGTCCGACCTCGAGCTGTCCCGGCAGCGTCTCGAGGCGCTCGTGGAGAACGCCCAGGACGTCATCCTCGGGCTCGACTCCGGCGGCCGGGTCGTCGCCGCCAACGCTGCCGTCGAGCGGCTCCTGGCCCGCCGTCCCGAGCACCTCGAGGGCCGCGACGTCGCCGAGATCGCCGTCCTCGACGACCGGCCCGCCGTCCGTGACGCGGTGCGGGACGTCGTCCACCGGCGGCGCGCGACGGCGAAGGTCGAGCTGCGGCTCGCCGCCCCCGCCGACGGCACCGCCGAGATGCGCCTGCGGGTCGTCGACGGCGGCGCGGTGGCGGTCGTCTCCGACGTCACCGACGCCGTGCTCCTGCGCGAGCGGCTCCAGCTCCTCGCCCGGCACGACCGGATGACCGGCCTGGTCAACCGCGGCGTCGTCCTCGACACCGTCGCGACGTGGCTCGCGAGCGGGGCGGCCGTGAGCGTCCTGTACTGCGACCTCGACGGCTACAAGGCGGTCAACGACCGGTTCGGGCACCTCGCCGGCGACGCCGTCCTCGTCGAGGTCGCGCGCCGGCTCGAGACCGCGGTGCGCGGGATGCCCGCCGACGAGGGCGTCCTGGGCCGGATCGGCGGCGACGAGTTCGTCGTCGCCCTGCGCGGGGTGCACGGCCGGGAGGCGGTCGGTGCGGGGGAGCGGCTCGTCGCCGCGATGCGCCCGACCTTCCTCGTCGGGGACCGGACCGTGCGGCTCGGCATCAGCATCGGCATCTCCGGCACGGACGACGCGCAGCCGCTCCCGGCGCTCGGCGCCGGCTCCGCGGTCGAGCTCGCGGACACCCCGGCGGCCGAGCTCCTGCACCGCGGCGACCTCGCGATGTTCGAGGCCAAGGCCGCCGGCCGGGCGAAGGTCGCGCGCTGGGACCCGGACGTCTCGCAGCGCGCCCTGCGCCGCGTCGACATCGCGATCGGCCTGCGGCAGGCCCTCGACACCGGCCGGCTCGCGCTGGCCTACCAGCCCCTCGTCCGACTGTCGGACGGCGTCGTCGTCGGTGTCGAGGCGCTCGTGCGGGTCGAGGGCGGCCACGACGAGCCGGGGGCGCTCGCGGCCATGTCCGGGTTCGTCAGCCCCGCCGAGCTCGTCGAGGTCGCCGAGGACACCGGTGAGATCACCGAGCTGGGCCAGTGGGTGCTGCGGCAGGCGACGCAGCGCGCGGCGCTGTGGCGGGCCCTCGGGCACGAGCTCTTCGTCACCGTGAACATGTCGGTGCGGCAGATGTCCGAGGCCGACTTCGTGAGCACCGTGCGCCGGGCGCTCGCCGACTCCACGCTCGAGCCCGCCCGGCTCGTCGTCGAGATCACCGAGGGCCAGCTCGTCGGCGAGGAGGACCCGGTCCGGGACGTCATCGAGGACCTGCGCCGGGACGGCGTCCAGTTCGTCATCGACGACTTCGGCACCGGCTACTCGTCGCTGAGCTACCTCAAGACGATGCCGGTGCGGGCGATCAAGCTCGACCGGACGCTCCTCGACGGCATCGGCACCGACCCGCGGGCGACGACGCTGGCCCGCTCGGTCGTCGGCGTCGCCCGCGCGCTCGGTCTCGTCGTCGTCGCGGAGGGGCTGGAGAACCTCGACGCCGCGCGCCTCGTGCGCGACCTGGGCGCCTGGGCCGGGCAGGGCTTCGCCCTGTACCCGCCGCTGCGCGAGGACGAGCTGCTGGACGTCCTGTCCGCCGCGCCGCTCGACCTGTCCGGCGGGCGGCACCTCAACGGCGCCCCGGCCGCCGTCGCGCCGCCTGCGCCGTCCGTGCCGTTCTCGCCGTCCGTGCCGACCGCGGCGGGTGCACCGGCCGTGCCCACCCCGGCGAACGGCGTCCGCGCGGCCGCGCCGCACGTCGTCGACGTCACCGACTCGGCCCTGGCCGCCGCGTCCGGCGGCCCCGTCGAAGGCTCCGGGCCGCTCGTGCCGGGCGCCGCGCACGCCACGGCCGCGGGCGACGTCCGGACCGCTCCGCAGACCCAGGGGATCTCCCTGGGCGGCCGCCGGTTCGGGGCCTCCGGACCGGTCGGCGAGGCGCCCCGGTCGACCGGCGGCACGGGCGGTGTGGCGGGCGTCGTCCTGCCCCCGCGGGTCGTCTCGGATGGCGAGACCGGCGCGCCGGCCGATTGACACGACCGGTGCCGCCGGAGAGTGTGAGCGTGTGCGTCTTGCCCTCGTACTCGGACGGCGCGCCGGCTGAGGTCCTCACGACCCCGCCGAGCGCGCGACCCCTCGCATGCCCATTCGTGGGCCGAGGGGTCTTTTCGTCTCCGGGGGTCGAACGCTCCCGGAGGGGCACCGACCACCTCGCCGCCCGCACGGGCGGCGGGTGACACGAACCGGGAGACCGGGCCGGGACTCCGGCCCGGGTCAGCCAGCCAGGACCGTCGACACGACGGGGACAGGAGAGGGCCGAGATGTCAGGCCACCGCAGCGGCAACGATGCCGGGACGACGAGCACGCCGGGCGCGCACGCGCACGACGGGGAGTCGATGACGGGGGCCGCGAGCCTCGTCCGCTCCCTCGAGGCGGTGGGCGTCGACGTGGTCTTCGGCATCCCGGGCGGTGCGATCCTCCCGCTCTACGACCCGCTCATGGACTCGCCGTCCGTCCGTCACATCCTCGTCCGCCACGAGCAGGGCGGCGGGCACGCGGCCGAGGGCTACGCGTACGCGACCGGCCGCGTCGGGGTCTGCATGGCGACGTCCGGCCCGGGCGCGACGAACCTCGTCACGCCGATCGCCGACGCCTACATGGACTCGGTGCCGATGGTCGCGATCACCGGCCAGGTGCCGAGCTCGTCGATCGGCACGGACGCCTTCCAGGAGGCGGACATCTCCGGCATCACGATGCCGATCACCAAGCACAACTTCCTCGTGACGGACCCCGCGGACATCCCGCGCGCCATCGCCGAGGCGTTCCACATCGCCGGCACCGGCCGGCCCGGCCCGGTGCTCGTCGACGTCTCCAAGGACGCCCTCCAGGCGGTCTCCCGCTTCCAGTGGCCCGACCGGATCGACCTGCCCGGGTACCGGCCGGTCGCGCGCCCGCACGGCAAGCAGGTGCGCGAGGCCGCGCGGCTGCTCGTGGAGTCCAAGCGGCCCGTGCTGTACGTGGGCGGCGGCGTCATCCGGGCCCGCGCGAGCGAGGAGCTGCGCCGGCTCGTCGACCTCACCGGGGCGCCCGTCGTCACGACGCTCATGGCCCGCGGCTCGCTGCCGGACTCGCACCCGCAGCATCTCGGCATGCCCGGCATGCACGGCACCGTCGCCGCGGTGACGGCACTGCAGAAGGCCGACCTCATCATCAGCCTCGGGGCGCGGTTCGACGACCGGGTCACCGGCAAGCTGTCGTCGTTCGCGCCCGGCGCGACGATCGTCCACGCGGACATCGACCCCGCGGAGATCTCGAAGAACCGGGTGGCCGACGTCCCGATCGTCGGGGACGCCAAGGAGGTCATCTCCGAGCTCGTCGTCGCCGTCCAGGCCGAGAACGCGGCCGGCCGCCTGCCCGACCTCGGCGCCTGGTGGGCCGAGCTCGACTCGCTGCGCACCCGCTACCCGCTCGGCTACACCGCTCCGCCGCCCGGCGAGATCTCGCCGCAGCACGTCATCCAGCGGATCGGCCAGATCTCCGGGCCGGAGTCGCTCTACGTCGCGGGCGTCGGCCAGCACCAGATGTGGGCCGCGCAGTTCATCCAGTACGAGCACCCGAACACCTGGATCAACTCCGGCGGCCTGGGCACGATGGGCTTCTCGGTGCCGGCCGCGATGGGAGCCAAGGTCGGGCAGCCGGACAAGACCGTCTGGTCGATCGACGGCGACGGCTGCTTCCAGATGACCAACCAGGAGCTCGCGACCTGCACGATCAACGACATCCCGATCAAGGTCGCGGTCATCAACAACTCGAGCCTCGGCATGGTCCGCCAGTGGCAGACGCTCTTCTACAACGAGCGGTACTCGAACACCGACCTGCACACGTCCCACAAGGGCGAGCGGATCCCGGACTTCGTCAAGCTCGCCGACGCGTACGGCTGCGTCGGCCTGCGCTGCGAGCGGCCCGAGGACGTCGACGCGACGATCGAGAAGGCCATGGGCATCAACGACGTCCCCGTCGTCGTCGACTTCGTCGTCCACCGCGACGCGATGGTGTGGCCGATGGTCCCCGCCGGCGTGAGCAACGACGACATCCAGGTCGCGCGCGGCATGTCCCCGACGTGGGACCGCGAGGACTGACCCGGCGGCCACCGCCTCCCCGACACCCACCGCAGCCGTCGAAGGACTAGGACCCCTGTCATGAGCAAGCACACCCTCTCGGTGCTCGTCGAGAACCGGCCCGGCATCCTCGCCCGCGTCGCGGGCCTGTTCGCCCGCCGCGGCTTCAACATCCACTCGCTCGCCGTCGGCCCGACGGAGGTGGCGGCGGTCTCCCGGATGACCGTCGTCGTCGACGTCGACGAGCTGCCGCTCGAGCAGGTCACCAAGCAGCTCAACAAGCTCATCAGCGTCATCAAGATCGTCGAGCTCGAGCCGACCTCGTCGGTGCAGCGCGAGCTCATGCTCGTCAAGGTCAAGGCCGACCTCCAGACCCGCACGCACGTCCTGGAGACGGTCGAGCTGTTCCGCGCCAAGGTCATCGACGTCGCCCCGGACGCCGTGACGATCGAGGCGACGGGCAACTCCGAGAAGCTCGAGGCGCTGCTCAAGGTGCTCGAGCCGTTCGGGATCCGGGAGCTCGTCCAGTCCGGGATGGTCGCCGTCGGCCGGGGCTCGCGCTCGATCACCGACCGCGCGCTGCGCTCCGCCTGATCCCGACCGATTCGTCGGACCTGTCTGATCCACGCCCCGACGGGCGGCCGCTAGGGTCGCCTGCGAACGCTCCACCTCTTCGAAGGAGATGCACCACAGTGGCCGAGATGTTCTACGACGCCGACGCCGACCTGTCCGTCATCCAGGGACGCAACGTGGCCGTCATCGGCTACGGCAGCCAGGGCCACGCGCACTCGCTGAGCCTGCGCGACTCGGGTGTCGACGTCCGGGTCGGTCTGCCCGAGGGCAGCAAGAGCCGTGCCAAGGCCGAGGCGCAGGGCCTGCGGGTCGTCACGCCCGCCCAGGCTGCGGAGGAGGCGGACGTCATCATGCTCCTGACGCCCGACCACGTGCAGCGCCACGTCTACACCGAGGCCATCGCGCCGAACCTCGTGGACGGCGACGCGCTGTTCTTCGGCCACGGCTTCAACATCCGCTTCGGGTACATCACCCCGCCCGCGGGCGTCGACGTCGCCATGGTCGCCCCGAAGGGCCCGGGCCACCTCGTGCGCCGCGAGTTCGTCGACGGCCGGGGCGTCCCGGTGCTCGTCGCCGTCGAGAACGACGAGACCGGCAAAGCCTGGGAGCTCGCGCTCTCGTACGCCAAGGGCATCGGCGGCCTGCGGGCCGGCGGCATCAAGACGACCTTCACCGAGGAGTGCGAGACCGACCTCTTCGGCGAGCAGGCCGTGCTCTGCGGCGGCGCGAGCAAGCTCGTCCAGTACGGCTTCGAGACCCTCATCGAGGCCGGCTACCAGCCCGAGGTCGCGTACTTCGAGTGCCTCCACGAGCTCAAGCTCATCGTCGACCTCATGTACGAGGGCGGCATCGCGAAGCAGCGCTGGAGCGTCTCGGACACCGCCGAGTACGGCGACTACGTCTCCGGCCCTCGGGTCATCGACGCGCACGTCAAGGAGAACATGCAGGCCGTCCTCGCCGACATCAAGTCCGGCGCGTTCGCCCAGCGGTTCATCGACGACCAGGACGCCGGGGCCCCGGAGTTCAAGCGCCTGCGCGCCGAGGGCGAGCAGCACCCGATCGAGGCGACCGGCCGCGAGCTCCGCAAGCTCATGAGCTGGGTCAAGTCGACCGACGGCGACTACGTCGAGGGCACCGCCGCCCGCTGACCCGCGGGCAGCACGACACCGCACCTGCACGACCGACGGCCGTCCCGGACCCCCGGGGCGGCCGTCGTCGCGCGCGGGCCCTGCGCGTCGCGGCGTTCGCGGCGCCGGCGGTCCGCCCCGACGCTCACCTCCGCCCGCCGTCCGTCCTCTGAGACGGACGGACCGCAGAACGCACCAACGCCGCCGACACCCGGCGTGTCGCGCGTCGGAGCGCTCTTGTGACGTCCTGCGGTACAGCGGGTCCGCATCGTGGACGCCGGCGGCGGCCGTCGACGACCACCAACGCCGGCATGGTCACCGCGTCTCCGCCGCAGGAGCGGTCGGGAGCGCCCTCCGGTCGACGGACGGCGATCAGGGCCGGTCGGCGAGGCGTTGTGCCGCGTCCTGGTCGATGCGGACGACGGCCTCGCCCGCGACGGCGGCGACCCACGCGACGACGGTCATCGCCGCGGAGAAGACCGTCCCGAAGACGGCGATCGCGAACGCGAGCGCCACCGGGACGCCGCCGGCGTACAGCTGGCCGTCGGAGAAGCTCAGGCCGCGGATCGCGACCACGAACCAGACCCAGCCCAGCACCGCCACGGCGGCCAGGAACAGGGCCAGCGACCGGGCCGAGTCCTGCACCCTGACCGGGCTCCAGCTGGTCCCTGCGCTCATCGTGGTCTCCTCGCCGTCCGCCGATGTCGATCTTGCGCACCCTACCCGCGGAGATCATCGGCCACGGACCCGTCGGGCGGTGCCGGTCGCCCCGGCTGCGGAGGCGACGGCGACCAGCGGCTCGACAGGGGCACGTCGAAACGCGGACTCCCGGGGACAGGTTTAGCGTCCGTCCCGCTGGTCATCTTTTGCTCCATTAGTGATGTTCGACCTGCTCCGTCCGCGGTGCGGGAAGGCGGAGACATGCTTCTCGCAGCGGCCACGACCGGCGGCGGCAACCTACGACTCGACGTCAACGGCCTCGACTACGCGATCCTCGCGGTCTACTTCACCGTCGTCATCGGCATCGGTGTCATGGCGCGCAGGTCCATCGCGACGAGCGAGGACTTCTTCCTCTCCGGGCGGGCGCTGCCGGCCTGGGTCACCGGGCTGGCGTTCATCTCGGCGAACCTCGGGGCGATCGAGATCCTGGGGATGGCCGCGAACGGTGCCCAGTACGGCATCTCGACGGTGCACTTCTACTGGATCGGCGCCGTCCCGGCGATGGTCTTCCTCGGGCTGTTCATGATGCCGTTCTACTACTCGACGCGCGTGCACTCCGTGCCCGAGTACATGCGTCGGCGGTTCAACACCTCGAGCCACTTCGTCAACGCCGTGAGCTTCGCCGTCGCGCAGCTGCTCACCGCGGGTGTCAACCTCTTCGCGCTCTCCATCGTCATCGAGCAGCTGCTCGGGTGGTCGCAGCTCGTCTCCGTCATCGTCTCGGCGCTGTTCGTCCTCACGTACATCACGCTCGGGGGCCTGTCGGGCGCGGTCTACAACGAGGTGCTCCAGTTCTTCGTCATCCTCGCCGGGCTCATCCCGCTCGTCGTCATCGGCCTGCACAAGACCGGCGGGTGGAGCGGCCTGCAGGCGAAGATCGACGACCCCGGGTTCTTCTCGACGTGGACCGGCACCGGCGTCGGCGGCTGGTCGAACCCGTTGGGGGACTGGGTCGGCATCGTCTTCGGCCTCGGCTTCGCACTGTCCTTCGGCTACTGGACGACGAACTTCGCGGAGGTGCAGCGCGCGCTGTCCGCCAAGGACCTCTCCGCCGCCCGCAGGACCCCGCTCATCGGCGCGATCCCGAAGATCTTCATCCCGGCGCTGACGATCGTCCCGGGCCTCATCGCGCTCGCGATCGTCCCGGCGATGAAGGGCAAGGACGCCAACTACAACGACGCGATCCCCGCCCTCATGCGGGACCTGCTCCCGAACGGCGTCCTCGGCGTGGCCATCACCGGCCTGCTCGCGGCCTTCATGGCCGGCATGGCGGCCAACGTGAGCGGCTTCAACACGGTGTTCACGTACGACATCTGGCGGCCGTACGTGGTGAAGAACCGCGAGGACCACTACTACCTGCAGGTCGGCCGGGTCAGCACGGTCGTCGGGATCGGCATCGGCGTCGGCACGGCGTTCATCGCCGCGCAGTTCAACAACATCATGAACTACATCCAGACGCTGTTCTCGTACTTCAACGCCCCGCTGTTCGCGGTGTTCATCCTCGCGCTCTTCTGGAAGCGGGCCTCGCCGTGGGCGGGCGTCTTCGGCCAGCTCGCGGGCATCGCGGCCGCCGTCACGTTCCAGCAGATCGGCCCGGGGATCGCGTACTTCCACGCGGGGCAGGACCTCGCGCAGCCCGAGAACGCGCAGATGATCAACTTCTACGGCGCGATCGCGGCGGTGCTCGTCGCCTGGGTCGTCATGGCCCTGGTGACGGTCGTGACGCCGGCCAAGCCGCTGGACCAGCTCCGGGGGCTGGTCTGGGGCAACCCGGACCCGGACTCCCCGGACATCGCCTCCGCGACCGCGGTCCGGAGCTGGTGGGAGTCGCCCGCGCTGCTCGGGTACGGCGCGCTCGGGGTCACCGTCGTCCTGTCGATCATCTTCCTCTGAGCGGAGCGCATCATGGCTGAGCACGACGGGACGTCCGGCGGCGCGAACGACGCGAACGACGCCTCGGGCGGGCTGTTCGACCTGCGGTACCTCATCGGCGCGCTGTTCTCGCTGTACGGCGTCGTCCTCGTGGTCGCGAGCCCCTTCGTCGACGACAGCAAGGCCGACGGGCTCGACATGAACCTGTGGCTGGGTCTCGGGATGGCCGCTCTCGGCGTCTTCTTCCTCGGCTGGGCGCGGTTGCGCCCGCTCGTCGTGGAGGGGGAGTCCGCGTCGGCCAAGGCCGAGCGGGAACGGCGCGAGCGGGCGCAGGCCGAGGAGGGCTGAGCCGGCGGCGGGGGCCTTCAACGGTCGGCGGCGGGCCGCTGACCTGCACAGTTGCGGGCGAAGTCCGGCGCCCGGACCGTCCGTTCCACATCGTGGACGTTCGTGAAGGCGTTCACAAGCCTGCCTAGACTCGACGTCAGGTCCGCAGCCACCCGCGGGCCACAGGCAGACCTGAGAGGGACGTCGTGACCAAGCCCGTCGTGCTCATCGCCGAGGAGCTCTCGCCGGCCACCGTCGAGGCCCTTGGCCCCGACTTCGAGATCCGCTCCTGCGACGGCTCCGACCGAGGTCAGCTCCTCGCCGCGATCGCCGACGTCGATGCGATCCTCATCCGCTCCGCGACCAAGGTCGACGCCGAGGCGCTCGCCGCGGCGAAGAACCTCAAGGTCGTCGCCCGGGCCGGGGTCGGCCTCGACAACGTCGACGTCAAGGCCTCCACGCAGGCCGGCGTCATGGTCGTCAACGCGCCGACGTCGAACATCGTCTCGGCCGCCGAGCTCGCGATCGCGCTGCTGTTCGCCGTCGCCCGCAACGTGCCGCAGGCGAGCGCCGCCCTCAAGGACGGCAAGTGGGCCCGCTCGAAGTACACCGGCATCGAGGTCTACGAGAAGACCGTCGGCGTCGTCGGCCTCGGCCGGATCGGCGTCCTCGTCGCGCAGCGGCTCATGGCGTTCGGCACGAAGGTCGTCGCCTATGACCCCTACGTGAGCAGCGCGCGCGCCGGCCAGATGGGCGTGCGGCTCGTCGGCCTCGACGAGCTCCTCACCGAGGCGGACTTCATCACCGTCCACCTGCCCAAGACCCCGGAGACCGTCGGCCTCATCGGCGAGGAGCAGCTGCGCCGGGTCAAGCCGACCGCCGTCCTCGTCAACGCCGCCCGCGGCGGGATCGTCGACGAGGCCGCGCTCTTCGCCGCGCTCAAGGAGGGCCGCCTCGCCGGCGCCGGCCTCGACGTCTACGCGAAGGAGCCCTGCACGGACTCCCCGCTCTTCGAGCTGGACAACGTCGTCGCGCTGCCGCACCTCGGTGCCTCGACCGACGAGGCCCAGGAGAAGGCCGGCATCGCCGTGGCGAGGTCGGTGCGGCTGGCGCTGTCCGGCGAGCTCGTGCCGGACGCCGTGAACGTCTCCGGCGGCGTCATCGCCGAGGACGTCCGCCCGGGGATCCCGCTCGCCGAGAAGCTCGGCCGGGTCTTCACCGCGATCGCGGGCAGCGTGCCGGTCCAGCTCGACGTCGAGGTCCGCGGCGAGATCACCGCGAACGACGTGTCGGTCCTGCGGCTCGCGGCGCTCAAGGGCATGTTCCGCGACGTCGTCGAGAGCCAGGTCTCCTACGTCAACGCCCCGGTCCTCGCGGCCGAGCGTGGCGTCGAGGTCCGGCTCCTCACCGACCCGGAGAGCCCCGAGTACCGCAACGTCGTCACCCTCTCGGGCAGCCTCGCCGACGGCACGCGGGTCTCGGTCGCGGGCACGCTGACCGGCCCGAAGCAGGTCGAGAAGCTCGTGGCCATCGACGGTCTCGACCTCGAGGTGCCGCTCGCGGAGAACATGCTCGTGCTGCGCTACACCGACCGGCCCGGCATCATCGGCGCGCTCGGCCGCCTCCTCGGCGACGCCGGCGTGAACATCGCCGCGATGCAGGTCGGCCGGGCGGCCGAGGGCGGCGTCGCCGTCTCCGTGCTCACGCTCGACTCGGCCGCCCCGGCCACGGTCGTCGACGAGATCGCCCGCGAGATCGGGGCCTCCTCGGCCCGCCTCGTGTCCCTCGACGACTGACCGCCCGAGGACCAGGGCCGCCGCCCCGTGGCGGCCCGACGGAGGGACGACGTCCGGCCGCCGTGCGGGGTGGCCGGACGCCGGACCCGTCCATGCTCCGCCCGGCCGGTGCGCCACCCCGCGTGCCGGCCGGCGCCAGGCGACCCCTGGCCCGCGGACGAGCAGCGCCGCCCACCGGCCACCGGCGGGCGGCGCTGCTGCGTCCGGTGGCACGCTCTGTTGCCACATGCCGGACGGCGGTCCCGCGATGTGAGACGCACCCGGCGGCGGGTGCGGCCGGGGTTACCGTGGATGACGGACGACACGATCCCGTCGTCCGTGCGTCTGCCGGCGGCCGGCCCCGACCACGGGACACCGGCTGGGCGGCGCCACACCGGCAGGCCGTCGACCGACGGCGACGCCGAGGACCACCCGGACCCGTTGCAGCGCAACGGTTCCGGCTGCCCGCCGTCGACCGAGGAGAACCGATGGACGAGACGGACGCCCGCCGCGCCGTGCAGGAGTCGATGGACCGGCGGGACCAGGGCGAGAGCCGCTGACCCGGACGCCGGGCGGTCGCCGGCCCCGGCCCGGGCCGCGTCCGGCGCGGACGTCGCCGCCGGCCGTCGCGTCCGGCGCGTCCGGGCCGCCCGCCGGTGGGAGGATGCCCGGGTGGTCGGACCTGACGAGACCGTGACCGGCAGCCCTGACGCGCGGCCGAGGGTCGGCGTCGCCGGCCCCAGCCCGCTCGCCGCGCAGGCGGGCGCCCGGGTCGCCGCCGAGGGCGGCAACGCCGTCGACACCGCGCTCGCCGCGATGATGGTCGCGCTCGTCACCGAGCCGGGGATCGTCTCGCTCGGCGGTGGCGCGTTCGTCACCGTCGGCCCGCCGGACGGCCCGCCCGTGACGATCGACGGCTACGTCGAGATGCCCGGCCGCGGGCTGCCGCCCGAGGCCTTCGGCCGTGGCGTCCGCGAGCTCGTCACCGAGTACGGCGGCCACACCGCGATGACCGTCGGCCACGGCTCGGTCGCCACCCCCGGCGTCCTCGCGGCCGTCGAACGGGCGCACACGATGTTCGGCCGCGTGCCGTGGCGGGTCGTCGTCGAGCCGGCGACCGACGCGGCCCGCGCCGGCTTCCCCATGGGTGCGGCGTCCGACTACTACTTCGGCTACGTCCGGGAGACGCTCTTCGGCGTCGACCCCGACGTCCGCGCCGCGCTGCACCACCCCGACGGCTCCCCGGTCCGGGTCGGGGAGACGGTGCACATCCCCGACCTCGCGGACTTCCTCGACCGCGTGGCCGAGGAGAGCACCGCCGCCTTCTACACCGGGGACGTCGCCAAGCTCCTCGCGGCGGACATGGCCGAGCACGGCGGGCTCGTCACCGAGGCGGACCTCGCCGCGTTCGAGCCGCTCGTGCGGCCCGCGCTGGCCGTCGAGGTCGGGGCGTGGCGGCTCGCGACGAACCCGCCGCCCGCCATCGGTGGCCCGGTCCTCGCGGCCATGCTCCTGCTCCTCGGTGACCGGCCGCTCCCGACGCCCTCCGGCGGCTGGGGCCCGGACGACGTCGACCACCTCGTGCGCGTCGTCCGCGCCGTCCTGCGGCACCGGGCGCACGAGCTGGACGTCGCCCCCGACCGGGCGAGCGCCGGCCAGGCGCTCCTCGACGACGTCCTCGCCCAGGGCCAGGCCTGGCTCGGCGTCGCGCCGTCGACCGCGCACGTCTCGGCGGTCGACGCCGACGGCCTCGCGTGCGCGGTCACCGCCTCATGCGGCTACGGCGCCGGGATCGCCGTGCCCGGCACCGGGATCTGGCTCAACAACTGCCTCGGCGAGCACGAGCTGAACCGCGGCGGGCTGCACAGCCTGGCGCCGGGGGAGCGGCTCGCGTCGAACATGGCCCCCACCGTCGCGCGGCGCGCGGACGGCGCCGCGCTGGCGATCGGCAGCCCGGGCGCCGACCGGATCACCACGGCGCTGCTCCAGGTGACGGCCGCGTTCGCCCACGGCGGCGCCGACCTGCAGACGGCTGTCGACCGGCCGCGGCTGCACGTCGGCCGCGACGCCGCCGGCGCCGAGACGCTGCACCACGAGCCCGGCGTCCTGCTCCCGGACGGCGACGCGACGGCCGGCATGGCCCGGCGCGAGCACGAGCCGGCGTCGATGTACTTCGGCGGCGTCGGCGCGGTGCTCCGCGACCCCGACGGCACCCTCACCGCAGCCGCGGACCCGCGCCGTGCCGGTGCCGTCGCCTACGCCTGACATCCCACATCGCGAGACAGCGTTCCCGAGATGCGGGACGCCGAGAGTAGGGTTGGAACCATGTCGCAGTCGCCCCAGCAGTCGGTCAACCTCGCCGTCGTCGCCGGCGACGGGATCGGTCCGGAGGTCGTCGCCGAGGGCCTCAAGGTCCTGCAGACCGCCACGGCCGGCGAGGTCTCGCTCACCACGACCGAGTACGACCTCGGCGCGAAGCGCTGGCACGCGACGGGGGAGACGCTGCCGGACGCCGCGCTCGCCGAGATCCGCGGGCACGACGCGATCCTGCTCGGCGCCATCGGCGACCCCGGCGTGCCGAGCGGCGTCCTCGAGCGTGGCCTGCTGCTGCGCCTGCGCTTCGAGCTCGACCACTACGTCAACCTGCGCCCGGGGCGGCTCTACCCCGGTGTCGCGGGCCCGCTCGCGAACCCGGGCGACATCGACTTCGTCGTCGTCCGTGAGGGCACCGAGGGCCCGTACGTCGGCAACGGCGGCGCGATCCGGGTCGGCACCCCGCAGGAGATCGCGACCGAGGTCAGCGTCAACACCGCGTTCGGCGTCGAGCGCGTCGTCCGCGACGCCTTCCGCCGGGCGGCGAACCGCCCGCGCCGCACGCTGACCCTCGTGCACAAGCACAACGTCCTCACGCACGCCGGGCACCTGTGGCGGCGCACCGTCGAGGCCGTCGGGGCCGAGTTCCCCGAGGTGACGACGAACTACCAGCACGTCGACGCCGCGACGATCTTCATGGTCACCGACCCGGCGCGCTTCGACGTCATCGTCACCGACAACCTCTTCGGTGACATCGTCACCGACCTCGCCGCCGCGGTCTGCGGCGGCATCGGGCTCGCGGCGTCCGGCAACATCAACCCGGACCGGACGGCGCCGAGCATGTTCGAGCCCGTCCACGGCTCCGCGCCCGACATCGCCGGGCAGGGCAAGGCGGACCCGACGGCGACGGTGCTCTCCGTCGCGATGCTCCTCGAGCACCTCGGCCTCGACAAGGCCGCGGCGCGCGTCGAGCAGGCCGTCGCCGCCGATCTCGCCGAGCGCGCGCAGGGCCGAGTAGCCCGGTCGACGGCGGAGATCGGCGACGCCCTCGCAGCCCGCGTCGCGGGCTGACGGGCACGACCGACGCAGCGGCGTCCGGGGGCGACCCGGGCGCCGGCTCCCCGCCGCCGACACCGAGCACGACGGCGCCGGGGACCCTCCTCCGGGTGAGGTGGAGCATCCCCACCACGGCGCTGGTACGTTCGAAGACGACCCCCGGTGCCGCGGTCACCCCCGGCGGCGCCGCCGACGGCTGACGCCGTCGGGTGACGCATCTGAGGGAGCCCCCCGTGACGAGCGCTCTGCAGTTCACCCAGAACCTCACGGCCACGCCGACGAGCGCGCAGCGCCGCGCCGAGATCCTGGCGGACCCCGGGTTCGGCAAGCACTTCACCGACCACATGGTCACCGCGACCTGGACCCCGGACGCCGGCTGGCACGACGCCGGGATCGTCCCCTACGGGCCGATCGCGCTCGACCCCGCCGCCGCCGTCCTGCACTACGCGCAGGAGATCTTCGAGGGTCTCAAGGCCTACCGGCACGCCGACGGCACCGTGTGGGCGTTCCGGCCGGAGGCGAACGGTGAGCGGCTGGCCCGCTCCGCCAAGCGCCTCGCGCTGCCGGCGCTGCCCGTCGAGGACTTCCTCGCGAGCATCGACCTGCTCGTCCGGACGGACCTCGACTGGGTGCCGTCCGGCGGGGAGCAGAGCCTGTACCTGCGGCCGTTCATGTTCGCCTCCGAGGCCTTCCTCGGCGTCCGGCCGGCGCACGAGATCAAGTACCTCGTCATCGCCTCGCCGGTCGGCTCGTACTTCTCCGGCGGCATCAAGCCGGTGTCGATCTGGCTGTCGTCGAACTACACCCGGGCCGCGCTCGGCGGCACCGGCGCGGCGAAGTGCGGCGGCAACTACGCCGCGAGCCTGGCCGCCCAGCTCGAGGCGGCCGCACACGGCTGCGACCAGGTCTGCTTCCTCGACGCGGTCGAGCGCAAGTGGGTCGAGGAGCTCGGCGGGATGAACCTCTACTTCGTGCACGCCGACGGCCGGCTCGTCACCCCCGAGCTCACCGGCACGATCCTCGAGGGCGTCACCCGCTCCTCGATCCTCACCCTCGCCAAGGAGCTCGACCTCGACGTCGAGGAGCGCCGCGTCGACATCGACGAGTGGCGCCGCGGGGTCGAGGACGGCCGGATCACCGAGGTGTTCGCGTGCGGCACGGCCGCGGTCATCACCCCCGTGGGCCGGCTCGTGTGGGACGGCGGTGAGGTCGCCTCGCCGGTGACGACCGCGGACGGCGTGGGCGAGGTGACCGGCCGGCTCCGGCAGGCGCTCGTCGACATCCAGTACGGCCGCCGCGCCGACACCCACGGCTGGCTGCGCCGGCTCGCCTGAGCCGCGACCGGGCCCGACCGGCCTGACCGGTCGGCCGGCACGAGATCCCGGACTGGCCCGTCCGGGTGGAGGTCACGCCGACCACCACCCGGACGGGCGAACCGCCGCGGCCGGAGTCCTCGGCGGGCGCACCGCCGTGCCGACGGGGTATCACGACGCCCCGTCGACCGGAGGTCCGTGTGCCCGCTCAGCGCCGTCCCCGCCGCACGACCCCGGCCGCCGCGCTCGCCCTCGCGGCGCTCGCCGCGGCCCTCGGGGTGCCGTCGCCCGACGCGTCGACCGGGCCCACGCCGGCACACCCGTCCGCGCAGCGACCGGCCGTCGCGCCGGTCGCCGACCGGGTCTCGCCGTGGGTCTCCTGCCCGGACGCCTTCACCGTGGACTGGGCGCACCCCAAGGTCGTCCTCGACGACGACGCCGTGACCGTGCGGCAGTACTCCGCGGCCCAGCAGGGCGGCCGCGTCTCCACGGTGACCGTCGCGGCGGCCCACCGGGGCTCGTCGCGGCTCGTCGCGCGCGGCGCGCCCCTCATCGGCGGCGTCCGGACGACGTCCGGGTCGATGCGCCCCTCGCCGACGCTCGTCGTCGGCGTGAACGGCGGCTACTTCTGGCGCGGCGAGCCGGGCCGGGAGTGGAGCAAGGGCACCCAGGTGCGCCGGGGACGCGTCCTCCACGCCCCGGCCGGCCGGACCCGGTATGTCGGCAACGAGACGACCGGGGCCGTGAGCAAGGGTCTGGCGCACGTGAGCGGCAGCGTGACGGTCCGGGCCACGGCGACTGCCCCCGCGGTGCGGCTGCCCGTCGTCGCCGTGAACTCCGCGGCGTCCGGGAACGGCGTCGCCGTCTACACCCGGGAGTGGAGCAACGCCCAGCCCCGCACGGGCGGCACCTGGGAGGTCGCCGTCCGCCGCGGCGTCGTCGTCGCGAGCGGGCGCCGGGTGACCACCCGGCTCGGCGGCACCGCGGCCGCCGAGAACCGCTTCGTCGTCCGCGCCTCGGGCACGGCCGCCGCGGCGCTGCGCCGGGTCCGGGTCGGGCAGCGGGCGGCGTACACGGCCCGGGCGGTGACGGACACGGGGGGCGTCGTCGCCGAGTCGACGGTCGCCGGGACGACGCTGCTCGCGGACGGCCGGCAGTGGATCCGGTGCGCGAAGGACACGGTCCGGCCGCGGACGATGGTCGCGTGGGACCGGCGCACCGGGGCGGTCTGGCTCGTCACCGTGAGCGGCGGCACCGGCTCGTGGCGGTACGGCGTCTTCGTCGGCGCGAGCCACCACCAGATGGCGGCCGTGGCCCGGGGCCTGCGCGCGACGGACGCCGTGCTGCTCGACGGCGGCGGCTCGACGACGATGGTGCTGCGGACGGCGTCCGGTGCGCTGCGCCGCGTCGACGGGCCGTTCGTCACGCAGCGGGAGCTGCCCGACATCCTCGCCATCGCGGCCGTGTAGCGCGCCGTGCGGACGGGTCCGCGCGACGCCGGGACGCGCCCGAACCGTGGACGATGGTCACGACCACCGCGGTCGGTGTGCCACACTGGCGCCACCATGCGCAGCCTCGTCATTATCGGCGGGCGCGTCGGCACCGCCTGAGGACCTCATCACCGTCCCGGCACCGCCGACGCGCAGACCTCTCGCGACCTACTGCGAGGGGTCTTTTTCGTGTCAGCCCGCGCCTCAGCGGCCGCCGAGACAGACCGATCCCATGACCCCGGAGAGCTTCCGTGACCAGCACACCGCAGCAGGACGGCACCGCCGCCTTCCACGTCTACGACACGACGCTGCGCGACGGCGCCCAGCAGGAGGGCCTGTCGCTCTCCGTCCAGGACAAGCTGGCGATCGCGACCCACCTCGACGACCTCGGGGTCAGCTACATCGAGGGCGGCTGGCCGGGGGCCATCCCGAAGGACACCGAGTTCTTCCGCCGCGCGGCGACCGAGCTGACCTTCCGGAACGCGACGCTCACGGCGTTCGGCGCGACCCGCAAGGCCGGCGTCGCCGCGGGAGACGACCCGCAGGTGCGCGCGCTCGTCGACTCGCTGGCCCCGGTCGTCACGCTCGTGGCGAAGAGCGACGTGCGGCACGTCGAGCGCGCGCTGCGGACGACGCCCGCGGAGAACCTCGCCATGGTCGCCGACACGGTGCGGTACCTGCGCACCGAGGGCCGCCGCGTGTTCCTCGACGCCGAGCACTTCTTCGACGGCTACCGGCACGACCCGGCGTACGCCGTCGAGGTGCTCCGGACGGCGCTCGAGAGCGGTGCCGAGGTCACGGCGCTGTGCGACACCAACGGCGGCATGCTCCCGGTGGAGATCGCGGACGTCGTCCACGCCGTCCACGAGGCGACCCGGGGCGCGCTCGGCATCCACTGCCACAACGACACCGGGTGCGCGGTCGCGAACTCGCTCGCGGCCGTCGACGCCGGCGTCGTGCACGTCCAGGGGACCCTCAACGGCTACGGCGAGCGGACCGGTAACGCCGACCTGCTCACCATCGTCGCGAACCTCGAGCTCAAGCTCGGGAGGAAGGTGCTGCCCGCGGGCCGGCTCGCCGACGCGACCCGGATCGCCCACGCGGTCAGCGAGATCACGAACGTCCCGCCGTACTCCCGGCAGCCGTATGTCGGCGCCAGCGCCTTCGCCCACAAGGCAGGCCTGCACGCCAGTGCGATCAAGGTCGACCCCGACCTGTACCAGCACACCGACCCCACGACGGTCGGGAACGACATGCGGATGCTGGTCTCCGACATGGCCGGCCGGGCGAGCATCGAGCTCAAGGGCAAGGAGCTCGGGTTCGACCTGGGAGGTGATCGCGAGCTCGTGACCCGGGTGACCGATCGCGTCAAGGCCATGGAGGCGGCGGGATACACCTTCGAGGCGGCGGACGCCTCGTTCGAGCTGCTCGTCCGTGAGGAGACGGACGGCGTCCGGCCGACCTACTACGACGTCGAGTCGTGGCGGGTCATCACCGAGTCGAAGCCGGCCGGTGACGCGGTGTCCGAGGCGACCGTCAAGCTCCTCGCCGGCGGCGAGCGGCAGGTCGCGACGGGGGAGGGCAACGGCCCGGTCAACGCCCTCGACCACGCGCTGCGCAAGGCGCTCCTGCCCGTCTACCCCGAGCTCGACAAGCTGTCGCTCGTCGACTTCAAGGTGCGGATCCTCGACGCGAGCAAGGGCACGGACGCCGTGACCCGGGTGCTCATCGAGACGTCCGACGCGTCGACGACGTGGATGACGGTCGGGGTCGGCGCGAACATCGTCGAGGCCTCCTGGGAGGCGCTGCGCGACGGGCTCGTCTACGGGCTCCTGCGGCAGGGCGTCGCGCGCCGCTGAAACCCCGCTCTCGGCCCCTCAGAGGTAGATCGCCGTCGGTATGCACGGTGATCTACCTCTGAGGGGCCATGACGGTGGTGGTCAGTCGTCGAGCAGGTCCAGGCGGGTCACCCAGAACGACGCCGTCGCCGGCGACGGGTTGCCGAACCGGGCGTTGACGACCCAGAAGGAGCCCTTCGCGAGGGTGCCCGTGGTCGGGACGTCGACGTCGGTCGACGAGAGCACGCCCTGCACGGTGCCGGACCAGCGGCCGTGCTTCTTCGCCAGCTCCACCACGGTGACGTCCTGGCCGCCGCTGCCGCGGACGTTGTAGAGCGTGTTGCCGCGCAGGTCGAGCCCGTCACCGCTCAGGGTCGCGGGCGCGCCCTTGACCTTGATCTCGGTGACCTTCGCGCGCTTCGGGTCGTAGCGCCACAGGCCGCCGGCACCGGAGTGGTTGAGCACGAGGCTGCCGTCGCTCAGCGCGCGCACGCCGTTGGCCTTGAACTGACCGGTGGTCGGGTACGGCGCCGGGATCGGCAGGACGACAGGCGCCGCCTTCGGCAGCCCCTTGCGGTTCAGCGGGATGCGCACGAGCCGGTTGCCGAACGACTCGGTGACCCAGACGTCGGTGCGGGTCGCGACGAGGTCGTTGAGGAACGCGGCGGGGGCCACGGCCGGGACGGCGACCGCTGCCCGGACCTTGCCGCTCGCGCCGTCGATGCCCCACACCGTCGGGGTGCCGGCGTCCGACCCGGCGGCCCACACGACGCCGGAGCTCCGGTCGAAGAAGAGACCGGCGATCGTCAGACCCGGCTTGCCCGGCAGGATCACCTCGGTCTTCCCGGTCCGCAGGTCGCCCGCGAGCAGCCCGCCGCCGGCGAGGGACCCGGAGTAGAACCGGCTGCCGGGGCCGGACGTGATGCCCTCCGGCTGCCAGCCGACCGGCAGCTCGACCCGGTCGAGGCGGGCCTTGACGGCCGTCTGCGCGGCCGCGGGGGCGGCCTGGGCGGAGCCGGCGGGCACGAGCGCGACCGCGAGGGCACCCGCGGCGGCGACGGCGAGGAAACGGGCTCTGCTCATCGTCGAGCGATTCACTGATGGACTCCTGATGGGAGGGGACGGGTGGACGTGCTCCCTGGCCCTCTCCACAACGACCGTCGGCGCGGTCGCGTTCACCCGAACGGGTGACGCGTCCGGACCGGAGAACCCGCTGGCCCCCGCCGTCGCTCGCACGAGCCGGACCACCCGGACGCCGAGCAGGTCCGGCCCAGGCCCGCGGCCAGCGCGAGGCGTACCTCGGCGGCTACCGCGGCGTCCTCGGGTTCGCCTACCTCGAGCTGGTCGCCGACCGCTGAGCCGCCACGTCGTCCGCCGCCGCGAGGACGCGGTCGCAGACGTCGAGCAGCGCCGCGCGCAGAGGCGCGGCCCGGTCCGCGAAGCCGCGCTGCCGGGCGGCGTACTCGGCCTTGCCCTCGGGGGTCTCGACCCGGACCGGCGCATGGCCGAACGCCGTCAGGTCGTACGGCGAGGCCTGCATGTCGAGGACGCGGACGTCGCGGGTCAGCTCGAAGCAGTCGACGACGAGCCCGGACGGCGTGGCCGGCAGCAGCTTGTAGGCCCACTTGTAGAGGTCCATCGTCACGTGCAGGCACCCCGGCTGGTCGAGGTCCACCTGGTCCTCGCGGCGCGGCTGGACGGCGTTGAGCGGCCGCGCCTCGTCGGTGAAGAACCGGAACGCGTCGAAGTGCGTGCAGCGGATCCGGTGGCTCTCGACGACGGCGTCGCTGCCGGCCGCGCCGAGCCGGAGCGGCAGGCCGGCGTGCCGGACGTCACCGGGAGGCAGCCGGTAGACCATCGCCCACTCGTGCAGCCCGAAGCAGCCGAGGTTCGCCGGCCGGGAGGCGGTGGCGGCGAGCAGGTCGCGGACGTGCCGGACGGCGGCCCCGCGGCGGGCGGCGAACGCGGCGACGTCGAGCGTCACGACGTCCTCGTGCCCCGGGACGGGGACGTGGTCGCGCCACTGCAGCCGCTCGCGGGCAGTGGCCCCGGCGAGCGCGACGCCGGCGCCGGGGTGCCAGCGCCGCAGCCGGGCCGGGCGCAGCGAGTAGTACGTCCAGAGGAAGTCCTCGACGGGGTGCTTGGCGCCGGCGCGCTCCCGGTGCCCGGCGGTGAGCCGGTCGACCCGCTCCTCGTGGGCTCGGGCGCAGCCTAACGACCGGTGGCCGGACGGCCCGCGCAGGCTCGTTACCGTGGTGGGGTG
>NZ_MWLN01000218.1 GCF_002198655.1 Kineosporia sp. A_224
CCGCCAAGCGCACCCCCGCCCAGCGCACCCCCGCCGAGCGCACGGCGTCCACGTCCTGACGCGTGATCCGCGGTAGTCGACCGGATCCCGGGCCCGCACCCGGGAACCGGTCGACGACGCCGGATCATCCGCGGGGTCAACGGCAGATGTCGTTCGCCCGGACGGCGGGGTTCGTGAGCGGAGCGTCGCCGGACGCTGGCAGACTGCGTTCATGGAGGGCACGGGAACCGCACGCACGATCGAGTCGCTGCCCAAGGCCCACCTCCATCTGCACTTCACCGGCTCGATGCGGCCGTCCACGCTCAGGGACCTCGCCGCCAAGCACGGCATCCGGCTGCCGGAGAGCCTGCGCGAGCAGCACCTGCTCCGACTCACCCCGGACGAGCGCGGCTGGTTCCGGTTCCAGCGGCTCTACGACGCGGCGCGCAACTGCGTCCGGGACGCCGACGACATGCGCCGGATCGTCCTCGAGGCCGCGCAGGACGACGCCGCCGAGGGTTCCGGCTGGCTCGAGATGCAGGTCGACCCGACGTCGTACGCACCGCACGTCGGCGGGCTGACCAACGCGCTCGAGATCGTCCTCGACGCGGCCCGGGAGGCGAGCCGGACGACGGGCTGCAGCGTCGGCGTCGTCGTCGCCGCGAGCCGGATCCGGCACCCGCTCGACGCCCGCACCCTGGCCCGGCTCGCCGCCCGGTACGCGGGTGACGGGCCCGGGGACGTCGTCGGCTTCGGGCTGAGCAACGACGAGCGGCGCGGCGCGACCGAGGAGTTCGCCGCCGCCTTCGGGATCGCCGCCCGGGCCGGGCTCGCGAGCCTGCCGCACAGCGGCGAGCTGCTCGGCCCCGACCACGTCGACACCACCCTGCGCTACCTGCGCCCCGCGCGCCTGGGCCACGGCGTGCGCAGCGGGGAGGACCCGGCCGTGCTGGCCCGGATCGTCGACGCCGGGATCGCCCTCGAGGTGTGCCCCGCGAGCAACGTCGCGCTCGGGGTCTACCCGACGCTCGCCGAGGTCCCGCTGCGCCCGCTCGTCGACGCCGGCGCCGTCCTCGCTCTCGGCGCCGACGACCCGCTGCTGTTCGGCCCGCGGCTCGCGGCGCAGTACGAGGCCGCCCGCGACGTCCACGGCTTCGACGACGCCGGGCTGGCGCACCTCGCGCGCAGCTCGATCGAGGCGTCCCGGGCGCCGACCGACGTCCGCAAGCGCCTCCTCGCGGCCGTCGACGACTGGCTCGCCGCCCCGGCCTGACCAGCCCGCCGGGGAGCGGGCGCGGCCGGGCGAGCAGCCGTCAGCCGCCGGGGCTCGGCAGGATCCCGCGCTCCATGGCGACCGTGACGGCCCGGGTCCGGTCGTCGACCCCGAGCTTGGCGAACGCCCGCAGCAGGTGCGTCTTCACGGTGGCCTCGCCGATGAACAGTGCCCGCCCGATCTCGGCGTTCGAGAGCCCCTGGGCGACCGCCGCGAGCACCTCGACCTCGCGCGGGGTCAGCGGGTCCGCCGCCGGGGTGCGCATCCGGGACACGAGCCGGGCCGCGACCGCCGGGGCGAGCACGGTCTCGCCGCGCGCCGCCGACCGGACCGCCTCGACGAGCTGCACCCGCGGGGTGTCCTTGAGCAGGTAGCCGGTCGCCCCCGCCTCGACCGCACGGACGATGTCGGCGTCCGTGTCGTACGTCGTGAGCACGAGCACCCGGACCTCGGGGTGCGCGGCGAGGATCGCGCCGGTCGCCGCGGCACCGTCCATCGTCGGCATCCGCAGGTCCATGAGGACGACGTCGGGCGCCAGCGCGGCCACCCGCGCGACCGCCTCGGCGCCGTCCCCGGCCTCGCCGACGACCTCGAGGTCGGTCTCGACGTCGAGCAGCCCGACGAGGCCCGAGCGCACGACCGGGTGGTCGTCGACGACGAGCACCCGGATCATGCGGCGCCGCCCGCCGCGACGAGCGGCACCCGGACGACGAGGTGCGTGCCGCCGCCGGGCGCGCTCGCGACGTCGACCTCCCCGCCGACCTCGCCGACGCGGCCCCGCATCCCGGTGAGCCCGTAGCCCTCGGCGGACCCCGGCGTGAAGCCCTGGCCGTCGTCCGTCACCTCGAGCCGCACGTCGCCGTCCTCGGGCACGAGGCGCAGGACGACGCTGCTCGCCCCGGAGTGCCGGCGGACGTTCGTCAGCGCCTCCTGGACGGCGCGCAGCAGCACGACCTCGCCGTCCCGCGTCAGATGCGCCACGGCCTCCGGCGCCTCGACCCGGACGGCGAGCCCGGTCTCGCGGGCGAACCGCTCGCCGAGCCGGCGGACGGCGTCGGCGAAGGTCCGGCCGTCGAGGTCCACCGGCGACAGCGCCGCGACGAGGGCCCTGGCCTCGGCGAGGTTGTCCCGCGCGACCTCCTCGATCGTCCCGAGCCGGTCGGCGGCGGCGTCCGGGTCGTGCGGCAGCCGGGCGGCCGCGCCCTGGGCGAGCATGACGATGCTCGTGAAGCCCTGGGCGAGCGTGTCGTGGATCTCCCGGGCGACCCGCTCCCGCTCCGCGAGCGCCCCCCGGGCGTTCTCCGCCGCGGCGAGGTCGGCCCGGGCCGTCTGCAGCTCGGTGATGAGGTCGGCGCGGCCCTTGGACTGGTCGATGATCCGGGCCACCCAGAACCCGAGCAGCACGCTGAACCCGAGGGCCACGAGCAGCTGCGGCGCGACCTCCCGGAGCACCTCCTGCGTCCAGCCGATGTTCGACATGAACCCGGCACCGGCGCTCAGGGTGAGCGCGGTGGCCCAGAAGGCGCCCCACGTCGTGCTCCGGCTGAACATCCACACGTGCGAGAAGACGACGAAGAGCAGCATCGACATCGTCACGTCGAGCGCGCAGGCGAAGCCCACGACGGTCACCGCGATGGTCAGGTAGGCCGGGCTGCGCCAGTCGTCCCGGCAGTCGCCGCGCAGCACGAGCAGCGCGTACGACGCCCCGAGGACGGCGACGAGCACGAGCCCCTCGACCCGCTGCCCGGTCGTCAGGTGCGTCGTCGCGAGCAGCCAGACGGCGGCCAGGACGACGAACAGCCAGAACGCGACGTGCCAGCCGACGAGGAACCGCTCCCAGACGTGGGCGGTCCCCGCAGGGCCGGGTGCCGGGTCCTCGGGGACGACGTCCACGCTCATGGCGTCCATTCTCACCCGGCTCAGCCGGCGTCCCGGCGCTGCCAGCGGAACGTCCGCAGCGCGAGGAGCAGGCCGACGACCGTCCACGCGGCGAGGACGAGCGCGGTCTGCCCGAGCGCCCACGTGCCGCCGGTCTCCTGCGTCGCGAAGTCGGCCGGCAGGAACACCGACCGCATCCCCTGGGCGAGCCACTTGAGCGGGAAGACCGCCGCGATGTTCTGCATCCACCCCGGCAGCTGGCTGTAGACGAAGAAGACCCCGGAGATGAACTGGAGCACGATGACGACGGGGCTGACGACCGCGCCGGCGCTGCGGGAGGACCGCGGGACGCTCGAGTAGGCGATCCCGACGACGGTCCCGGCCGCCGTCCCGAGCACGAAGATCCAGGCGAAGCGCAGCCACAGCCCGCCGGACGTCGGCAGGTCGAGCCCGTAGAAGAGCTTGCCGACGGCGAGCAGCACCGCGGTCTGGACGACGCTCGTCACGAGGACGAGCCCGATCTTGCCGAGGAAGTACGCCGCCGGCGGCATCGGCGTCCCGCGCAGCCGCTTGAGGGCACCGTCGTCGCGCTCCACGGCGATCCCGATGGCGAGCGACTGGAAGCTCGACAGCGCGATGCCGGAGGCGATCATCCCGGCGGTGAAGTACTGCGTGAACGAGACCCCGCCGCCGATGTCGCCGGAGAAGACGGCCCCGAAGATGAAGAGCATGATCACCGGGAACGCGAAGGTGAAGACCATGCTGTCGCGCTCGCGGAAGAACTCGCGCAGCTCGATCCGGGTCCGGGCGACGCCGAGGCCGACCACGGACGGCGTGCGCTGCGGGCGGGGGCGGGCGGTGCCGCTCGTGGTGCTGGTCGTGGGGCTGGTCATCGGGTGCTCCTCGCGAGCTCGGCCGCGGCGTCCTCGACGTCGCCGATCAGGGACAGGTAGACGTCCTCGAGGCTCGGCCTGACGACCTGCAGGCCCGGCACCTCCCCGTCGAAGCGTCCGGCGAGGTCGACGACGAACCGGGTCGGGGCGTCGGTCGACTCCTCCCGGACGGCGCCGTCCTCCTCCCAGCGCACCCGGGCCCGGTGCGCCATCCGGCCGCCGAGCCGCTCGGGGGTGTCGAGGGCGACGATCCGCCCGGAGGCGATGACGGCGACCCGGTCCGCGAGCTGCTCGGCCTCGTCGAGGTAGTGGGTCGTCAGCAGGATCGTCGTGCCGTCGCTGCGCAGGGAGCGCACGAGGTCCCAGAAGTCGCGGCGCGCCTGCGGGTCGAAGCCCGTCGTCGGCTCGTCGAGGAAGAGCAGCTCGGGGTTCCCGACGATGCCGAGGGCGACGTCGAGGCGGCGGCGCTGGCCGCCGGACAGCGCCCGCATCCGGGCCCTGCGCTTCTCCTCGAGGCCGACCGCGGCGATGACCTCGTCGGGGTCGCGGGAGCCGGGGTAGTAGAGCGCGAAGTGCCGGACCATCTCCTCGACGGTCAGCTCGGCGTTCTCGTTCGAGGTCTGCAGGACGATCCCGATCCGGGACCGCCACGAGCGCCCCGCGGACGCCGGGTCCGCGCCGAGGACGTCGACCTCGCCGCCGTCCCGGTGCCGGTAGCCCTCGAGGATCTCGACGGTCGTCGTCTTGCCCGCGCCGTTCGGGCCGAGGAGCGCGAAGACCTCGCCCCGCTCGATGTCGAGGTCGATGCCGTCGACGGCCTGCTTGTCGCCGTAGCTCTTGCGCAGGCCGCGCACCCGGACGGCGTGGGAGTCCCTCGCCGGGCCGGGGTGCGTGGCCGGGGTGGTCGCCGGTGTCGTTGCCATGCGTCCAGCCTCGTCGCCCGCCGCCGGCCGCGCGACGACCGAACGTCTGTCCCGGCGTCCACCGACCGGTGGACGTCAGTCGTCGCTGCCGTGCCCGCCGCTGCCCTTGCCGGAGCCGCCCTTGCTCGAGCCACCCTTGCCCGAGCCGCCGCTGTCGTCGCTGCCCTTGCCCGAACCGGAGCGGGTGCCGCCCTTGTCGTCGGCCTGGGTGTCGTCGGAGCCGCCGGAGCCGCTCTTGCGCAGCCCGCCCTTGTCGTCGCCGGCCTCGGTGCCGCCGTCGCCCGTGTCGTCGCTCCCGTGACCGCCCTTGTCGTCGGCGGCGTCGTCCCCGTCGTCCCGGGACGTGCTCGGGGTGGCCCGGGCCGAGGGCGTGTCGTCGTCCGCGGGCTCCGACTGCGACGTGTCGGACAGGTGCAGGCTGCGGTCCCCGCGGACGACCCGCTCCGGCGGCGGCGGCTGCGCCGCCGACCAGACGGCACCCGTGGCGACCGCGGCCGCCACGACGACGAACGCGACCGAGCCGAGGGCGTTGAGCGGGCGGGACATGGGTGAGGGACCTCCACCGGGAGCCGGGCCTGGCGGCCGGGTGCGTGACGCACCCGGCCACCCTCAGTTCTGCCAGCCCGCGGCTGCAGCGGCCAGATGCACCTTCGGGCTAGTACCGCCGTCCGGCGGGCCGCCCGGGGTGTCCTCGGTCGTGCCTGCAGTCGTGCCTGCGGTCGCGCGTCAGCGCGCCTCGGCGAGGAGCCGCTGGATCCGGCCGACCCCCTCGGCGAGGTCCTCGTCGCCGAGCGCGTAGGACAGGCGCACGTAGCCGCTCGGCCCGAACGCCTCGCCGGGGACGACCGCGACCTCGGCCTCCTCGAGGATGAGCGTCGCGAGCTCGGCGGAGGTCTGCGGCGTCCGGCCGCGGATCGTCCGGCCGAGGACGCCCTTGACGCTCGGGTACACGTAGAAGGCGCCCTGCGGCGTCGGGCAGACGACGCCGTCGATCTCGTTGAGCATGCGGACCATCGTCCGGCGGCGGCGGTCGAAGGCCACCTTCATGTCGTCGACGGCCGACAGGTCGCCCGAGACGGCGGCCAGGGCGGCCCGCTGGGAGACGTTCGCGACGTTCGACGACAGGTGCGACTGCAGGTTCGTCGCCGCCTTGACGACGTCCTTCGGGCCGATCAGCCAGCCCACCCGCCAGCCGGTCATCGCGTACGTCTTGGCGACCCCGTTGAGGACGACGCAGGTGTCGGCGAGCTCGGGGACCTCGACGGCGATGGACGCCGCGCGCACCCCGTCGTAGACGAGGTGCTCGTAGATCTCGTCCGTGATGACCCAGACGCCGTGCTCGACGGCCCACTGCCCGATCGCCCGGACCGCCTCGACCGGGTACACCGAGCCGGTCGGGTTGGACGGCGAGCAGAACAGCAGCGCCTTCGTCCGCGGCGTGCGGGCCGCCTCGAGCTGCTCGACGGTGACGAGGTAGTCCTGGTCCTCGCCGGCGAAGACCTCGACGGGGACGCCGCCCGCGAGCCGGATCGCCTCGGGGTAGGTCGTCCAGTACGGCGCGGGGAGGATCACCTCGTCGCCCGGGTCGAGCAGCGTCGCGAACGCCTGGTAGACGGCCTGCTTGCCGCCGTTGGTGATGAGCACCTGCTCCGGCGTCACCGACAGGCCGGAGTCGCGCGCGGTCTTGGCGGCCACGGCGGCCCGCAGCTCGGGCAGGCCGGCCGCGGGGGTGTACCGGTGGTTGGCGGGCTGCGCGCACGCGGCGACGGCGGCCTCGACGACGTAGCCGGGGGTGGGGAAGTCGGGCTCGCCGGCGCCGAAGCCGATCACCGGCCGGCCGGCGGCCTTGAGCGCCTTGGCCTTGGCGTCGACGGCGAGCGTCGCCGACTCGGCGATCGAGCCGATCCGGCGGGACACCCGGGCGGGGGCGTCGGCGTCGTCGGCGACGGGAGGGGCCTGCGGGATGGTCTGTTCGGTCACGGGCCCATCCTTCCACCGCGGGCGGGACGGCTCGCCACGCATTACGCCGCCGCGCCGCGGCGGGTCGGCGCCTCCTTACCACCCGCGCCACGCGGTCGGTTCGACCCGGGGCCGCCGGGTTGCGTATAGTCGCTTACCGGTGGTTGCGAACCGCCATGATGGCGCCTGCCCGGCAGGCCCGTCGGGGCGGCTCACGATCTCCTAGGGCAGTGGCGCAACTGGCAGCGCTCCGGTCTCCAAAACCGGCGGTTGGGGGTTCGAGTCCCTCCTGCCCTGCGAACGACCAGAACGACCCGTGGCTCAGCGGTGCGGAGACCCTCGCCGGTCGCCGGACCAGGCGCGACGGGCCCGAACCGACAGCCGATCATCAGGTGGATCTCGTGACGACAACGCCCGCGACGAAGAGCCGGCGGCGTGGAGGCGGTCTCGGCCTCTTCGTGAGGCAGGTCGTCGCAGAGCTGAAGAAGGTCGTCCGGCCCACCCGGAACGAGCTGGTCACCTACACCGCGGTGGTCCTCGTCTTCGTCTGCGCCGTCATGGGCTTCGTCTCGGTGCTGGACTACGGGTTCGGCAAGCTCGTCCTGTGGGTCTTCGGCGGGTCGAGCTGACACCGGGCCCGGCGTGAGCCGGAGCCAGATCCGCACAACGACCGACAGGCGAAGGAAGTAGGACGACAGGTGTCCGAGCAGAGCCCCCACCTCGACGTGGACGACGACCTCGACAGCACGACCGGGGTCTCGGGCGAGGCCGCCCCCACGTGGGAGGACTTCGAGCGCGGCGCGGAGCCGTCCGACGCCGACGCGCAGGCCGACGAGGCGGACGACGCCCCGGCCGCGGTCGACGCGACCCCCGCCGCCTCCGACGACACGGCTGACGACGAGGCCGACAACGAGGCCGACGACGACGCCGCCTCGTCGGCGTCGTCGGNCTCGGCGACCGGGCCGACGACGCCGACGAGGCGGACGACGAGCCCGCGGCGGACGCCGCGGACGAGGCCGCCGGGCAGACCGAGGACGAGGACGGCGACGTCGTCGACCCGGTCGCCGAGTTCAAGACGCAGCTGCGTCGCGCCCCTGGCGACTGGTTCGTGATCCACTCCTACGCGGGCTACGAGAACCGGGTCAAGGCCAACCTCGAGAACCGGACCTCCAGCCTCAACATGGAGGACTTCATCTTCCAGGTCGAGGTCCCCATGGAGGAGGTCACCGAGATCAAGAACGGGCAGCGCAAGCTCGTCCGTCGGGTCCGGATCCCCGGCTACGTGCTCGTCCGCATGGACCTCACCGACGAGTCCTGGGGCGCCGTCCGGCACACCCCGGGCGTCACCGGCTTCGTCGGCCACACCCACCAGCCCGTGCCGCTGAGCCTCGACGAGGTCTTCTCGATGCTCGCGCCGTCGCTGCAGGCCGCCGAGGGCGCCAAGCCCGCGAAGGCCGAGATCAAGGTCGTCGACTTCGAGGTCGGCGAGACCGTCACGGTCATGGAGGGCCCCTTCGAGACCCTGCCGGCGACGATCAGCGAGATCAACGCCGACCAGCAGAAGCTCAAGGTGCTCGTCTCGATCTTCGGGCGCGAGACCCCGGTCGAGCTGTCGTTCTCGGACGTCTCCAAGCTCTGACCCCACGAGTTCGCGGACGACGGGCCACGCCGTCCGCTGGCCCGTACGGGCCGAACCGCACGGTCACGCGACCGTGCAGACCACCGAACAGAAGGACCCGGACATGCCCCCCAAGAAGAAGGTCTCAGCTCTGATCAAGCTGCAGATCAACGCCGGCCAGGCGACGCCGGCGCCGCCGATCGGCCCCGCGCTGGGTCAGCACGGCGTGAACATCATGGAGTTCTGCAAGGCGTACAACGCCCAGACCGAGGGCTCGCGCGGCAGCGTCATCCCGGTGGAGATCACGGTCTACGAGGACCGCTCCTTCACCTTCATCACGAAGACGCCGCCGGCCGCCGAGCTCATCAAGAAGGCCGCGGGCGTCCCCAAGGGCTCCGGCGAGCCGCACAAGACCAAGGTCGGCAAGCTCACCGCCGCCCAGGTCCGCGAGATCGCCCAGACCAAGCTCGAGGACCTCAACGCGAACGACCTCGACCAGGCGTCGAAGATCATCGCCGGGACCGCGCGCTCCATGGGCATCACCGTCGAGGGCTGAGCACCACCCCCGACGCACCACCCGAAGCACCGCACCTCAAGCACCATCCGCAGTGGCAGGGCCCGCGCGGCCCACGAGACCACGACTCCACGTACCGAGGAGCAGCAATGCAGCGCAGCAAGGCCTACCGGTCCGCCGCCGAGAAGATCGACGCGGACAAGCTCTACGCCCCGCTCGAGGCCGTCCGGCTCGCGAAGGTGACCTCGACGACGAAGTACGACGCGACCGTCGAGGTCGCGTTCCGTCTCGGCGTCGACCCCCGCAAGGCCGACCAGATGGTCCGTGGCACCGTCAACCTCCCGCACGGCACCGGCAAGACCGCCCGGGTCCTGGTCTTCGCCACCGGTGACCGTGCAGCGCAGGCCGAGGCCGCCGGCGCCGACTACGTCGGCTCCGACGACCTGCTCGAGAAGATCCAGGGTGGGTGGCTCGACTTCGACGCCGTCGTCGCCACCCCGGACCTCATGGGCAAGGTCGGCCGGCTCGGCAAGGTGCTCGGCCCCCGCGGCCTCATGCCCAACCCCAAGACCGGCACGGTGACCATGGACGTCGCCAAGGCCGTCGAGGAGATCAAGGGCGGCAAGATCGAGTTCCGCGTCGACAAGCACGCGAACCTGCACTTCATCATCGGCAAGACCTCGTTCGACGAGACGGCGCTCCTGCAGAACTACGCCGCCGCGCTCGACGAGGTGCTCCGGCTCAAGCCGTCCGCGGCCAAGGGCCGGTACCTCCGCAAGGCCACGATCGCGACGACGATGGGCCCGGGCATCCCGGTCGACCCGAACCGCACGCGCAACCTCGAGGCCGAGGACGTCGACGCCTGACGCGTCGCCCCTCACCCGCAGCAGGACCGCCAGGGCCCGTCGTCCACCCGGACGGCGGGCCCTGGCGCCGTCCGTCCGTCCCCATCCCCGTCACCGCTGCCCGGAGGACCACGCCCGTGACCCGCCTCAACGCTCCTGCCGCCGCGGCCGCCGTCCTGGTGCTCCTCACGGGCTGCAGCGACGCGAGCACCCCGACGACCGCACCTGCCGCGTCGGCGTCATCGGCCTCGTCCGCGTCGTCGGTGGCTCCGGCGTCCTCGCCCGCGACCGCCGCGGGCGAGGACGCCGCAGCGCTCGCAGCGCGGGTCGTCGCGGCGATGGACGCGAGGAAGACCGCGAAGGTCTCCATGACCGCGCAGAGCCCCGCCGGGACGACCACGGGCTCCGGCGCGACCCGTTTCGGCGAGAGCACCGACATGGCGATGCGCGTCGTGGCCGGTGCCACGACGATGAACCTCGTCCTGCTCGGGACGTCGGTCTACGTGCAGTCGCCGAGCCTGCCGACGAAGAAGTGGATCAAGATCTCGGCCGGGGCGACCGACCCGCTCTCGCGGGCCCTCGCGCCGACGCTGGAGTCGATCTCCTCGAACGCCTCGATCGAGGCGATGCTCGACAGCTACCAGGGCATCCCGGTGACGAAGGCCGGCACCTCGACGCTCGACGGCGTCCCGGTCGCCGAGTACGTCTACGCCCTCGACGCCGCCGCCCTCACCGCCGGGATCCCCGAGTCGCTGCGTGCCCAGGCCGGCACCCAGTTCGACGGCGCGACCGGCACGACGTCGATGTGGGTGGACGACGAGGGTCTCGTCCGCAAGGTGCTCGCGACGGTGAGACTCACCAGCGGGACGTCACAGACGACGCTGCGCTACACCGACTGGGGTGCGCCGGTGACGATCGACGCCCCGTCGGCGGCCGACGTCGTCGACGCGGCGAGCCTCTCCTGACGGCGGCGACCGGCGGCCGTTCAGCCGGCCACGGTCGCGGCGAGCGTGCCGCCGAGGTCCCGGCAGGCCTGCCGGACGTCGGCGTCGACGGGCCCGGTGACCTCGAGCGGGGCCGCGACAGGCCTCCACCCGAGCCCTCCGGCGAGCGACGTGACGGCCCGGACGGCGCCGGTGACGTCGTCGTTGCCGTGCACCCACAGCCCGTACGGCCGGCCCGCGACGGCGTCCAGGCACGGGTAGTAGACGGTGTCGAAGAAGTGCTTGAGCGCCCCGGACATGTAGCCGAAGTTCGCCGGCGTCCCGAGCAGGTAACCGTCGGCGGCGAGCACGTCCGCGGCCCCGGTCGACAGCGCGGGGGAGGCGACGACGTCCACCGCCCCGCCGAGGTCGGGGTGCTGAGCCCCGGCGAGCACCTCCTCGAGGAGGGCACGCGTCGCGGGCGAGGGCGTGTGGTGGACGACGAGCAGACGCGGCACGCTCCGAGGCTACGGTGCCCCGCCGGCCGTCCGAGGTGCTGGGGGAGAGGCGATTTGGTGGGGTGGTCGCGCGTCCCGTAGTCTGAAGGCTGCCGAAGACCGCCGGTCGCCACCCCGCAAGGGTGGTCGAAGGTCCCGCATCACGCGGGCGGCCCGCGCAGGTGAACGAGACGCTCGTGCAGCACGTACCGCCACGCCCGCGAGGGTGGGGCCGGCACGCCTCCACAACGCCCCGTGCGCCTGCGCCGGGGCGTTCCGCATGTCCGGGCCCTTCTGCGCAGACCGGCACCACTGCACGGAAGGAGAGCCATGGCGAGGCCCGACAAGGCCGCCGCGGTTGCTGAGATCACGGACCGGTTCCGTGAGTCCAACGCCGCTGTGCTGACCGAGTACCGCGGGCTGACCGTGGCGCAGCTCACCCAGCTCCGCAAGAGCATCGGTGGCAACGCCACGTACTCCGTGGTGAAGAACACGCTGACCGAGATCGCCGCGAAGAACGTGGGCATCTCCGCGTTCGACGGCCAGCTTGCTGGCCCGACAGCGATCGCCTTCGTCACCGGTGACCCGGTGGAGACGGCGAAGGGTCTGCGCGACTTCGCCAAGACGTTCCCCGCGCTCGTCATCAAGGGCGGTGTCCTCGACGGCAAGCCGCTGACCGCCGACGAGGTGAAGAAGCTCGCCGACCTCGAGTCGCGCGAGGTTCTGCTGGCCAAGATGGCGGGCGCCATGAAGGCGTCGCTCAGCAAGGCCGTCTACCTGTTCGCCGCCCCGCTGTCGCAGGCGGCGCGGACCATCGACGCGCTCCGCCTCAAGGCGGAGAGCGACCCGAGCGTCCTCGCGGGCGGTGCCGGCACGCCGGCCCCGGTCGCCGAGGCCGCCCCCGCCGAGGTCGAGGCCGCGGCCGAGACCGAGGCACCCGCTGAGGCCGAGCCGGCCGCCGCGGAGACCACCGAGGGCTGAACCGCCCGCCACCACCGCGGGCGCCCTCGCCTCGCGGATCCACAAGGGAAGGACACGCCACCATGGCGAAGCTCAGCACCGACGACCTCCTTGACGCGTTCAAGGAGATGACCCTCATCGAGCTCTCCGAGTTCGTGAAGAAGTTCGAGGAGACCTTCGAGGTCACCGCCGCCGCCCCGGTCGCCGTCGCCGGCGTCGCGGGCCCCGCCGCCCCGGCGGAGGAGGTCGCGGAGCAGGACGAGTTCGACGTCGTCCTCGAGGCTGCCGGCGACAAGAAGATCCAGGTCATCAAGGAGGTGCGCACGCTGACGTCCCTCGGTCTCAAGGAGGCCAAGGACCTCGTCGACGGCGCGCCGAAGCCGGTCCTGGAGAAGGTCAACAAGGACGCAGCGGAGAAGGCCAAGGCTGCCCTCGAGGGCGCCGGCGCCACCGTCTCCGTCAAGTGACGTCGCGCCCCGTGAGGGGCGCGCTCACTGCACCACCCGCACCATCTGCACCATCTGCACCACCGCGAACGGGCGGCCGGACCTCCGGCCGCCCGTTCCGCGTCCGCGGGGGTGTGTCGGTGCTGGACACGGGCACCGTCGCGTGCCTGAGGTCGATCACGGTCCGTGCCCGTGCCGTCGTTGCTCCGTTCGGGTGACCGCGTGACACGCCACGCAGCGACCGACGGCCGAGTTCTCTTGACGCACCGCCTACGGCCAGTCATCCTCGTTGTGGCCCCACATGGCAGGTCGCAAGGTACGAAGCGGCTCTGTCGGGGGTTCGCAGTACAGGTTCCAGCGGCCCAGGAGGTGCCCGGTCAGACCCGCGAGAGGTTTCGCGAGGTCCCGGGAGGTCACTCCTGCGTGGCGGCTGGACATCTCTTCGCGCGCACGGTAGTCTGCCGCTTTGCGCCCGCCCTGTGCCTACCCGTGGATCAGCCACGGGGCACTCGGTGTGCGCCCGTAACGCCCGCAGGCCCGTGGAAGGACCCCTCTTGGCCGCCTCGCGCACCGCGTCCGCTCTTGGCTCGATCGCCCGCACAGCAGCAGGCCGTATCTCGTTCGCAAAGATCAGGGAACCGCAGGAGGTCCCGAACCTCCTCGCTCTCCAGACGGAGAGCTTCGACTGGCTCCTCGGTAACGACAAGTGGAGGGGCCGCGTAGAGGCCGCTCTCGCCGGCTCCCGGCAGGACGTCCCGACCACCTCCGGTCTGGAGGAGATCTTCGAGGAGATCTCCCCGATCGAGGACTTCTCGGGATCCATGTCCCTGTCGTTCCGGGACCACCGCTTCGAGCCGCCCAAGTACTCGATCGACGAGTGCAAGGAGCGGGACATGACCTACTCGGCCCCGCTCTTCGTGACGGCCGAGTTCATGAACACCACCACCGGTGAGATCAAGAGCCAGACGGTCTTCATGGGCGACTTCCCGCTCATGACCGACCGCGGCACCTTCGTCATCAACGGCACCGAGCGCGTCGTCGTCTCCCAGCTCGTCCGCTCGCCGGGCGTGTACTTCGAGCGCACCGCCGACAAGACGAGCGACAAGGACGTCTACACGTCCAAGATCATCCCGTCGCGGGGTGCCTGGCTCGAGTTCGAGATCGACAAGCGCGACATGGTCGGTGTCCGCATCGACCGCAAGCGCAAGCAGTCGGTCACGGTCCTCCTCAAGGCCCTCGGCTGGACCGAGGCGCAGATCCTCGAGGAGTTCGGCGACGTCGAGTCGATGCGCGCCACGCTCGAGAAGGACCACACCGCCGGTCAGGACGAGGCGCTCCTCGACATCTACCGCAAGCTGCGTCCGGGCGAGCCGCCGACCCGTGAGGCCGCGCAGACGCTGCTCGACAACCTGTACTTCAACCCCAAGCGCTACGACCTCGCGAAGGTCGGCCGCTACAAGATCAACAAGAAGCTGGGGCTGGAGCAGGGTCTCGAGCAGGGCACCCTGACGATCGAGGACGTCGTCGCGACGATCCGCTTCCTCGTGTCGCTGCACGCCGGCGCCACGACGATGCCGGGCACCCGCAACGGCGAGCCGTTCGAGGCGCGCGTCGAGGTCGACGACATCGACCACTTCGGCAACCGCCGCCTGCGCACCGTCGGCGAGCTCATCCAGAACCAGGTCCGTACCGGCCTGTCCCGGATGGAGCGCGTCGTCCGCGAGCGGATGACGACCCAGGACGTCGAGGCGATCACGCCGCAGACGCTCATCAACATCCGCCCCGTCGTGGCCTCCATCAAGGAGTTCTTCGGGACGAGCCAGCTCTCGCAGTTCATGGACCAGACGAACCCGCTCTCCGGGCTCACCCACAAGCGCCGCCTGTCGGCGCTCGGCCCGGGTGGTCTCTCGCGCGAGCGGGCGGGCTTCGAGGTCCGTGACGTGCACCCGTCGCACTACGGCCGGATGTGCCCGATCGAGACGCCGGAAGGCCCGAACATCGGCCTCATCGGCTCGCTGTCGACGTACGCGCGGATCAACCCGTTCGGGTTCGTCGAGACCCCGTACCGCAAGGTGAACGACGGTGTCGTCACGGACGACATCCACTTCCTCACCGCGGACGAGGAGGACGAGTTCGTCATCGCCCAGGCCAACGCGCCGATCGCGGAGAACCAGCACTTCGCCGAGGACCGCGTGCTCGTCCGTCGTAAGGGCGGCGAGATGGAGCTGTGGCCGGCCGACGGCGTCGACTACATGGACGTCTCGGCGCGCCAGATGGTCTCCGTCGCGACCGCGATGATCCCGTTCCTCGAGCACGACGACGCCAACCGCGCCCTCATGGGCTCGAACATGATGCGCCAGGCCGTCCCGCTCGTCATGGCGGAGACGCCGCTCGTCGGCACCGGCATGGAGTTCCGTGCCGCGGTCGACGCCGGCGACGTCGTCATCGCGGACAAGGCCGGTGCCGTCACCGAGGTCTCGGCCGACGCCGTCACCGTCATGAACGACGACGGCACGCACACGACGTACCGGATCGCGAAGTTCCGCCGGTCGAACCAGGGCACCGCGTACAACCAGCGCGTGCTCGTCGACGAGGGCGACCGCCTCGAGGTCGGCGGCGTCATCGCCGACGGCCCCTCGACCGACATGGGCGAGATGGCGCTCGGCAAGAACCTGCTCGTCGCGTTCATGTCGTGGGAGGGCCACAACTACGAGGACGCGATCATCCTGTCGCAGCGCCTCGTGCAGGACGACGTCCTGTCCTCGATCCACATCGAGGAGCACGAGGTCGACGCCCGGGACACCAAGCTCGGCCCGGAGGAGATCACCCGCGACATCCCGAACGTCGCCGAGGACGTCCTCGCCGACCTCGACGAGCGCGGCATCATCCGGATCGGTGCCGAGGTCGTCCCCGGCGACATCCTCGTCGGCAAGGTCACGCCCAAGGGCGAGACCGAGCTGACGCCCGAGGAGCGCCTGCTCCGCGCGATCTTCGGCGAGAAGGCGCGCGAGGTCCGCGACACCTCCCTCAAGGTGCCGCACGGCGAGTCCGGCACGGTCATCGGCGTCAAGGTGTTCGACCGCGAGGAGGGCGACGAGCTCCCGCCCGGCGTCAACCAGCTCGTGCGGGTCTACGTCGCCCAGAAGCGCAAGATCACGGACGGCGACAAGCTCGCCGGCCGGCACGGCAACAAGGGCGTCATCTCGAAGATCCTCCCGGTCGAGGACATGCCGTTCCTCTCGGACGGCACCCCGGTCGACGTCGTGCTCAACCCGCTCGGTGTCCCGAGCCGGATGAACATCGGCCAGGTCCTCGAGACGCACCTGGGCTGGGTCGCCTCCCGCGGCTGGTCCGTCGAGGGCACCCCGAAGTGGGCGTCCCGGCTGTCCGACGAGGCCCGCTCGGCCGATGCCGGCCAGCGCGTCGCGTCGCCGGTCTTCGACGGCGTCAAGGAGGAGGAGATCATCGGTCTCCTCGACTCCTCGACGAAGACGCGGGACGGCGTCCGGCTCATCGACGGCACCGGCAAGGCGCAGCTGTTCGACGGTCGTACGGGTGAGCCGTTCCCGATGCCCATCTCGGTCGGCTACATGTACATCCTCAAGCTGCACCACCTCGTCGACGACAAGATCCACGCCCGCTCGACGGGTCCGTACTCGATGATCACGCAGCAGCCGCTCGGTGGTAAGGCGCAGTTCGGCGGTCAGCGCTTCGGCGAGATGGAGGTGTGGGCCCTCGAGGCCTACGGCGCCTCCTACGCGCTCCAGGAGCTGCTGACGATCAAGTCGGACGACGTCCTGGGCCGGGTCAAGGTGTACGAGGCGATCGTCAAGGGCGAGAACATCCCCGAGCCGGGCATCCCCGAGTCCTTCAAGGTGCTCATCAAGGAGATGCAGTCGCTGTGCCTCAACGTGGAGGTGCTCTCCAGCGACGGCCTGGCGATCCCCATGCGTGAGACCGACGAGGACGTCTTCCGTGCCGCCGAGGAGCTCGGCATCGACCTGTCCCGGCGCGAGCCGAGCAGCGTCGAAGAGGTCTGAGCCCGTCCGGGACCGCCCGCCCCCTAGGGGCGGGCGGCACCCCGTCCGGCACGGGCGCCGCGGTTCGCGGCGGACACGGCCGGCCAGCTACGTAGTCATCGAGCAAAGACACAGCACCACCACGAGAAAGCAGGCAGCGTCTTGCTGGACGTCAACAACTTCGACGAGCTTCGCATCGGCCTCGCCACGGCCGAGGAGATCCGTCAGTGGTCGCACGGTGAGGTCAAGAAGCCGGAGACCATCAACTACCGCACGCTCAAGCCGGAGAAGGACGGGCTCTTCTGCGAGAAGATCTTCGGTCCGACCCGGGACTGGGAGTGCTACTGCGGCAAGTACAAGCGGGTCCGCTTCAAGGGCATCATCTGCGAGCGCTGCGGCGTCGAGGTCACGCGCGCCAAGGTGCGTCGTGAGCGGATGGGCCACATCGAGCTCGCCGCCCCGGTCACCCACATCTGGTACTTCAAGGGTGTCCCGAGCCGCCTGGGCTACCTGCTCGACCTCGCCCCGAAGGACCTCGAGAAGGTCATCTACTTCGCGGCGTACATGATCACCTGGGTGGACGACGAGTCGCGTCACCGCGACCTGCCGTCGCTCGAGGCGAACATCGAGGTCGAGAAGAAGGAGATCGAGAACCGTCGCGACTCCGACGTCGACGCCCGCGCCAAGAAGCTCGAGGCCGACCTGGCCGAGCTCGAGGCCGAGGGTGCCAAGGGCGACGTCCGCCGCAAGGTCAAGGAGTCGGCCGAGCGCGAGATGGCGCAGCTGCGCAAGCGCGCCGACGCCGAGGTCGACCGGCTGCAGCAGGTCTGGGACCGGTTCAAGAACCTCAAGGTCCAGGACCTCGAGGGCGACGAGATCCTCTACCGCGAGATGCGCGAGCGGTTCGGCCTGTACTTCGAGGGCGGGATGGGCGCGGCCGCGATCCAGAAGCGGCTGGAGTCCTTCGACCTCGACGCCGAGGCCGAGAGCCTGCGCGAGACGATCGCGACCGGCAAGGGCCAGCGCAAGACGCGTGCCCTGAAGCGGCTCAAGGTCGTCTCCGCGTTCCTCACGACCCGCAACTCGCCGATGGGCATGGTCCTCGACTGCGTCCCGGTCATCCCGCCGGACCTGCGCCCGATGGTGCAGCTCGACGGCGGCCGGTTCGCGACGTCCGACCTCAACGACCTGTACCGCCGGGTCATCAACCGGAACAACCGGCTCAAGCGTCTGCTCGACCTCGGTGCCCCCGAGATCATCGTGAACAACGAGAAGCGGATGCTCCAGGAGGCCGTCGACGCGCTGTTCGACAACGGCCGCCGCGGCCGGCCGGTCACCGGGCCGGGCAACCGCCCGCTCAAGTCGCTGTCCGACATGCTCAAGGGCAAGCAGGGTCGGTTCCGCCAGAACCTGCTCGGCAAGCGCGTCGACTACTCCGGCCGTTCGGTCATCGTCGTCGGCCCGCAGCTCAAGCTGCACCAGTGCGGCCTGCCCAAGCAGATGGCGCTGGAGCTGTTCAAGCCGTTCGTCATGAAGCGGCTCGTCGACCTCAACCACGCGCAGAACATCAAGAGCGCCAAGCGGATGGTCGAGCGCGCGCGCCCGGTCGTCTGGGACGTGCTCGAGGAGGTCATCTCGGAGCACCCGGTGCTGCTGAACCGCGCACCGACGCTGCACCGCCTCGGCATCCAGGCGTTCGAGCCGCAGCTCGTCGAGGGCAAGGCGATCCAGATCCACCCGCTCGTCTGCACCGCGTTCAACGCGGACTTCGACGGCGACCAGATGGCGGTGCACCTGCCGCTGTCGGCCGAGGCCCAGGCCGAGGCGCGGATCCTCATGCTCTCGAGCAACAACATCCTCAAGCCCGCCGACGGCCGGCCCGTGACCATGCCCACCCAGGACATGATCATCGGCCTGTACCACCTCACCTCCCAGCGGGAGGGCGTGACCGGTGAGGGCCGCTCGTTCGGCTCGGTCGCCGAGGCGATCATGGCGTACGACGCCCGCGAGCTCGACCTGCACGCCAAGGCCAAGATCCGCATCGCGGGTGTCGTGCCGCCGGCGTCGTGGGTCGCGCCCGAGACCTGGGAGGCGGGCGACCCGATCGTCCTCGAGACCAGCCTCGGTCGCGCGCTGTTCAACGAGACGCTGCCGCCGGACTACGTGTTCGTCGACACCGACGTGGACAAGAAGGAGCTCTCGCGGATCGTCAACGACCTCGCCGAGCGCTACCCGAAGGTCGCCGTCGCGGCGACGCTGGACGCGCTCAAGGAGGCCGGCTTCCACTGGGCCACCCGCTCCGGTGTCACGGTCTCGATCTCGGACGTCGTCACGCCGCCCGGCAAGCAGGACATCCTCGACCGCTACGAGATCAAGGCGGCGAAGGTCCAGTCGCAGTACGAGAAGGGCCTCATCACCGACGACGAGCGTCGGCAGGAGCTCATCGAGATCTGGACCCAGGCCACCAACGAGGTCGCCAAGGAGATGGAGGGCAACCTCCCGCGGACGAACTCCATCTACAAGATGGTCGCGTCCGGTGCCCGTGGTAACTGGATGCAGATGCGCCAGATCGCGGGTATGCGAGGCCTCGTCGCCAACCCGAAGGGCGAGATCATCCCGCGCCCGATCAAGGCGAACTTCCGCGAGGGCCTGACCGTGCTCGAGTTCTTCATCTCGACGCACGGTGCGCGAAAGGGTCTGGCCGACACCGCGCTGCGGACGGCGGACTCCGGCTACCTGACGCGTCGTCTCGTCGACGTCGCGCAGGACGTCATCATCCGCGAGGAGGACTGCGGCACCGAGCGCGGTCTCATGATGCCGATCGCGACCGAGATCGCCGGTGGCGGCCTGCGCCGTCACGACGACGTCGAGACGAGCGTGTACTCGCGCTCGTCGGCCGAGGACGTCGTCGTCGGCGGCGAGGTCCTGCTCCCGGCGAACACCGACCTGGGCGACGTGAACATCAACGCCCTCGTCGAGCGCGGCGTGAAGCAGATCAAGGTCCGCTCGGTCCTCACCTGCGAGTCCAAGGTCGGCACGTGCGCCCGGTGCTACGGGCGTTCGCTGGCGGCCGGGATCCTCGTCGACATCGGCGAGGCGGTCGGCATCATCGCCGCCCAGTCGATCGGCGAGCCGGGCACGCAGCTGACGATGCGGACCTTCCACACCGGTGGTGTCTCCTCCGAGGGCGGTGACATCACCCACGGTCTGCCGCGTGTCCAGGAGCTCTTCGAGGCGCGCACCCCGAAGGGTGTCGCCCCGATCTCCGAGGCGGCCGGCCGGGTCCGGATCGACGACGCGGAGCGCTCGCGCAAGCTCGTCGTCGTGCCGGACGACGGCTCGGAGGAGATCGCCTACCCGATCTCGCGGCGGTCCCGTCTCCTCGTCGAGGACGGCGGCTCGGTCGTGGTCGGCCAGCAGCTCATCCAGGGCGCCGTGGACCCCAAGCAGGTCCTGCGCATCCTCGGGCCGCGCGCCGTCCAGGTGCACCTCGTGGACGCCGTCCAGGAGGTCTACCGGAGCCAGGGCGTGTCGATCCACGACAAGCACATCGAGGTCATCGTCCGCCAGATGCTCAAGCGGGTGACGATCATCGAGTCCGGGGACGCCGAGCTGCTGCCCGGCGAGCTCGTGGAGCGTTCGCGCTTCGAGGGCGAGAACCGGCGGGTCGTGTCCGAGGGCGGTACGCCGGCCTCGGGTCGTCCCGAGCTCATGGGCATCACGAAGGCGTCGCTGGCGACGGAGTCGTGGCTGTCCGCCGCGTCCTTCCAGGAGACGACCCGGGTCCTCACCGACGCCGCGATCAACGGCAAGAGCGACCCGCTGCTCGGTCTCAAGGAGAACGTCATCATCGGCAAGCTCATCCCGGCCGGCACGGGGCTTCCCCGCTACCGGAACATCCGGGTCGAGCCGACCGACGAGGCGAAGGCCGCCATGTACACGATGCCCGGCTACGAAGAGGTCGACTACGGCCACTTCGGCACCGGCAGCGGTGCGGCGGTCCCGCTCGAGGAGTTCGACCTCGGACGCTACGACCGCTGACGCGGTCGCCGGGGCACTGTTCCCACGGTGTCGCCGGCGCCGGTGGGGGAGGGCAATATCAGCCCTCCTCCGGCCGGCGTCGGCGACCCGCCGGGGGACCCGCCGACGGGGCGGGGGCCGTTTTGACGCTCGCTGCGGCAGACGGGTAACCTCGACATCCGTGCCTGGGTCTGCCCGGGCCTTCCCGGCTGCCCGGGGCGGTCGCTGAGCCGAAACGTCCAGCGACTCGTGGCAGCCAGAGCGCCTGTTCCAACCGACTCCTTCTCGGATCCGGTCCGGAGCGCAGCGCGGACGACGCGACACGCCCGACCCCGGGGGTCGGGGAACACCCGGTGCGGCAGCCGCCGCCCACGACGGAAGACCACACGAGCCACGGCTCGAGGCGAAGAGAGAGTTCGGAGAACCGGTGCCCACGATCCAGCAGCTGGTCCGCAAGGGCCGCCAGGACAAGGTCGGCAAGACGAAGACGCCGGCCCTCAAGGGGAGCCCCCAGCGGCGCGGCGTGTGCACCCGCGTCTACACGACGACGCCGAAGAAGCCGAACTCGGCCCTGCGCAAGGTGGCGCGTGTCCGCCTCACCAGCCAGATCGAGGTCACGGCGTACATCCCGGGCGTCGGCCACAACCTCCAGGAGCACTCGATCGTGCTCGTCCGTGGTGGCCGTGTGAAGGACCTCCCCGGCGTTCGCTACAAGATCATCCGCGGCTCGCTCGACACCCAGGGCGTGAAGAACCGCAAGCAGGCCCGCAGCCGTTACGGCGCGAAGAAGGAGAAGAGCTGACATGCCCCGCAAGGGTCCGGCCCCGAAGCGGCCGCTCATCGTCGACCCGGTCTACGGGTCCCCGCTGGTGAGCCAGCTCGTCAACAAGGTTCTCCTCGACGGCAAGAAGTCCGTCGCGGAGCGCATCGTCTACGGCGCACTCGAGGGCTGCCGCGAGAAGACCGGTACCGACCCGGTCATCACGCTCAAGCGCGCGCTCGACAACGTCAAGCCCAGCATCGAGGTCAAGAGCCGCCGCGTCGGCGGTGCGACCTACCAGGTGCCGATCGAGGTCAAGGCCGGCCGCTCGACGACGCTGGCGCTGCGCTGGCTCGTCGGTTACTCCAAGGCGCGCCGCGAGAAGACCATGACCGAGCGGCTCATGAACGAGATCCTCGACGCGAGCAACGGCCTCGGCGCCGCCGTGAAGCGTCGCGAGGACACGCACAAGATGGCCGAGTCCAACAAGGCCTTCGCGCACTACCGCTGGTGACGCGGCGGCGCGGGTCACCCCCGCGCCGCACCCCGCACCGGCTGACGACTTCGACACGAGGCGAGGCAGACTTCCGTGGCACTCGACGTGCTGACCGACCTGAACCAGGTCCGCAACATCGGCATCATGGCTCACATCGACGCCGGCAAGACCACGACCACCGAGCGGATCCTCTACTACACGGGGATCAACTACAAGATCGGTGAGGTCCACGACGGCGCGGCCACGATGGACTGGATGGAGCAGGAGCAGGAGCGCGGCATCACCATCACGTCCGCCGCGACGACCTGCTTCTGGCAGGGCACCCAGATCAACATCATCGACACCCCGGGCCACGTCGACTTCACGGTCGAGGTCGAGCGCTCGCTGCGCGTCCTCGACGGCGCCGTCGCGGTGTTCGACGGCAAGGAGGGCGTCGAGCCCCAGTCCGAGACGGTCTGGCGCCAGGCGGACAAGTACAACGTCCCCCGGATCTGCTTCGTCAACAAGATGGACAAGCTCGGCGCGGACTTCTACTTCACCGTGCGCACGATCAAGGAGCGTCTCGGCGCGGAGCCGCTGCCGATCCAGATCCCGATCGGCTCCGAGTCCGACTTCGTCGGCGTCATCGACCTCGTCTACAACCGTGCGCTCACGTGGCGCGGGGACACGGGCAAGGGCGAGGACTACACGATCGAGGAGATCCCGGCCGACCTGGCCGAGAAGGCGGCGGAGTACCGCCACCACCTCATCGAGCGCGTGGCCGAGACCGACGAGGCCCTCCTCGAGAAGTACCTCGGCGGCGAGGAGCTGACGCCCGAGGAGATCAAGGGCGCCGTCCGCAAGATGGTCATCGCCTCCGAGATCTACCCGGTGCTGTGCGGCTCGGCGTTCAAGAACAAGGGCGTCCAGCCCATGCTCGACGCCGTCCTGGACTACCTGCCGTCGCCGCTCGACGTGCCCCCGATGGAGGGCCACGCCGTCAACGACCCCGACGTCATGGTGCTGCGCAAGCCGGAGTCGGGCGAGCCCTTCTCGGCGCTGGCGTTCAAGATCGCCACGCACAAGTTCTTCGGCAAGCTCACGTACGTGCGGGTCTACTCCGGCCGGATCACCACCGGCGCCCAGGTCATCAACTCGACCAAGGGCAAGAAGGAGCGTCTGGGCAAGTTCTTCCAGATGCACGCCAACAAGGAGAACCCGGTCGACGAAGCGACCGCCGGCCACATCTACGCCTTCATCGGCCTCAAGGACACCACAACCGGCGACACGCTGTGCGACATCGCCCACCCGGTGGTCCTGGAGTCGATGACGTTCCCCGAGCCGGTCATCAGCGTCGCCATCGAGCCGAAGACCAAGGGTGACCAGGAGAAGCTCGGCACCGCGATCCAGAAGCTCGCCGAGGAGGACCCGACCTTCCAGGTCCAGCAGGACGAGGAGACGGGCCAGACCATCATCAAGGGGATGGGCGAGCTCCACCTCGACATCCTCGTCGACCGGATGCGTCGCGAGTTCGCCGTCGAGGCGAACGTCGGCAAGCCGCAGGTCGCGTACCGCGAGACGATCCGCACCGCGGTGCCGAAGTACGACTACACCCACAAGAAGCAGACCGGTGGGTCGGGTCAGTACGCCAAGATCCAGTTCAAGATCGAGCCGATGGACACCGCCGACGGCACGTTCTACGAGTTCGAGAACAAGGTCACCGGTGGCCGCGTCCCGCGTGAGTACATCCCGAGCGTGGACCAGGGCTTCCAGGACGCCATGCAGTACGGCGTCCTCGCCGGCTACCCGATGGTCGGCGTCAAGGCGAGCCTGCTCGACGGGGCCTCGCACGACGTCGACTCGTCCGAGCTCGCGTTCAAGATCGCCGGCTCGATGGGCTTCAAGGAGGCGGCGCGGCGCGCCGACCCCGTCCTCCTCGAGCCGATCATGGCCGTCGAGGTCCGTACGCCCGAGGAGTACATGGGCGAGGTCATCGGCGACCTCAACTCCCGCCGTGGTCACATCCAGTCCATGGAGGACGTCAGCGGCGCCAAGGTCGTCAGGGCCCTGGTCCCGCTGTCGGAGATGTTCGGGTACGTGGGTGACCTGCGGAGCAAGACCCAGGGTCGTGCCGTGTACACGATGCAGTTCGACTCGTACGCCGAGGTCCCGCGCAACGTGGCCGAGGAGATCATCAAGAAGTCCCGGGGGGAGTGAGCCCCAGGCTCACGCCCTTCGGGAGCCTCGGTCGGCAGATCGGGTCCGGAGCACCGGCACCACCGGTAACCGGTTCGACCAGCAGGCCCGGCACCACCTAGCGTCAAACCCCAAGACCATCACGTCAGGCAGCACCAACACCCGACAGCGCAAACAGGAGGACCACCGTGGCGAAGGCGAAGTTCGAGCGGACTAAGCCGCACGTCAACATCGGCACCATCGGTCACATCGACCACGGTAAGACGACGCTCACCGCGGCGATCACCAAGGTGCTGCACGACAAGTACCCGGAGCTCAACCCCTTCACGCCGTTCGACCAGATCGACAAGGCACCGGAGGAGCGGCAGCGCGGTATCACGATCTCGATCGCGCACGTCGAGTACCAGACCGAGGCGCGGCACTACGCGCACGTGGACTGCCCGGGTCACGCGGACTACATCAAGAACATGATCACCGGTGCGGCCCAGATGGACGGCGCGATCCTCGTGGTCGCGGCGACCGACGGCCCGATGCCGCAGACGAAGGAGCACGTCCTCCTGGCCCGCCAGGTCGGCGTCCCCTACATCGTCGTGGCGCTCAACAAGTCGGACATGGTCGACGACGAGGAGATCCTCGAGCTCGTCGAGATGGAGGTCCGCGAGCTGCTGACCTCCTACGAGTTCCCCGGCGACGACCTCCCGGTCGTCCGTGTCTCGGCGCTCAAGGCGCTCGAGGGCGACGCGGAGTGGAGCGCCAAGCTCCTCGAGCTCATGGACGCCGTCGACTCGTCGATCCCCGAGCCGCTGCGTGAGACGGACAAGCCGTTCCTCATGCCGATCGAGGACGTCTTCACGATCACCGGTCGTGGCACGGTCGTCACCGGCAAGGTGGACCGCGGCATCCTCAAGGTGAACGAGACGGTCGAGATCGTCGGCATCAAGGAGAAGTCGACGACCACGACCGTCACCGGCATCGAGATGTTCCGCAAGCTGCTCGACACCGCGGAGGCGGGGGAGAACGTCGGCCTCCTCCTGCGTGGCATCAAGCGCGAGGACGTCGAGCGCGGCCAGGTCGTCGTCAAGCCGGGCTCGATCACCCCGCACACCGAGTTCGAGGCGAACGTCTACATCCTCAGCAAGGACGAGGGTGGCCGGCACACGCCGTTCTACGACAACTACCGTCCGCAGTTCTACTTCCGGACGACGGACGTCACGGGCGTCGTGCACCTGCCCGAGGGCACCGAGATGGTCATGCCCGGTGACAACACCGAGATGCGGGTCGAGATGATCCAGCCCATCGCCATGGAGGAAGGCCTCAAGTTCGCGATCCGTGAGGGTGGCCGCACCGTCGGCGCCGGCCGGGTCACGAAGATCCTCAAGTGATCCCACGGGCCGCCGCCCGCCTCTGACGAGGCGGGCGGCGGCCCGCGGCACGCCCCCTGCGGGCATGCCGCACACCGCGGGCCCGGGGTTCCGGGCGGCGGAGGGCAGGCCGGCGGTGACCCCGCCGGTGCGCCGTCCGACGCCCTTCCGGGGCAGGCGGAGCACCACAGCACGACGTGCGCGCCCACCGGGCGCGCGTCCAGAGGCGGATTCGCCAAGGGCTGTCCGGTTCTGGCACACTGTTCAGGTTGTTCGGTGCGCTGAGGTCCTTGCCTTGCGCGCCGCTGTCCGGCTCCTGCCGGGTCGACGACCATCTCGAGATCGAGGCACCGGAAGGTGCCGGGGCCAGTCCGTGCGAAGCGCGCGACACGCCCGACCTCGGGGGTCGGAGACCCACCGGCGGTCGGCGGCCGCGAGGAACCCGTGACGAGAAGCACCGGATCGAAGAGAGAGAGCACAGCGAAGCGATGGCGGGACAGAAGATCCGCATCCGGCTGAAGGCCTACGACCACGAGGTCATCGACAGTTCGGCGCGCAAGATCGTCGACACGGTCGTTCGTACCGGTGCGTCCGTGGCCGGCCCGGTGCCGCTGCCGACCGAGAAGAACGTGTTCTGCGTGATCCGTTCTCCGCACAAGTACAAGGACAGCCGCGAGCACTTCGAGATGCGTACGCACAAGCGGCTCATCGACATCATCAACCCCACGCCGAAGACGGTCGACTCGCTCATGCGGCTCGACCTCCCGGCCGGGGTCGACATCGAGATCAAGCTCTGAGGGACCTCGCAGTCATGACGAAGCAGATCAAGGGTGTCCTGGGCGAGAAGCTCGGCATGACGCAGGTCTGGGACGACGCCGGCAAGCTCGTGCCGGTCACCGTCGTCCAGGCCGGGCCGTGTGTCGTGACCCAGGTGCGCACCGCAGACAACGACGGTTACGACGCCGTGCAGATCGCCTTCGGGGCGATCGACCCGCGCAAGGTGAACAAGCCGATGTCGGGGCACTTCGAGAAGGCAGGCGTGACTCCGCGCCGCTTCGTCGTCGAGCTCCGGACGCCCGATGCGGGCGAGTACACGCCGGGCCAGGAGGTGACCGCCGAGCTCTTCGAGTCCGGGCAGGTCGTCGACGTGGTCGGCCGTACCAAGGGCAAGGGCACCGCGGGTGTCATGAAGCGCCACGGCTTCAAGGGCCTCGGCGCCTCTCACGGCACGCAGCGCAAGCACCGTTCGCCCGGTTCCATCGGCGCCTGCGCGACCCCCGGTCGCGTGTTCAAGGGCGTCCGGATGGCCGGCCGGATGGGCGCCGAGCGCCAGACCACCCAGAACCTCACCGTCCACGCCGTCGACGCCGAGCGCGGGCTGCTCCTCATCAAGGGCGCCGTTCCCGGCCCCCGGGGTGCCGTCGTCCTGGTGAAGACCGCTGCGAAGGGAGCCTGACATGGCGACCGTCGACGTGCTCGACCCCACGGGCAAGAAGGCCGGCACGGCCGACCTGCCCGACGAGGTGTTCGACGTCCAGACGAACGTCCCGCTGATCCACCAGGTCGTCGTCGCCCAGCTCGCCGCGGCGCGCCAGGGGACGGCCTCCACCAAGAACCGTGGTGAGGTCTCCGGTGGCGGCAGGAAGCCGTACAAGCAGAAGGGCACCGGCCGCGCCCGTCAGGGCTCGACCCGTGCGCCGCAGTTCACCGGTGGTGGGGTCGTCCACGGCCCGACGCCGCGGGACTACTCGCAGCGGACGCCCAAGAAGATGAAGGCCGCCGCGCTGCGCGGTGCCCTCTCGGACCGGGCCCGTCACGGCCGGATCCACGTGCTGTCCAGCCTCGTCGAGGGTGAGCAGCCGTCGGCGAAGTCGGCGCTCGCGGCGCTGCTCAACGTGTCGACCCGCAAGAACCTGCTCGTGGTCGTCGAGCGGGACGACAACGTCGCGTGGAAGAGCCTGCGCAACCTCGAGCAGGTGCACGCGATCGTCGCCGACCAGCTGAACACCTACGACGTGCTCGTCTCCGACGACGTGGTGTTCACCGCCGGTGCGCTCGGGGCCTTCGTCGCCGGCCCGGTCAAGGGCAAGGGCGTCAAGGCCGTCGCGTCCGAGAGCGAGACCGAGGAGGCCGCGCTGTGAGCACCATCGGCAACGTCCACAAGGACCCGCGCGACATCCTGCTCGCGCCGGTCGTCTCCGAGAAGAGCTACGGGCTCCTCGACGAGGGGAAGTACACCTTCCTCGTCGACCCGCGGGCGAACAAGTCCGAGATCAAGCGCGCCGTCGAGGCTGTCTTCGGCGTCACGGTGTCCTCGGTCAACACGGCCAACCGTCAGGGCAAGACGCGCCGGACCAAGTTCGGCACCGGTCAGCGCAAGCACACCAAGCGCGCGATCGTCACGCTCAAGGACGGCACCATCGACATTTTCGGCGGTCCGGTCGCCTGACGGCCCGGCTGATCTGACTCGAGGACTGAAACCCCATGGGAATCCGCAAGTACAAGCCGACGACGCCGGGCCGACGTGGCTCGTCCGTCGCCGACTTCGTCGAGATCACCCGGACCACGCCTGAGAAGTCGCTCGTCCGTCCGCTGTCGAAGAACGGCGGGCGGAACAACGCCGGTCGTGTCACGACGCGGCACCAGGGCGGCGGCCACAAGCGTGCGTACCGCATCATCGACTTCCGTCGTCACGACAAGGACGGAGTGCCGGCCAAGGTCGCGCACATCGAGTACGACCCCAACCGCACGGCGCGCATCGCGCTCCTGCACTACGCGGACGGCGAGAAGCGCTACATCCTCGCGCCGAACAAGCTGTCGCAGGGTGACCGCATCGAGAACGGCCCGTCGGCCGACATCAAGCCGGGCAACAGCCTCGCGCTGCGCAACATCCCGGTCGGTACGGTCGTGCACGCCATCGAGCTCCGCCCCGGCGGCGGCGCCAAGATCGCCCGTTCCGCGGGCGCCTCGGTGCAGCTCGTCGCGAAGGACGGCCCCTACGCGCAGCTGCGCATGCCGTCCGGCGAGATCCGCAACGTCGACGTCCGCTGCCGCGCGACGATCGGTGAGGTCGGCAACGCGGAGCAGTCGAACATCAACTGGGGCAAGGCCGGCCGTATGCGGTGGAAGGGCAAGCGCCCGACCGTCCGTGGTGTCGCCATGAACCCCATCGACCACCCGCACGGTGGTGGTGAGGGCAAGACCTCCGGCGGCCGTCACCCGGTCAGCCCCTGGGGCCAGGCCGAGGGTCGCACGCGCAAGCCGAACAAGCCGAGCGACTCCCTCATCGTCCGTCGCCGTCGTACCGGCAAGAAGCGCTGACAGGAGCCCTGAACGATGCCTCGCAGTCTGAAGAAGGGCCCCTTCGTCGACGACCACCTCCAGAAGAAGGTGGACGTGCAGAACGAGAAGGGGACCAAGAACGTCATCAAGACCTGGTCCCGTCGCTCGATGATCATCCCGGGGATGCTGGGTCACACGCTCGCGGTGCACGACGGCCGCAAGCACGTCCCGGTGTTCGTCACCGAGTCGATGATCGGCCACAAGCTGGGGGAGTTCGCTCCGACCCGGACGTTCCGCGGCCACGAGAAGGACGACCGTAAGGGCCGCCGCCGCTGACGCGGTGGCCGGTCGTTCACAGAGAGCTCAAGGACAACCCCAGTGGTAGAAGGCAAGGGGACAGCGATGGAAGCCAAGGCGCAGGCGCGGTACGTCCGCGTCACGCCCATGAAGGCCCGCCGCGTCGTGGACCTCATTCGTGGCCGGGACGCCCAGCAGGCGCTCGCGGTGCTCGAGTTCGCCCCTCAGGCGGCGAGCGAGACCGTTCGCAAGGTCGTGCAGAGCGCGATCGCGAACGCGCGGGTGAAGGCCGACAAGGCGTCGGAGCCGTTCGACGAGCGTGAGCTCTTCGTGTCGGCGGCCTACGTCGACGAGGGCCCGACGCTCAAGCGCTTCCGGCCACGTGCGCAGGGTCGCGCGTACCGGATCAACAAGCGCACGAGCCACATCACGGTCGTGGTCGCACCGCGGCCGGCCAAGTCCGGCGCCGGGGCATCGCCCGCGGCGAAGTCGAGTACGAAGGGGAGGACCCGATAGTGGGGCAGAAGGTCAACCCGCACGGGTTCCGCCTCGGTATCACCACCGAGCACAAGAGCCGTTGGTTCGCCGACTCCACGAAGACCGGTCAGCGTTACCGGGACTACGTGAAGGAGGACGTGGCGATCCGCAAGCTCATGTCCAAGGGCATGGACCGTGCAGGCATCAGCCGTGTCGAGATCGAGCGCACGCGGGACCGCGTCCGCGTCGACATCCACACCGCCCGGCCGGGCATCGTCATCGGCCGTCGCGGCGCGGAGGCCGACCGCATCCGCGGCGAGCTCGAGAAGCTCACGGGCAAGCAGGTGCAGCTGAACATCCTCGAGGTCAAGAACCCCGAGATCGACGCTCAGCTGGTCGCCCAGGGCATCGCCGAGCAGCTCGCGAGCCGCGTGTCCTTCCGGCGCGCGATGCGCAAGGGCATGCAGTCGTCGCTGCGCGCGGGTGCCAAGGGCATCCGGGTCCAGTGCTCGGGCCGCCTCGGCGGCGCGGAGATGAGCCGGTCGGAGTTCTACCGCGAGGGTCGTGTGCCGCTGCACACGCTGCGCGCGAACATCGACTACGGCTTCTACGAGGCCCGCACGACCTTCGGCCGCATCGGCGTGAAGGTCTGGATCTACAAGGGTGACGTGACGAGCCGCGAGCTCGCCCGCGAGCAGGCGGCTGCGCCGCGCGCTCCGCGGCGCGAGGGCGGCCGTGACGGCGGCCCGCGCGGCGACCGCGCGGCCCGTCCGCAGCGTCGCCGTCCCGACAGCGCTCCCGGCCAGGACGCGGCCCCCGCCGCGGCCGCGCCGGCTGCCGAGGCTCCGGCCGCGGCCGAGCCGACCAGTGGAACGGAGGCCTGAGCCGTGCTCATCCCCCGTCGTGTGAAGCACCGCAAGCAGCACCACCCGGACCGTACGGGCGCTGCGAAGGGTGGCACGGCTGTGACGTTCGGCGAGTGGGGCATCCAGGCCCTCGAGCCGGCGTACGTGACCAACCGGCAGATCGAGGCCGCTCGTATCGCGATGACCCGCCACATCAAGCGTGGTGGCAAGGTCTGGATCAACATCTACCCGGACCGTCCGCTCACGAAGAAGCCCGCCGAGACCCGCATGGGTTCCGGCAAGGGCTCGCCCGAGTGGTGGATCGCGAACATCAAGCCCGGCCGCGTGATGTTCGAGCTGTCGTTCCCCAGCGAGAAGGTGGCTCGTGAGGCGCTCACCCGCGCCATCCACAAGCTGCCGATGAAGTGCCGGATCGTCCGGCGCGAGGGCGGTGACCTCTGATGGCAGTGGGTTCCAAGGACCTGGCTCCGGAGAACCTGCGGGCTTTCGACGACGATCGTCTCGTCGAGGAGCTCCGCAAGGCCAAGGAGGAGCTGTTCAACCTGCGCTTCCAGTCGGCCACCGGGCAGCTCGAGAGCCACGGCCGCCTGCGCGCCGTGCGCAAGGACATCGCGCGGATCTACACCATCATGCGCGAGCGGGAGCTCGGCATCACCGAGGGGCCGCAGGCATGAGCGAGACGAGCGAGAAGGCTGCAGTGAGCGAGACCAGCGAGACCGAGGAGGCGCGCGGGTACCGCAAGACCCGTCGCGGCTACGTCGTCAGCGACAAGATGCAGAAGACCGTCGTGGTCGTGGTCGAGGACCGGGTCAAGCACCCGCTCTACGGCAAGGTCCTGCGGCGGACGCACAAGGTCAAGGTGCACGACGAGCAGAACACCGCCGGCGTCGGCGACCTCGTCCTCATCATGGAGACCCGGCCGCTGTCGGCGACGAAGCGCTGGCGTCTGGTCGAGGTCCTCGAGAAGGCCAAGTAGGACGTTCGGTGCCGTCCGGCCGGGGTGACCCGGCCGGACGTGCGCCACAGGCAACTGCCATTTCAGTTCCGCAAGGCTCCCTCGCGGGAGAACCGGCGCGACGACAGGAGCAAACGAAGTGATCCAGCAGGAGTCGCGACTGCGAGTCGCCGACAACACGGGTGCCAAGGAGATTCTCTGCATCCGCGTTCTCGGTGGCTCCGGTCGCCGCTACGCGGGCATCGGCGACGTCATCGTCGCGACCGTCAAGGACGCGATCCCGGGCGGCAACGTCAAGAAGGGCGACGTCGTCAAGGCGGTCATCGTCCGCACGGTCAAGGAGCGCCGCCGTCCCGACGGCTCGTACATCCGCTTCGACGAGAACGCAGCCGTGATCCTGCGGGCCGACGGGGACCCCCGCGGTACCCGCATCTTCGGCCCGGTGGGCCGCGAGCTGCGCGACAAGAAGTTCATGAAGATCATCTCGCTCGCGCCGGAGGTGCTCTGACATGGCGAAGATCCGTATCAAGAAGGGCGACACCGTCCAGGTGATCTCCGGCCCCAAGTCCAACAAGGGCAAGCAGGGCAAGGTCATCGCGGTGTACGTCGAGACGAACCGGGTCCTCGTCGAGGGCGTCAACCGGATCAAGAAGCACACCAAGGTGGGCACCTCGGGCCGCGGGGCGAAGACCGGCGGCATCATCACGCAGGAAGCCCCCATCCACATCAGCAACGTCGCGCTGGTGGACCCGGAGACGAAGAAGCCGACCCGCGTCGGCATCCGCACCGAGACCGTCGAGCGCGACGGCCGCACCAAGACCGTGCGCGTCCGGTTCGCCAAGCGCTCGGGTAAGGACATCTGATGACGAGCGACACGGTCGAGTCGACCGGCACGAAGACGCTGCCGCGGCTCAAGACGCGCTACCGCGAGGAGATCGCGCCGGCGCTGCGCAACGACTTCTCGTACGCCAACGTCATGCAGACGCCCGGTCTGGTGAAGATCGTCGTCAACATGGGTGTCGGCGAGGCGGCGCGTGACTCCAAGCTGATCGAGGGCGCGATCCGCGACCTGGCCACGATCACCGGCCAGAAGCCGCAGGTCACCAAGGCCCGCAAGTCCATCGCGCAGTTCAAGCTGCGCGAGGGCATGCCGATCGGCTGCCACGTGACGCTGCGCGGGGACCGGATGTGGGAGTTCCTCGACCGGCTGCTGTCGGTCGCGCTCCCGCGCATCCGTGACTTCCGCGGCCTGTCGCCCAAGCAGTTCGACGGGCGCGGCAACTACACGTTCGGTCTCAACGAGCAGTCGATGTTCCACGAGATCGACCAGGACCGCATCGACCGGGTCCGGGGCATGGACATCACCGTCGTGACGACCGCGACGACGGACGACGAGGGTCGGGCGCTCCTGCGTCACCTCGGCTTCCCCTTCAAGGAGAACTGACGTGGCCAAGACCGCACTGATCAACAAGGCCAACCGCAAGCCGAAGTTCGCCGTCCGCGGCTACACGCGCTGCCAGCGCTGCGGCCGCCCGCACTCGGTCTACAAGAAGTTCGGCCTGTGCCGCGTGTGCCTTCGTGAGATGGCGCACCGCGGCGAGCTGCCGGGCGTGACGAAGAGCAGCTGGTAACCGGCGATGGCAACCCTCGAGCTGGTCCCCCTGCGGTCCACGCTTCCCACGGGCCGGATGACGCTGCGACACAGCATCCCGGCCTTCAACCCCGTCGTCCTGGACCTCGAGTCCGTGGACGACATCATGACCACTACGCCGCAGGTCGCCGAGCTCGGTGACGGCGAAACCGCGGCGAGGAAGGGCGGCGAAGCCCGATGACCATGACCGACCCGATCGCAGACATGCTGACTCGTCTGCGCAACGCGAACTCGGCCTACCACGACGCCGTGAGCATGCCGTACAGCAAGCTCAAGGCCCACGTGTCCGAGATCCTCCAGCAGGAGGGCTACATCGCCTCCTGGAACGTTGCGGACGCAGAGGTCGGCAAGACGCTGACGATCGTCCTCAAGTACGGGCCCAACCGGGAGCGCTCGATCGCCGGCATCCGCCGCATCAGCAAGCCCGGTCTGCGCGTCTACGCGAAGTCGACGAACCTGCCGCGCGTGCTCGGCGGCCTGGGTATCGCGATCCTCTCGACGTCGTCGGGCCTGCTGACCGACAAGCAGGCGAACAAGAAGGGCGTGGGTGGGGAAGTCCTCGCCTACGTCTGGTGACGGGAGAGTAGACAGATGTCCCGCATCGGCAAGCAGCCCATCCCGGTCCCCTCGGGCGTCGACATCAACGTCGACGGCCGCGAGGTGACGGTCAAGGGGCCCAAGGGCACCCTGTCCCACGAGGTCGCCGGCGCTCTCGTCGTCCAGCGCGAGGACGACAAGCTCGTCGTCGTGCGTGCGGACGAGGAGCGCAAGACCCGTGAGCTCCACGGCCTCACCCGGACCCTCATCTCCAACATGGTCGTGGGTGTCACCCAGGGCTACGAGAAGAAGCTCGAGATCGTCGGCACGGGCTACCGCGTCGTCGCCAAGGGCTCCAACCTCGAGTTCGCCCTGGGGTACAGCCACTCCATCACCGTCGAGCCGCCGGCCGGCGTGACCTTCGCGGTCGAGGCGCCCACGCGCTTCTCCGTGTCGGGCATCGACAAGCAGCAGGTCGGCGAGGTCGCGGCCAACCTTCGCAAGCTCCGCAAGCCCGACCCCTACAAGGGCAAGGGTGTTCGCTACGCGGGCGAGCAGGTCAAGCGCAAGGTCGGAAAGGCTGGGAAGAAGTAATGGCAGTCGGTCTGAAGCGCAGCGGTGGCGGCGCCGGCAAGGGGTCCGTCGCGGCCCGCGTCCGCCGGCACGTCCGTGTCCGCAAGCACATCGTCGGCACGACGGCGCGTCCGCGCCTCGTCGTGACGCGGTCCGCCCGGCACCTCTTCGTCCAGGTCGTCGACGACTCGGTCGGCAAGACCGTGGCGTCGGCCTCCACCATGGAGGCCGACCTGCGCGCCCACGACGGCGACAAGACGGACAAGGCCAAGCGGGTCGGCGAGCTCGTCGCCGCCCGGGCCAAGGCCGCGGGCGTCGAGGCGGTCGTGTTCGACCGCGCCGGCAACAAGTACCACGGCCGGGTGGCCGCGGTGGCCGACGGCGCACGCGAGGGTGGTCTGGCGCTGTGACGTACGCACGGACCGCAGTGAACATGCGAGAGGGAAGGAACCTCTGATGGCTGGACCCCAGCGCCGAGGCGGAGGCCCCGTCGGAGCCGCCGGTGGTGGCAGCGGCGACAACAACGGCCGCCGTGGCGGTCGTGACCGCGACAACCAGCGCGGCGGTCGTGACGGCGGCGCGGAGAAGACCGCGTTCGTCGAGCGCGTCGTGACGATCAACCGTGTGGCCAAGGTCGTCAAGGGTGGCCGCCGCTTCAGCTTCACCGCGCTCGTCGTGGTGGGCGACGGCGACGGCACCGTGGGCGTCGGCTACGGCAAGGCCAAGGAGGTGCCCGCGGCGATCGCCAAGGGTGTCGAGGAGGCCAAGAAGCACTTCTTCAAGGTGCCCCGTATCCAGGGCACCATCCCGCACCCGATCCAGGGTGAGGCCGCCGCGGGCGTCGTCATGCTCAAGCCGGCGTCGCCGGGTACCGGCGTCATCGCCGGTGGCCCGGTCCGCGCCGTCCTCGAGTGCGCCGGCATCCACGACGTCCTCAGCAAGTCGCTCGGCTCGAGCAACGCGATCAACATCGTGCACGCCACGGTGGCCGCGCTGCGCGGGCTCGAGCGCCCCGAGGAGGTCGCGGCCCGCCGTGGCCTCCCGATCGAGGACGTCGCCCCGGCGGCGCTCCTGCGGGCCCGTGCGGGGGTGACCAGCTGATGGCACGCCTCAAGGTGACCCAGATCAAGTCCAAGGTTGGTGGCATCCAGGCGCACCGCGACACCCTGCGTTCGCTGGGCCTGAAGCGGATCGGCGACACCGTCGTCAAGGAGGACCGTCCCGAGTTCCGCGGGATGGTCCGCCACGTGCGCCACCTCGTCAAGGTCGAGGAGGTCGACGACTGATGTCGGAGTCGACGAACAGCGAGCACACGCTCAAGGTCCACCACCTGCGTCCGGCCCCGGGCGCCCGTACCGCCAAGACCCGTGTGGGTCGTGGTGAGGGCAGCAAGGGCAAGACCGCCGGTCGTGGCACCAAGGGCACGAAGGCGCGCTACCAGGTCTCGGCCGCCTTCGAGGGCGGTCAGATGCCTCTGCACATGCGTCTGCCCAAGCTCCGTGGCTTCAAGAACCGCTTCCGCGTGGAGTTCCAGGTCGTCAACCTGGACCGGCTCTCCGGACTCTTCCCCGAGGGCGGTGCCGTCAGCGTCGAGGACCTCGTCGCCAAGGGCGCCGTCCGTGACGGCGCTCCGGTCAAGGTGCTCGGCGACGGCGAGGTGACGGTGGCCCTGCAGGTCACGGTCAACGCGTTCTCCGCCAGCGCCCGCGAGAAGATCGCCGCCGCCGGGGGCACCGCGACCACGCTCTGACGTGCAGGCGGCCGGCGCACCCGCCGGCCCCCCGCCGCCGGACCGCCGGTCCACCTCGCACCACCCAGGCCGGGTCCGGCCCGTCGCCCCAGAGGCGGTGGGTGCGGACCCTTCCTGCTTGTCCAGCCTCCGCGGGGCGACGCACGTCACCCCGCGCGGCGTACCGGCACCGCTCGCCGAGCACGTGCCACCTCTCGTCGCGGCGGCCTTCCGCGCCTCTCCCGAACCGGGGAAGGCCGGATGTTATGGTCACGACGAGGTTGTCTCTAGGCCGCCCCCTCGGGCGGCGCGCAGGAGGAAGTTGTGCTCTCCGCGTTCGCCCGGGCCTTCCGGACGCCGGACCTGCGGCGCAAGCTGCTGTTCACCATGGCGATCATGGGTGTCTTCCGGCTGGGCTCGTTCGTCCCGACCCCCGGGGTCGACTACCAGGCGGTCCAGCGGTGCATCGGCACCCAGGCCAACAGTGGTCTCGGCCTCATCAACCTGTTCAGCGGCGGTGCGCTGCTGCAGCTGTCGGTGTTCGCGCTGGGGATCATGCCCTACATCACCGCGAGCATCATCATCCAGCTGCTCACGGTCGTCATCCCGCGCTTCGAGACGCTCAAGGAGGAGGGCCAGGCCGGCACCGCGAAGCTCACGCAGTACACGCGGTACCTGACCATCGGCCTCGCGATCCTCCAGTCGACGACGCTCGTCGCGATCGCGCGGAACGAGGGCGGGCTGTTCCAGAGCTGCCGCGAGGACCTCGTCCCGAGCAACAGCTACGTGACGATCCTGCTCATGGTCATCACGCTGACGGCCGGCACGGGCCTCATCATGTGGCTCGGTGAGCTCGTCACCGAGCGCGGCGTCGGCAACGGCATGTCGCTGCTCATCTTCACCTCGATCGCGGCCGGCTTCCCCGGCGCCCTGTGGTCGATCAAGCAGCAGAACGACAGCATCGACACGATGCTCATCGTCATCGCGATCGGCATCGTCATCATGGCGCTGGTCGTGTTCGTCGAGCAGTCCCAGCGCCGCATCCCGGTCCAGTACGCCAAGCGCCAGATCGGCCGGAAGATGTACGGCGGGACGAGCACCTACATCCCGATCAAGGTGAACATGGCCGGCGTCATCCCGGTCATCTTCGCCTCGTCGCTGCTCTACATCCCGGCGCTCATCGCGCAGTTCAACCGGGGCGACCGGACGAAGCCGCCGGCCGGCTGGGTGAACTGGATCGAGACGCACCTCGTCAAGGGCGACCACCCGATCTACATGCTCGCCTACGTCGCGCTCATCATCTTCTTCACGTACTTCTACGTCGCGATCACGTTCAACCCGGACGAGGTCGCCGAGAACATGAAGAAGTACGGCGGCTTCATCCCGGGCATCCGGGCCGGCCGGCCCACCGCGGAGTACCTGGACTACGTCCTCACCCGCATCACGCTGCCGGGCGCCATCTACCTCGCGGTGATCTCGCTGATCCCGCTGGTGGCCTTCGCGCTGCTCAACGCGAACACCAACTCGTTCCCGTTCGGCGGCACGTCGATCCTCATCATCGTGGGCGTCGGCCTGGAGACGGTGAAGCAGATCGAGTCCCAGCTCCAGCAGCGGCACTACGAAGGGTTCCTGCGATGAGGTGCGCCCCGGCGCGCACCCGGTGAGGTCGGTGCACCCATGAGACTCGTCCTTCTCGGCCCTCCCGGGGCGGGCAAGGGGACCCAGGCCAAGCGGCTCTCGGAGCGGCTCGGCATCCCCGCGATCTCCACCGGAGACATCTTCCGGGCGAACATCAAGGGCGGGACCCCGCTCGGGCAGCTCGCGCAGAGCTACACCAGCGCGGGCAGGCTCGTGCCCGACGAGGTCACGAACGACATGGTCAAGGACCGCCTCGCGCAGCCCGACACGGAGAACGGCTTCCTCCTCGACGGGTACCCGCGCAACGCGGGCCAGGTCGAGGCGCTCGACGCCCTGCTCGCGGCGGTCGACAGCGGCCTCGACGCCGTCGTCCAGCTCACCGCGGACACCGACGAGCTCGTCGCCCGGCTGCTCAACCGGGCGACCGTCGAAGGGCGCGAGGACGACAGCGAGGACGTCATCCGGCACCGGCAGGAGGTCTACCTCTCGGAGACCGCCCCGCTCGTCGACCTCTACTCGGCACGCGGCCTGCTCGTCGCCGTCGACGGCATGGGCGACATCGACGACGTCACCGAGCGGCTCCAGGCCGCGCTCTCGGCGCTCGAGGCCTGATCGCGCGCACGACCGGCACCGCCGCAGGAGCCCCCGGACCATGACGGTCCGGGGGCTCCTGCGTGACCCGGCCGGGACGGCGCGAACCGGGGCCGGACCTCACGTAGGCTCTCCCGCATGCTCGGACGCGACCGGATCCAGTACAAGACGACCGACCAGGTCCGCCTCATGCGCAAGGCCGGCCTCGTCGTCGCCGACGCGCTCGACGCCGTCCGCGCGGCCCTGCGGCCGGGAGTCACGACGAAGGAGCTGGACGCCGTCGCGCACGACGTCATCCGCTCCGCGGGCGCCGTCCCGTCGTTCCTCGGCTACGGGCACCCGCCGTTCCCCGCGGTCACGTGCATCTCGGTCAACGAGGAGATCGTCCACGGGATCCCCGGCGCGCGGGTCGTCCGCGAGGGCGACGTCGTCTCGGTCGACTGCGGGGCGATCCTGTCCGGGTGGCACGGCGACTCGGCGTTCACCGCCGTCGTCCCGCGGGCCGACGGCACCGTCGACGCCCGGGACGCCGACCTGTCCGCGGTGACCGAGTCCTCGATGTGGCACGGCATCGCCGCGATCCGGGCGGGGGAGCGGCTCGGGGAGATCGGCGGCGCCGTCGAGGACCACGTCGCGGACCGGTACGGCCTCGTCGAGGACTACGGCGGCCACGGGATCGGCACCGAGATGCACCAGGCGCCGCACGTGCTCAACTACCGCACCCGGGACAAGGGCCCGCGGATGCGGGCGGGCCTGTGCGTGGCCATCGAGCCGATGCTCGCGGCCGGCGACCCGGCGAGCCGGGAGCTGGCCGACGGCTGGACCGTCGCCACCCGGGACGGCGGCAACGCCGCGCACTGGGAGCACTCGGTCGCCCTCCACGACGGCGGTATCTGGGTGCTCACCGCCCGGGACGGCGGCGAGGCGGCGCTCGGCGCGCTCGGCGTGAAGGTCGCCCCGCTCGCCGACTGAGGCCCGGCGCGCATCGTCCGTCGTGGTGCGACAAAGGGGCGATTTCTCTCCCGGCGTGTCGCTGGCGTAGACTCGCTAGTCGGCTCACGAACATCTGTGCCCATCGTCTCCCCGCGGCTGGTCTGGAGATGGCAGGCGCCCGTCACACGTGCGCTGAGAAGGTCAACGTGCCCGGGGTCCACCCGGTCAGAAGGAATGCGGAGGACATGGCCAAGAAAGACGGGGTCATCGAGATCGAGGGCACCGTGGTCGAGGCACTGCCGAACGCGATGTTCCGCGTGGAGCTGGGCAACGGTCACAAGGTTCTCGCCCACATCTCGGGCAAGATGCGCCAGCACTACATCCGGATCCTCCCCGAGGACCGGGTCGTGGTGGAGCTGAGCCCGTACGACCTGTCTCGTGGTCGCATCGTCTACCGCTACAAGTAACCCGACCGCCTCTGACGCGCAGCTCACGCGAGTGAGGTGCGTGCGCGTCACGTCTGAAAGACAGCGATGAAGGTCAAGCCGAGCGTCAAGAAGATCTGCGACAAGTGCAAGGTGATCCGCCGTCACGGCCGGGTCATGGTCATCTGCGAGAACCAGCGTCACAAGCAGCGCCAGGGCTGAGCGCAGGCTCACCCCGGCGGACCAGGACCTGAGGGTCCCCGCACGTACGTCGCACCGCCCAGAGCAGCACCCGCCCCCCGAGCGGTCGAGCCCGTCAGGGCCGCCCTCGGGACGCCACCCCCGGCCGGAGGCCGGGGACCCGGACAGATCCCCGGGACCGGTGCTGCAGCAGACCTCCGAGCACAGAAGAGAGATCCATGGCACGCCTCGTCGGCGTCGACCTCCCCCGCGAGAAGCGGGTCGAGATCGCGCTCACCTACATCTTCGGCGTGGGTCGCACCCGCTCCAAGGAGGCTCTCGCAGCCACCGGCATCAACCCGGACACCCGGGTTCGTGACCTCGGTGACGAGGACCTCGTCAAGCTCCGTGACTACATCGACGTGAACTTCAAGGTCGAGGGTGACCTCCGCCGCGAGGTCGCGGCGGACATCCGGCGCAAGGTCGAGATCGGGTGCTACGAGGGTCTGCGGCACCGCCGCGGCCTGCCCGTCCGCGGCCAGCGCACGAAGACCAACGCGCGTACGCGCAAGGGTCCGAAGCGCACGGTCGCCGGCAAGAAGAAGGCGGGCAAGAAGTAGTAGCCGGCGCGACGCCGTCCTGCGGACGTCGTCCCGCGCCGCTCCCGGGCCTGCCTCGCCGGCCCGATCTCAGACTGCAGACCAGCCACACAGACCAGGAGTATTTGGTAGATGCCTCCCCAGAAGAGGGTCGCCGCCGGGGCGCGCAAGCCCCGTCGCAAGGAGAAGAAGAACGTCTCCCACGGCCAGGCGCACATCAAGAGCACCTTCAACAACACGATCGTGTCCATCACGGACCCGACGGGCGCCGTGATCTCGTGGGCCTCCGCCGGTCAGGTCGGCTTCAAGGGCTCCCGCAAGTCCACGCCGTTCGCCGCGCAGATGGCCGCCGAGGCCGCTGCACGCCGGGCGCAGGAGCACGGGATGCGCAAGGTCGACGTCTTCGTCAAGGGGCCGGGTTCCGGCCGCGAGACCGCGATCCGCTCCCTCCAGGCCACCGGCCTCGAGGTGGGCTCGATCCAGGACGTCACCCCCACCCCGCACAACGGGTGCCGCCCGCCGAAGCGCCGCCGCGTCTGACGCGCCGACCCGACCCAGCCTGAGGAGAACGAGTACACATGGCGCGTTACACCGGCGCTGACTGCAAGCGCTGCCGCCGCGAGAAGACCAAGCTGTACCTCAAGGGTGCCAAGTGCGACAGCCCGAAGTGCCCGATCGAGATCCGGCCCTACCCGCCGGGTGAGCACGGCCGCGCGCGCACCAAGGAGAGCGAGTACCTGCTCCAGATGCGCGAGAAGCAGAAGGCCGCGCGCATCTACGGGGTCCTCGAGAAGCAGTTCCGTGGCTACTACGAGGAGGCGAACCGCCGGACCGGCAAGACCGGCGAGAACCTGCTGCGCATCCTCGAGTCGCGGCTCGACAACGTCGTGTACCGGGCGGGCTTCGCCAAGTCCCGGGACATGGCCCGTCAGGTCGTCCGGCACGGTCACATCATCGTGAACGGTCACAAGGTCGACATCCCGTCGTACCGCGTGACGGAGAACGACATCGTCGAGGTGCGCGAGAAGTCCTTCGAGATGACGCCCTTCGTCATCGCGCGCGCCGAGGCCGGCGAGCGGACCGTCCCGGCGTGGCTCGAGGTCATCCCGAACCGCATGCGTGTCCTGGTCCACGGCCTGCCGGCCCGCCAGGTCATCGACACCCCGGTCCAGGAGCAGCTGATCGTCGAGCTCTACAGCAAGTAGTGACGTGGCGCGGGAGGGCTTCGGCCCTCCCGCGCCTTCGCACGCTCCTGCCGCACCACGGGGCAGGCGAACCACCTGCACCACCCCTGGCGGCATATGGAGGCCGCGCAGGGTCAGCTCGGAGCATCAAATAGCGGATGCTCCTGGAAGGAAGAACACGACATGCTCATCGCACAGCGGCCGACGCTGACCGAAGAGGTCGTCGGCGAGAACCGTTCGCGGTTCGTCATCGAGCCCCTCGAGCCCGGCTTCGGCTACACGCTCGGCAACAGCCTGCGGCGCACGCTGCTCTCGTCGATCCCCGGTGCCTCGGTCACGAGCATCCGCGTCGACGGCGTCCTCCACGAGTTCACCACCGTCCCGGGGGTGAAGGAGGACGTCACCGAGCTCATCCTCAACATCAAGGGCCTCGTCGTCTCCAGCGAGCACGACGAGCCGGTCGTCATGTACCTGCGCAAGCAGGGCCCGGGCACCGTCACCGCCGCGGACATCGCGCCGCCGGCCGGCGTCGAGGTGCATAACCCGGACCTCCACATCGCGACCCTCAACGGCAAGGGCAAGCTCGAGATGGAGCTGACCGTCGAGCGCGGTCGTGGCTACGTCTCGGCGAACCAGAACAAGTCCGGTGACCAGGAGATCGGCCGCATCCCGGTCGACTCGATCTACTCGCCGGTCCTCAAGGTGACGTACAAGGTCGAGGCGACGCGTGTCGAGCAGCGCACCGACTTCGACCGGCTCATCGTCGACGTCGAGACCAAGCCCTCGACGCAGCCGCGCGACGCCATGGCGTCGGCCGGCAAGACCCTCGTCGAGCTGTTCGGTCTCGCCCGCGAGCTGAACGTCGAGGCCGAGGGCATCGACATGGGCCCGTCGCCGTCGGACGCGGCGCTCGCGGCCGACCTCGCGCTGCCGATCGAGGAGCTCGACCTCACGGTCCGCTCCTACAACTGCCTCAAGCGCGAGGGCATCCACACCGTCGGCGAGCTCGTCGCGCGCAGCGAGGCGGACCTGCTCGACATCCGCAACTTCGGCGCGAAGTCCATCGACGAGGTCAAGGCCAAGCTCCATGGCATGGGTCTTGCGCTCAAGGACAGCCCGCCCGGGTTCGACCCCGCGCTCGTCGTCGACAGCTTCGGCGCCGACGACGACATGTCCTACGCCGAGGACGAGCAGCTCTGACCACCCCACCCCGGGCCTGCTAGCCAGGCCCGGGGCAACTCGCGAGGAGAACGACAGACATGCCCACGCCCACCAAGGGTCCGCGGCTCGGCGGTGGTCCGGCGCACGAGCGGCTGCTCCTGGCCAACCTGGCCACGCAGCTGTTCGCGCACCGGAGCATCACGACCACGGAGGCCAAGGCGAAGCGGGTGCGCCCGCTGGCCGAGCGGCTCATCACCTTCGCCAAGCGCGGCGACCTCGCGGCCCGTCGGCGCGTGCTGACCGTCGTGCGGGACAAGAGCGTCGTGCACGAGCTGTTCACGGAGATCGCCCCCGTGATGGCCGAGCGTCAGGGTGGCTACACCCGGATCACGAAGATCGGCCCCCGCAAGGGCGACAACGCGCCCATGGCGGTCATCGAGCTCGTGCTCGAGCCGCTCAGCGCGAAGAAGTCGACCGTCGCCGAGGCCGAGGCCGCGACGAAGCGGGCCGCCAAGAAGGCGCCGGCCAAGAAGGCCGCTGCCGCCGAGGCGCCCGCCGTCGAGGAGACCGCTGCCGCCGCGGAGTCGACCGAGGGTCCGTACGGTCCCGACTCGGCCGCCGCCCCGGCGGACGGTTCGGCTCCCGAGGGCTTCGACATCAAGGGCAACGCGGACTCGATGAAGTTCCACACGCCCGAGTCGCCCTGGTACGGCCAGACGAAGGCCGAGGTCTGGTTCCGGACCGCCGAGGCCGCCGAGGCCGCGGGCTTCGTCAACGCCAAGCCGGCGGACGACGAGGCGGACGACGCCGAGGCGAAGGCCTGAGCACGCACCACCCCAGCACCACCTCCGACGAGCCCGCCGGGCCCGGAGGCGCACAGCGCGACGCTGCTGCGCCGACCGTGGCCGGCGGGCTCGCCGGCTTTGCCGGGGACAGCGGCGGGGCGTCGGTCGTCCGGGTCCGCCTCGACCTCGGCTACGACGGCACCGACTTCGCCGGGTGGGCCGTGCAGCCGGGCCGGCGGACGGTCGCCGGGACGCTGCTCGCCGGGCTCGGGACGGTCCTCCAGGTGCCGGAGGACGGGCTCGGGCTCGTCGTCGCCGGGCGGACGGACGCCGGCGTCCACGCGACCGGGCAGGTCGCGCACGTCGACCTCCCCGGGGACCGCTGGGCGGCGCTGCCGGGGCGAAGCGACCTGGCCCCGGCGCGGGCCCTGCTGCGCCGGCTCGCCGGGGTCCTGCCCGGCGACGTCCGCGTGCACCGCGCCGCGCCCGCCCCGGCCGGGTTCGACGCGCGCTTCTCGGCGCTGCGGCGCCGGTACGCCTACCGGGTCTGCGACGACCCCGCCGGGGTCCCGCCGTTGCGCCGGTACGACGTGCTGGCGCACCGCCGTCCGCTCGACGTCGCGGCGATGGACGCCGCCGCGGCCGGGCTCCTCGGTCTCCACGACTTCGCGGCCTTCTGCAAGCGGCGGGACGGCGCGACGACGGTCCGCACGCTGCTGGAGTACTCGTGGGCGCGGGACGCCGACGGGTTCGCCGCCGCCCGGGTCGTCGCGGACGCCTTCTGCCACTCGATGGTCCGCGCCCTCGTCGGCGCGCTGCTCGCGGTCGGGGACGGCCGCCGTCCGCCCGGCTGGCCCGCCGAGGTGCTCGCGGGCCGCGTCCGGGACCCGGGCGCCGCGGTCGTCGGACCGCAGGGGCTGACCCTCGTCGAGGTGGTCTACCCGGACGACGCGCTGCTCGCCGAACGGGCGGCGCAGGCGCGCGCCGTCCGGACGCTGCCGGCCGGAGGCTGACCGCGCTCCGGGTGGCCGGACCACCACCGCGCGGAGCGGACATAGCCGTCATGCAGCGTTCACCGGTCATTCGGCACCAAGGGTTCACAAGGGTGCGGGTCATCCCATAGGTTCGCGGGCAGTCGTCCCGTGGCCGGAGGGGTCCTTCATGTCGTCGCGCTCGATCGCCGCACACCCTGCGCCCTCCGGCCGCTCCGGCCGCACGAAGTGGCTCGTCGCCGGGGTCGCCGCCGCTGTTTGTGCGTCCGGCCTCACCGGGCTCGCGGGTGCCACGGCGGCCGGCGCGGCGTCGTCCGGGGTCGTCGTCAGCGAGGTCTACGGCGGTGGCGGGAACGGCGGTGCCTCGTTCCGCAACGACTACGTCGAGCTGCAGAACCGCGGGAGCGCCGCGGTCGACGTGACCGGCTGGTCGGTGCAGTACGCGTCGGCGGCCGGGACGACGTTCGCGGCCACACCGCTCACCGGCACGGTCGAGCCCGGCGGGTTCTACCTCGTGCAGCTCGCGGGCGTCGCGACGAGCCCGGCCCCGCTGCTGCCGCAGTCCGACGCGACCGGCGGCACGAACATGAGCGCCACGAGCGGCAAGGTCGCCCTCGTCAGTGCGCCGGCGCCGCTCGCCGGGTGCTCGGTCGCGGTGTCCTGCGCGACCGCGGCCGGCGTCGTCGACTTCGTCGGCTACGGCACCCCGAACGACTGGGAGGGACCGGCCGCGGCCGAACCCGGCGGCAACGCGCTCGGGGTGTACCGGCTCGCCGGCGCGGACTCCGACGACAACCTCACCGACTTCAGCGCGGCGGTGCCCACCCCGCGCGCCGCGACCGCGGTGGCCGCTGCGCCCGGGACGGACTGCTCGGCGCCCGACACGGCCGCCGGTGCGGTCCAGGGGGCCGGTCCTGCGACGCCCGTGCCGGGGACGACGGTCACCGTCCAGGGCACGGTCGTCGGGGACTACGAGGGCCCGGCGCCCGCGCTGCGCGGCTTCTACCTCCAGGACGCCGGCGACGGCGACCCGGCGACGTCCGACGCGGTGTTCGTCTTCAACAACCTCGAAGGGCTCTCGCCCGACTCGGTGCGGCCGGGGCAGACGGTGCAGGTGACCGGCACGGCCGGCGAGTTCCAGGACCAGACCCAGGTCTCGGCGTCCCGGATCGACGTCTGCGCCGACGCCCCCGCGCCGGCGCCGGTCGACGTGACGCTGCCGGCGACGCCGGAGCAGCTCGAGCGGTCCGAGGGGATGCTCGTCCGGCTGCCGCAGACGATGACGGTCACGGAGCTGTTCCAGCTCGGCCGGTTCGGCGAGGTGCTCGTGTCGTCGGGCGGCAAGCTCGTGCAGCCGACGGCGCGGTTCCGGCCCGGCGCCGACGCCGCCGCGCTGCAGGCCGCCAACCTCGCCGACCAGATCTTCCTCGACGACGGCTCGAACGTGCAGAACCCGGCGACGATCGTCTTCGGGCGCGGGGGCGCGCCGCTGTCGGCGACGAACCCGCTGCGTGGCGGGGACACGGTCACGGGTGCGGTCGGCGTCCTCACGTACGGGTTCGGCGGCGACGCGACCGCGTCCCCGAACGCCTTCCGGGTGCGACCGGCCGGGGCGCTCGGCGGTGCGGCGACGTTCGAGGCGACGAACCCGCGCCCGACGGGCACCCCGGACGTCGGCGGCACGCTGCGGGTCGGCAGCGCCAACCTGCTGAACTTCTTCAACACGTTCACCGGCTGCACCCTCGGGGTCGGCGGGGCGACGACGGGCTGCCGCGGTGCGGAGAACCAGCTCGAGTACGACCGTCAGCTGCCCAAGGAGGTCGCGGCGATCACCTCGCTGGGGGTGGACGTCCTCGGGGTCAACGAGCTCGAGAACGACGGGTACGGCCCGGCCAGCGCCGTCGCCGTCCTCGTGGACGCGCTCAACGCGGCCGAGGGTGCCGGGACGTGGGCGTTCGTCGACGCGGACGCGGGGACCGGCGTGACGAACTCCGCGGGCACCGACGCGATCCGGACGGCGCTGCTCTACAAGCCGGCCGCCGTGACACCGGTGGCGGGGGCGACGTTCACCGACCGGGCCAAGGACGCCGCGGGTGCGGACGTCTTCGAACGGCACCCCGTCGCCCAGACCTTCCTCGTGCGCCGCAACGGCGCGAAGGTCACGGTCGTCGCGAACCACTTCAAGTCCAAGGGCTCGTGCCCGACCGACCTCACCTCGTCGGACGCCGACCGGGGCGACGGGCAGAGCTGCTGGAACGCCCGCCGGACGGCGCAGGCCACCGAGCTCGCGCGCTGGCTCGACGCGGACGTCGCGCCGGCCGCCGGGACGACGGACGTGCTCGTCGTCGGCGACCTCAACTCGTACGCGGGCGAGGACCCGGTCTTCACGCTGGAGAACGCCGGGTACGTCAACCTGCCCAAGCGCTTCGGCGGCGAGGAGGCGTACTCGTACGTCTTCGACGGCCAGTGGGGCTACCTCGACCACGTGCTCGCGTCGGCGTCCCTCGCGCCGCGGGCGACCGGTGCCGCGGACGTCCACATCAACTCCGACGAGGCGTCGGTGCTCGACTACAACACGAACTTCAAGTCCGTGTTCCAGGTGGCGGGCGGACCGGCGTCGCTCTACGCGCCGGACCGCTTCCGCACGAGCGACCACGACCCGGTCGTCACCGGGCTGCGGACGGTGGGCGCCACGACGACCGCCGTGACGTCGTCCGCACCGGCCGCGACCTACCGCGGCGCCGTGTCGTGGACCGCGACGGTCTCGCCCGTCGCGGGGGAGGCGACGCCGACCGGGAGCGTGCAGTTCACCCTCGACGGGAAAGCCTTCGGGGCACCGGCACCGCTCGTCGGCGGCGTCGCGACGAGCCCCTCGACCCGCGACCTGCCGCCCGGCGCGACGACCGTCGCGGCGGTGTACTCCGGTGACGGCGACTACTCGGGCAGCACGGCAGCCTTCACGCAGGAGGTCCGGTTCGCGGTCTCGCTGACGCGCCCGGCGGACGGCGCGAAGGTGCGCGCCGGGTCGACCGTCCAGGTGCGTGTGCAGCTGCGGGACGCGGCCGGCCGGACCGTGCCGGACGCCCTCGCGCGGCAGTGGGTCGCGACGTGCTCGGTGAAGGTCGAGGTGACGGGGGTCCAGACGCTCGCGCCGACCTGCGTGCGCGAGTACGACCGTTCCGACCGGGAGCTCGAGCTGTCGTGGAAGAGCGCGCGCTCGCCGAAGGGTGCCGTCACGGTGACGGTGCTCGTGACCTACCCGGGGATCGCCGCGGCGCAGACGGTGAGCCGGCCGGTCACGCTCACCTGACGCCGGGCGGGCGGGTCAGATCGACCGCAGCGCGTCGACGGCGTCGCGTTCGCGGCGGGAGAGCGCCCGCAGGACGGCGGCGTCGCCGTGACGGTGCCGCGCGGCCCCGACGAGGACGGCGACCGCCTCGGCGAGCGCGTCGTCGGGCGGGTCGGCGACGTCGTCCGCGGCGTCGACGCCCGGCCCGAGCCCCACGGACAGCTCGAGGTCCTCGCCGTGCACGCACAGCTCGACGAGCCGGGTGCGGAGGAACTCGTCGAGCAGCATGACCTGCCCGCCGTAGGCGGAGACGAGCCGGTCGGCGGGCTCGGCCTCGAACCGCGCGGGCAGGGTGTCGAGGCACGTGCGCACCCGGACGGCGACGCCGTCCGGGCCGGGGGAGGCGTCCTCGTGGGCGCGCGCCCGGATCCCGCCGTTGATGTCGGAGTCGAGGTCGTCGAGGCCGGTGAAGGCACCGAAGTACTCCTCGGCGCCGATCGTGCGGCCGCCCGGGGGCGGGGTCGCGTCGAGGAAGGCCGCGACGAGCAGGACGGAGCGGCCGAGGTGCGCGGCGAGGTCCCCGACGGTCATCCGGTCGAGGATGCTCGGCTCGTTCCACCGCTGCGCGACCTCGTGGCGTTCGAGCAGGTCGGCCGCGACGCCGGCGGTCGCGAGGTAGAGCGAGCGGAGGGCGGACAACGGTCCGGCGGTTCCGGGGTGCTGTGTCGTCACGGGTCGATCCTGGCGCCGGGGGAGCCCTGTGCGCCAGGACGTGCGGGCGTCGGTTCCGGCCCCGGGTGCGGTGCCGGTAGCGGCGAGGACGGCGTCAGGTGGCCGACGTTCACCCAGCCGTGGTGACCGGTCCGGCTGACCTCGCGGGCTCTTGTCCACAGTCCTGCCGAGCCCGGGGCGGTCGGTGACGGGCTGAGCCGCAGGACCCGGGCGCCGCGCGGGACCGGCTCACCCGGCTCGCGGCCCATCGCCCGGCAGGTGCCGCCGGACCAGTGGCCCTGGAGGGCGACGAGCTCCGGGAAGCGTTGCGTGAGACAGGCACCGAGGGGTGCCGGGCCGAACGGACTGCGGCGGCGGACACGGGTGTGGACGTTGCCCGCCAGCAGGATCGCGACGCCGCCGTCGGTGGCGACCGGGGCGAACGCGGCGGCGGCGACGTCGGCCATGACGGCGTCCCGCCGGGCGAGGAGGGCCACGACGTCGTCCGGCACCGCGGTGGCCTCCTCGATCCAGGGCAGGTCGACGGCCCGGACGGCGACGGTGCCCCGCTGCGCGGTGCGGTGCAGGGCGCGCAGGAGCCGCAGCATGCCGCGGCCGGCGCGCCCGTCGTCGAACCCCGGCGGCGGGTGCCAGAACGCCGAGGCAGTGAGAGCCGTCCGTGCCGCTGGGTCGTCCGGGCGCGCGAAGAAGGCGTCGAGGGCCGGCTGCTCGGAGGAGGGGACCTCCAGGGCGACCGCGACGGGCAGACCGCGCCCGCTGGCGAGGGCGGCGAGCCGGGCGACGACGGCGGGCAGCTCGTGGGTGCCGTGCGTCTCGCCGACGAGGACGACGGCGCCGGGGACGACGAAGCGACCCAGCGGGTCGTCGTCCGGCGGTTTGGCCATGCCTCCAGCATGCCGCGCGCGGATCGAGTGGCGCGGGGGCGGTGTGGTGACAGGCTCGGGACGTGAGCGACGGGATCTACGAACCGGTCAACGACGACGAGAACGACGCCGAGGTGCTGGACCTGGACCAGGCCTTCGGTGAGGACAGGACGGACGAGATCCTCGACACGTCCTGGTCCCCGCCGGAGCGGCCCCGGGCGATGGACTCGTTCGGCACGACCCTCGAGGAGGAGATGGCCGGGGAGTCCCTCGACCAGCGCCTCGCTCAGGAGGAGCCGGACCCGGCTCTCGCGGTCGACCCGGTCGAGGGCGAGATCCTCGACGACGGCGAGGTCGGCGGCCCCCGGGCCGGACGGCTCGTCGCGCCGGACGAGGGGGCGCACGAGGACACCGAGAAGGACCTCGTCGCGTCCGACGTCGGCATCGACGCCGGCGCGGCCAGTGCGGAGGAGGCGGCGGTGCACGTCGTCGACGGGGACGCCACGGCGGTCGACGAGGGCTCGTCGGTCTGAGCCTCTCGGTCTGACGGTGTCGGCGGCCGGTGGCAGGCTCGCGGCATGACAGGTCCGGGGAACGTCTCGATCATCACGCTCGGCGTCGCGGACGTCGACCGTTCGGCAGCGTTCTACGCCGCGCTCGGGTGGCCGCGGTCGACCCGGTCGGTGGCCGGCGACATCCACTGGTTCGACGTCGGCGGCTTCTACCTCGGCGTCTACGAGGCCTCGGCGCTCGCGGTCGACTCCGGGTACGGCGCCGGTGACGTGCGGCCGCCCGGGTCGTTCTCGGGCGTGACGGTCGCGGTCAACCTCGGCAGCGCCGAGGAGGTCGACGCCGCCCTCGAGGCCGCGCTGGCAGCGGGCGCGCGGCAGACGCTCGCGCCGACGATGACCGACTACGAGGTCTACCACGCGTGCTTCGCCGACCCCGACGGTCACACGTGGGAGGTCGCCTGGAACCCGGGGTTCCCGATCGTCGACGGGCGGACGGTCATCCCGTGACGTGCGGGCGTCTCATCCGCTGATGTCCGCCCGGTCAGCGACCGGCGGGCGGGTGCGTCCACCCGGTCCAGGTGCGGCCGTCCCACCAGCGCAGCGGCGCCGCCCGCCAGGGGTCGGCGTACCAGCCGGGCGCGGTCGCCGCGTGGTGCTGCTGGGGCGGCGCGGTCCGGTTCGGCGGCTGCTGGGCCGCCACCTGAGGCAGCGGCGCAGCCCTGGTGGGGCCCGGCGGCGCTGTGTGGCTCGGGGGTGCGGGGGTCGGTCCGCCGCCGAACGTGGGTGCCGACGGCCACGACGCCGCGGCGGCCGGCCCTCCGGCCGGAGCCGGCTGCCGGACCGGCGCGACCGGCTGCGCGACCGGTTGCGCGACCGGCGGCTCCGGGGGCAGGACGATCTCGGCCGGCGGCCGGGCGGCGAGCAGCCGGACCGCCTCCGCCCGGAAGTCGAAGCCGCACCGGCAGCCCTTGAGGGCGCCGTCCCGCTGCTGCGCTCCGCACGCCGGGCAGAACGTCACGACGAACGCGTCGGCGCGCAGGCCCTGGCAGCGCGGGCAGACGAAGTCCGGCTGCATCCGGTTCAGCCGGAAGGCCTGCCGGAGCATCCCGGCCGGGGCGACGACGCTCACCCGGTTGACGATCTCGGTGAGGCGGCGCTGCTTCTCGGTGATCTGCCGGTACTCGTCGTTGACGAGCTTCTCGAGCCGGCAGTCGCGGCACACGAGCAGCCGCCGCTCGGGCAGGGTCTCGCGCAGGGCCGCCTGCTGCCGCAGGAAGAGCAGCGCCGGGGCGTCCGGCTCCTCGAGGGTCAGCACGGGCAGCGGCAGCCCGCTGTCGAGCGCGCCCTCGACCGCCGCGGCGATCCGCTCGACGTGGGCGACGAGCGGCGGCGGCAGGTCGCCCGGCTGCGCGCCGAGCAGCGTCGCCACGTCGAGGACGCCGTCGATGTCCTCCCGGCCGAACCGCTCCGGCTCGGCGCCGGGCAGCCGGACCTCGAGGCCGACGACCCGGGCCCAGCGCTGCGGCCAGTCGTCCCGGACCCCGGACAGCCTGCGGTCCGCGCTCGACAGTGCGGACCGGGCCTTCGCCGCGGCGGCGCCGCCGAACCGGTCGACGAGTGCGGGCGTCCCGGCGGGCTGAGCCCCCGCAACGGCCTGCGGTACGGGCCCGGCCGGGACGGCGGCCGGTGCCGACGTGCCGAGGGCCCGGTCGACGAGAGCGGTGAGCCGACCGAAGAGGTCGGCGTACATCGCGTCGAGGCCGCGCACCTGGGTCGCGGCGGAGGGCCAGCGGTCCCAGAACGCGACGTCGACGCGCGTGCCGTCGTCCAGGGTCGCGAGCCGGACGGCGAGCCGCACCGGCAGCCGGTCGGCGGACATCGCCCCGCTCACGGTGCTCCCGCGCCCGGCCTCCACGAGCGTCGTCCGCTCGACGTCGACCGTGAACCCGTCGTCCGACACCGCCCGCAGCAGTGCCGTCCGGACCTGCCCGACGACGCCGGGGACCGTCCGGGAGAGCTCGTGGCGGAACGTGGCCCGCTCGTTCACGGGCGGGCGCCCGGCTCGAGCGGCGGAACGCGCCGTGGAGGCACGGCCTTCCGCACCGTCAGCTCCAGTCGAGGTTGTTGAACGTGTCCCACTGCATCTGCGTCGCGGCGTACGCGGCACCGTCCGCGACGATCTTGTTGTTCAGCTCGTCGCGCTCCTCGTCGGTCATCCCGTCGTCACCGTCGAGGACGTCGTCGACGAGCGTGCCGTCCGCGAGACCGTCCCCGTCGTGGCCCGCCGCGACCACGGCCGCCGCACCGGCCGCGGCGACGGCACCGGCGACGGCGGCGTCGGACGGGCGGCCCGCGGTGGTCCACTCCTGCCAGGCGGCGGCCGTGCCGCGCGCCCCGGGCGCCGCCGGCTTCTCCGGCGGCGTGGCTGCTCCGCTCATGTCTGCTCCAACCCCCGATGTCGGACACATCGGGGCCAGTATGCCAGGGGACGATCTAGGACGAACCGTCGCCGCGGCGCCTCGCGCCTGAGCCCCGCCGGACCGGTCGACCTACACTGGGGGTCCCTGCCGGGGCCTGCCGTCGCTCCCGGACACCTCCGAGGAGCACCCCGTCGACACCGTCACCGCCGCCACGCCCGGCGCCGTCGCCCGCGACGTCCTCGACCAGGCGGCCCGGCGCCGCACGATCGCCGTCATCAGCCACCCGGACGCCGGCAAGTCGACGCTCACCGAGGCGCTCGCGCTGCACGCCGCCGTCATCGCGCGGGCCGGAGCGGTGCACGGCAAGGGCAGCCGGCACGGCACCGTCTCGGACTGGATGGAGATGGAGCGGGCCCGCGGCATCTCCATCACGTCGGCGGCGCTCCAGTTCGAGCACCACGGCGCGGTCGTCAACCTCGTCGACACCCCGGGCCACGCGGACTTCTCCGAGGACACCTACCGGGTGCTCGCCGCTGTCGACGCCGCGATCATGCTGCTCGACGCCGCCAAGGGCCTGGAGCCGCAGACGCTCAAGCTCTTCGAGGTCTGCCGGCACCGCAACCTGCCCGTGCTCACCGTCATCAACAAGTGGGACCGGCCGGGCCTCGACGCGCTCGCGCTCATGGACGAGATCGAGAACACCATCGGGCTGAAGCCCACCCCGCTGACGTGGCCGGTGGGGATCGCGGGCGACTTCCGCGGCGTCCTCGACCGGCGCACCGGCGGCTACACGCGCTTCGACCGGACGGCGGGCGGCGCGACCGTGGCTCCCGAGGAGCACCTCACGCCGGAGCAGGCGGAGCAGGTCGAGGGCGACGCCTGGACGACGGCGGTCGAGGAGAGCGACCTGCTCGCGGCGTCCGGCGCCGACCACGACCAGGAGACCTTTCTCGCGGCCCGGACGACACCGGTGCTCTTCGCGTCGGCGGTGCAGAACTTCGGCGTCGGCCGGGTGCTCGACACCGTCGTCGAGGTCGGCCCGGCGCCGACGCCGCGCGAGCTCGTGACCGGCGGCGCGCGGCCGGTCGAGGCGCCGTTCAGCGCCGTCGTCTTCAAGGTGCAGGCCGGCATGGACGCCGCGCACCGCGACCGGCTCGCCTACGCCCGGGTCTGCTCGGGCGTCTTCGAGCGCGGCATGGTCGTCGTCCACGCGACGTCGGGGCGGCCGTTCCACACCAAGTACGCCCACGCCGTGTTCGGCCGCGAGCGGACGACGATCGAGACCGCCTACCCCGGGGACGTCGTGGGCCTGGTCAACGCCGGCAACCTGCGGCCGGGGGACACCCTGCACGTCGGGGCGAAGCTCGAGTTCCCGCCGATCCCGTCGTTCGCGCCGGAGCACTTCGCCGTCGTCCGGGCCCGGGACACCTCGCGCGCCAAGCAGTTCCGCCGCGGGATCGAGCAGCTCGACCAGGAGGGCGTGGTCCAGGTGCTGCGCTCGGACCTGCGCGGTGACCAGGCGCCGGTGCTCGCCGCCGTCGGGCCGATGCAGTTCGAGGTCGCGACGTACCGGCTCGAGCACGAGTTCGGCGCGAAGGTCATGCTCGACCAGCTCGACTACGGGCTCGCCCGGCGCACCGACGCCTCCGCCCCGGCGGCGCTGCGCGGCGTCCGCGGCGTCGAGGTGCTCACCCGCTCGGACGGCGAGGTGCTGGCCCTGTTCGTCGACCGCTGGCGGCTCGGCACGGTCGTCAAGGAGAACCCGGACCTGCTGCTCGAGCCGTTGGTCGGGGCACGGGTCTGAGGTTCCGGCCGGCTCCCGGGCCCGAAACCCTGGTGAGACGACGCCGTCCCGGGCGGCACAATGACGGCCATGGGCCATGTCGACGTCAACGCGGTGTCCTTCACCCTCCCCGACGGCCGGCCCCTCCTGGACGAGGTGACGTTCCGGGTCGCTGACGGCACGACCACGGCGCTCATCGGCCCGAACGGGACGGGCAAGACGACGCTGCTGCGCATCGTCGCGGGCGACCTCGACGCCCACGGCGGGGCCGTGGGCCGCAGCGGCGGGCTCGGCGTCATGCGGCAGTTCGTCGGCTCCGTGCGGGACTCCTCCACCGTGCGCGACCTGCTCGTGAGCGTCGCGCCGCCCCGGGTCCGCGGTGCCGCGCAGGCGCTCGACGCCGCCGAGCTCGCGATGATGGAGTCGGACGACGAACCCACCCAGATGCGGTACGCCCAGACGCTGTCGGACTGGGCGGACGCCGGCGGCTACGAGATCGAGACCCTCTGGGACGTCGTGACGACGGCCGCGCTCGGCGTCCCGTTCGAGAAGGCGCAGTGGCGCGAGGTGCGGACCCTGTCGGGCGGCGAGCAGAAGCGGGTCGTCCTCGAGGCGCTGCTGCGCGGTCCGGACGAGGTGCTGCTGCTCGACGAGCCGGACAACTACCTCGACGTGCCCGGCAAGCGGTGGCTCGAGGAGCAGCTCGCCGCGACGCCGAAGACCGTGCTGCTCGTCTCGCACGACCGCGAGCTCCTCAGCCGGGCCGCCGACCGGATCGTCACGCTCGAGCCCGGAGCGGTGGGTGCGACGACCTGGGTGCACGGCGGCGGCTTCGCGACGTACCACGACGCCCGCGCCGACCGGAACTCCCGGCTCGAGGAGCTGCGCCGGCGCTGGGACGAGGAGCACGTCAAGATCAAGACGCTCGTGCAGACGCTCAAGGTCAAGGCGAAGTACAACGACGGGATGTCGTCGCGGTACCAGGCCGCCCTGACCCGGCTGGCGAAGTTCGAGGAGGCCGGCCCGCCGCAGGAGACCCCGCTCGAGCAGAAGGTGACGATGCGGCTGCGCGGCGGGCGCACCGGTAAGCGCGCCGTCGTCTGCGAGGGGCTGGAGCTCTCCGGGCTCATGAAGCCGTTCGACCTCGAGGTGTGGTTCGGCGAGCGGGTCGGCGTGCTCGGCTCGAACGGCTCGGGCAAGTCGCACTTCCTCCGGCTGCTCGCGGCCGGTGGCTCCGACCCGGACGTCGAGCACCAGCCGGTCGACGAGCTGCCCGTGCCGCCCGTGAAGCACACGGGCCTGGCCCGGCTCGGGGCACGGGTGCGCCCGGGCTGGTTCGCCCAGACCCACGACCACCCCGAGCTCATGGGCCGCACCCTGCTGGAGATCCTGCACCGGGGCACCGACCACCGCGACGGCCTGCCCCGCGAGCCCGCGAGCCGGGCGCTCGACCGGTACGAGCTCGCCGCGGCCGCCGAGCAGACCTTCGACGTGCTCTCCGGCGGGCAGCAGGCGCGCTTCCAGATCCTCCTGCTGGAGCTGTCCGGGGCCACGATGCTCCTGCTCGACGAGCCGACGGACAACCTCGACCTGCACTCGGCCGAGGCGCTCGAGACCGGCCTGGCGGCCTTCGAGGGGACCGTGCTCGCGGTGACGCACGACCGGTGGTTCGCGCGGTCCTTCGACCGGTTCCTCGTGTTCGGCTCCGACGGGCGGGTCTACGAGAGCGACGGGCCCGTCTGGGACGAGACCCGCGTCGTCCGGGAGCGCTGACGCCGCCGGTCGCACCGGGTGACCCGTCGTCCGGATGGCGGGTCGCGCATCTCACGCTCCGGACGGGCGGACAACAGGGCGACCGGCCACCTACCGTGGAACGCATGGCGACCCTTGGTGACCTGCTGGCGGCGAACGGCGTCCTCGTCCTCGACGGGGCGATGGGCACGATGCTCCAGGCCGCGGGCCTCGACGACGGCGGTGCGCCGGAGCTGTGGAACGTGGAGCGCCCGGACGCCGTCCGCTCGATCCACGAGGCGTACCTCAAGGCCGGGGCCCGGCTCGTCACGACGAACACCTTCGGCGGCACCCGCCCGCGCCTGGACATGCACGGCCTCGGCGACCGCGTCGTCGAGCTCAACGCCGCCGCGGCCCGGCTCGCCCGTGAGGCCGCGGAGCCCTACGGGGCGCTCGTCGCCGGGGACCTCGGCCCGCTCGGCGAGCTGCTCGAGCCGCTCGGTGCCCTGAGCCCCGACGCCGCGCAGGCCCTGTTCGCCGAGCAGGTCCGCGGGCTCGTCGAGGGCGGCATCGACCTCGTGCTCGTCGAGACGATGAGCGACCTCGGCGAGGTCGGGACGGCGGTGAAGGCGGCGCAGCAGGTCGCCGCCGAGACCGGCCGCGAGCTGCCCGTCGTCGTCACGCTCTCGTTCGACACCAAGGGCCGCACCATGTTCGGGGTCACGCCCGCCGCCGCGGTGACGACGCTCGCCGCGCTCGGGGTCGCCGGGGTCGGCGGCAACTGCGGCCGCGGGCCCGAGGAGATGGAGGCGGTCGCGGAGGCGATGGCCGCCGTCCGGCCCGAGGGCCTGCTCCTCGTCGCGCAGTCGAACGCGGGCCTGCCGGTGCTCGTCGGCGACCGCTTCGAGTACACCGCGGGTCCCGAGGTCATGGCCGAGCACACCCTGCGGCTGCGGGCGCTCGGCGTCGACCTCGTCGGTGCCTGCTGCGGCTCGACGCCGGACCACGTCAGGGCGATCAGCGAGGCACTGGCGGGGTGACGACGGACGGGCCGCGCACGGTACGCGAGGCGGTCGCCCGGTACGCGGCGCGCTTCCATGCGGCGGCGCCCGCCGGGCAGCACGTCGTCTCGCCGCTCGGTGCCTGGGTGCTGCTCGCGCTGCTCGCGCCGGCCGCCGAAGGTGTTGCGCGGGAACGGCTCGAGGACGTGCTGGGGCTCGACGCGGGCGCGGTGGCGGACGCCGTCGATGCGCTCCTCGACCGGCCGCACCCCGCGGTCGCGTCGGCGCTCGCCCTCTGGACGGCGGCCGGGCTCGAGCGGCCGCGGTACGAGGAGTGGGCGGCCGGGCTGCCCGCGGCGCTGACCCGCGGCCCGATCCCGGAGCAGGCCGGGCTCGACGACTGGGCCCGGGAGCACACGCTCGGGCTGATCGAACGCTTCCCGGTGAGGCTCGAGCCGGACACCGTCTCGGTGCTCGCGTCGGCGCTCGCGACGCGGGTGCAGTGGAGCACCCCGTTCGACGTCGTGCCGTCCGACCGGCTCGGCGGCCCGTGGGCGGGCGCCGTCGAACGCGTTCTGCAGACACCGGAGCACGGGCACCGCGTCGCGGTGGTTGACGACGTGTCCGGGCCCGTGGGCGTGCACGTCGCGGTGAGCGAGGACGGCAGCCTGGTCGTCCTCTCCGCCGTCGCGGACGACGGGGTCCCGCGGGACACCGTCCTTCGGGTCGCGCACACCCTCGCCGTCCGCGCCGCGACGGCGGACGCGGGCGACCTGCTGTTGGACGCCGTCGACCCCTTCGACCTACCGCTGGGGGCGGGGCACGCGTGGACCGTCACCGAGGGCCTCGGCTTCGTCCCCGGCGGGGGAGACCGAGCCGCCCGGACGACCGGGCTGCTGCCGGCCTGGGAGGCCTCGACGGAGCTCGACCTCATGGCCGACGAGCGGCTCGGGGCGCGTTCTGCCGCAGACATTGTCCTCGATCTGCTCCGCCCGCTGCCCGCACCGAGGGCGGACGCCCGGCAGGTCGCGGTGGCGCGGTACACGTCAGCGGGGTTCGAGGCCGCCGCGGTGACCGCGATGGCCTTCATGGCGGGCGCGATGATGCCCCGGGAGGGCTTGTTGCGCCGGGTCGAGGTGCGGTTCGCCCGGCCCTACGCGGTGGTCGCGGTGGCCAAGGACTTCGACGCGGACGTCCCTGGCGCCTGGCACGGCGTCCCGGTGTTCAGCGCCTGGGTCGAGGAGCCCGCGGAGGCGTTCGCGCCGGAGCACGAGGCGTGGGGCTGACGCCCGCTACTCCAGCACGGTGGTGATGAGGACGTCCGGCCCGAGGGTCTGCAGGCCCAGGTCGAGCTCCTCGCGGACGTCGTCCACGGTGTCGTCGTGCCCGAGCACCTCGGGGACGTCGTTGCTCACCTCGAGCTGGTCGAGCAGGTCGTAGGCCCCGCCGAGCGTCGACGCGCCCAGGGACTGCGCCCAGCGCAACGTGTTCCGGGCGCTCGTCGACGGGTCGAACGCGTCCCAGGGGTCGCTCACGGACCCATCCAACCAGGTGCGTCGCCGGCCGAACGGCCGCTCAGAGCCCGAAGCGCGCCACCGCGCGCATCTTGTTCACCGCGTCGAGGGCCGCGACCTTGTACGCCTCGGAGAGCGTCGGGTAGTTGAAGACGGTGTCGACGAGCTGGTCGACCGTCCCGTCGCAGGTCATGATCGCCTGCCCGAGGTGGACGAGCTCGGTGGCGTGCGAGCCGAAGACGTGGACGCCGAGCAGCCGACGGGAGGTCGTCGAGACGAGCAGCTTGAGCATCCCGTAGGAGTCGCCGATGATCTGGCCGCGCGCGAGCTCGCGGTAGCGCGAGATGCCGACCTCGTACGGCACCGACGTGCTCGTCAGCTCGTCCTCGGTCTGCCCGCAGTAGGAGATCTCGGGGATCGTGTAGATCCCGATGGGCTGCAGCGCCACCAACGAGTTCGCCGGCTCGCCGCACGCGTGGTACGCCGCGAGCCGGCCCTGCTCCATCGACGTCGCGGCGAGCGCCGGGAAGCCGATGACGTCGCCGACGGCGTAGATGTGCGGCACCGACGTCTGGAACGACGGGCCGACCTCGATCCGGCCGCGCTTGTCCGCCGTCAGCCCGGCCTTCTCCAGGTCGAGCTCGTCGGTGGCGCCCTGCCGGCCGGCCGAGTACATGACGGCGTCCGCGGGGATCCGCTTGCCGCTCGCGAGCGTCGTCACCGTGCCGCGGTCGTTGGCGACGACGCTCTCGACGGTCTCCCCGAACCGGAAGGTCACCGACAGGTCGCGCAGGTGGAACTTCAGCGCCTCCGTCACCTCGGAGTCGCAGAAGTCGAGCATCCGGTCCCGCTGCTCGACGACGGTGACCCGGCAGCCGAGCGCCGCGAACATGGAGGCGTACTCGATCCCGATGACGCCCGCGCCGACGACGACGAGCGAGCGCGGGATCTCGTCGAGGTGCAGGATCCCGTCGCTGTCGAGGATCCGCCGGTCGTCGAACTGGATCGTCGGCGGGTGCGCCGGGCTGGTGCCGGTCGCGATGACGACCCGGTCGGCGCTGACGAGCCGCTCGCCGTCGTGCTCGGCGCGGACGGCGACCGTGTGCGGGTCGACGAAGCGGCCCGTGCCGTGGACGAGGTCGACCCCGTTGCGGAAGAGCTGGGACCGGACGACCTCGATCTCGCGGCCGATGACGTGCTGCGTGCGCGCCGTGAGGTCGCCGATCGCGATGTCGTCCTTGACCCGGTAGTTCTGCCCGTACATCTCCCGCTGATTGAGGCCGGTGAGGTAGAGCACGGCCTCGCGCAGGGTCTTGCTCGGGATCGTGCCCGTGTTGATGCACACCCCGCCGACCATGGACCGGCGCTCGACGACCGCCGCCCGCCGTCCGAGCTTGGCGGCGGCGATGGCCGCCTTCTGCCCGCCCGGCCCGGACCCGAGCACGAGGAGGTCGTAGTCGTACGGGGACGAGGGCTGTGCTGGCATCGCGACTCCCCGGGCAGGCGTGACGGCTGCGCCGATCGTACGCAGCCCGAGGTTGCGCGGGGGTGTCCGAACGCCGCAGGTCAGCCTGCGGGAGGTGCGCTCGAGGTCGGCGTCACGGCGTCGAACGCGCCGCCGCGGAACGCGTCGACGAAGAGTCGGTGGTCGCGTCGGGCCCGGTCGGCGTAGAGCCGGCCGAACTCGACCAGCTCGGCGACGAACACGTCCCCGCGGTCGCCGACCCCCTCCGCGACGGCGTGCTCGACGCTGAAGTCGACGATCTCCGAGTCGCTGTCGACGTCCGAGACGCAGTGGATCTTGGCGGTCGCACGGCCCAGCTGCTCGACGACGGCGGCCACCTCGTCGGGCTCGGTGATGTCGTCCCATTCGAGGTCCTGCTCGTAGGGGGAGTACTCCGAGACGACGAACCCGACCGGCCCGTCGCCGCGGACGTCCAGCTCCGTCCACCCGAGGAACCGGTCCGCGTGCGCCTGGAGCGCACGCTGCGAGAGCGCCGTCCGGTGCCCGTGGTGGCGGAACCGACGGTCCTGCCGGGCTGTCTCGGGGACGGCGAGCACCGGCGCCGCGACGTTGCCCTGCTTCATGGTGAGGATCACGTCGTTGTCGAGGGCCTGGGTGAAGCCCTCGATGAGGAACGAGTACGCGGGCAGCCCCGCGCTGCCGATCCCGAGCCCGCTCTTGCCGACGACGTCGAGGACGTCGAACACGACGTCGTCCCGGCCGTGGCCGGGAAGGGTCGTGCGGTAGGCGTCGAAGGCCGCGCACGCCTGCTCGCGCTCGCCGTCCTCGAGGCGGCGCACCCCGCGGCGCTCGGTGAAGCGGCGGCGGTAGCCGTCGACGACGGTCTCGGCGTCGAGCAGGCCGACCCGGGTGCGCAGCTTCGCGCGGTGCAGCGCGTCGAGGACGGCGCCCTGCGCGGTGTCGAGCGTGAGCGCCCACCCGGTGTCGTCCTCGACCTGCGTGTAGTGCTGCACCTGGTCGAGGTAGCCGCGCGCGTACATCGCCGTGAGGTCGGCGATCGCGTCGTCCGGCAACGCCTTGCGCAGCCCGAGGAGGGCCAGGCTCGCGGCGAACCGCTGCAGGTCCCACGTCCAGTGCCCGAGGTAGGCCTCGTCGAAGTCGTTGACGTCGAAGACGAGGCGGCCCCCGGAGTCCAGGTAGGTGCCGAAGTTCTCCGCGTGGAGGTCGCCCTGGATCCACACCCGGGACCCCTGCTCGGTGACCCACGGGTCGTCGGCGTCGGCGAGGTCCGCGTAGAACACCGTCGCGCTGCCGCGGTAGAAGGCGAACGGGTCCGCCGCCATCTTGCGGAACTTGACCCGGAACGCGTCCGGGTCGGCATGCATGAGGTCCTCGAACGCCGTCGTGAGGACGGTTACGAGGTGCTCGGTCCGGCTGTCGTCGTCCGTGCTGGCGGCGGTCTCGGGGATCACCCGGTGACGTTAACCAGGGATCTTGCGGGGTGCACGGGCGGACGGCGCGGTGCTCTTCGCCGAGCGGGGGGCGGGCACGCGCGCGGCCCGGGACGGCGCGGCGGACGGCGCGGCGGCCCTCGGCGTCACCGGCACGTCGAGCTGGGCGACGGCGCGCAGCTTGTTCACGGCGTCCAGGGCCGCGACCTTGTACGCCTCGGAGAGGGTCGGGTAGTTGAAGACGGTGTCGACGAGCTGGTCGACGGTGCCGCCGCAGGTCATGATCGCCTGGCCGAGGTGGACGAGCTCGGTGGCGTGCGAGCCGAAGACGTGGACCCCGAGCAGGTGCCGGGTGTGCGACGAGACGAGCAGCTTGAGCATGCCGTACGAGTCGCCGATGATCTGACCCCGGGCGAGCTCGCGGTACCGGGAGATGCCGACCTCGTAGGGCACCCGGCTGCCGGTGAGCTGCTCCTCGGTCTGCCCGCAGTAGGAGATCTCGGGGATCGTGTAGATCCCGATCGGCTGCAGCGCCACGAGCGAGTTCACCGGCTCGCCGCACGCGTGGTACGCCGCGAGCCGGCCCTGCTCCATCGACGTCGACGCGAGCGCCGGGAAGCCGATGACGTCGCCGACGGCGTAGATGTGCGGCACCGAGGTCTGGTAGGTCGGGCCGACCTCGATCCGGCCGCGCCGGTCGGCGGACAGGCCGGCCTTCGCCAGGTCGAGCGCCTCGGTCGCGCCCTGCCGGCCGGCCGAGTACATGACCGCCTCGGCGGGGATCCGCTTGCCGCTCGCGAGCGTCGTCACCGTGCCCCGCGGGCTCGCCTCGACGCTCTCGACGCTCTCGCCGAACCGGAAGGTCACCGACAGGTCGCGCAGGTGGAACTTCAGCGACTCGGTCACCTCGGAGTCGCAGAAGTCGAGCATCCGGTCCCGCTGCTCGACGACGGTCACCTTCGTGCCGAGGGCGGCGAACATCGACGCGTACTCGATGCCGATGACCCCGGCCCCGACGACGACCATCGACCGGGGGAGGACGTCGAGGTGGAGGATCCCGTCGCTGTCGAGGATCCGCGGGTCGTCGAAGTCGATGTTCGCGGGGCGGGCGGGGCGGGTGCCGGTCGCNTGGACGAGGTCGACCCCGTTGCGGAACAGCTGGGACCGGACGACCTCGATCTCGCGGCCGATGACGTGCTGCGTGCGGCCGAGCAGGTCGTCGACGGCGATGTCGTCCTTGACCCGGTAGTTCTGGCCGTACAGCTCACGCATGTTGAGACCGGTGAGGTACAGCACGGCCTCGCGCAGGGTCTTGCTCGGGATCGTGCCCGTGTTGATGCACACCCCGCCGACCATGGAGCGGCGCTCGACGACGGCGGCCCGGCGGCCGAGCTTGGCCGCCGCGATGGCGGCCTTCTGCCCGCCCGGCCCGGAGCCGAGCACGAGCAGGTCGTAGTCGTGGTCGTGGTCCACGGTGCGGTTCCCTCCTGCGCCCGGGCAGGCGCCCGGTCCGTTCTTGTCATCGGCGCCCCGGCGGCCCGACCTGACCTCGGAGGGCCGTGTCGTCGCGCGACGGGGCCGGGATGCTGGAGAGGTCAACTACCTTGCGCCGTTCTTGCGCGAAAATTTGCACTGCAAACGCTTCCGCTTGCTCACCCGTTCGGGCTAACGTCATCGCCACACTGGGTGTCGATGTCGGACACACCACTCAGATCAGACGATCAAGGGTGATCGGACTGTCGCTCCCGGTAATGGCCCTGCCGCCACAGTTCCGCCTCTGCGTACCGGGAGTCATCGCATGAGTGTGTTGTCACGTCATTTCTTGCGCGGCCGAGGCCGCCTCTCATTCATCGCCCTGGGGGTGTCGGCGGCGCTCGGCGTCACGCTGGCGCAGGCCGGGCCGGCGGCGGGGCTGGGGAGCCCCGCCGCGGCGTCCGTGGCCGTCCCCCGCGCCGCCCTCGCCGCGGCCCCGACGAGCGTCACGCTCGTCGGCAGCCTGCAGAGCGAGCTCGGCTGTCCTGACGACTGGGCGCCGCCGTGCGAGGCGACGATGCTCGCCCCGGTCGCCGGCACGTCGACGTGGGAGCGGACCTTCACCGTCCCCGCCGGCACGTACGAGTACAAGGTCGCGATCAACGGCGGCTGGGACGAGAACTACGGCACCGGCGGGGTCTCGAACGGGCCGAACTACCCGTTCGTGCTCGCCGGGCCGACGAAGGTCCGGTTCCGCTACGACGCCGAGAGCCACCTCGTGACGCTCGCGCTGCCCGACCTGCCCGGCACGGGGGTCAGCGCCGCCGACCGGGCGCTCGCCGGGCGCTCGCTGCGCGACGACCTCACCCGTGAGCGCTTCTACTTCGTCATGACCGACCGGTTCGCCAACGGCTCGACCGCCAACGACCTGGGCGGCTACCCGGACGCGAAGACCGCCGGTCTCGACCCGACGCACAAGGGCTACTACCACGGTGGCGACCTGGCCGGCCTGACGTCGAAGCTCGACTACATCAAGGGCCTCGGGACGACGTCCATCTGGCTCACGCCGTCGTTCAAGAACAAGCCCGTGCAGGACAACAACGGTTTCCCGAGCGCCGGCTACCACGGCTACTGGATCACCGACTTCACCCAGATCGACCCGCACATGGGGACGAACGCGGAGCTGAAGACACTCATCGACCGGGCGCACGGCAAGGGGATGAAGGTCTTCTTCGACATCATCACCAACCACACCGCGGACGTCATCGACTACACCGAGAAGAAGTACGACTACGTCGACAAGGCGACGTCGCCGTACCAGGACGCGAGCGGGAAGGTGTTCGACGACAAGGCCTTCGCGGGCAAGGACACCTTCCCCGCGATGGACGCCGCGACGTCGTTCCCGTACACGCCGGTGTTCCCCACCGAGGCGGACAAGACCGTGAAGGTCCCGGCCTGGCTCAACGACCCGACGCTCTACCACAACCGCGGCAACAGCACCTTCGCCGGTGAGAGCAGCGAGTACGGCGACTTCTTCGGCCTCGACGACCTGTTCACCGAGAACCACACCGTCGTCAAGGGCATGGAGGACATCTACAACGCCTGGGTCGACTTCGGGGTCGACGGATTCCGGATCGACACGACGAAGCACGTGAACATGGAGTTCTGGCAGGACTTCATCCCCTCGATCCGCAAGGAGGCCGCGAACGTCGGCAACCCCGACTTCTTCGCCTTCGGCGAGGTCTTCGACGCCGACCCGCGGTTCACGTCCCGCTACTCGACGCAGGGCACGCTCCAGGCGACCCTCGACTTCCCGTTCCAGGCCAAGGCGCAGGCGTTCGCCACGGGCAAGGAGACGACCGGGCTGCGGGACGTCTTCGCGGCCGACGACTGGCACATCGACGCCGACGGCAACAACTACGCGGCGCCGACGTTCCTCGGCAACCACGACATGGGCCGGATCGGGAACTTCATCTCCACCGGCGTCCCGGGCATCACCGCCGACGAGACGCTCAAGCGCGACATGCTCGCGAACTCGCTCATGTTCACCAGCCGCGGCCAGCCCGTCGTCTACTACGGCGACGAGCAGGGCTTCGTCGGCGACGGCGGAGACCAGGACGCGCGCCAGGACATGTTCCCGAGCAAGGTCGCCACGTACAACGACGACGACCTCATCGGCACCGACGCGACGACCGCGCAGGACAACTTCGACACCGCGCACCCGCTCTACCGCTGGATCTCGGACCTGTCGAAGCTGCGGGACCGGCATCCGGCGCTCGCGGACGGCGCGCAGGTCCACCGGTACTCCTCGGACGCCGCGGGCATCTACGCGTTCAGCCGCGTCGACCGGGCGACCGGCCGGGAGTACGTCGTCGCCCTCAACAGCGCGACGACGGCGAGGACGGCGTCCTTCGCGACGTACGGCAGGGGCGGCGCGCAGTTCGCCGGCCTCTTCGGCGGGGCCAAGCGGCTCGTCGCCGACCGGGAGGGCCGGGTCACCGTGACCGTCCCGCCGCTCACCGCCCTGGTGTGGAAGGCCGAGGCCGGGCTGCCGCGGCGCACGGCCGCGCCGTCCGCGACCTGGGTCAGCCCCGCCCCCGGCGGCACGCTGTCGCCGGCCCCCGCGGCGAACCCGGCCGCCGGTCGTGTCGAGCTGCGGGTCGCGGTGCCGGAGAACGCCTTCAGCGAGGTGACCTACGCCTGGCGCGTCGCCGGGGCCGGCACCTGGACGAAGCTCGGCACGGACGACAACGCGCCGTACCGGGTCATGCCCGACGTGAGCGGTCTCGCCAAGGGCACGGTCGTCGAGACCCGGGCCGTCGTCCGGGACGCGAGCGGCAACCTCTCCGCGTCGTCCTCGTTCGGTGTCGTCGGTGAGCCGTCCGGTGGGGGTGGCGGGACCGGCGGGCCGATCGACCCCGTGGTCCAGCCGGCGAACGTCAGCGTGCCGGGCGACCACAACAGCGAGATGGGCTGCGCGGCCGACTGGATGCCGGACTGCGACCAGGCCCAGCTGACCCGTGACCCCAAGGACGACGTCTGGAAGGGGACGTACACCATCCCCGCGGGCGCCTACGCCTACAAGGCCGCGGTGAACAAGTCCTGGGACGAGAACTACGGGGTCGGTGCGGTCGCCAACGGCGGCAACATCTCGTACACGAACCCGGGCACCGTGAGCTTCTACTACGACCACGGCACGCACTGGGTGACGAGCGACGCGCAGGGCCCGATCATCACCGCGCCCGGTTCGTTCCAGTCCGAGCTCGGCTGCCCGGCCGACTGGTCGCCGGACTGCATGCGCTCGTGGCTGCAGGACCCGGACGGCGACGGCACCTTCACCTTCCGGACCGACCGGATCCCGGCCGGCTCTTACGAGATGAAGGCCGCGCACGGCCTCGCGTGGACCGAGAACTACGGCGCGGGCGGGGTGAAGGACGGCGGGAACATCCCGTTCGCCGTCCCCGCCGACGGCACGATCATGACGTTCTCGTACGTGCTGTCGACGCACGTCCTCACCGTCACGGCCTCCAAGGCCGGCTCGGCGGCGGACCTGTCGAAGGCCAAGGCGCACTGGGTCGCCCGTGACCTCGTCGCGTGGCCGGCCGACCAGGTGCCGGACGTCGACCCGGCCACGCTCGGCTGGCGGCTGCACTGGTCGAAGGACGGCGGCCTCGGGCTCGACGCCGAGGCCGTCACCGGCGGCGACTCCGCGGCGCTCACGTGGGACCCGAAGGGGCTGCCCGCGGACGTCGTCGCGAAGTACCCGGCGCTGAAGGGCTACCTCGCGCTGCGGCTGCCCGACCGGGTCGCGCGGCAGGCACCGTCGATCCTCACCGGGCAGGTCGCGGTCGGGCTCTACGACGACCTCGGCGCCCTGCTCGACGCCTCCGGCGTCCAGGTGCCCGGGGTGCTCGACGACCTCTACGCCGGCAGGGCGACCGGGCAGAAGCTCGGCGTGACCTTCGACGGTGCGGGGACCTCGTCCGCGGCCCCGACGTTCCGGCTGTGGGCGCCGACGGCGCAGTCCGCCACGCTCCTCGTCTGGCCCGCGGGCCGGGCGCTGAGCGCGGCACCGGTGCGGGTCCGGCCCGACCTCTCCGCGGCGTCCGGCGTGTGGACCGCCGAGGGCGGGAAGGCCTGGCGCGACGCGCGGTACCTCTGGGAGGTCACCGTCTGGGCGCCGTCGGCGAAGAAGGTCGTGACGAACCGCGTCACCGACCCGTACTCGACGGGGCTGACGACCGGGTCGACGCACTCGGTCGCCGTCGACCTCGCGGACCCGGCCTTCCGGCCGGCGCCGTGGCGGACGGCGAAGCCGCCGGCGCTGAAGCGGTCCGTGGACCAGACGATCTACGAGCTGCACGTGCGGGACTACTCGGTCGACGACGCGACGGTGCCGGCCGCCCATCGCGGCACGTACCTCGCGTTCGCCGACGAGGGCCTGGGCCGCAAGCACCTGCGCGAGCTCGCGAAGTCCGGGCTGACGACGGTGCACCTGCTCCCGACGTTCGACATCGCGACGATCGAGGAGGACCGGGCGAAGCAGGCGACCCCGGACTGCGACCTGCCGTCCCTGCCCGCCGACTCCGATGCGCAGCAGGCCTGCGTGGGCGCCGTCGCCGGCAAGGACGGCTACAACTGGGGCTACGACCCGTACCACTGGTCGGTGCCCGAGGGCTCGTACGCGACCGACCCGGACGGTGGCGCCCGCGTCGCGCAGTTCCGCACCATGGTCGGCGCGCTGCACTCCGACGGGCTCCACGTCGTCCTCGACCAGGTGTTCAACCACACCGCGGAGGCCGGCCAGGGCGACCGCTCGGTCCTCGACAAGGTCGTGCCCGGCTACTACCACCGGCTGAACCCGAAGACCGGCGCGGTGGAGACGTCGACCTGCTGCCAGAACGTCGCGACCGAGCACGCCCTCGCGGAGAAGATGATGGTGGACTCGGTCGTCCGCTGGGCCCGGGACTACAAGGTCGACGGCTTCCGGTTCGACCTCATGGGCCACGCGTCGAAGGCGAACATGCTCGCCGTCCGCTCGGCGCTCGACGCCCTGACGCCGGCGAAGGACGGCGTCGACGGCCGGCAGGTGTACGTCTACGGCGAGGGCTGGAACTTCGGCGAGGTCGCGAACGACGCGCTCTTCGTCCAGGCCCGGCAGGGCAACCTCGGCGGCACCGGGATCGGGACCTTCTCCGACCGGCTGCGGGACGGCGTCCGCGGCGGCGGGCCCTTCGACGACGACCCGCGCAAGCAGGGCTTCGGCTCGGGGCTGTTCACCGACCCGAACGCCTCGGCCGCCAACGGCACCGCCGACGAGCAGAAGGCGACGCTCCTGCACGACCAGGACCTCGTGAAGCTCGGGATGGCCGGCAACCTGCGGGCGTTCACCTTCACCGACGCGACCGGCAAGACCGTGCGCGGCGACCAGGTGGACTACAACGGCTCGCCGGCCGGGTACGCCGACCAGCCCGACGAGGTCATCACGTACGTCGACGCCCACGACAACGAGACCCTGTGGGACGCGCTGACGTACAAGCTGCCGCCCGCGACGCCGATGGCCGACCGGGTGCGGATGAACACCGTGTCGATGGCGACCGTCGCGCTCGCCCAGACCCCGGCGTTCTTCCACGCCGGTTCGGACCTGCTCCGGAGCAAGTCGCTCGACCGGAACTCGTTCGACTCGGGCGACTGGTTCAACCACCTCGGGTGGCCGGGCGGCGCGGCCGTCGACAACGGCTTCGGCCGCGGGCTGCCGCCCAAGGCGGACAACGAGGCGAAGTGGCCCTACGCGAAGCCGCTGCTCGGCGACCCGTTGCTGAAGCCGTCGGCGGCGGACGTCTCGACGGCGACGGCGGGCGCGCAGGACCTCCTGCGGCTGCGGTTCTCGAGCCCGCTGTTCCGGCTCGGGTCGGCGGACGAGATCACGAAGCGGGTGAGCTTCCCGCTCGGCGGCCCGGACCAGACCCCCGGCGTCGTCGTCATGCGGATCTCCGACACCGTGGGGACGGACCTCGACCCCACGGCGAAGAGCCTGCTCGTCGTCCTCAACGCCTCGCCGAAGGCGACGACCCAGACCGTGACCGACCTCGTGGGGGCGTCGCTGGCCCTCTCGCCGGTCCAGACGGCCGGGGCCGACCCGGTGGTCCGGACGACCTCCTGGGACGCCGCCAAGGGCGCGGTGACGGTGCCCGCCCGCACCGTCGCCGTCCTCGTCGAGCAGCAGTGACGCCGACGGCGGGCACGGCCGTGGCCGGGATGGTCACGAGCACTGCCGAACATCGGCGAGAATAGGTACCGAACGGGTGCCGGGGTGCCGTCGGAGGGCGCGTTTTGACCCCCCGTCGGCGCCCCGGTAACCTCATAGGTCGTTGTGCTCCTGCGTGGACGCCCGCACTCGCGGTGCCGCCCGCTCGAGGGCCATCGACCCGGCCACCTGAACCCGGCAGGCCCCGTGCGAACGGGGTCCGCAGGCCTGTGACCGGCTCGTGAATGTCATCCGGATGAGGACGAAGGCTACGACTGTGCGCACGTACACCCCCAAGGCCGCCGACGTCGAGCGGCGCTGGCACGTCATCGACGCGACCGACGTCGTGCTCGGCCGTCTCGCCTCGCAGGTCGCGATCCTGCTGCGTGGCAAGCACAAGCCGACCTTCGCCGCTCACCTCGACACCGGTGACTTCGTCGTGATCATCAACGCGGACAAGGTCGCTCTCACGGGCAACAAGCGCGAGCAGAAGAAGGCGTACCGCCACTCGGGCTACCCGGGCGGCCTGCGGGCCACCGGCTACACCGAGCTGCTCGAGAAGAACCCGGAGCGCGCCGTCGAGAAGGCCGTCCGCGGCATGATCCCGAAGAACACCCTGGGTCGCGCTCAGCTGAGCAAGCTCAAGGTCTACCGCGGTTCCGAGCACCCCCACCAGGCGCAGAAGCCGCAGCCGTACGAGATCTCGCAGGTCGCGCAGTAAGCCACGCGCCCCGCACGTCGAACCACCGAATCAAGGAGAACCGTGGCTGAGACCACTGCCGAGATCGAGGACGTCGTCCTCGACGGCGAGGACGCACCGAGCAGCTACACCACCTCGACGCCGCAGACCCGTGGCGGCGGCTCGAGCATCACGGCCCCCGGCGCCGCCACCGGCCGCCGCAAGGAGGCCATCGCGCGTGTCCGCCTCGTGCCGGGCACCGGGCAGTGGAAGATCAACGGCCGCACGCTCGAGGGCTACTTCCCGAACAAGGTCCACCAGCAGCTCGTCAACGACCCGTTCAAGGTCACCGAGACCGAGGGCCGCTTCGACGTCATCGCGCGGATCCACGGCGGCGGCTCGTCCGGCCAGGCCGGCGCGCTGCGTCTCGGCGTGGCCCGGTCGCTGAACGCGATCGACCTCGAGGCGAACCGCCCGACCCTGAAGAAGTCCGGCTTCCTCACCCGCGACGCGCGGGTCAAGGAGCGCAAGAAGGCCGGTCTCAAGAAGGCCCGCAAGGCGCCTCAGTACAGCAAGCGCTGACCTGCGGCCACCCGCCGACGGTCCACGTGCGGCCCCGGAACGCCTCGTGCGGTCCGGGGCCGTCGTGCGTCCCGGTGCCGGGTGAACGACGGTGCGCCCGCGCCTGAACGGCGGGCGACCCTGCACGATGTGATGATCTGTACGACTCTGTCCGGATACGCAGTGCGATCCGGATCCGTAGTGTGTGCTGACCGGACGCGATGCTGCCCGTGGCAGCCGTGCCGATGGCGGCAGTGACAGGAGGACCGGCGTGGGACGACTCTTCGGGACCGACGGCGTCCGTGGGACGGCGAACCGTGACGTGACGGCCGAGCTCGCGCTCGACCTCGCGGTGGCGGCCGCGCACGTGCTCGCCGAGGTCGGAGAGTTCGCCGGGCACCGCCCGCGCGCCGTCGTCGGGCGGGACCCGCGCGCCTCCGGGGAGTTCCTCGCCGCCGCGACCGTCGCCGGCCTCGCCAGCGCCGGCGTCGACGTCGACGACGCGGGCGTGCTCCCGACCCCGGCCGTCGCGGGCCTCGTCGCGGACACCGGCGCCGACCTGGGCGTCGTCCTCTCGGCGTCCCACAACGCCATGCCGGACAACGGCATCAAGTTCTTCGCCCGGGGCGGGCACAAGCTGCCCGACGACGTCGAGGACGCCATCGAGAAGCGGCTCGGCGAGACCTGGGAGCGCCCCGTCGGCGCCGCCGTCGGCCGGGTCCGGGCGTTCCCGGACGCCGCCGACCGCTACGTCGAGCGGCTCCTGGCGACGCTGCCCAACCGGCTCGACGGGCTGCGCGTCGTCGTCGACTGCGCCCACGGCGCCGCGAGCGCCGTCGGCCCGCGGGCGCTGCGCGCGGCGGGCGCGCACGTCGTCGTCATCGGGGCCGAGCCCGACGGGCTCAACATCAACGACGGCTACGGCTCGACGCACCTCGACAAGCTCCGGGACGCCGTCGTCACGCACGACGCGCAGGCCGGCATCGCCTTCGACGGTGACGCGGACCGCTGCCTCGCGATCGACCATCTCGGCCGCGAGGTCGACGGCGACCAGATCATGGCCGTCCTCGCGCTCGCGTTCCGGGAGCGCGGCGCGCTCGCCGACGACACCCTCGTCACGACCGTCATGAGCAACCTCGGGCTGCTGCGGGCGATGGAGGCCGAGGGCGTCAAGACGATCCAGACCGGGGTCGGGGACCGCTACGTCCTCGAGGAGATGCGCCGCGGCGGGTACACCCTCGGCGGGGAGCAGTCCGGCCACGTCGTCATGCTCGAGCACTCGACGACGGGCGACGGCCTGCTCACCGGGCTGCACCTGCTGGCCCGGATGGCCCAGACCGGGCGCACGCTCGCCGACCTCGCGGGCGTCATGCAGCGCTTCCCGCAGGTGCTCGTCAACGTCAAGGGCGTCGACAAGGCCCGGGCCGCCACCGACGAGGGTGTCGTCGCCGCCGTCGCCGCGGCCGAGGCGCGGCTCGGGGCGAGCGGCCGCGTGCTGCTGCGCCCCTCCGGCACCGAGCCGCTCGTGCGTGTCATGGTCGAGGCCGCCGAGGGCGACCAGGCCCGCTCCGTCGCCGACTCGCTCGCCGTCGTCGTCAGGGAGCGGCTGGCGCTGTAGCCGGCTGCGAGCGTGGTGCCGTCCGCCGGGTCAGGGCCCGCTGGACGGCGAGCAGGAGCGTCCCCGCGACGGTGAGCCCGACGAGGTTCACCGCGAGCTGGAGCGCCGAGCCGCCGATCTCCTCGGGCACCCAGAGCGCCACGGCGAGGGCGAGGTTGCCCGCGGCGGGCACGGTCGTCACCGAGATGAAGACGCCGACGAGGGCGTTCGAGCGGCCGGCCGTCAACGAGAGGACGCCGGCGAACCCTGCGAGGAGCGCGACGACGACCGACCACTCGTCGGGCCGCCAGATGAAGGCCGTGAGCGGCCTGGGGGCGGCGAGGTCGGCCGGCTCGACCCAGCCGGCCGCCCGGACGACGAGCGCGGCGACCGCGGTGACGGCGATCGCGGCGGCGAAGCCGAGCCCGAGGAGCGCGAGCGCGTCCCGGACGAGGCGGCCACGGCGCATGACGATCCCGTAGGCGAGGGCGACCACCGGGCCGAACTCCGGGCCGACGACCATCGCCCCGACGACGAGCACCGGGGAGTCGGTGACGACGGCCACCGAGGCGATCATCGTCGCGAGGCAGAGGAAGGCGTAGAACGACCACGACGACCGGGCGTCGGCCTCGGCGCGCTCGGCGACGAGGTCCCAGACGATCCCGTCGTCCGGCGAGCCCGGCGCCGCGGCCTCGGCCGCGACCGCGTGGACCGAGGGTGCGGCGTCCACCGTCTCCATCGCGACCGCGCCGCGGTCGTCGAGGCCCAGGTCGCGCAGGTGCTCCAGGACGTCCGTCACCGCCTCCCGGGCGACGTCGACGAGCACGAGGTCGCCGTCCGGCTGCACGGCGGCGTCCGGGATGACGACGACGTGGGTCACCCGGGGGTCGGCCCGCAGGAAGGCGACGACGGCGTCCCGGACGGCGCGGGGCACGATGAGCCTGAGGTGGATCACGGCCCTATCGAACCAGGCGTCAGAGCTTGCGCAGGCGGATCCGGCCGACGGCGTGGTCTGCGCCCTTGCGGAGCACGAGGGTGGCCCGGCCACGGGTCGGCAGGACGTTCTCGACGAGGTTGCGCTCGTTGATGTCGTGCCAGATCTGCTCGGCGCGGGCCACGGCCTGCTCGTCGGTGAGGGCCGCGTAACGGTGGAAGTAGGACTCCGGGCGGCTGAACGCGGTCTGCCGCAGCCGCAGGAACCGCTCGACGTACCAGCGCCGGACGTCCTCGGTCTTCGCGTCGACGTAGATGGAGAAGTCGAAGAAGTCGCTGATCGCGACGCCCTGCCGGCCGTCGCCGCGCGGCCGGGCGGGCTGCAGGACGTTGAGCCCCTCGACGATGAGGACGTCGGGGGAGCGGACGACGACCTCCTCGCCCGGGACGATGTCGTACGTGAGGTGGCTGTAGACCGGTGCCCTGACCTCGGGCATCCCGGACTTCACATCGGTGACGAACCGGAGCAGCCGGCGCCGGTCGTAGGACTCCGGGAAGCCCTTGCGCTGCATGATGCCGCGCCGGGTCAGCTCGTCGTTCGGCAGCAGGAAGCCGTCCGTCGTCACGAGCTCGACGCGGGGAGTGCCCGGCCAGCGGGCCAGCAGCTCGCGAAGGATGCGGGCCGTCGTCGACTTGCCGACGGCGACCGAGCCGGCGACGCCGATGACGAACGGGGTGCGCTCCGGGGACTCCCCGAGGAAGGTCCGGGTCGCGGCGTGCAGGGCCTCGTGGCCCGCGACGTAGAGCGTGAGCAGCCGGGACAGCGGCAGGAAGACCTCCTCGACCTCCGCGAGGTCGATCCGGTCGCCGAGGCCGCGCAGGTCGCGCAGGTCCTGCTCGGTGAGGGTCAGCGGGGTCGAGGACCGCAGCTTCGACCACGCCCGCCGGTCGAGCTCGACGAAGGGCGACCCGACGAGGCGGGCCGCGTGGTGGGTGCTGTGGCCCTCACCGCGCGGGTCGCCGCGGCGGCGCCCGGGCGGGACGTCTCCGGCGGGCATCGTCGCGCTCGGCACCGTCGCATTGTGCCCGCCCCGTGCGCCGGCACGTCACCCGCGGGTGTCGTCCCGGTCACATCCGGACGGCGTTCGCGACCGCCGTCCGCCGCACGCCGGCCTCGTCGAGGGTGTCCGTGGAGGAGGCGAGCAGCCCGGCGCAGGCCATCGCGCCCAGCGCGCCGAGCACCCGCCGGGCGGCCGGGACGACGAGCGAGGCGCCGGGTGCGGGCCTGCGGTGGAACGTCGTCGTCGTCATGCGTCCAGCGTGCGCCGCTGCGGCCGTGAGGGCATCCGCCCGTGGCTGTGGATCCGCTGTGGACGTCGTCCTCCCGTGGGGTGACGGCCCACCGGCGGGATCTCTCCTGCGGGCTACGCTGGCCGCCATGTGCGGAATCGTGGGGTACGCGGGCACGCCCGCCGCCGGGCTCGACGCCCTCGAGGTGGTCCTCGAAGGGCTCCGGCGGCTCGAGTACCGGGGGTACGACTCGGCCGGGGTCGCCCTGCAGTCCGACGGCGGCCTGGTCATGGTCAAGCGCTCCGGCAAGCTCGCCCGGCTCGAGGAGGCGCTCGCCGAGCACCGGCCCCCGGCGACGACGACCGGCATCGGCCACACCCGCTGGGCGACCCACGGCGGCCCGACCGACGAGAACGCCCACCCGCACCTCGGCGGCGGGGGCCGGGTCGCGGTGATCCACAACGGGATCATCGAGAACTTCGCGAGCCTCAAGGCCGCGCTGACCGCCGAGGGCGTCGAGTTCGCGAGCCAGACCGACACCGAGGTCGCCGCGCACCTGCTCGCCGCCGCCTACGACCGCACCGGCGACCTCACGGCCGCGATGCAGGACGTCGCCGGCCGGCTCGAGGGCGCGTTCACCCTGCTCGCCGTCGCCGCTGACGCCCCGGGCGTCGTCGTCGGCGCGCGCCGCAACTCCCCGCTCGTCGTCGGGGTCGGCGAGGGCGCCAACTACCTCGGCTCCGACGTCGCGGCGTTCATCGGCCACACCCGCGAGGCGATCGAGCTCGGCCAGGACGAGATCGTCACGATCACCGCGGACTCGGTGGCGATCACCGACTTCGCCGGCAACCCGGTCCAGGGGCGCCGGTTCAGCGTCGACTGGGACGCCGCCGCCGCCGAGAAGGCCGGGTACCCGTCGTTCATGGCCAAGGAGATCAACGAGCAGCCGCACGCGGTCGCCGACACCCTCCTCGGCCGCACCGACGCCGCCGGCCGGCTGACCCTCGACGAGCTCCACATCGACGAGGTCGTGCTGCGGCGGATCGACAAGATCGTCGTCGTCGCCTGCGGGACGGCCGCCTACGCCGGGCAGGTCGCGAAGTACGCGATCGAGCACTGGTGCCGGATCCCCGTCGAGGTCGAGCTCGCGCACGAGTTCCGCTACCGGGACCCGGTCGTCAACGAGAAGACCCTCGTCGTCGCGATCTCGCAGTCCGGCGAGACGATGGACACGATCATGGCCGTGCGGCACGCGCGCGAGCAGGGTGCCCGGGTCATCGCGGTCTGCAACACCCGCGGCTCGACGATCCCGCGCGAGTCCGACGCCGCGCTCTACACCCACGCCGGGCCGGAGATCGCGGTCGCCTCGACGAAGGCGTTCCTCGCCCAGATCACCGCGTGCTACCTGCTCGGGCTCTACCTCGCCCAGCTGCGCGGCAACAAGTTCGCCGACGAGATCGGCGAGATCCTCGGCCAGCTCAAGGCGATGCCCGACAAGATCGCCAAGGTCCTCGACAACCTCGACCAGGTGCGCCAGATGGCGCGCTGGATGGCGGACACCCGGTCCGTGCTCTTCCTCGGCCGGCACGTCGGCTACCCGGTCGCGATGGAGGGTGCGCTCAAGCTCAAGGAGCTCGCGTACATCCACGCCGAGGGCTTCGCGGCCGGCGAGCTCAAGCACGGCCCGATCGCGCTCATCGAGGCCGGGCAGCCGGTCTTCGTCATCGTGCCGTCGCCGCGCGGGCGGGACTCCCTGCACAGCAAGGTCGTCTCGAACATCCAGGAGATCAACGCCCGCGGGGCGCGCACGATCGTCATCGCCGAGGAGGGCGACGACGAGGTGCTCCAGTTCGCCTCCGAGGTGATCCGGGTGCCGCAGACGCCGACGCTGCTCGCGCCGCTCGTCACCGTCGTCCCGCTGCAGGTCTTCGCGTGCGAGCTCGCGACGGCCAAGGGCCTCGACGTCGACCAGCCGCGCAACCTGGCGAAGTCCGTCACGGTCGAGTGAGCGTGCGGGTGACGCAGTGATCGTCGGTGTCGGCATCGACGTCGTCGACGTCGCCCGGTTCGGCGCCGAGCTCGAGCGCACGCCCCGGCTGCGCGACCGGCTCTTCACCCCCGCCGAGCGCGACCTGCCGCTGGCCAGCCTCGCCGCCCGGTTCGCGGCCAAGGAGGCGATCGCGAAGTCGCTCGGGGCCCCGCCCGGGATGAGCTGGCTCGACGCCTGGGTCGTCAAGGACCCGCACGGGGCGCCCGCGATGGAGGTGACCGGCACGGTCGCCGCCCGCGCGCAGGTGCTCGGGGTGACCCGGTTCCACGTGTCGATGTCGCACGACGCGGGCATCGCGAGCGCGGTCGTCGTCGCGGAGCGGGACAGCTGACGTGCTGCGGGCGTGGCGGGTCGCGGACGTCCGGGCGGCCGAGGCGGTGCGCCTGGGCCAGGTGCCGGACGGCGCGCTCATGCAGCGGGCCGCGGCGGGGCTCGCCGCCGTCTGCGCCGGGGTGCTCCGGGACGCCGCGGGCGGGGTGAGCGGACGCCGCGTCGCACTACTCGTCGGGGCCGGCAACAACGGCGGCGACGCGCTGTGGGCGGGGGAGCGGCTGGCCAGGCGCGGGGCGCGGGTCGACGCCGTGCTCTGCGGCGCCGCCGTCCACGTCGAAGGGCTCGCGGCGCTGCGGGCCGCCGGTGGCACCGCGCTCGACGCGCGCGACCCCGCGGGGCGCGCGGACGCCGTCCGGCTGCTCGGGCGGGCGCACCTCGTCGTCGACGGGCTCGTCGGGCTCGGCGGCTCGCCGGGCCTGCGGGAGCCGGCCGCCGGGCTCGTCGCCGGGCTGCGCGCCGCGGCGGACGGCGGCCCGGCCGTCGTCGCCGTCGACCTGCCGAGCGGTGTCGACCCGGACAGCGGCGAGACCCCCGCCCCGCACGTGCACGCCGACGTCACGGTGACGTTCGGCGCCGCCAAGCCGTGCCTGCTCCTGCCGCCCGCGTCCCGGGCCGCGGGGCGGGTCGTCGAGGTCGACATCGGGCTCGGACCGCTGCTGCCGCCGTCCGCCGCCGTCGAGCGGCTCTCCGGCGCGGACGCCGCGGCGCGCTGGCCGGTGCCCGGCGCCGGGGCCGACAAGTACCGCCGCGGCGTCGTCGGCGTCGTCGCGGGCTCGGCCGCGTACCCCGGTGCCGCGGTGCTCGCCGTCGCCGGGGCGCTGCGGGCCGGTGCGGGGATGGTCCGGTACGTCGGGCCGGAGCACGCCGCCGAGCACGTCCGGCTGCACCACCCGGAGGCTGTCGTCGGCGCGGGCCGGGTGCAGGCGTGGGTGCTCGGGCCCGGTGTGGACCCCGACGTGCGCGACGGTCAGCGGGCCGCCGCCGAGCGGGCCCTGGCCTCCGGCGAGCCGTGCGTCGTCGACGCCGGTGCGCTCGCGCTCGTGCCCGCGACGACCGGCGCCCTCGGGCCGCAGGTGCTGCTCACCCCGCACGCCGGCGAGCTCGCCCGGCTGCTCGGCGCGCTCGGCGGGACCGCGCCGCCCCGGGAGGACGTCGAGGCCCGGCCGGCCGCGCACGTCGTCCGGGCCGCCGCGCTCACCGGCGCGACGGTCCTGCTCAAGGGCTCGACGACCCTCGTCGCGACCCCGGACGGCCGGCTGCGCAGCCAGGCCGACGCCCCGGGCTGGCTCGCGACGGCCGGCGCGGGCGACGTCCTCGCCGGGATCGCCGGCACCCTGCTCGCCGCCGGCCTCGACCCGTTCGACGCCGGCCCGGTCGCCGCCCTGGTCCACGGCCGGGCCGCGGCACGCGCGAGCGGCGGGGGCCCGGTCACCGCGGGCGCGGTCGCCGAGGCGGTGCCGGCGACCGTCGCGGACCTGCTGGGCCAAGGCATGCCGTTCTGAGGTGGATCCGCCTGCTCGGTGCCGGAGGATCGACCGCAGAACCGGCGGGGGCGGCCGGCCGGCCTCAGTGCCAGTAGCTCTGGCGTGACGCGGGGGCGCCGATGGCGGAGGACCGCGGCTCGTAGCCGGACAGGTCGTTCGCCGGGTCCGCGAGCCACCGCGCGTCGTCCTCGGTGATGTCGAAGAACGACTCGCAGAGCGTGCAGCCGAGGTGGTAGCTCCGCCTGGGGGTGAAGAGCGGGACGACGACGGCGATCGTCGTCGCGCGTTCGAGCACCCGGTAGGCCATCGGCTTCTCGCAGACCCGGCACGTGATGCGACGGGTGGCCATGACGCGGAGTACCGAGCGGGTGCCGACCCACAGTGCGCTCATGCGCGGATCGTAGGGTGACGCACCGGTGGCGCGGGCGGTCGACGTCACAATCGCCGCTGGGGACGCCTGGCCGGTCGCGTGTCGGCTCCCGGTGAGAGACTGATCAGCGATGACGAGCACGCCTCTCGCGCCCGCCGCCGCGGCCACGGTCCCTGCGACCGGTCCCGGCGGGGTCTTCGCGACCGCCGACCCCGCCGACCTGCTGCCGGCGGGGCTGCCCGCGTGCGCCGTCGTCGACCTCGACGCGATCGCCGCGAACGTCGCCGCGCTCGACGCCCGGGCCGGCGCCGCCGGGGTGATGGCCGTCGTCAAGGCCGACGCCTACGGCCACGGGCTCGTGCCCGCGGCCCGGGCCGCGGTCGCCGGCGGGGCCGCGTGGCTCGGGGTCGCCCAGCTCTCGGAGGGGCTCGCGCTGCGCGCGGCCGGCGTGACCGCCCCGCTGCTCGCCTGGCTCACCGTGCCCGGGGACGCCTTCGCGGACGCCGTCCGCGCCGGGATCGACATCGGCGTCACCGCGGCGTGGGTGCTCGACGAGGTCGTCGCGGCCGCCCGCGCGACCGGCACGACGGCCCGGGTCCACCTCAAGGTCGACACCGGGCTGTCCCGCAACGGCGTCACCCCGGCCGACCTGCCCGACCTGCTCGACGCCGTGCTCCGCGCCGAGGCCGAGGGCGCCGTCCGGCTCGTCGGGATCATGAGCCACTACGCCTGGGCCGACGCGCCCGAGCACCCGACGGTGCGCTCGCAGACCGAGGTCTTCCGCGACGCCGTCGCGCTCGCCGAGCGCCGCGGGGCCCGGCTCGAGGTGCGCCACCTCGCGAACTCCGCGGCGACCGTGACGAACCCGCGGGCCGCGTTCGACCTCGTCCGGCCGGGGGTGGCCGTCTACGGGCTGTCGCCCGTGCCCGACCTGGCCTCGCCCGGCGACCTCGGGCTGCGGCCCGCCATGGCCCTGCTCGGCCGGGTCGCGAGCGTCAAGGCGGTGCCGGCCGGGTCGGGGGTCTCCTACGGGCACGAGTACACGACGGACGCCGACACGACCGTTGCGCTCGTGCCGCTCGGGTACGCGGACGGCGTCCCGCGGCACGCCGGGTCCCGCGGCCCGGTGCTCCTGCGCGGCACCCGGCAGACGATCGCCGGCCGGGTCTGCATGGACCAGGTCGTCCTCGACCTGCACGACGCCGCGAACACCGCCGGTGTCGCGCCCGGCGACGTCGCGGTGCTCTTCGGGGACCCGGCGCTCGGCGCCGCCCCCGGCGGCCCGGCCGCGCCGACCGCGCAGGACTGGGCGGACGCCGCCGGCACGATCTCGTACGAGATCATCACCCGGCTCGGCCTGCGGGTGCCGAAGGTCCACGTGGGCGCCGCCGGCACGGCGGGAGCGCCGTCCTGATGGCCGAGGAGTCGCGGGCGGCCCGGGTCGGCCTGCTGTCGCTCGGGGTCGGCCTCGCGGCCGCCGGGGTCGGGGCCGCGCTCGGCCTGGCCGCCGAGCGGGTCGCCGTCGGCCGGCCGCTGCTGCCGCGCCGCGAGGACGACGACACCGAGGACTACGGCGGGCTGCACCACGGGGCCCGCGTCGTCCGGGCGAACGACGGGACCGCGCTGCACGTCGAGGTCGACGAGGTCGCCGACTTCCGCCGTCCGGCCGCCGCCGACGACACCTCGCCCGCCGCGGCCAAGGCCGCCGGCCGCGGGCGCGACGACCGCACCGCCGCCGACGCGACCGGCCCGGGCGGCGGTGAGCCGCTCACCGTCGTCCTCAGCCACGGCTACGCGCTCTCGATGGACTCCTGGCACTTCCAGCGCAAGGCGCTGCGCGGCCTGCACCGGCTCGTCCTGTGGGACCAGCGCGGCCACGGCCGCTCCGGCACCGGGCCCGAGGGCTCGGCGACGATCGACCAGGTCGGGCGCGACCTCGAGGCGGTGCTCGCGGCGGTCGCACCGACCGGGCCGCTCGTCCTCGTCGGGCACTCGATGGGCGGCATGACCGTCATGAGCCTCGCCGAGAAGCGGCCCGACCTCTTCCGTGACCGGGTGCTCGGTGTCGCCCTCGTCTCGACGAGCGCCGGCGGGCTCGGCGAGGTCGACTTCGGGCTCCCCGGCTTCGGTCGGCTCGTCCAGCGGCTCGCGCCCGGCGCGATCAAGACCCTGACCCGGACGCCGCGGCTCGTCGAGCGCGGCCGCCGGCTCGGCAGCGACCTCGAGGCCGTCCTCGTGCGGCGCTACTCCTACGCCTCGCCGGTGAGCGACGCGCTCGTCCGGTTCACCGCGCACATGATCGCCGCGACCCGGCTCGAGGTCATCAGCGACTACCTGCCGACGTTCTCCACCCACGACAAGCGCGCGGCGCTCGCGACGCTCGACGGGCTCGAGGTGCTCGTCATCGTCGGCGACTCCGACCTGCTCACGCCCGCCGAGCACAGCGAGGAGATCGTGCGCCGCCTCCCCGGCGCCGAGCACGTCGTCGTCAAGGACTCCGGCCACCTGCTCATGCTCGAGCACCCGCAGATCGTCAACGGGCACCTCGCCGAGCTCGTCGACCGGGCGCTGCGGGCGCACGCCGGGCCCGCCGGAAGGCGATACGGTACGCGGGCGCGTCGCACGGTCATGCCGTTGCGGCGACGCCGCAGACGACGGGACGCCGGGGGGCTCTCCGCGTGACCCGAGAGCCGACACCCGGGCAGGACGCGACGGCGCGTCCGCCCGGCGAGCAGTCAGTGACGCACGAGGGAGAAGCAGTGAGCGGCGCCCACCGGGCCGATACGTCCACCCGTGAGGAGACGGCCGTCGGCTCCTCGCGCGCCGAGGTGCCCTCCGCGGAGACGATGCGCGACCTGGGCCGGGCGCTCGCCGAGCTGCTGCGCCCGGGCGACCTCGTCGTCCTCTCCGGCGACCTCGGCGCGGGCAAGACGACGCTCACCCAGGGCATCGGGCGGGGCCTGAAGGTCCGCGGCGACGTGACGAGCCCGACCTTCGTCATCGCGCGCGTGCACCCCCCGCTGGCCGACGGGCCCTCGCTCGTGCACGTCGACGCCTACCGGCTCGCCTCGCTCGAGGAGGTCGACGACCTCGACCTCGACGCGACGCTCGGGGAGTCGGTCACGGTCGTCGAATGGGGCGAGGGCCTCGTGGAGGAGCTCGCCGCGGACCGGCTCGAGGTGCGCCTGCTGCGCCGGCGCGGGGACGAGGCCGGCGGGCTCGCCGACGCCGACCCGGACCTCGCCGCCGACCGGGCGCCGTCCGACGGGGACGAGCCGCGGCTCGTCGAGATCGTCGGCCACGGCAGCCGCTGGCGCGACGTCGTCCTCCCGGCGGGCTGACCGCCGGTGCTCGTCCTCGCGCTCGACACCTCCGGCGCCGCGGTGACGGCGGCGGTGCACGACGGCACGGCCGTCCGGGCCGAGCGCTCCGAGCCGCGGGCCCGCGGGCACGCCGAGCACCTCGCACCGCTCGTCGAGGCGGTGCTCGCCGACGCGGGCGCCGACCGGCGTGACCTGACGACCGTCGCGGTCGGCGTCGGCCCCGGCCCGTTCACCGGACTGCGGGTCGGGCTCGTCACCGCGCGGGTGCTCGGGCACGCGCTCGGCATCGACGTCGTCGGCATCTGCTCGCTCGACGCGCTCGCGTTCGAGGCCGCGACGCTCGGCGACACGGCGGGCGGCCTCGTGGCCGTCACCGACGCCCGGCGGCGCGAGGTGCACTGGGCGACGTACGACGCGGAGCGCGTCGACCTCGGGCCGGGGGCGCACACGTGGCGGGTCGTCCGGCTCGACGGGCCGCACGTCGGCCCGGCGACCGCCGTCGACGTCGCCGGCCGCCGGGTCGTCGGCCGTGGCGCGGCGCTCTACCCCGACGCGCTGCCCGGTGGCACCGGGCCGCTCGACGTCGCGGCCGGTGCGCTCGCGACGCTCGCCGTCCGCGGGCTCGCCGCGGGCGCCGACCCGGCCGACCGGGCGGTGCTCGTCGCACCGGAGCCGCTCTACCTGCGCCGCCCGGACGCCGTCGCCCCCGGCGTCCGCAAGCGCGTGCTCCCGGCGGGCGGACGATGAACGAGGACGTCCGGCTGCGGCCGATGCGCTGGTGGGACGTCGCCGCCGTGCACGCCCTCGAGCAGACCCTCTTCGGAGCGACGGCCTGGACCGCGGAGGCGTTCTGGTCCGAGCTCGCGCACCCGGACACCCGGACCTACCTCGTCGCCGAGGGGCCGGCCGGCGACCTGCTCGGCTACGCCGGCGTCATGACCGTCTCCGCGGACGCCGACGTCCAGACCATCGCCGTCGCGCCCGCCGCGCAGGGCCGCGGGCTCGGCGGCACGCTGCTCGAGGCGCTCGTCGAGCGGGCCCGGGCGGCCGGGGCGACGTCCCTGCTCCTCGAGGTCCGGGCCGACAACGCCCCGGCGATCGCGCTCTACGAGCGGCACGGCTTCGACCGGATCGCCGTCCGCCGCCGGTACTACCAGCCCGGTGACATCGACGCCTGGGTCATGCGGCTGCGGCCGCTGCTGCCGCTCGTCTGACGGTGTGTCGCCGGGCGGTCCGCCGTCCGGGTGAACGTCTGGCCCTCGCGGGTGACCGTGCGTGCGCAGCCGGGTGACCTGCGCCCGCATCCGTGCTCCCGGGGCGCCCGGGCGGGCACGCTGGGTGAACGCGGCCGCCGTCCCGGTCGCGACCGGAGGGATGACCATGCCGCGCCCGTGGGGGAGCGAACCGTACGACGTGCCGCTGGCGGCCGCGCCGGGGACGCAGGCCTGGGCGCCGCCCGCCGGGCCCCCCGCCGAGGTGCCGCTGCCGCCCGGGCAGACCTTCGCGCCGACGGCACAGCCGCTGCCCGGCCCGCAGTTCGGCGGGCCCGCGCCGGTCGTCTGGGCCGCGCCCGTACCGCCGCGCGCCGCGCTCGCCGGCCTGGCGCCGTACGCGGCCTACGAGCCGGTCGCGCGCTCGGTCGTCCCCGGGGCGCCGGTCGCCGTCCCCGGGCACCTCGTGCCGGCGTTCGCGCGTGCCCACCCGGTGCCGCGGCTGGCCGGCCCGGCCCGCTGGGCGGCGCTCGGGTCGCTCGGGCTCGTCGTCCTGCACGGCCTGCTGCTCGGCCTGGACGTCGCCGTCCGCGCCCGGTACTCCTGGAGCGGCGAGACCGCGGGAGCCTGGTCGTACGCCGCGGTGCTCGGCCTGCTGCTCCTGTTCGTGCTGCTCCTGCCGGCGGTCTGGGTGGCGACCTCGCTGTGGCTGCACCGCGCCCTCACGGCGGCCCGCACCGTCGACGCCTCGGCGGTGCCGTACCCGGTGTGGCTCGCGTGGGGCACCTGGGTGCTGCCGATCGTCTCGATCGTCCTGCCGCCCGGCCTCGTCAAGGACGTCTGGGCGGTCGGTGCGCGCGGCCGGGCCCGGTACATGCAGCCGAAGGTCCGCACCTGGTGGACCCTCGTCCTCGTCGCCGCCGTGCTGCGGACGGCGGCCGGGGCCGTCGGGACGCTCGGCCCGGGGCTCGGCGGGTGGTGGGCCGGGCTCGCCCTCGCCTCGTTCGTCGTCCTCTGCTACGCGCTGCGGGCCTGGTTCGGGGTGCTCGAGGGCCTGACCCGCGCCTGGGAGCGGCCGCGCGACGAGTGGACGCCGGACCGGCCGGCCGAGGCCCCGCGGATCCAGGTGTACACCGGGCGCGTCGGACCGGCATGATCCGCTGGCCGTCGACGGATCCGCGACGACGGGTCCCCCGGGGAGGCAGCAGTGAGCCAGGAACCGCCGCAGTGGGCCGCACCGTGGGGCGAACCGGGAGGCGAGCCCGCGGGGGAGCCCGGCCGGCCCGAGGTCCCGCCGCCGGGGCCCGCGACCGCAGGCCCGCCGTCCGACGCCCCGGTCGTCACGCAGCCGACGGCCGACGGCGCTTTCCTGCCGCGGTCGGTGAACGGGCTCGCCGTCGCCGTGCTCGCGGTGTCCGGGCTCTACGGGCTCACGGTGTGGGCGGCCGCGATCGTGGCCTTCGCGGCGCAGAACGAGTTCGAGGACGGCGTCCTCGGCGCCGCGACCGTGGCGCTCGGCGTGATCACGCTCGTGCAGACCGTCGCCCAGCTGGTGGCGTACGGGTTCGCGGCGATGTGGCTCATGCGGGTCTACCAGACCGCGTCCGCCGTGGCGCCACGCCTCATGCGGCGCAGCATCGCGTGGACCTGGCTGTCCTGGTGGGTCCCGTTCGTCAGCCTGTGGTTCCCCAAGCAGATCGTCGACGACGTGTGGCGGGTCGCTGCCTCGCAGCCGGGGCGCTCCACGGCGCGGGCCACCGGGGGATGGTGGTTCTGGTGGATCGCGGCGTCGGTGACCTCGGCGCTCACGTCGTTCGCGAGCCGGTCCGCATCCGGGGGGACCTCCGAGGTCTCCGGCTTCGCGCCCGGCTGGCGGGTGTTCGCGGCGCTGTTCCTCACCGGCGCGTTCGTCATGTGGGTCCGGGTCGTCCGCGGGGTCTCCGCGGCCCACGACGCCGGGCCGTGGACCCCGTACTTCCGGGCGCTGCCCGCGCCGGTGTCGCGCGCCGCGGGGACGTCCGGCCACCAGGGCGTGTGAGGCCTCGATGAGCGAGGTCCCGCAGCGGGGCACGCCGGACGGGCCGGCCGACCCGGCGGTGATGCGGTGGGACGCGATGTTCGCCGTCGGTGCGGACGACGTCGCCAGGGCGCGGCGCCCGCTGCGGCCGCTCTCGAGCGTGGTCCTCGGGCTGGCAGCGGCGTGGACGGCGATCGCCTGGGTCCGGTGGGTCGACGGCTACGACCACGAGACCGCGATGGCGGTGACGCTCGTGGCGTCCTGGGTCGCGGCGAGCGTCTGGCTGGGCCGGCTGCGCGACGCCGCGGAGGTGGCCGCGCCGGGGAGCGCACGCCGCTCGCCCGTGTGGGCCTCGCTCGGCTGGGTCGTGCCGATCGTCCAGCTGTGGTTCCCCAAGCAGGTCGTCGACGACGCCTGGACGGCGCTGAGCCGGCTGCCGGGGCGCGCCGCGAAGCGGCGCACCGGATGGTGGTGGGCCGCCTGGCTGGTGCTGTTCTTCATCTTCGGCGGCGCCTCGAGGCAGGCTCCCCTGACCGCTGACGAGCGCCTGTGGACCGCCGTGGGGACGACGGTGGCGTTCGTGCTCTGGGCCGCCGTCGTCCGGTCGGCCACCGCGGCGCACGACGGGCCGCCGCTGAGCCCCGGGTGGCGCACTAGCCTTCAGGAGTGACCGCCCGTACCGAGCGCCCGCTCGTCCTCGGCATCGAGACCTCGTGCGACGAGACCGGCGTCGGGATCGTGCACGGCGGTGAGCTCCTCGTCGACGCGGTCGCGACGTCCGTCGACGAGCACGCCCGGTTCGGCGGTGTCGTCCCCGAGGTCGCGAGCCGGGCCCATCTCGAGGCGATGGTGCCGACCCTCGAGCGGGCGTGCACGCAGGCCGGGGTGCGCCTCGCCGACCTCGACGCCGTCGCGGTGACGTCCGGTCCCGGGCTCGCCGGGGCGCTCACGGTCGGGGTCGCCGCGGCGAAGGCGCTCGCGCTCGCCCTCGGCGTCCCGCTGTACGGCGTGAACCACCTCGCCGCGCACGTCGCCGTCGACACCCTCGAGCACGGTCCGCTGCCGTCGCCGTCGATGGCGCTGCTCGTCTCCGGCGGGCACTCCTCGCTGCTGCTCGTCCCCGACGTCACCGGTGACGTCCGGCCGCTCGGCCGGACGATCGACGACGCGGCGGGGGAGGCCTTCGACAAGGTCGCGCGGCTGCTCGGGCTGCCGTTCCCGGGCGGCCCGCACGTCGACCGGGTCGCCCGCGACGGCGGCCCGGCCACGATCGCGTTCCCGCGCGGGCTCACCGCGGCGCACGACATGGCCGACCACCGCTACGACTTCTCCTTCTCCGGCCTCAAGACCGCCGTGGCGCGGTGGGTCGAGAGGCGCGAGGCGAGCGGTGAGCCGGTGCCGGTGGCGGACGTCGCGGCGAGCTTCCAGGAGGCCGTCGTCGACGTGCTCACCCGCAAGGCGGTGCTCGCCTGCCGGGAGAACGGCGTCGACACCCTGCTCGTCGGCGGCGGGGTCGCCGCGAACTCACGGCTGCGGGCGATGGCCGCGGAGCGCTGCGCGGACGCCGGGATCACCCTGCGGGTCCCGCGGCCCGGGCTGTGCACCGACAACGGGGCGATGGTCGCCGCGCTCGGCTCGCTCATGGTCGCCGCCGGCCGCCCGCCGTCCGCGCTCGACCTGCCGGCCGACTCGTCGATGCCCGTCACGCTCGTCCAGGCCTGACCGGCCGCCGTGACCCTGGCCCTCGGCGTCCTGCTGCTCGGCGGCGACCATGAGCGAGCCGAGCGCGGCGACCATCGCCCCGTTGTCGGTGCACAGC
>NZ_MWLN01000219.1 GCF_002198655.1 Kineosporia sp. A_224
CCCCACCCCCATCCCCGGCCTGCGCTCGACCCGGCCGGCGTACACGTTCTCCCCGCCGAGCACGACGCCGAGCACGCCGGCGGTCGCGGCCTCGGGCCGCCCTGCGTTCGGGCTCGGGTGCCGGGCGCCGTCCGCACGCAGCACCCGCCAACCGGACGCCATCGACCCGCCCACCACCGGCGCCGCAGCGACGGTGAGCAGCCCGGTGACGCGGGCCGGCACGAGGTTGACCAGGTCGTCGAAGCGGGCGCTGACCCGGCCGAAGCGCAGGTACCGCGGCGACGTGTAGCCGACCATCGCGTCGAGGGTGTTCGCGGCGCGGTATGCGAGCAGCCCGGGCACACCGGCGACGGCTCCCCACAGCAGCGGTGCCACCGCCGCGTCAGAGGTGTTCTCCGCCAACGACTCCACGGTCGCCCGCGCCAGGTCACCGACGGACATCTGCGAGGGGTCGCGAGCGCACAGGTGCGAGAGCCGGGCCCGGGCCCGCAGCAGCGCGGCCTCCCCCACCCCGGCGTCGGTCTGCGCGGCGCCGTCGGCCTGTTCGGCCTGCGCGGCGTCGAGCAGGCCCGCCATGACCTGCCCCTCGCGGGCCAGGCTCGTCCCGCCGAGCACGGCCCACGTCGCGACCGCCGTGACCGCGACGCGGGCGAGCGGCCGGCCCGTCGTCACCCGCTCGGCGGCGACCCCGAGCAACCACGGGACGCCGACGGCGACCGTCGTGAAGACCGCGCCCGGCGCGACGGCGTCCGCGTGCAGCCTGCGTTCGAGGGCCTGTGCGGCCCGCCCGAACCCGGCGACCGGGTGGTACCGGCGGGGGTCGGCGAGCAGCGCGTCCGCGGCGACTCCGAGCGCGAGGCCGAGGGGACGGGCGGCGGCGAGGCTGAGCGGCACCCGCCGATCCTGCCCGACCCGCCGCCCGCCCCGGCCACCGGCCTCGGTCAGCGGGCGCCGGCCCCCACGAGCTCACGGGTGTCGAGAACCGCCTGACCCTCGTCGTCCTCGTCGTCCTCGTCCTCGTCGAGGTCGTCGTCCTCCTCGTCCGGGTCGAGCGGCGGGAAGGCGGCGTAGACCGGCAGGGCGGCCAGCGCGGGGACCCCCGACCCGGCCTCCTCGCCGAGGATCACGGGCAGGTCGGCGACCTCGGCCTCGAGACTGGCCACGGCCGCCTCGACCTCGGCCGCCGCCGTTCCGCGGGACCGCTCGAAGGTCGCCGTCCCCCAGGCGAGGTCCGGCCCGAGCGTCTCCGCGGTGATCTTCACGTCGCTGCGGCGGCCGCCGTCCTGGCCGGTCCACTGGTCGGTGCGCAGCCGGCCCTTGACGATGATCCGGTCCTTGACGCGCACGGACTGCTCGGCGTTCACCGCCAGCGCCCGCCAGCACGTCACCGTCGCCCAGGTCTCGGCGCCGTTGACCCAGGAGCCGGTGGCGCGGTCGAACCGGCGCTCGGTCGAGACGAAGCGGAAGCTCAGCAGCCGGGTGCCGTTGTGGGACTTGACCTCCGGGACGGTCGCGACGACGCCGGTCAGGGTCACGTGGGTCTCGTTCATCTCATCCTCCTCCGCCCGGCGCGGTGCCGGGTCGATGGAGGAAGTCCACCCCGGACGACCGACGTCGCGCTCGGGCGGACGCCGCGCCTGTGGACAGTGGGACGAACGGCGGAACTGTGGACGGGTCGAGGCCGACCGGGCGTCCGGACACGTTCGTACGACAGGGATCCCGGGTGGACCGGTCAGCAGGTCAGCGAGCGGACTCGAGCGCCTGCCGCGCGGCCCGGTGGTCGGCGAGGACCTCCGCGACCGGCGAGACGACGTGCTCGAACGCGACCGCGGAGACCGCCTGCCGCAGCAGCGCCGCGACCCGGGCCCGACGGCGCCGGGCCCCGACGCGGACGGCCCACCTCGCCCCGAGGGCGAGCAGCAGCCCGCCCACGAGGCCGCCGTAGAAGAGCCACGACGGCACGTAGAAGGGCCCGAGACGGGGAGCGCCGAAACGGCCCAGGGCCGCGAGGACGAAAAGGTAGAGGAACCAGCCTGTCCCGGCGACCAGCGCCGCAGCGAGCAGGTACTGGACGACCCGCACGACCGACCACCACGGCGGCGGTGCGTACTCGAGGTCGACGGACATGACGGCACCGTCGAGCGCCTCGGCCAGGTCCGCCCCGGGCGCCGTCGACGCCTTGCGCACGGCGTCGCCCCAGCGGGCGGGCAGCGCGTTCGCCGCCGAGGACGTCACGGCCCGGACGGCGATCTCGACCCGGGCCTGCTGCGACGGCGACATGGCCGGCAGCGAGCGCCGGGTCAGCCGGCGCAGCTCGCTCTCCGCCTCGCCGAGACGCAGCTTGCGCAGCGGGTCCGGGCGCAGAGCGTGCCACCAGCGCACGAGCGGCCAGCCGACGAGGGCACCGGCACGGCGCCGGTAGTCGGTCTCGACGGCGTTGAGGACGACGGGCAGGCCGGCGGCCGCGGCGAGCGCCCCGACGAGCTCGTCGGCGCCGTCGAGGGCACGCGCGTCCGGCTCGGTCGGCGACAGGCTCTTCTCGAGCGCCTCACGGGCGCCGTCGAGGTCGGCAGCGGCACGCTGCGCCGTCGTCGCCTGCCGACGGACGACGTCCGACAGCACGGTGCGCAGGTCCTCGACACCGTCGCCGCGGGTCGCCGACGTCGCGACGAGCTTGACCGGGCCGAGCCCGTCGGCGTCGAGCAGCCGGCGCAGGTCGGTCAGGCAGGTCTCGGTGCCGGCCGGGCCGAGCTTGTCGACCTGGTTGAGCACGATGAGCATGACCGACTCGTGTCCCACGAACTTGCGCAGATAGTTCGCGTGGAGCACCTCGTCCGCGTACTTCTGCGGGTCGACGACCCAGACGAGCAGGTCGCACAGGTCGACGAGGCGGTCGACCTCGAGCCGGTGCGTGACGTTCGTCGAGTCGTGGTCGGGCAGGTCGAGCAGGACGAGACCGTTGAGCGCCGCCTCGCGCTGCCCGTCGAGCACCGACTCGCGCGCCGTCCGGTGCCGGCCCGGGACGTCGAGCCAGTCGAGGAGCGGGTCCGCGGTGTCCGTGCCCCAGACGCACGCGACCGGCTTGCCGGTCGTCGGGCGGCGCGCGCCGACGTCCGACAGGTCCATCCCCGCGAGCGCGTTGAAGAGGCTCGACTTGCCGCTGCCGGTCGCGCCGGCGAGGGCGACGACGGTGTGCCGGGAGCCGAGCCGCATCCGCTCGCCGGTGCGCTCGAGCGCGTGCCGGGCCTGGGCGACCGCGGCCGGCGCGAAGCGGTCGCCGCCGACCTTGAGCGCCTGCTCGACGGCCTCGACCCGGGCGGCGATGTCCGGGGCGCCGCGACGTCGTCCGCCGGAACGGCCGGACGACGCCCGCTCGGCCGCAGGCTCCGCGCCCGACGGCTCGTCGGTCGGGCTGCTCGCGGGCAGGGTCGTCGGTCCGCTGCTCACCGCGCCTCCTCGAGAGCGCCGACGGCGGCCCGGAGCCGGTCACCGGCATCGTGCAGGACCCCGGCCGCGTCGAGGACACCGACGATGCGGGCCCGCTCGGACTCCATGAGCGCGTCGACGCGGGACACGAGGTCGGCGTGCGCCTTCGCCGTCAGCGTGCGGACCGCCTGCTCGCCGAACACCGCGACGAGCATCCGGTTCGCCAGCGCTGCGGTGCCCGCGGCCGCCTCGGAGTCGTTGCCGTCGCCGAGGGTGTGGCTGAAGACGACGAGGGTGAGGATCGCGGCGGTGCCGTCGACACCGAGCGAGAGCGCACGGGCGGTGAGCCGGCGGCTCTGCCCCTCGACCTCGACCAGGTCGACGACCCCGGCGTGCCACTCGGCGACGGCCCGTGCGAGCCGGACCTCGAAGTCCGGCGCGAGCGTCGTCGTCGTCGCGGCCCGCTCGATGAGCGCGGCACCGGCCGGGATCGCCCGCCAGCCGAGCACCGACTGCTCGAGCGTCGCCTGGGCGGCGGCCCGGACGATCGCCTGGACGCCGGTCTGGAGGGCCTCGCCGAGCGGCTCGACCGGCGCCGGCCGACCGCGCAGCGACGCGGTGATCCGGTCCCGGATCCGGCCCATGCTCGACTCGAGCGTCCGCATGAACTCGCCGGTGCCGACCCACTCCTGCCACCGGGCGAGGACCTCGCCGCGCAGGATCGTGCCGTCGGAGAGGCGATCGCGCAGGACGCCGGTGTTCTCGGCGAACGTGGCCTGGAGCGACTCGCGCAGGGCCGCGTCGGCGTCCCGCTGGGCGTCCGCGGCGTCCGCGACGACGTAGACCCGCTCGCGGAGGCTGTCGAGCGCCCCGGCGAGGGTTCGCCGGACGATGACGTCCCGGGACCGGGCGTCCTTCGCGAGCCGCTGCAGCCAGGTGAGGAGCGGCTTGACGACGGCGTCGGGGAGGAACCCGTCGGTCAGGCGCGCCTCGGGGATGGTGAAGAGCGGGGACGACGCGAGCCCGCGGTCGCGCAGGAGCGTCGCCAGGTGGGTGCGGACCTCGCGGATCGAGTCGCGAGGGACGCGGTCGAGGATCACGGCGACGGACGCACCCCGGTCGGACGCCGTCCGCAGCATCTCCCACGGGACGGCGTCCGAGTAGCGCGAGGCCGTCGTCACGAAGAGCCAGAGGTCCGCGGCGGCGAGCAACTGGACGGCGAGCTCACGGTTGGTGTCGACGACCGAGTCGATGTCGGGTGCGTCGATGATCGCCAGACCTGCCGGGACGCCCTCGTGCGGCACGAGCCGCAACGCGGTGATCCGCGGCGCGTCGACGTCGATCGGCTGGATCGGCTCGGGCGCCTCCGCGGTGACCCGCGCGAGGTTCGGCAGGATCCGCTGCGAGAGGAACGCGCCGGAGTCGTACGGGTGGTGCACGAGGACGGGCGAGCGGGTCGTCGGCCGGAGCACGCCGGACCGCGTGACCTCCTTGCGCACCAACGAGTTCGTGAGCGTCGACTTGCCCGCACCGGTCGAGCCGCCGATGACGGCGAGCAGCGGTGCGTCCATCCGGCGCAGCCGCGGGAGCAGGTAGTCGTCGAGCTGCGCCTGGAGCCGCTCCCGGTCGACGCGCGACCGGTCGACGTCCTCGACGACGAGGGGCAGGTGCAGCGCCGAGACCGCCTCGCGCAGCCGCTCGCTGGACTCGAGGATCCCGGGGTGGTCGAGGACCGGCGGCGGGCCCGCGGGGGCGACACCGACGGGCGGGGTCGCGGCGGGTGCGGGTGCGGGTGCGCGACCGGACGGCGGCACGACCCCCGTTGCCTGCTCATCTGTTGCCGGCGCGGTCTCCGCGGCAGCCGGAGCGGTCGGTTCGGTGGCCGGCGGGTCGGTCGCGACCGGAGCCTCGGCGGGCGCTGCGGCGTCACTGAGGGTGCCCGCCGGTGACGGCTCGCGGACGGCGTCAGCCTGCGTGTCCACGCGTCCCCTTCCCGTGCATAGCGGTGCTCCCTCGGGCCAGGGAGCGCGCGCCGGCCGTGACGAGACGACGTCGGCCGTGCTCACGCACCTGCCGACCGGCCCCGTCACGACGCTTCGGACCGCGCCCCGGAGGCTCATCTTGCCAAAGCGCGACGGTATCCGTGCATCGGATCATCGGGCATCCCACGGCGACCATCACATTCCGTCACATAGCACCCCGCATGATCACAACTCCAGCCTTACTCGCGACGCACAGTCACCATCGATCCGCCTCGTCGGCCAGATCCCGCGCGGGCTGTAGCCGCGATCCACGCCATGACCACCCCATGCCCGTTCCCGGGCCGTTCACTCCACGGCGGCGTCCCCACGGTCCCGGCGCCGGCGTCCACCACGGCCGGCCTTCCGTCGCCCGCCCACGCCACGGCCGCTTCGTGGCAGCATTGCGGAGGGCCGGGGGCGGGTCGACCGCCGGCGGCCCGGGCGCCCGTAGCTCAGTGGACAGAGCAGCGGACTTCTAATCCGATGGTCGCAGGTTCGACCCCTGCCGGGCGCGCTCCTGACCAGCGGGTTTGCCTCAAACCGTTGCTTCGCGGCAGCGAACGTGACACGAATTGCTCCGATGCCGTCCGTCTCAATCGTCCCACCAACTCACTGGGATCGCGGATGGACAGGACGGTGGAAGCGACCGAGATCAGCGGCGCGCGGGACCACCCGTCGCGGTGGCCGGCATGGGAGGATGGGCCACGAGGGAGGTGGTCACCGTGAGCACGACGCCGCATCAGTCCTGGCCGGTGCCGGCCGAGGACGTCGTCCCGACCGAGGAACTCGTCCGGCGGGCCGGCGCCAAGCCGTTCACCTCGCTCGCCGACCTGCCGGGCAGCGATCCGTTCGCCGGCGACGAGGAGTACGACGCTTTCCTGACCGACCTCTACGTCTCTCGCCGCAGCGACGTCGCCTGAGCGGTCGTCAGGCTCCGTGGACCTCGTCGTCATCGACACCGACGTCGCATCTTCCATGTTGCGACGGCGTACGCCGGAGTCGATGCTCCGACAGCTGAACGGCCGCATCCTCGCCGCGAGCTTCGTGACCGTGGGCGAGCTGACCAAGTGGACCCTGCTGCGTAGCTGGGGCCCGTCCCGGACCGCCTCAATGGAGGCGTTCCTCGACCAGCTGGTCGTGCTCCCCTACGACTCGCAGGTCGCCAAGATCTGGGGCCAGCTCCAGGCCTACGCCCAGCTGCGCGGCCGACCACGGCCGGTCAACGACAGCTGGATCGCCGCATGCTGCCTCGCGCGAGGACTCCCCTTGGCGACGTTCAACCTCAAGGACTTCACGGACTTTGCGGAGCACGAAGGACTCGTCCTCATTTCGTGACCGCTTCTCGGACAGACGGAGACGCCGTGGTCGACAAGACGGCCGTGTGGGAACGCATCCGGCGCTACGCCGGATCCGATTTCAGGACGGCCACGGACCTTCCGTTCACGTACGCCGTGCCAGGCAACTTCCTGCGCATCGCACGCGAGGGGCGTGAGATCAACCGCTCCCTGTCACGGACGAACTTCGAGAAGGCGATGGACGCCATGCCGGCGGCGGCCCCTTCAGACTTCTCGGATCGTCAAGGTCCTTCGACTACTCGAGGTCGGGCACATTCACGCTGAGCTTGGGTCGCACTAGCCTGTTCGTCGTGGACGGTCGCACCGGGACAAGCGAAGCACCCGGCACACGCCGCCTTGCCCTGCGATCCGCCGGCATCGGTGCACTGATCGGTGTCGTTGCAGCGCTCCTGCTCACCTACCTTCCGCCGATGCTCGAAGGCACACAAGGCGAGGAAGCGCTCACCCCGCTGGTCGTTTTCAGCATCGTGCTCGTCCCCCTCTTCGCCGGCGCCAGCGCCCTGCTGGCGATCCTGGCCCGCTCCAGAGAGCCGAGAGGCCAGGCGCGATCGCTGCTGGCTCTTGGCGCCTTCCTCGTCTTGGTCGCCCTGGTCTGGCAGACCTGGGCAGTGCTGACCGGAGCCCCCCGAATCGTCTAGGCCGGCGGAACGCCCGCGGCGCGCATCTGCCTCGCCGTGGCAGCACCTACTGCGCACAACCTGATCAAAGTCAGGCAGCCGAACATCCCTTCACGCACGCGGCATCGACCCGAACTGACACACCCCAACGGCACGAGTCGGGCCGGAGGCCCGCCGGCGGCTCGGCATCGCCGACTGACCGCCGCGCTCGCCGTGAGCCGACAGGTCTCCCCACGAGCAGCCACCAAGGGATCAAACGTGGCGCGGCGGCGAACCTGACGCCTGGACCCCTGCTCTGGCCACGTCCGCCGCCCGCGACACGGTGGCGCCCCTCGCCGGCCGGAACCCGCGCGCGATCATCCAGATCCCCAGCACCATCTCCTGCAGGGCCAACGGCAGGACCAGCAGGTTGAGCGTGGCCGAGCTCGGGCCGATCACCGCGTACGCCGCGAGCACGTAGGCGGCGACGTAGAACGGGATCCCGGCAAGGCCCCAGACCGCGATCCAGCGGGGGACGATGCCGGACCTGTAGAGCAGCGCGTAGAACATGACGCCGCCGAGGCAGAACACCAGCGCGGTCACGGTGTTCATCGCGTCGAAGTCGACCATCAGCATGCCCAGTCGTACGCCACCCGCGGTGGCCGTGCCCTCCCCCGCCGCCAGGACGTCGCCCACCGGGACCAGGAGCAGCAGGGCGGTCGCGCTGATGATGTAGCAGGCCGCCTCGACGGCTCCGCGCACCGTGAGGTAGCCGATGGCCAGGACCTCGTCCACCCGGCGCAGGACCGGGAAGAGCACCACCGGGACGAACACGAGCGCCATCCCCATGACGAGAACGAGCAGGGCGCCCGTCACGACGAGGTCGCGGTGCTCGGCGGCGTAGGCCAGCGGGTCGTCCGCATCACGGACCGGGAACTGCACCAGGACCTTGCAGAGGACGCCGGACACCGTCCCCACGATGTACAGGATCCCGGCCGTGACGGCGGCCGTCTTGTGCTCTCTCATGTCGTCCTCCCCGGGTCGGGCGGGCCCGGGGCGACACGTGGTGCGGCAGCATCGCCCTCAGTCGTCCCTGATGGACGCCGCCCGACACATCCGTCCTACGGCGTCCGTGCCCCTCGCGGAAGGACCGAGACGTCCCTCGTGTCCTGACTGCACGGAGCACCGGAGGCACGACGCCGAGGCAGCGAGCGACCTACCATGCCGCGGATGGGGACCAGGGCGCTGCGGGGGACGGCCGGCGTCGACGCGGGGCCCATGGCGGTGGCCAACGAGGGCGGCCACCTGGTCGTCGTGGCCCCGGTCTGCCACGGGAAGCTCACCGACGTCTTCGTCACGTTCGGGAACGACGTCGCCCACCCGCTGGTGTGGCACCACGAGGACGTCACGCACGACCTGCGGGTCGACCTCACCGCTCCGGGCGAGGGGTGGCAGGGGCCGACCCTGCCCCTGTCACCGACGGCGACGTACTCCGTCGGCAGCGGCCACGACGTCGTCTTCGACAAGGACTTCATCGGTTCCGACGTGTGGGCGTCCGGCCGCCGCTTCACGGGTGCCGAGGTCCTGGCGCTGCCCGCGGACCAGGTGATCGCCGCCGGGAGCGTGCCGCCGACGTCCGGCCCGACGGCACGACCGGGGCCCCGCGGATGACCCGGGCGGCGTTCGACGCGACCGCCTGCTGACCGGTCACCCCCGCAGGCGCTCGAGCCCGTCGAGGACGAGGTCGAGCCCCACCTCGAACGACGCCGCAACCTGCCGTCCCCTTCGCAGCCGTCGGCGACGTGCTTACGCCCCTGCGCGACGCCCCGGCCGGCGCGGTCGTCGTCGACGCAACGAACCCGGTCGGCCCGGGGCTCACCCACGGCCCGGGCTCGACCACCTCGGGCACGCAGCACGTCGCCTCGCTCGTCCCCGGTGCCGCCGTCGTCAAGGCCTTCAGCGTCTACGGCTTCGAGAACCTCGACCCGGTGCCCACCGGGCCCGGCCCCCGGGCCGGTCATGTTCCACGCCGGCGACGACCGGACGGCGAAGGACCGCGTCCGACACCGACGACACAGGAGCCACCGTGCCCACGAAGATCACGTTCATCGACGACAACCCCGCGGACGCCGACGCCTTCGAGCGCGGCTACGCCGCCGGTCACCTCGACCTGGTCCGCGCCCTCCCCGGCGTCGTCCGGGTGGAGGCCTCGAAGGCGCGGCCCACGGAGGACGGCTCCCCCACGCCCGCCTACCGGATGGTCGACGCCTGGTTCGACGACTACGACCGGGCCGTCGCCGCGGTGCAGGGCCCCGCGGCCGGAGCCCTCTTCCCCGCCGTCTTCGGGCTCGCGACGGGCGGTGTCAGGATCGTCTTCAGCGACGTCGAGGTGGGCGAGTGACGGGTGCCGGGTGACGAGAGCCCTCCCGGCCGTTCGGTCCGTTCTGCTCCCGGGCACTTCCGCCGGCGCGATCATCCCGTCTAGCCTCCACTCCATGTGGGGGCGCTCGGGGCGGCTCTCGGCACCGGCGGGCGTGCGCCCGGGCCCGGTGCCGTCGTCCGCACGCCCGGCGCCGGCCGACGGGGTCTCGTCCGTCTCGGACGTCGGCCGCTCGCTCCGCCTCCCCGCCTTCGTCGGCGTGAGCATCCTGCTCGGGGTCGGCGCGCACTCGCTCGTCGAAGGCTCGCTGCCGGAGCCCGGACTGCTCGCCGCGGCGGTCGTCGCCGTCCTCGCCGTCGCCCTCCTCGGGCGCGGCCGTGAGCGCTCCTTCGAGGCGATCGCCGCACTGCTCGTGCTCGGCCAGGCGGCCGTGCACGCCGTCCTGTGCCTGTGCCACTGCACACCGGGGACAGCGGCCGCGACGTTCGTCCGCACCCTCCTCAGCCCTGGGGACGGATCGACCGCCGCCCGGGCCACGGACCCGTGGCTCGCCGCCGGGTCGCACGGCGCGCACGCCGCCTCCGCGCTCGCGGGCGCCGACGGCGCGGGCTACCTCGCACACCTCTACCCCGGGCACGCGATGCTCCTCGTGCACCTGCTCGCCGCCGGCGTCGCCGCCTGGTGGCTGCGGCAGGGCGAGGCCGCGGTCTGGGCCGCGGCCGGCTGGGTCTGGCCGGCCCTCGAGACCCTTCCCGTCGTCCGGACGACCGTGCCCGGCCCCGCCCCCCGGCGCTGGGCCGACGCGGCCGTCCGCGTCCTGCAGGACCAGGTCAGCGCCGTCCGCGCACACCCACGGCGCGGCCCGCCGCTGCGCGCCCTCGTGCCGAACGCCTCCGCCGTCGCCTGACGGGACAGGGGACGCCGGCACCCGCCGCCCTCTGTCCCGGCGATCGAGCGCGCGCGACCCCTGGTCGACGCGGCCGCTCGGAAAGCGTTGTGCGCCATGCGAACCCTGACTGCAGCACCCCCGGAACCGCCACCGGCCGAGCCCGGCACCGACGGCTCGCTCCCGCTGAGCCGGTTCATCGACCGCTACGCCGTCGCCGACCTCGTCACCGTCCTCGCGGGCGAGGCGGGCCACGGCTACCCGGACGACCTCGAGGCCGCCGCTCTCGTCATCTTCGAGAGCGTCGTCGACGCCGTCCTCACCGTCCCGCTCGCCGCGACCCTGGCCCACGGCCCGGCGAGCCGCGGGCCCGACGAGTGGTCCAGCGGCCTGTCGCTCGAGGCGACCCGACTGCTCCTCGACGACGCCCTGCACCTCGACGGGCTCTGGCCCGTCCCGGCGTGGGGCAGGGACGCCGACCGGTCCCGGCCCGACCGGGTCATCCGGCTCCTGGTCGACGCCTTCACGCCGTACGTCGACGGCGGCGCGGACACGCTCCGTGCCCGCGTCGACGCCCGGGTGACGGCGCTCGCGCACATCCCGCACGCCGGCGCCCTGGCCAGCACCGGCTGATCCCGCACGTCCGCCGACGCGGCGGCACCGGTTCGCCCCCGGTCGCCGTCGCACGCCCGCCCGGGCTGTCGGCGGAGAACGGCGCCCGGCCACCCTCGCCGGGGCGCCGAACGGGTGCCGCGCGGGACGTCTCGCCCGGGACGTCCCGCGCGGCCCCGCACCGCCGTCGGTACCCTGCGGCACACCCGCCGGACGACGTCCGGCCCGCCGAAGGAGCCCCGTGACCGCATCCGACACCCCGCGTGCGCCGCTGCGGGTCGACCGCGAACGGCTCTGGCAGAACCTCATGCGGCTCAAGGAGATCGGCGGCTACGACGACGGCGCGACCGGGCTGCGCGGTGTGCGGCGGCTCGCGCTGACGGACGAGGACGCGCAGGCCCGCCGGCTCGTCGTCACGTGGATGGAGGAGGCGGGGCTGCGGGTCCGGGTGGACCGGATCGGCAACGTCTACGGCGAGCGCGCGGGCGAGGACCCGGCCCTGCCGTGCGTGCTCGTGGGCAGCCACATCGACACGGTCGCCACCGGCGGCGCGTTCGACGGCACGCTCGGGGTGCTCGGCGGCATCGAGGTCGTCCGGGCGCTGGACGCCGCGGGCATCCGCACCCGGCGCCCGGTCGAGGTCGGCTTCTTCACCGAGGAGGAGGGCGTCCGGTTCGGCACCGACATGCTCGGCTCCGCGGTCACCGCCGGCCGGATCGACCTGGCCCACGCGTACGCCCTCACCGACGCCGACGGGGCGACGGTCCGCGACGAGCTCGTCCGGATCGGGTTCGACGGGTCGGCGCCCGAGGTCCGGCCCGTCCCGCACGCCTACGTCGAGTGCCACATCGAGCAGGGCCCGATCCTCGCGGCCGCGGGCGTCGACATCGGCATCGTCACCGGGGTGCAGGCCATCTCCTGGCAGCGGCTCACCCTGCACGGCGAGGCCGCCCACGCCGGGACGACGCCGATCGAGGCCCGGGCGGACGCCGGGCTCGCGGCGGCCGAGGTCGTCGTCGAGATCCGCCGGATGTGCGACAGCGGCACCTTCGGGCGGCTGCGCGGCACCGTCGGCACCCTCGCCCTGAGCCCGGCCCAGACGAACGTCATCCCCGCCGGGGCGGTCCTCACCGTCGACCTGCGCAACCCGGATGACGCCCTCATGGCCGCCGCCGAGACCCACCTCGGCGCCTTCGTCGACGCCCTGCACGACCGGCACGGCGTCAGCGCGACCTGGGAGCGGATGGCCCGGACCGCCGTGGTGCCCTTCGACGACAGCGTCCAGGACGTCATCGCCGCGAGCGCCGACGCGCTCGGCCTGCCCTACGTGCGCGCGATGTCCGGTGCCGGGCACGACGCCCAGGAGATCGCCGCGACGTGCCCGACCGCGATGGTCTTCGTCGCCGGCGAGCACGGCGGCATCAGCCACACCCCGCGCGAGTACTCCCGCCCCGAGGCGTGCGGCAACGGGGTCGACGTCCTCGCGAACGCCGTCCTCGCCCTCGCCGGGCCGGTCGTGACGGCATGACCGCCGGCGACCTCGGCACCCGGCTGCGCCGCTGGCGGCACGCCCTCCACGAGCACCCGGAGACCGCGTTCACGGAGCGGTGGACGAGCGACTACCTCGCCGCCGAGCTCGAGGCGCTCGGGCTCGTCGTCACCCGCGGCCTCGGCGGCACCGGGCTCGTCGCGACGCTGCGGCGCGGGGCCGGGGGCGCCGGCGCGTCGGGCACCGGCGCGATCGGGCTCCGCGCGGACATGGACGCCCTGCCGCTCCACGAACGCGGCGACCTGCCGTACCGGTCGCGCACCGACGGCGTCATGCACGCCTGCGGGCACGACGGCCACATGGCGATGGTGCTCGGGGCGGCGCACGTCCTCGCGACCGAGGGCGGCTTCGCCGGGACCGTGCACCTCGTGCTCCAGCCCGCCGAGGAGCCCGGCCGGGGCGCGGACGCGATGATCGCCGACGGGCTCTTCGAGCGGTTCGGCATGGACATGGTCTTCGGGATCCACAACACCCCGGGGCACCCGGCCGGCCGGCTGAGCACCCGGTCCGGGCCGGTGATGGCGAGCGAGGACAACTTCGAGATCCGGGTCACCGGCCGCGGCGGCCACGCCTCGCAGCCGCAGATGGTCGTCGACCCGCTCGTCGTCGGCGCCGAGATCGTCCTCGCGCTGCAGACCGTCGTCGCGCGGGCGGTGCCGCCCTCCGAGGCCGCGGTCCTGTCGTGCACCGAGTTCGTCACGGACGGCGCGCGCAACGCGATCCCCGGGCACGTCGTCGTCCGCGGCGACACGCGCAGCTTCTCCCCCGCCGTGCAGGACCTGCTGGACCGCCGGATCCGCGAGGTCGCGCACGGGATCTGCGCAGCGCACGGCGCGACGTGCGAGGTCACGTACACCCACGAGTTCGCGCCGACCGTGAACCACCCGGACGCGACCGCCCTGGCCGTCGCCGCCGCCCGGCTGACCGTGCCCGAGGACCTCGTCGACGCCGACGTCGCACCCTTCATGGGCAGCGAGGACTTCGGCGTGCTCGGGCGCGCCGTCCCCGGCTGCTTCGTGTTCCTCGGCAACGGCGACGAGCCCGGTGCGGGCGGGAACCCGTTGCACAGCAGCGACTACACGTTCAACGACGACGTCCTGGAGACCGGCGTGCGCTTCTACGCCAACCTCGTCCGCACGGCCCTCCCCGAGGCGGGCGCATGACGCACGCGACGTGGGCGGCCCACCACCGGGACCCGGCCTGGACCTGCCCGGCGCCCGCCCCCGAGGTCCTCGCCTTCCACCGCGCCCTGCCCGGGTACGCCCCGACCCGGCTCGTCGACCTGCCGGACCTGGCCCGCGAGCTCGGGGTGGGGCACGTGCTCGCCAAGGACGAGTCGGACCGCCTCGGGCTGCCCGCCTTCAAGGCGCTCGGCGCCTCCTGGGCGGTCCACCGTGCCGTCCTCGGCCGGACGGCGGAGCGCGGGTCGGCGGACCACGGGGCGACGACGCCGCTCACCCTCGTCACGGCCACCGACGGCAACCACGGCCGGGCGGTCGCCCGCTTCGCCCGCACCCTCGGGCACCGGGCGCACGTCGTCGTACCGGACGGCGTCCACGCCGCGGCCGTGCAGGCGATCGCCGACGAGGGCGCGACGGTCACGGCCGTCGCGGGGTCGTACGACGACGCCGTCGCCGAGGCCGCCCGGTACGCCGCGGCCGACCCGGACGGCGCCGTCCTCGTCCAGGACACCGCCTGGGAGGGCTACGAGGACGTCCCGCGGTGGATCGTCGACGGCTACTCGACGCTCTTCGCCGAGGTCGACGACCAGCTCGCGGCGGCCGGGCTGCCGGGCGCTGACGCCGTCCTCGTCCCGACCGGGGTCGGCTCGCTGCTGCAGGCGGCGCTGGCCCACTACCGCAGCGACCGGGCCGCACCGGGCACCGCCGTCGTCTCGGTGGAGCCGGTCGGTGCCGCGTGCGTGCTCGCGAGCGTCGCCGCCGGCCGGCCGGTGGCCGTCGACACCGGCACGACGATCATGGCCGGGCTCAACTGCGGCACCATGTCCACGCTGGCCTGGCCGTACGTCGAGCACGGTCTCGACGCGTCCGTCGCCGTCACCGACGGCGCCGCCGCGCGGGCGGCCCGCGACCTGCACGACCTCGGTGTCCCGGCCGGCCCGTGCGGCGCCGCACCGCTCGCGGCGCTGCGGACCCTCGCCCGGGACGGGACGGACGACGCGACGGACCGCCGCGCGCACCTCGGGCTCACCCCGGCGAGCGTCGTCGTCCTCGTCGTCACCGAGGGCGCCGAGGCCAACCCCCAGACCGACGGACCGGAGCCCCGATGACCCTGACGATCCGCGTCACGCCGTCCGACCACCCGCTGCCCGCCGGGCAGCGGTCCGCACGGATGACCGACCCCGGGTTCGGCCGGGTGTTCACCGACCACATGGTGACGATCCGCTGGACCCGCGACCGCGGCTGGCACGACGCGGAGCTGCGCGCCTACGGGCCGCTCGCCCTCGACCCGGCGGCGGTCGGGCTGCACTACGGCCAGTCGATCTTCGAGGGGTTCAAGGCGTACCGGCACCCCGACGGCAGCGTCGCCGCGTTCCGTCCCGAGGCGAACGCCCTGCGGTTCCAGGCGTCCGCGCGCCGGCTGTGCCTGCCCGAGCTGCCGGTCGACAGCTTCGTCGCGGCCGTCGACGCGCTCGTCCGGCAGGACCGCGAGTGGGTCCCGCAGGACCCGCTGCAGAGCCTGTACCTGCGCCCGTTCATGCTCGCGACGGAGACCCTCCTCACGGTGCACCCGGCGGACGAGGTGCTCTTCGTGCTCATCGCGTTCCCCGCCGCCGACTACTTCCCGCGCGGGGTCGAGCCGGTGCACGTCTGGGTCACGCAGCAGTACGTCCGGGCGTCCCCCGGCGGCACCGGGGCCGCGAAGTGCGGGGCGAACTACGCCGCCGGGCTGCTCGCCCAGGTCGAGGCCGCCGAGCAGGGCTGCGACCAGGTGGTCTGGCTCGACGCCGTCGAGCGGCGCTGGGTCGAGGAGCTCGGCGGGATGAACCTCTACTTCGTGCACGGCTCCGGTCCCGGGGCGCGCGTCGTCACCCCCCGGCTCACCGGCACCCTTCTCCCGGGCGTGACCCGGGACTCGCTCCTGACGATCGCGGCCGACCTGGGGCACCCGGTCGAGGAGTCCCGGGTGGCCCTGGACGACTGGCGCCGCGGCTGCGCCGACGGCACCCTCACCGAGGTCTTCGCGTGCGGGACGGCGGCGGTCGTCACCCCGGTCGCGTCGGTGCGGACCCCGGACGACGCGTGGACCGTCGGCGACGGCACTCCCGGACCCGTGACGATGCGGCTGCGCGAGGCGCTCCTCGCCGTCCAGACCGGCCGGGCACCGGACCCGCACGGGTGGCTGCACCGCGTCGACTGAGGCCGCCCGCGCAGCGACCGGGCTTGCGCCTCCCGGGCGACCGGAGGCCGCTCCGCCCTGCACGATGATCACCGCTTGCGATACTGGACGCGTCGAAGCGGTCGGGGAGGGGCGGTACGGGCTCGTGCGGATCACCGTCCTCGGGGTCGTCGAGGCCTTCGACGACGCGGGGACGCCGCTCCCGCTGCCCGCCGGGAACGCGACGGTCCTGCTCCTCGCGCTCGCGGTGTCGGCCGGGCGCCCGGTGCCCGCGGGCCGGCTCGCCGACGTCCTCTGGGGCGCCGCCCCGCCCGCGACGGCCGGCAACGCCGTCCAGGTGTACGTCCGCCGGCTGCGCCGCCGCCTCGGCGACGACGCGGTCGTCACGGCGGCCGACGGCTACGCGCTCGGCCCGGCCGTCGAGGTCGATCTCCCGCACGTCGAGGCGCTGCTCGCCGAGGCTGCCCAGGCCCGCCGGAGCGGCGCCGGGGACCGGGCCGTCGAGCTCCTCGATGCGGCGCTCGAACGCTGGCCGGGACCGCTCGGCGGGGTCCACGGCGACGCACCGTGGCTGCTCGCCGAGCGCAGCCGGCTCGAGGCCGCCCGCGAGCAGGCCGTCCTGGACCGGCTCGACGCGCTCGTCGGCATCGGCCGGCCGGGCGAGGCCCTGCCGGACCTGCTCCCGCTCGCGGCGACGCACCCGCTCGACGAACGGCTGCAGTCGCTCCTCGTCCTGGCGCTCGCGGCGGCCGGACGGCGCGACGAGGCGCTCGCGGCCTACCGCAGGGTCCGGACGGCGCTGCGGGAGGAGCTCGGGCTCGACCCGGGCGACCTCCTCGAGGACGCGCACGCGGTGGCCCTGCAGGCGCCCGCCGGGAGCCGGCCGGCCGGACGCGGCGCGGCCCCCTCCCCGATGCACCCGATCGTCGGCCGCGAGGACGACCTGGACGCCGTCCGCGACCTGCTCCTCGGGGACGCCCGGCTCGTCACGGTGACCGGGCCGGGCGGGGTCGGCAAGACCCGGCTCGCGCTGGCCCTCGCCGCGCAGCTCGCGCGGTCCTTCGACGACGGTGCCGTCTGGGTGCCGCTCTCCGAGCTCACCGACCCGGCCGACGTGCCCGCCGCGATCGGGTCCGCCCTCGGCCTGTGGGACGTCGGCCCCGACGTGCTCGACGTCGTCGCCGCCCACCTGCGCGACCAGCACCTGCTGCTCGTCGTCGACAACCTCGAGCACCTGCCCGCCGCGGCCCCGGTCGTGACCAGGCTGCTCGCCGCGTGCGAGGGCCTGCGGTGCCTCGTCACGAGCCGCACCGTCCTGCGCGTGCACGGCGAGCACCAGCACGCCCTCGCCCCCCTCGCCGTGCCGGACGACGTCCTCGGCCCCGCCGAGCGGCTCTTCTGGAGCCGGGTGCGCGCGGTCCGCAGCGACCTGCCGGCCGACCCGGGACCGCACCGGCCCGCCGTCCAGGAGATCTGCCGCAGCCTCGACGGGCTCCCGCTGGCCCTGGAGCTCGCGGCGGCGCGTGCCGCCGTCCTGCCGCTCGTCTCGATCGCTGCGCAGCTGCGCGCCGCCCCCGCCGACCTGCAGGCCACCGGCGTCGCCGCGGCCGACCCCGCCGACCGGCACCGCTCGCTGCGCGAGCTGGTGCGCTGGAGCACCGACCTGCTCCCGGCACAGGACCGTCGCCTGCTCGGCCGGCTGTCGGTGTTCCGCGGCGGCTGCACCCTCGACGCCGCGGTCGCCGTCGGCGACCACGACGGCAGCTTCGGCGGCCGGGTCGTCGACGTCGTCGCCGAGCTGCGGGACGCGAGCCTGGTGACCCTCGACGGGCAGGACCCGTCCCGGCTGCGGATGCTCGTCATGATCCGCGAGTGCGCGCAGGACCTGCTGCCGCCGCAGGACCGTGGACCGCTGCAGCGGGCGCACGCCCGCCACCTCGCCGACACCCTCGCCGCGACGATGGACGACCGGCCCCGGCACATCGCGTCCGTCGCGCAGGCCCGGGCCGGCGCGGCCGAGCTCGACAACCTGAGGGCCGCGCTGTCGGCGGCCCGGGACGCCGGGGACACCCCGCTGCTCGCCGACCTCGTCGCCGCGCTGGCCCCCGTCGGCGACGTCTCCGGCCGGGCCGGCGAGGTCGTCGGCTGGCTCGACGTCGTCGACGCCGCACCCGGCCGGGCGGTGCTGCCGGCCGCGCGCAGCTGCGACCTGCACCTGTGGCGCAGTCGGCTCGCCCGGGACGTCGGTGCCGCCGGCCGCGGGCTCGAGAGCGCACAGGCCTCGCTCGCGGCAGCCCGCGAGAGCGCCGACCCCGAACGGGTCGTCATGGCCCGGATCCTCGTCGCGTACTGGCTCGCCTACGCCGGTGACCCGCAGGCCCTCGCGCACGAGGACGCCGTCGCCGCGCACCTCGCCACGGCGGCCGGCCCCGGCACCGGGATGCTCCTCGCGCTGCTCGGCATGGTCGCCCTCCAGCGCGGGGCGCACGACACGGCGACGGACCGGCTGCAGCAGGCGCTCGTCCTCATGCGCGACCTCGACGAGGAGCTCCACGAGGCGACCGCGGTCGGCTGGCTGTCCGAGGTCATGCTGCTCAGCGGGCGCGGTCCGGAGGCGGTCGCGCTGCTCGCCCCGTGGGACTTCGCCGCGCTCGCGGACGTCGCCCCGCACCTCGTCGCCTACCCGCTGGGGAACCGGGTCACCGCGGCCCTGCTCACCGGCGACCCGGCGCGGGCGGCCGCCGACCTGCCGCTCGCCCTCGACCTCGCCGAACGCGGCGAGGACGTCGTCCTGCGGCTCGACGTCGTCCGCGCCGTCGTCGCCGTCGCCGCGGGCGCCGGCGCCTGGGCCGACGCGCTCCACCTGCTCGCCGGGTTCGCCCGGCACGCCGAGCCGCTGCGGGCGGCGCTCGAGGCGTCGTCCGGCGAGCTCGTCGTCGCCGGGATCGCGGACCGGGCCGCGGCCGCGCTGCCCGGGCCCGTCGCCGAGGCCGCCCGCCGGGCCGGCGCGGCCGCCGACCTGGCCACGCTGTGGCGGACGGCGCGGCGCGTCGTCCGCGAGCACCTCGCGCCCGGTCCTCCCTCGCGCTGAGCGCCCGGCGCCGCGGGTTCAGCGCCGGTTCAGCCACGCCCCCCAGGATCGGCGGGCCCCACGAAACCGTCGTCGGGGCCGGGTTCACGGGGGACCCGGCCCCGCGCGACGGCGGCCAGGGCCGGCGGGGGGCCGGCAGGGGGTGCGCACCGCCGTCCTCGCCCCTGCGGCGGCGGTGCCGGGCACGTCCGGCCGCGGCCCAGAACCCGCGCGCCGGGCGTGTTCCTGCCTGTGCCCTCGTCGATTCGGGGGAAACCTCCCCCGGGTGCGTGCGCCGCCGGCGATCTGCTCCGTACTCTCGACACGGCACGGTGCCGGTCCGGGCCAGGGGCAGGAAGGGGCGACCCGTGGGGTCACGCACGGGGCGACGACCAGGGCGGGTCGTCGCCGGGCTCGGCGCGCTCGCCGTCGCGGTGTGCGCCCTGCTCCTCCCGGCGGCCCCGGCCGCCGCGCACGCCGGGATGACGCCGGACGCACCCTTCTACCGCTCCGTCGTCACGGGGATCGCCCCGCAGGTCCCCGGCCTCGTCGTGAGCGTGGAGCGGACCGGCGAGACCGTCACGGTGACGAACGGCACCGGGCGGGCCGTCGAGGTCACCGGAGTCAGCGGCGAGCCGTTCCTGCGGTTCGGCCCGCAGGGCGTCGAGGAGAACACCGCGTCGCTGACGTCCCGGCTCAACGCCGTGCGCGTCCTCGGTGCCGCGCCGGCGCCGCCGCCGTCCGCGACGGCCGTCGTGTGGAAGCACGTCAGCGACGACGCGACGTACACGTGGTCCGACCACCGCACGCACTGGATGTCCCGGCAGCGCCCGCCCAAGGTCGCCACCGACCCCGGCAACCCGCACCCGGTCTCGACCTGGAAGATCCGGATGACCGTCGACGGCACGCCCGTCACCGTCGAGGGCGCCCTGTCCTGGGCGGGGGCCTCGGCCACCGCGGGCTGGCTCGCGCCCTCCGTCGTCGGCGGCCTCGTCCTGCTCGCCCTCGTGGCCGTCGGCCTCGCCGTCCGGTCCCGGACCGGCCGCCCGTGACCGGCCGCGCAGCCCCCGCGAGGCCGGCCCGGCGCGCGGTCGCCCTGCTCGCGGCCGTGGTCGCCGCACTGGCCTGGCTCGTCGCCGGCGCCCCTGCTGCGTCCGCGCACGCGAACCTCAGGCTCACCGAGCCCGTCCAGGGCAGCCGGGTCGAGACCGCGCCGACCGCCGTCACGCTGCGGTTCTCCGAGGGGGTCGGCCTGTCCGACCGGTCGGTCCAGGTGCTCGACGGCAACGGGCGCCGGGTCGACACCGGGCCGCCGTCGCACCCGGACGGCGCCGGGGACGTCGTCACCGTCCGGCTCCAGGGCGGCCTCTCCCGCGGGACGTACACGGTCGTCTACCGGGTCGTCTCCGCGGACAGCCACCCGATCGCCGGCACCTTCTCCTTCGGTCTCGGCGTGCAGCCGGGCGCGGTCCGGGCCGACGTCGCGGCCGCCTCGCCGGACACCGTCGCCGTCCACGGCGCCGCCCGTGCGCTCTCCCTCGCAGGTGCCGCGGGCCTCGTCGGGGGCGTCGTGTTCTGCGTCGCCGTCTGGCCGGCCGGCACCGGCTCGCGGCGGGCGCGCTCACTCGTCACCGCGTCGTGGTGGGCCTCCCTCGGCACGACGCTGGCCCTGTTCGTCGTCCAGGGCCCCTACGGCGCGGGCCTGTCGCTCACCTCGCTCCTCGACCCCGACCTCGTCGGGACGACCCTGTCCACCCGGTACGGGCAGCTGCTGCTCATGCGCCTGGTCCTGCTCGCGCTCGCGGTCCCGCTGCTGCGCCGGCTCGACGGGGACCGCACGGTCGTCGCGCCGCTCGCGGGCCTCGGCGGGATCCTGCTGCTGACGTTCTCGCTCGCCGAGCACGCCGGCCAGGGCCGGCTCGTCCCGCTCGCGGTCGCCGCGGACGCGTTCCACGCCGGCGCGGCGTCGGTGTGGCTCGGCGGCCTCGCGACGCTGCTGCTCGTCGTCCTCGTCCGCCCGGCGCCGGGCGACCCGCGACCCGACCTGTCGGCCGTGCTCCCCCGCTGGTCGCGGACGGCGGCCGGCGCCGTCGCCGTGATCGTCGGCACCGGGCTCTTCCAGGCGTGGCGCGAGGTCGGCGAACGGGCCGCGCTCACCGGGACGACGTACGGCCGCCTCCTGCTCGCCAAGGTCGCCCTCGTCGTCGTCATGCTCGTCGTCGCGGCGAGCGCCCGCTCGCTCGTCACCCGGCTCGCCGGCCGCGGCCCGGACACCGCGCAGACCGCGCTGCGGGTGCGCTCCCGGGTGGCGACCGAGGCCGTCGTCGGCGTGCTCGTCCTCGCGGTCACGGCGACGCTCGTCGGCACGGTGCCGGCCCGGGACTCGTTCGACACGCCCTTCTCCAGGACACTGAAGGCCGTGGACGTCGAGGGCAAGGAGATCACCGTGCTGCTCGACCTCGACAGCACCCGCTCCGGCCTCACCGCGATGCACGTCTACACGTTCACCGACTTCGGCGACCCGCTGCCCTTCGAGTCGGCGACGGCGTCGCTGACGCAGAAGGCGGCGGGCCTGGGCCCGGTGCGCGTCGACCTGCCGGTGCTCACGCCCGGGCACGGGACGACGGACGCCGTCGTCATCCCGGCCGCCGGCGCCTGGTCGGTGTCGGTCCGGGTGCTCACCGACGCGACGACCGCCTACATCGCGACGACGACGATCGACGTCCGCGGATGACGCCCGCGGACCCCTGCGCAGGAGAGCCGATGCCCGCCCCGTCCCGCCGTTCCCGCAGCGCCCGCCGTGCCGGCGCGGTCGCCGCGCTGACCCTGGCCCTCGCGGTCGTCGCGGGCCCGGCCGCCGCGCACGTCACCGTGAGCGCCGACGACGACCGCCGCGGCGCGCAGGACGTGCTGCTGACCTTCCGGGTGCCGAACGAGGCGGACGACTCGACGACCGTCAAGGTCGAGGTCAAGCTGCCGTCGAGGACACCGCTCGGCTCGGTGCTGCCGGCGCCCGTGGCGGGCTGGACGGTGACGACGAGCGAGGTCGACCTCGACGCGCCGGTCACGACGGACGACGGCGCGATCACCCGCGGCGTCGCGACCGTGACGTGGACCGCGGACAAGGGCACGAAGGGGATCCCGGTCGGCGGGTTCCAGGCGTTCCAGCTCCTCGTCGGGCCGCTGCCGGACGCCGACAGCCTGGCCTTCCCGACGGTCCAGACGTACGCGAACGGGACGAGCGAGAGCTGGGTCGACCCGGTGACCGACCCGGCGAACCCGCCGGAGAGCCCCGCGCCGCGGCTCACGCTGCGGGCCGCGGCCGACGGCGAGGCCGCCGGGGCGGGGACGGCGGCGTCCGGCACGTCGGGGGACGCCGCGGGGGACGCTGCCGGAGGCGGCTCCGGCGACGGGCCGGGGGCGTACGGGATCGCCGGCCTCGTGCTGGGTGCGGTCGGTGCCGTGCTCGGCGCGGTCGCGTTCTGGCGCACCGGGCGCCGGTCCGCGTGACGTCGTGGTGAAGTCGTCGTGGTGAAGTCGTCGTGGTGAAGACGTCGTGGTGAAGACGTCGTGGTGAAGCAGCACGACTGGGTCGCCTGGCACGCCGCCTACGACCGGCCCGGGTCGTCGCTGTCACGGCGGCTCGAGGTGGTCCGGGAGCAGGTCCGGCGTGCGCTCGACGACCTGCCGGCCCGGCTGCCGGGAGCGGCGCCGCACACGCTCGTGAGCCTGTGCGCCGGGGACGGCCGCGACGTCCTGCCGGTCCTCGCGGAGCACCCGCGGCGGGACGACGTCCGCGTGCTCCTCGTCGAGCTCGACGGCGCGCTCGTCGCGGCCGCCCGGGAGGCCGTCGACGCGCTCGGGCTCACGCGCGTCGAGGTGCGCGGGACCGACGCCGGCCCGGTCGACACCTACCTCGACCACCTGCCCGCGGACGTCCTGCTCGTGTGCGGGGTCTTCGGCAACGTCCCCCCGGACGACGTCAGGCGCACCGTGGACGCACTGCCCGGGATGCTCGCCGACGACGGCGTCGTCCTGTGGACCCGCGGCCGCGGCGGCGACGGCAACGAGCAGGCCCAGGTGATCCGGCGCCGGTGCGTGCGTGCCGGGCTCACCGAGGTGTCGTTCACCGCGCCCGACGACGCGCGCTTCCGGGTCGGGGTGCACCGGCGCCCGGCCGGCACCGTGGACGCCGCCCCGCCGGCCCCCGGGACGCGCCTGTTCGCCTTCGCCTGACAGGCCCGCCCGCCCGACGTGCCCTGCTCTGCCTGCCCTGCCCGGCGCGGGTCAGCCCGCGAGCTTCCTCAGGGCCGCGACGACGTCCGTCGTCAGCGGGTCGCCGTGCCCGAAGAGCACCGCCCGCACGGGCAGCCGCGCGAGCCGCCCGACGGAGGCCTGCGCCGCCGCGGGGTCCGCGGTGTTCGGCGGGCTGGATCCCTGGAGGCCGTCGGTGTTCCGGATCGCGTCGCCCGCGACGAGCACGCCGGTCTCCGGGTCGAAGACGCTCATGTGCCCGGCGGTGTGCCCGGGCGTCCCGACGAGCTGCAGCCCGAACACCTCGGCACCGTCCTCAAGCGGGGTGAGCGGTCGCGGGCCGGCGGGGACCTGCTCGAGGTCGGCGGCGCCGACGTAGCCGGTCGCGCCGGACGCGCGGGCCAGGACGTCGGGCAGGCTGCCGGCGTGGTCGGGGTGGTGGTGGGTGAGGACGACGTGCCGCACCCCGGCCCAGCCGGGCCCCGCCGCGTCGAGCACGGCACCGATCGCGTCGGCGCTGCCCGCGACGCCGGTGTCGACGACTGCCACCTCGCGGCCGCGGACGAGGACGTAGGCGGAGACGAACCCGAGGTTGACGCGTGCCCAGCCGGGTGCGCCGTCGACACCGGCCGCCAGGCTGCTCGCGGGGGCGGACGACGGCTCAGGGGCAGCCGGCGTCCCAGGTGCCGCAGCGCCCGCGGTCCCTGCGGGGGAACCCGTCGCCGGTCCGGCGCCCGACCCGTCGGACGAGCAGGCGCCGAGGAGCGCGAGCGCGAAGCCGCCGCCGCCGAGGCCGAGGACGACCTGGCGCCGGGAGGGTCCGGGGCCGGGCTGCGAGGTTCCCATCGGGTGACGGTAACCGCGGCCGCGTCGCCCGTCGACCGGTGCGTCAGCCGGTGAGGGCGGTCGGCGGTGCCCAGCCGGTGACGCCTCCCCGGCGGGCGGCCACCCGGCGGGCCGGCGGGCGCGGGCGCGCGGCAGCGGGCTCCTGCGCCGGTCGGGCGAGCAGCCCTTCGAGGTGCCGGCCCTTGGCGTGCCCGCTCGCCCGCCCCTCCCAGGGGGCCGACCAGCGGGTGCCGCAGATGCGCAGCGAGGCCCAGCCGGCGCCGAGCACGATGAGCAGGTCCCCCACGCTGAAGACGTTGGCGAGCGGCCAGCCGGCGGGCACCGCGAACACGTCGCCGAGCAGCGCCAGCCGCGGGTCGGCGACGATGCCCGAGTTCGCCAGGCCCGCTGCGGCGCCGAGCGTCTCCGCCTCGAGCATGCCGGCCCGGGCGAGCGCGGCGGACGACGCGGGCAGGGTGCCGCCGTTGAGCGCGATCGTCAGCCCGTTGGAGAGCGCTCCGAGCCCGAGGACGACGATCCCCGGCACCCGGCGGTTGACGACGACGAACGCCCCGGCGGCGAGGTACGAGCCGACATGCAGGGCCACGAGCAGCACGCGCGGGCCGGGCAGCACGGAGACCGCGGCGAACTGCACGACGAACGCGGCGCTGACCACCTCGGTCCGGCGCAGCCGCAGCACCGCGAACCCGCGGAGCCGACCGCCCACGAGCAGCGGCACGAGGACCGCGAGCAGCGCGCAGACGGGGACGATCACCGGGTCTCGAAGGAGAGGACGTCCGCGAGCGGCAACGGCTTGGTCACCGGCAGCCGGGTCGCGGCCCGGACGAGGTCCGCAGCGACCGCCTCCGCGGCGACGACCTCGGCGGCGCTGAGGTCGACGAGGTCGCGCGGGGCGGCGGCGCCGGGCACCGCGCCGTCCGGCCAGGCACCGGCGGCGGGCCGGACGCCCCGGCCTCGGGCCGCCGACTGCGCCGCGGCCCGCCAGCCGGCCTGGGACGCGGAGTCGAGCCACACCTTGAGCGCGGCGACGCTCATCGGACGCGCGACGAGGAAGCCCTGCACCCGGTCGCAGCCGAGCTCGCGCAGCCGGGCGAAGGTCTTGTCGTCCTCGACGCCCTCGGCGACGACGGACAGGCCCAGTCCGTGCCCGAGCTCGACGGTCGACCGGACGATGACCGCGTTGTTCTCGTCGTCCAGCATGTGGGTGACGAAGGAGCGGTCGACCTTGAGCTCGTCGGGCTGCAGCCGGCGCAGGTACGACAGCGACGAGTAGCCGGTGCCGAAGTCGTCGACGGCGACGCGCATCCCGGTGTCCCGCAGCTCCTTGAGCACCTGCATCGCGCGGCGGGGGTCCGCGGAGATCGTCGACTCGGTGACCTCGATGGTCACGCACGTCGCGGGGACGCCGCGCGCGTCGATGAGGTCGCGGACCATCCGTGGCAGCTCGAGGTCGGACAGCAGCCGGGCGGAGATGTTCACGGCCATCTCGACCCGGTGCCCGGACGCGTGCAGCAGCGCCAGCGTCGTGAGCGCCTCGGCCAGCGCGGCCCGGGTGAGCGCGGCGACGACGCCGCTCTGCTCGGCGAGCGGCACGAAGACGTCCGGCGGGACGACGCCCTGCGAGGGGTGGTGCCAGCGCAGGAGCGCCTCGACGGCGACGACGCGGCCGGTGCGGGTGTCGACCTGCGGCTGGTAGACGAGCCGGAACTCGCCGCGCCCGACGGCCGCGTGCAGGTCGGCGAGCAGGCTGAGCCGCTGCACGGTGTGCTGGTCGATCTCCGGCCGGTAGACCTGGATCTCGCCGCGGTTCTCCTTGGCCCGGTAGAGCGCGATGTCGGCCTGCTGGAGCAGCAGGTCCCGGGTCGCCTGGGCGACCGGCTGGTGCGCGATGCCGATGCTCGCCTGGACACCGATCCGGACGCCGTCCGCGAGGACCGGCGTGTGCAGCACCGTCGCGACCCGCTCGGCGGCGGTGAGGACGTCCTCGACCGGGCCGGCGTCCGGCAGCAGGACGGCGAACTCGTCGCCGCCGAGACGGGCGAGCGTCACGCCCTCCGGCAGGGCCGCCCCGACGCGCTCGGCGACCTGGCGCAGGAGGTCGTCGCCGACGTGGTGGCCGAGGGTGTCGTTGACCTCCTTGAAGTGGTCGAGGTCGAGGAGCATGACGGCGACGTACCCGTCGCTGCCGCGGCCGGCGACGAGCGCGCGGTCGGTGCGGTGGTGGAAGAGGATCCGGTTCGCGAGGCCGGTGAGGCCGTCATGGAGCGCCTCGAACTGGCGCCGGGCCGCGACCCACGCGCTGCGCTGCACGCCGAGCAGCGGCAGGACGAGCATCGGGAGCATCCACAGCGAGAAGTCCGCGACGACGACGGCGACCGGCGCGAGGCCGAGCAGGATCGCCGACGTCATGCCCTGGACGCGCACGTCCTCGCGGAGCACGTCGAGCGCCGGCAGCCGCTGGTCGAGCGCGACGACGAGCGCGACGGCGCCGTTGTTCACGAGGAAGAAGACGAGGGCCGCGACGACGGTGCCGGGGATGTCCGACGGCGAGAACGGGCTGTGGACGTCGAGCAGCCCGTGCCCGGTGACGAGCGAGTAGGCGGCCCGGGCGGCGCACAGGGTCACGACGTACTGGGCGACGTTGAAGGCCATTCGCAGCAGGCCGCGCCGGCGCAGCAGGTCGTCGAGGGCGACGGACAGGCCCTGCGCGAGGACGACGAGCGCGAGCGGGCCGCAGATCGTCAGCGCGAGCGCCCACGTCGAGGAGACCGTGATCTGGTCGAGCTCGCCGTCCCGGCGGGCCAGCGTGAGCGGCCGCTGCTCGGAGAGGACGAGGAGCGCGGTGAACGCGACGAGGTGCGCGAGGAGGTGCCCGGACGTCGGCAGCCTGGGGATCTGCACCCACAGCAGCGGGACGGTGAGCAGCACCGCCGTCACGGTGAGGACGACGACGTACCCGGTGACCGCCCGCCGGGGGTGCGGCGGGGCGACCGGTCGTGCGACACCCGCGGACCCGGGGCCCGCAGCCCCGGGTTCCGCGGGCTGCGAGCGGGTGTCCGCTACCACTTCTTCCCGGCGCCGACGACGGCCGCGACGGCCGTGAGGGTCACCAGGGTCCCGGACGCGCAGACCACGCGCGCGACGATCCGACGGCGGGTACTCACCACCACTTCACCCCGGCTCCCACGGTCGCCACGAGGGCGACCATCGTCAGCAGCGCACCCGATGCTCGAAGCAGAACTGCCCGAGTCATGACGCTCCCTCTCCTCCGAACGGACTACACACTCCGCAGTCACGACGTGACCGCCTGCATACATATAGAAGGGATCCAGGGCCGCCGCTACCGGTTTGGAGACATACCGTTATTGATTCCTCACTCTGTGAGCGCATAGGGGGACGAACGGGTGATCACTTTCAGTAGTGATCGGTTTCGGTCGCGGCCTGCGGGCCCGGCGGGACGTTCGCCCCGGGGAGTCCGCCGCCCGGTTGCGGAGGATGGACGGACGCCGGAGGTCCGCACCGGAGGTCACCATGGACGAGACGCACCCCGGCCGGGCGGCCGTCCCGCCGCTCACGCCGTACGCCGCGCTGCCCGAGTGGGCACGCCGCCGCGAGTCGGGTCACCGGCTGCTCGCCGAGGCCTGGACGGCGTCCGCCACCCTGTCCGTCGTCCTCGCCCTGGTCTCCGAGCGCTTCCTCGTCCTCCCCGTGCTGTTCGCCCTCACGAGCGGCGGGACCTGGCTCTGGGGCACCGTCCGCACCCGCTGGTGGCGGGCCCGGCGGCGCGCCGCCCGGCACCCGGTCGTCCGGGCCGGGATCGGCCGCAGCACCGCGCGCGGCCGGCCGCAGCCCGACGGCTGGCCCGAGACGGTCGTCATGGGGGCGATCCACGTCACCGAGCACGGCTGGCGCTGGGTGCCGTCGCTCTTCTGCACCGACGAGGTCTCCCCGCGCGGCTGGCGGCACAGCGAGATCATCGGCCTGCGCTTCGTGCCCTCGTGGTGCCCAGGCCTGCCGCAGTCGGGCTACGTGCGCCTGCTCCGCACGAACGGCGGCCCGGTCGACCTGCTCGTCTGGGACCCCGACCTGCTCGGGCTCCTCGAGCCGCTGCCGGACGACGCCCCCGCGGCGACCGAGCACCGCACCCGCTGACCCACCCGCCGGCCGCACCGGCGCCCGCGGGACGCGACTGGCAGGATCGCGGGCATGAGCGTGCTCGCCGGCCGGACGGTCGTCATCACCGGGGCCGCCCGCGGCATCGGTGCCGCCCTCGCCCGGGAACTCGCCGCGCGCGGCGCCGTCCCGGCCCTCGTCGGTCACGAGCCCGACGAGCTCACCCGCGTCACCGCGCTCTGCGGGCCGCGGGCCCGCTGGTGGGAGGCCGACGTCACGGACGGCAGCCGGCTCTCCGTCGTCGCCGCCGAGGTCGCCGAGTCCCTCGGCGCGCCCGACGTCGTCGTCGCGAACGCCGGCATCGCCGTCGGCGGGCCGTTCCTCACGACGGACGCCGAGGCGTTCGACCGCGTCGTCGAGGTGAACCTGCTCGGCTCGGTCCGGACGGCGCGGGCGTTCGGACCGCACCTCGTCGACCGCCGCGGGTACCTGCTCCAGATCGCCTCGCTCGCCGCGATCGCCACGTCGCCGATGATGGCCGCCTACTGCGCGAGCAAGTCCGGCGTCGAGGCCTTCGCGCACGCGGTCGGCGCCGAGGTCGCCCACCAGGGCGTCGGGGTCGGCATCGCCTACCTGTCGTGGACCGACACCGACATGGTCCGCGGCGCCGACGCGAGCAGCCCGGGCGCCGGCGCCCGGCAGAAGCTCCCGCCGCCGTTCAACCGCACCTACTCGGTCGAGCAGGCCGCACGGGCGCTCGCCGACGGCATCGAGCACCGGCGTCGGCACGTGTACTTCCCGCGGTGGGTCGGGGCCGTCGCCCCGGTCCGCGGGCTGCTGCCCGCGCTCATGTCGGCCGCCGGCCGCAAGGCCGCCGCGGGAGCGGCCGCGTCCTACGCCGGTCAGGCGTCGGTGCGGGCCGTCGGTGCGGGCGGGGCCGCCGACGATGCCGCGCGCGGGGTCTCGTAGGGCGCACGCGGCCATGCCCCCACGACTGACAGGCTTGTGCCATGCCTGTCGAGAACTCCCGCGAGCTGCTGCTTCAGTGCCTGTGGCAGGACATCCGTGGGTGGCGGGCCGAGACGATCGGCAACGTGCCTGCTGCCGGCAGGGCGCTCCGGGCCGGCGCGGCGTCCGACGACGTCGTGGCTGCCATGCAGGCTTCGGCGTACGACGCGCTCTTCGGTGCGCTGTCCCTGCTGGACGCCCACGGGCCGAAGGAGGCCCCGCCGGGCAGTCCCGGGTGGGTGCTGGTGCCCGCGGTCGAGGACGAGCGCGGACGCGTCGTCCTCGGAGATGCCCATGATCTTGCGGGCCTGCACGAGGACTTCCTGTCGGCGGACCCGACCGGCCAGGAAGGCGCGGACTTCTTCGCATAGGCGTGGCCGGCCGCGGCGCGTCGTCCGCACACAGACTCCGTTCGCATTCGAACTGGTGTTCGACTCTCGTTCCGAAGTTCGATAGGATCGGAACATGGCGGAGACATGCTGGCAGCACGTCGGTTCGGGCGGTGACACCGTCGGTTCGGGCGTCGACGCCCCGCTGCCTGCGGACCCGCTCCATGGAGAGATCTGCTTGAGTGCAGCCGATCTCGCGGACTGCCCGAGCGACGAGCAGGAGCTGCAGCGCGCGCTCGCGGACGCTCATGCCGAGCGTCTGGTCGACGAGTGGTGGGCGGACCCGGTCGCTGCACAGCGAGACTGGAACACCGAACTCGGCGCCCTGTACGAGCAGGTCGCTGCGGACGACCGGCGGGACGCCGTCGAGCGGCGGTCGCTGCTGGACGGTGCGCCCGGGCTCGGGTCGCTCGCGGCGGCACTGGAGGTCCTCGACAGGGCGCCGGCGTGGACGGCGCAGCAGGCCGGGGTCGACGGGTTCGTCGACGTCCTGCAGGACGCGTCGCTCTCCGGCGCCGCCGCCCTGCACCGGCTGCAGAACCACCTGCTCTGGCTGCAAGTCGCCCATGCCGCGAAGCTGGTCACCGCCCGCTCCGGGAACACTCCGTCGCTGCCCCGCAAGACCCGCTCGGGCCGGCGGCACATGGACGACCAGGACGTCCTGGTCGACGGCTGCGTCGCCACCGAGATCGCCTGCGCCGCCGGGATCACCCTCAGCAAGGCCGACTACCTCGTCGAGACCGCGATCGTGCTGGTCATCGACGAGAAGCTGCCCTTGACGGCGCAGGTGCTGCAGCAGGGCCGGCTCGACTGGCCCCGGCTCCGCCTCGTCCTCGGTCGCACCCGCGGCCTGAGCACCGAGGCCGCGCAGGCGGTCGAGAGGCTCGTCTATGCGACGCGGGGTGTGCTGGACGGCGGCACCCGACGGTTCGAGAAGGCCCTGACGAACGCGGTCCTCGCCGTCGACGCCGAAGCGGAGGCCAAGCGCCGCGAGCGGCACCGCAAGGGCCGCCGGGTGAGCATCCAGACCAGTGACGACGGCGAAGCCCTGTTCACCGCGGTCGGCCCCGGTGAGGCGATCACCGCCGCCTACAACGGCCTCGACGCCGCAGCCCGCTACCTGCGGGCCAACGGGGACCCGCGCACCCTGGACCAGCTCCGCCACGACCTGCTCGTCACCGGCTGCACCAGCGGCTACCTCCCCGTCCCCGCGGACGTGCTGCCGGTTCCGGCCGGCTGCGCCCGGACGGACACCACCGCGACGCCGCAGCCGCAGCCGCCGACTCCGACGCCACCTGATGGCGTTCGTCCGGCGAGCGGAGACGCTGACCAGGAGTCCGTGCCGCCGTGGTTCACCACCACCTGGCCCGACGTCCAGGTCACCGTCAACATCACCGTCTCCGCCGAGACCCTCATGGGCCTGGTCGACGACCCCGGCACCCTGCAGGGCTACGGCCCGATCCCCGCCGACGCCATCCGCGACCTTGCCACGAACGGCGTCTTCCGCTGCCTCGTCGTCGACGGGCAGCACGGCACCGTCCTCGGGGTCGGGAAGAACACCTTCAGCCCCGGCTACGTCACCAGCGAACGACTCAAGCTGCTCGTCGAGCACGCATTCCCGACCTGCACCGCACCCCACTGCGACAAGGCCTCCTGGCGCTGCGATCTGGACCACCAGATCCCCTACGCACAGGGCGGAGCCACCTGCGCCTGCAACGTGCGGCCGCTCTGCCGCGCATGCCACCGACTCAAGACCGCCGGACTCCTCGTCCCCGAACAACGCAACGACCCGCGCGACCCACCCGGCACCACCACCTGGACCACCCGCACCGGCCGCGCCTACACCGCACTCCCCCACACGCCGCTGGCTCCCGGACCGGTGCCGCCCGGGCTGCGTCTGCGTGGACGGGTGGCCGTCGGTCCGGACGTCGCCGAGGACCTGCCACCGTTCTGACCGACCGCGGCACCACGGAGCGACGGACTGACGACGTCCACCTGCCTGCGGTCTCGTGGCACGCAGCCGTGACGGCCTCGACCCAGATGCTCGGATGGGTGAACCACGGGTCGTGCGGCACTCCGGCGATGTCGACGAACCGTCCGTGCGGGAGCAGCCGCGGGGTTCCGGGTGCCAGGCGCGCACCCCGCGCGGCACGAGATGGTCGTCCTCGAGGTAGTGCACGCATCCAGGGCCGCCGGACAGGACGACGACGTCGGGTCCCTCACCGGTGACGCCCACGTGCAGGCCGGCACCGTTGTCGCCGGGCACCGTCGTCGAACGCATGGCCGGAGTCTGCCGCAGCGGCGCTCAGGGAGCAGCGCACTGCGGCCCGACACCGCCCGGTCTCAGTCCCCCAGCTCGGCCCGGCGCCGGGTCACGTACGCCTCGAGCTCCTCGCGGACCGCCTCGTCGATCGGCGGCTGCTCGTACTCGTCGAGCTTCTTGCGCCAGACGTCGCTCGCCCGGGCCGCCGCGTCCTTGGCGCCGTTGCGCATCCAGCGGTCGTAGTTGTCCGAGGACGAGAGGAACGGCCGGTAGAAGCACGTCCGGAAGCGCTCCATCGTGTGCGCGGCACCGAGGAAGTGCCCGCCGTGGCCGACCTCCTCGTGCGCCCCGAACGCCAGGTTCTCCTCGGTGAACTCCAGCGGCGTGAACTCGGCCTGGAGCATCTCGAGGATCTGCATGTCGATGACGAACTTCTCGTACGACGCCACGAGGCCGCCGTCGAGCCAGCCCGCGGTGTGCATGACCCAGTTGATGCCCGCGAGGAACGACGGGAGCATCGTCATGAGGCCCTCGTACGCCGCCTGCGCGTCGGGCACCTGGGACGACGTGAGCGCGCCGCCCGAGCGCACGGGCAGGCCGAAGTGGCGCGCGATCTGCCCGGTGCAGAGCAGCCCGACGGCCGACTCCGGCGTCCCGAACTGCGGGCTGCCGGACTGCATGTCGATGTTCGACAGGAACGACCCGAAGACGACCGGGCTGCCGGGCCGGATGAGCTGGCTCAGGGTGATGCCGGTGAGCGCCTCGGCCATCTGCTGGGCCAGGGTCGCGGGGATCGACACCGGCGACATCGCCCCCATGAGCAGGAACGGCGTGATGACGACGGGCTGGTTCGCCGCGCTGTACTCGAACTGCGCGTCGAGCATCCGGTCGTCCCACCGCAGCGGCGAGTTGCAGTTGATGAGGGAGATCGTCGCCGGCGTGGCCTCGATGTTCGCCCGGCCGCCGAAGAGGATGTCGGTCATCGCGAGGGTGTCGCGGGCGTTGACCCCGGAGACGACGTTGCCCATGTAGATCTTGTCGGTGAGGGTCTGCAGCGCGTAGATCATGTCGAGGTGCCGCGAGTCGAGCGGCGCGTCGTTCGGCTCGCAGATGACACCACCGGCGGAGTCGAGCATCGAGAACGACTGGGCGAGCTTGGTGAAGTTGCGGAAGTCGTCCATGGTCGCGTCCCGGCGGACCTCGCCCTCCCGGACGAAGGGCGGGCCGTACACCCCGCCGAAGGCCATCGAGTCGCCGCCGATGTGGACCGACTTCTCCGGGTTCCGCGCCTGGATGTCGAACTCGCGGGGCGCCTTGGCGACCTGCTCGAGGATGAAGTCCGGGTCGAACCGGACGTTGTTGTCATCGACCTTCTGCCCCGCCGCCCGGAACAGGTCGAGCGCCCGGTCCGACAGGAACTCCACGCCGATGTCGGACACGAGCCGACGCCAGCCCTTGTCGAGGACGGCGAGCGACTCCTGCGACAGGATCTCGTACCGCGGCATGGCGTTGCGGAACATCCGCACCTCCTGGAGCTGACGGGCTGCGGACGACGCGGGGGCGAGGTCCGGAAGGGCTTCGGGCTGAAGTCTGGGCGCACGGCGGCCGATCGATCCCTTGACCCTCCGAGCGGGCTGATCCTACGCTTCACTTATAGAACGCCGGTTCCATGATATGGAACATCACCACAGCTGCATCAGTCGCGGACCGGCAGGACGATCCTCCCCCGCGTGAGAGCCCGAGGAGGTCGACCGTGCCCACCGCCCCTGCTGGACAGGCCGGCAGCCAGGCCGTCGACCGCGCCGCCGCGCTCCTGGCCCTCGTCGTCGAGTCCGGCGAGCCGCGGACCTTCACCTCGCTCGTCGAGGAGGCCGGGCTGGCCAAGTCGACGACGTCCCGCCTGCTCCACGCCCTCGAGCGCGGCCGCCTCGTCCAGCGCGACCGCAGCGGCTCCTTCCGCCCCGGCCCGGTGTTCGCCGTCTACGCCGCCCGCCAGCAGACGATGCACGACCTCGTCGCGCTCCTGCGCCCGGCGATGGACCGGCTCGCCGCCGGCACCGGCGAGACCGTGAACTTCGCGGTCCCCCGCGGCGACGGCGTCGTCCAGGTCGCCCAGGTCGACAGCCGGTACCTGCTCGGGACGACGAACTGGATCGGCGTGGACGACGTCCCGCCGCACTGCTCGGCCCAGGGCAAGATCTTCTACGCCTTCGGCCGGCTGCCGCTCCCGCCGCAGTCGGCCCTGCAGCGCCGCACCCCGAGCACGGTGGCCACGGTCCCCCAGCTCGAGCGCGACCTCGTCGACGTCCGCCGCAGGGGCTGGGCCGTCGCGAACGAGGAGCTCGAGATCGGGCTCGTCGCGGTCGCCGCACCCGTCCGTGCCACGGACGGCATCATTCTCGGCGCGCTCTCGGTCTCCGGGCCGACGGCGCGCATCCCCGCGGGCCGCATCGTCGCGGTCGGGGAGGCGCTCGTCGCCGAGGCCCGCAAGGTCTCCGCTCTGTTGGGGTACCACCACTCCGGGAAGGAAGGGGCCGCATGAACGGCCAGGACATCCTCAAGGCCCTCTACGACGAGACGCTCGTCGGCAACGCACCTCGCGTCCTCGAGCTGACCGCACAGGGTCTCGAGAGCGGCCTCGGCCCGGACGCGCTGCTCTTCGAGGCGCTCATCCCCTCGCTCGAGGAGGTCGGCGCCCGGTTCGAGCGCGGCGACTTCTTCGTCCCGGAGATGCTCATCGCCGGCCGGGCGATGTCGGGCGCGCTCGACGTCCTGCGCCCGCTCCTCGCGGACACCGGCGCCGAGACGGTCGGCACGTTCCTCATGGGCACCGTCAAGGGCGACGTGCACGACATCGGCAAGAACCTCGTCAACATCATGCTCGAGGGCGCCGGCTTCCAGGTCATCGACCTCGGCGTCCAGGTCTCCCCCGAGAAGTTCATCGCGGCCATCGAGGAGCACAAGCCCGACATCGTCGGGTTCTCCGCGTTCCTCACGACGACGATGCCGATGTTCAAGGCGAACATGAACGCGCTCGAGAAGGCCGGCCTGCGCGACAAGGTCATCGTCATGGTCGGCGGCGCACCCGTCACGCAGGAGTACGCGGACGCCGTGGGCGCCGACGGCTACGCGGCCGACGCCTCGACCGCCGTCCGCCGGGCCAAGGACCTCATCGCCCGCAAGCGCGCGGCCGCCGTCCCCGCCTGACCGCAGCAGGGCAGCACAGGCCGGACGGCGTCCCAGCGCGGACGCCGTCCGGCCGGCCCGAACAGACCTCCGGCACGTCCCCCGACAGGAGACCCGCATGCACACCGTCGTCCGCTCGGCGACCAAAGAGCTCGTCATCGGTCCCGACCAGCCGTTCTGCATCATCGGCGAGCGGATCAACCCGACGGGGCGGCCGAAGTTCCAGGAGGAGCTGCGCGCCGGCAACCTGGCCCGCGTCGAGGAGGACGTCCGGGCCCAGGTCGCGGGCGGCGCGATGATGCTCGACGTCAACATGGGCGTCCCGCTCGCCGACGAGGCCGAGCTGCTCGCCCGCGCCGTCAAGCTCGTCCAGTCCATGACGGACTTGCCGCTGTGCATCGACTCCAGCGTCGTCGAGGCGCTGGACGCCGGCCTCGCGGCGTACGAGGGCAAGGCCCTGGTCAACAGCGTCACCGGCGAGCAGGACCGGCTCGACGCGATCCTGCCCCTCGTCAAGCGCTACGGCGCCGCGGTCATCGCCCTCCCCAACGAGGAGGACGAGATCCCCGAGGACCCGCGCAAGCGCCTCGAGATCACCAAGAAGATCGTCGGCGTCGCCACCGAGAAGTACGGCATCCCGATCGAGGACATCATCATCGACCCGCTCGCGATGCCGGTCGGCGCGAACCACGAGTACGGCAAGCTGACGATGGAGGCGATCTCGCTCATCCGCGACGAGTTCGACCTCAACACGACCCTCGGCGCCGGCAACGTCTCGTTCGGCATGCCCGGCCGGCACACCCTCGGGTCGACGTTCCTCACGATGGCCATGCACGCCGGCCTCACGACGGCGATCATGGACGCCCGGACGCCGCAGATGGTCGACGCGATCAAGGCCGCCGACCTCATGATGGGCAACGACCCCTGGGGCGCGAACTGGATCTCCGCGTTCCGCGCCAAGCAGAAGGCGCAGGCGGAGGCCGAGGCCGCCGCGGCAGCCGCCGCCCAGCCGACCACGTGACCTCGACCCCGGACGGGCCCGCCCCCGCACCCCGCGAGGCCTACCTGCGCGAAGGCCTGCTCGGCGAGCACCCGGCGCCCCCGCCGCCCGCCGCCCCGGAGGGCGTCGGCCGGGTGCGGATCGCGTTCGTCCCCGGCGAGGCCGACCAGAAGAACCTCGCGGCCGAGCGGGACGTCCGGGTGCCGCCCGGCGTCACGGTCTTCGACGCCGCGTCCTGGAACGGCATCGCGATCGACTCCACCTGCGGCGGCCACGGCACGTGCCGCAAGTGCAAGATCCGCGTCGTCGAGGGCGACGTCCCGGTCGCACGGCTCGACCCGCGGGCGTTCTCCACCGAGCAGCTGCGGCAGGGCTGGCGGCTGGCCTGCCTGGCGCAGGCGAACCGCGACCTGCGGGTCGAGGTGCCGCCGCTGCTCACCCGGCCCAAGGCGGCCACCGTCGGCGTCGGCCGGCAGGTCATCCTGCGGCCCGCCGTCCAGAAGCGGTGCGTCACGCTCGCCGAGCCGACGCTCGCCGACCAGGTCCCGGACCTCGACCGGCTCCTCGCGCAGATCGACGACCTCGAGCTCCGGGTCGACCTGCACGCCCTGCGCAGCCTGCCGAAGGCACTGCGGGACAACGACTTCACCGTGACCGCGGTGATCGTCGACGACGTCCTCGTCGACGTCGAGGGCGGCGACACGACCGAGCAGCGCTACGCGATCGCGTTCGACCTCGGCACGACGACGGTCGTCGCGACGCTGCTCGACCTCTCCACCGGCACGCCCTCCGCCGTCCGCTCCATGCTCAACAAGCAGCAGCCGTTCGGCGGCGACGTCATCAGCCGGATCAGCGCGACGATGCTCGACCCGGACGCCCTCGGCCGCCTGCGGGACGCCGCGCACGCGACCCTCGCCGAGCTCGCCGACGAGGTCTGCGCCGAGGCCGGCGTCGCCCCGCGGCACGTCTACGAGGTCGCGCTCGCCGGCAACGCGACGATGACGGCACTGGCCCTCGGGATCGACCCCGAGCCGCTCGGCGTCGCCCCGTTCGTCATGACCGCGAGCGGCTTCCCCGACGTCCTCGCCACCGACCTCGGCCTCGCGCTGCACCCGCGCGCCCGGGCGTACGTGTTCCCCTCGCTCGGCGCGTACGTCGGCGGCGACATCGTCGCGGGCATGCTCGCCAGCGGCATGGACCGCGACAAGCGGCTCCGGCTGTTCATCGACGTCGGCACCAACTGCGAGATCGTCCTCGGCGACGCGAGCCGCCTCGTCTCGACCGCGGCCCCGGCCGGCCCGGCCTTCGAGGGCGCCTCGATCCGGTGCGGGATGCGCGCCGCGGACGGCGCGATCGAGGTCGTCAAGATCAGCGACGACGACGTCCAGCTCCAGGTCATCGGGGACGTCGCCCCGATGGGCCTGTGCGGCTCCGGCCTCGTCGACGCCGTCGCCGAGCTCGCCGCCGTCGGCATCCTCGACACCTCGGGCCGGCTCGTCGCCGACGAGGTCGCCGCTGAGTTGCACCCGGGGCTGGCCGACCGGCTCCTCGCCGTCGGCAAGGAGCGGGTCTTCGTCCTGCACTGGAAGGGCGAGGTCGGCGACCTCGACGAGGCGATCTACCTGTCGCAGCGCGACGTCCGCGAGCTGCAGTTCGCCAAGGCCGCCATCGCGACCGGCTGGAAGCTCCTCGTCGAGGAGATCGGCGCCGACGTCGCCGACATCCAGCAGGTGCTCCTCGCCGGCTCCTTCGGGTCCTACCTGTCCCCCGCGAGCGCCGTCCGGATCGGTCTGGTCCCCAAGGTGCCCCTGCTGCGGATCGTCAGCGCGGGCAATGTCGCCGGCGAGGGCGCGAAGATGACCCTGCTCTCGGTCCGCGAGCGCCAGGGCGCGCAGACCCTGCTCGAGGAGGTGCGCTACGTCGAGCTCTCCGACCGCACCGACTTCAACGACCTCTTCGTCGAGCAGCTGTCCTTCCCGGTCTGACGAGCGGCCCGACGACGGCGGGCCGGACGGCGGGCCGCGCGTCGGCGTCGTCGCCTGCGGCGCGCTCTCGCTGACGATCGGGCGGGTCGCCGCCCGGCGCGGCTGGCCCGTCGACGTCCACCCGCTGCCGCCGCTGCTGCACAACCACCCGGACCGGATCGCCGCGGCCGTCGAGGAGGCGCTCGCCGTCCTCGGGGAGCACCGGCCCGGCTACGCCCGCCTCGCGGTCGCGTACGCCGACTGCGGCACGTACGGGGCCCTCGACGAGGTCCTGGCCCGGCACGGCGTCGCCCGGCTCGCCGGGGAGCACTGCTACGACGTCTACGCGGGCGTCCAGCGGCTCAGGGAGATCTTCGAGGCCGAGGCCGGGACGTACGTGCTCACCGACTTCCTCGCGGCGTCCTTCCGGCGCAGCGTCGTCGTCGAGCTGGGCCTGGACCGGTACCCCGAGCTGCACGAGGACTACTTCCGGCACTACCGCCGCGTCGTGTGGCTCGCGCAGCACCCGACGCCCGCGCTCGAGGCGGCGGTCGCGGACGCCGCCGCCGTGCTGCGGCTGCCGCTGGAACGGGTCGACGTCGGCGAGGGCGGGCTGGAGTCCGAGCTGGAGCGGCTCGTCACGGGCTGACCCCGCGCCCCGGTCCCGCGCACCCCGCGCGCGTGGCACCCTGGCCCGGTGAGCCCACTCGCACGCGTCGTCGTCCTCGTCCGTGGCATCAACGTCGGGACGGCGAAGCAGGTGCGGATGGCGGACCTGAAGACGGCGCTCGAGGACGTCGGCGGCACCGGCGTCCGCACGTACCTGCGCAGCGGCAACGCGGTCATGGACGTCCCCGCGGAGGCCGCCGGCACCGCGGAGGCGCTCGCCGCGCTCGGCTCCGCCGCCGAGGAGGCGATGCTCGCCCGCAGCGGCGTCCAGGCCCGGGTCCTCGTCGTCACCGCCGACCACCTGCGTGCGGTCGCGGCCGCGAACCCCTTCCCCGACCTCGTGCCGACCCCCAAGCAGCTGCACGTCATGTTCTGCGAGACCGCGCCGGACGCCGCCGCGCTCGACGCCGCCGTCGGCCTGCGGCACGGCGACGACGAGATGGCGGTCGGCGACCGCACCCTCTACCTGGCGTTCCGCAGCGGCCGCAGCATCGACTCACCGCTGACGAAGGTGCTGCCGAAGGCGAAGATCGTCGCGACGGCCCGCAACTGGTCGACCGTCGAGGCGCTGCTCGGTCTCGTCGACGCCTGACGGGCGGCCGGCCGACGGTCGGCGCGGCCCCTCGACCGCTGGCACGATGGCGCGGTGCGCTCCACGACCGTGACGGCCGACGACGGCGTCCTGCTCCACGTGGGCGTGACCGGCAGCGGTCCCGACGTCGTCGTCCTCTCCGGCGGTCCCGGCTGCGTGCACTACCTCGAACGCGACGAACCTCGCGCCGCGCGGGACGCGCGCCTGGTACCCCGAACCCCGCGGCGTCGGCCGCTCCGCGGGCGGTCCGCACGACCTCGCCCGGGACGTCGCCGACCTGGAGGCCGTCCGGCAGGCCGCTGGGGTGGCCGGCGGGGTCGTGCTCGGTCACTCGTGGGGCGGCGACCTCGCGGTGCGGTACGCGCTCGACCACCCGGCCGCCGTTCGCGGAGTCGTCGCGGTCGCCGCGCACGGTCTGCACCAGGACCGGACGTGGTCGGCGGCCTACCACGCCCTCAAGAACACCGAGGCCGGGATCGACGTCGCTTGGGATCCGGGTGTGCACGGTGCGCTCAGCGAGTCCTTCGTGGAGTGGATCCATGAGCGCGACCTGCTCCGCCGCCTCGCGGACTGCCAGGTGCCGACGACGGTCGTCGCCGCGGAGCACGACATCCGCCCGGCGTGGCCGCTCCGACAGCTCGCCGCACTGCTCCCCCGGGGCCGCCTCGTGGAGGTCCCCGGCGTACCGCACGACCTGTGGTCGACGCACCCCCAGGTGTGGGTCGACGTCGTGACCGCCGCGTGCCACGGGCCCGCACGACGCGCCTGACGCGGTGGCGCTGCGGATCGGGGACCATCCGCCACATCCCGCTGTTGGCGATCGTCCCCAGCGTGGCGCCGACCTGGGACAGCCCCGTACGAGCGGCCTCAGACCAGTCCGCGGGCCGTCAGCTCCGCCTCGCACGCCGCGGCGTCGGTGAACAGCAGCGCCTGCCAGCCCGCGGACCGGGCCGCGTCGACGTTCGGCGCGTGGTCGTCGAGGAAGAGCAGGTCGCCCGCGGGCACGCCGAACCGCTCCTGGGCGACCTGGAAGATCGCCGGGTCCGGCTTGGCGAGGTGGACCCGGCCGGAGAAGACCCCGTCGGCGAACAGGCCGAAGAACGCGTGCTCGGCCTCGAGGCGGTCGGCGTGCGGCGCCGGCATGTTCGACAGGTAGAACATCGGCGCCCCGCGGCCGTGCAGCCGCTCCAGGAGGGCGACGGTCGCAGGCACGGGCACCAGCTCGGCCGGCACCTGCGCGAGGACGGCACGCAGGTCGTCCGGGGTGAGGTCGGTGCGCGCGGCGATCCCGGCGACGACCCCGTCGACGTCGAGCAGGCCGCGGTCGAACCGGGACCACTCGCCGTCCGGGTGGCCGAAGATGCTGCGGGCGAGCCGCTCCGCGTCGTCCGCGCGGTGCGGCAGCGCGCGGCGGACCAGCTCGAGCGGGCGCCAGCGCAGCAGGACGCCGCCGAGGTCGAAGACGAGCTGCACCGGACGGCGGGCCTCAGCCCTCGCCGAGCAGGCGCCGCCGCCAGGCCTCGGTCTCGGCGACCTGGTTGAACGTGAAGACGTGCAGGCCGGCGAGCCCCCACTCCGGGTCGCCGACCTCCTTGGCGAGGCGGCCGAGCAGCCGCTCGGGGGTGTAGCCGGGGTTGGCGAGCCGGGCGAACCAGCCGGCGTGCTTCGTGAGGAACCGCGTCGACTCCCCGACCCCCACCTTCGTCGCCATCGAGAGCAGCTTCGTCGCCTCGACCGGCCCGGCGATGCCGACCTGGATCGGCAGTGTGACGCCGCGCCGGCGCACTCGCTTGACCCAGCCGGCGATCGCGGCGGCGTCGAAGCAGAGGTTGCTGACGATCTCCGTCGCGTGGGAACGCTTGTCCCACATGGCCTGCACGGTGACGTCGTCGTCGATCGACGGGTGGCTCTCCGGGTACCCGGTGATGCCCACGGTGGAGAACGGGCTGCCCATCCGGCTCAGCTCGGCGAGCGCCGGCAGCGCGGCGTCGTACTCCCCCGCGGGCGGGTCGGCGTCGCCCGCGGGCACGAAGACGGCGGTGATCCCGGCAGCCGTGCAGCGCGCGACGAGGTCGGCGAGGTGCGCACCGTCCCTGATGAGCCGCGCCGACAGGTGCGGGACGACGCTGTACCCGTGCCCCGCGAACCGCTCGGCGAGGTCGACGGTCTGCTCGATGCCCTTGGCGGGCGAGGCCGTCACGGTGAGCGCGACGTCCTTGGGGACCGCCGCGAGCACCTTCTCCTCGATCGTCTTCGTCGGCAGCACCTCGTACCGCGCGTGGCGCAGCAGGCGCTCCGCGGCGGTCCCGCGGGTGAGGGTCTCGGTCCTGGCCATCAGGCGCTCACCTGCCGGGTCGGGTCGGGGTCGGTGCCGTCGGACAGACCGTCGGACAGACCGTCGGACGAGGGGGCACCGGTGCGGACGGGCGGGTAGTGCTCACCGGCCGCCCCGGCGGGTCGGTGCCGGTAGAACGGCTCGGTGATCGCCTCGAGCGGGGTGTTGCCGAGCACGAGGTCCGCGGCCTTCTCGGCGAGCATCATGACGGGCGCGTAGATGTTGCCGTTCGTCACGTACGGCATGACGGAGGCGTCGACGACGCGCAGCCCCTCGACGCCGTGCACGCGCATCGTCAGCGGGTCGACGACGGACTCCTCGTCGACGCCCATCCGGGCCGTGCACGACGGGTGGAGCGCGGTCTCGCCCTCGTGGCCGACCCAGTCGAGGATCTGCTCGTCGGTCTCCACCTGCGCCCCGGGCGAGATCTCGCCGCCGTCGAAGGGCGCCATCGCGGACTGGGAGAGGATCTCGCGGGTGCGGCGGACCGCCTCGACCCACTCGCGACGGTCCTGGTCGGTCGACAGGTAGTTGAAGAGCATCGACGGCTTGACGGTCGGGTCCGCGCTCCTGATCCGCAGGTGGCCGCGGGCGTCGGAGTACATCGGCCCGACGTGCACCTGGTAGCCGTGGCCGCCGGCGGGCGCCGTCCCGTCGTACCGGACCGCGATCGGCAGGAAGTGGTACATGAGGTTCGGGTACTCGACGTCCTCGTTGCTGCGGATGAAGCCGCCGGCCTCGAAGTGGTTCGTCGCGCCGGGCCCGCTGCGCAGGAACAGCCACTGCGCCCCGATGAGCGGCTTGTACCGGTGCTTGAGGTAGGGCTGCATCGTCACCGGCTGCGTCGCCGTGTGCTGGATGTAGACCTCGAGGTGGTCCTGCAGGTGCTCACCGACACCCGGCAGGTGGTGGACCATCTCGACGCCGAGCGGGCGCAGGTGCTCGGAGTTGCCGATGCCGGAGACCTGGAGCAGCTGCGGGGAGTTGATCGCGCCGCCGGCGAGGATCACCTCGCCCGCCTCGATGCGCTCGACGGAGCCCGCGGAGTAGCGGCCGGGCGCGCCGCCCCACAGCGGCGCCTTGGCGACCTCGACGCCGATCGCCTTCGTGCCGCGGAACAGCACCTTGGTGACGAACGCCCGGGTACGGACCTCGAGGTTGCCGCGGCCCTTGACCGGGTGCAGGTAGGCCCGGGCGGCGGACAGCCGGCGGCCGCGGTGGACGTTGCGGTCGAACGCCGAGAAGCCCTCCTGGCGGTACCCGTTGACGTCGTCCGTCAGCGGGTAGCCGGCCTGCTGGACAGCCTCGAGGAAGGCCCCGAAGAGCGGGTTCGTCGCCGGGCCGCGCTCGAGCACGAGCGGGCCGGAGTGACCGCGCCACACGTCCTCCGGCCCCGTCGCGAGGCAGTTCTCCATCCGCTTGAAGTACGGCAGGCAGTGCGCGAAGTCCCAGGTCTGCATCCCCGGGTCGGCGGCCCAGCGCTCGTAGTCCATCGGGTTGCCGCGCTGGAAGATCATCCCGTTGATGCTGCTGCTGCCACCGAGCACCTTGCCGCGGGCGTGGTAGATCTTCCGCCCGTGCATGAACGGCTCGGGCTCGGACTCGTACTGCCAGTCGTAGAACCGGCTGCCGATCGGGAACGGCAGGGCCGCTGGCATGTGGATGAAGACGTCCCACGGGTAGTCGCTGCGGCCGGCCTCGAGGACGAGCACCTTCGTGGTGCCGTCCGCGGAGAGCCGGTTGGCGAGCGCGCAGCCCGCCGAACCACCACCGACCACGATGACGTCGTACCGCTGACCGGACACGCTCGACGATCCCTTCGCCGCACGGAAACGCCTGATGGGACGGCAGCGACGCCGCCCCGACGAGTCCCCCCAGGTTGCGGCGATCGTATCCGAGCGACGCGCTATACGGAACGGTGTGCGCGATACGCAACAACGGCACCACCATGTGGGCCGACGCGTCGTCAGGGCGGCGGCAGGACGACGCCGAAGCCGCGGACGCCGAGCCGCACGAGCACCGGCCCCGGGGTCGTGAGGTCCCGGACGCGCGCCGAGGAGAGCACCTCGAGCTCGGCCAGGCGGCGGCGGTAGACGTCGTCGCCGGCCACCCGGGCCTCGTGGAGCGCCTGGGTGTTGAGCCAGACCTTCGCCCGGGACTCGCGGAGGAACCTCGCCGTCATCCGGCGGTTGAGCGGGGTCATCGCCCGGTCGAGCGCCCGCCGCGGGCCGGAGAGGCGGCGCAGCTCGCCGTCCTCGGCGGACACCCGGCGCGCGAGCACCTCGTCGATGCGCGCGTGGTCCCGCTCGCGGCGGGCGAGCAGACCGGGGTCGCCGAACTGGGTCGGCGAGATGACCCCGACGAGCGACTGCGGCAGGTCGTAGTTGATGTGGGCGTTCATGCCGAGCAGCACGTGGAGCACCGGCGGCGCGTCCCGGGCCGCCCCGAAGGCGATCCGCCACGGCCGCGGCGCGGACTTCGGGTCGATCCGGTGCGCGTCGAGGGCGTCGAGGTAGAGCTCGGCGAAGACGACGTCCCACCACTCGACCCACGGCGCGTCCTCGAACCGGCCGTCGTCGACGGCGTCCGCGACCGCCTGCGTCGTGCGCAGGTACGTCGCGAGGAAGAACCGCGCGGGGTCCCGGTCACGCTCCAGCACCGACAGCCGCTCGCGCATCCGCGCGACGACGCCGTCGACCGTGTCGCTCACCGCACCTCCCGAGCACGCCGCACCGCAAGGTCGGGCCCATCACACCATCCGGGACGGCGTGCTGTCCGGTCGGGCCGACCCGCAGCCCCGGCCGGCACTCCCCGCGCGACCGACCTCGGTAGCGATAACACCGGCGTCTGCGGTGAGCGGTCGTCAAGTGATGTGCGTCGCACGTCGATGTCGTTCTCGACCCAGCGACAGGGCTCCGCCCGGGGTCAGACCGTTCCAGGCAACACCGTCCCGTCAGGAGACCAGGCGCAGATGTCCATCACCCAGCTGCTCAACGGGGGCGGCAAGCGCGCCGCCGCGGGGATCACCGGCTACCTCGACGACCCGAAGAACCCCGTCAAGGCCACGCTGGACAGCCTCAACGCGAACTGCTTCATCGCGGACACCTCGCTCAACCTCGTCTACATGAACCGCAAGGCGGCGCAGACGGTGCGGGCGCTCGGCCCCGCCGTCCGGCAGGCGTTCGGGATGTCCATCGAGGACCTCCTCGGCGGCTCCATCCACCGCTTCCACAAGGACCCGGCCCGGATCGACCGGATCCTCGCCGACCCCGCCGCGCTGCCCCGCGAGGCGGTCTTCAGCTTCGGCGGGATCACCCTGCGCACGCTCATCAACGCGATCACGGACGGCGAGGGCACCCGCCACGGGTTCGTCGTCATCTGGGACAACGTCTCCGAGCGCAACGGCCGCGCGGACACCTCGATCGGGGACGTCGACAGCGCCACCGACCGGCTCCGCGGGATCGTCGGGCACATCGTCCAGGTCGCGGCCGAGACCTCGAGCGCCTCGGACACCGCGGCCGCCGCGACCGAGGAGCTGCGGGCGGCCGTCGCCGAGATCGCGCGCTCGTCGTCGGACGCCGTGACCCAGGTCCGGGCGGCCGTCCAGGCCACCGACGAGGGCGCCTCGACGCTGCGCGACCTGCAGCGCTCCAGCACCGAGATCGGCGACTTCCTGCGCCTCATCACGGGCGTCGCCGAGCAGACGAAGATGCTCGCCCTCAACGCGACGATCGAGGCGGCCCGGGCCGGCGAGGCCGGCAAGGGCTTCGCCGTCGTCGCCGACGAGGTCAAGCAGCTCGCCGGGACCACGGCCGCGTCGATCAGCGACATCGAGGCCCGGATCGCCGCCATCCAGCGGGCCGCCGACCTGGGCGTCCAGGCGCTGACGAACATCGAGACCCTCATCGGCACGATCAGCGAGAGCCAGAACACCGTGGCCGCCGCGATCGAGGAGCAGTCCGCCGTGACCACGGAGATCGCCCGTGCGCTCGAGGGCATCGCGAGCGGCGCGCGGGACACCGCGGCGCAGTCCGGCGACATCGAGCAGGCCGTCAGCGAGGTCAGCGAGCAGACGAAGATGCTCCACCGGATCATCCTCGACAGCTGAGCGGGGGCGTCGGGCGACGTCGGGGGACGTCGGGGGACGTCGTCCTGTCGGGTCGTCGTTCTGTCGCGGCGTGGTCGTGTCGCGGCGTCGTCGTGTCGGGCCGTCGTCCTGTCGGACGTCGCCGGACGGAGGCTCAGGCCCCGACGACGAGCCCCGACACCGCGAGGGCCCCGGCGGCCCGGCCGGCCTCGACGAGGCCGGCGGTGCGGGTGAAGTCCATGAGGCCGCCCGGGCCGTCCGGCGCCGCGCCCAGCTCGACGTGGTGGAGCACCGTGCCGTCGAGCCGCGGCAGCGGCCGGCAGCGCATCGAGGCCGCGAGCGAGGCGACGAGGACGTCGAGCGCGCTGCGGACGCGCCAGGCGCCCGTCCCCGGGTGGGCCGCGACGTCGAGGAGCCAGATGTCCGTCGGGGCCAGGTCGAGCGCCCCCGCGACGGGGACGAGGTCGGTGACCCCGCCGTCGACGTGCTGCTCGGTCCGGACCGTGCCGTCGTCGTCGTACCCGGCGGGCAGGTGGACCGGCGGGAAGAGCCCGGGCAGGGCGGCCGAGGCGAGCAGGACGTCGGTGAGCGGACCGGTGCCGTGGTAGACGGCGCGGCCGGACGTCAGGGACGTCGTGACGACCCGGAGCGGCACCGCGAGGTCGTCGAAGTCGTCGACGGGCAGCCAGTCGGCGAGCAGGCGGCGCAGCGGCTCCTCGGAGAACAGCGCCGGTCGGCGCGCGACGACGTTGCGCCACGTCGAGAGCCGGCCGCCGCCGAACACGTCCCGGCGCCGCAGGCCCGCCCACCGGTCGGCGAGCGCCTCGGCCCGCGCGGGGGTCGGGTCGACGGCGAGGTAGGCCCCGTTGAGCGCCCCGACGGAGCAGCCGACGATGCCGACCGGGTCGATCCCGGCGGTGAGCAGCGCGGCGAGCGCGCCGGCCTGGGCGGCGCCGCGGGCGCCCCCGCCGGACAGGACGACGACGTGCCTGCGGACGACGGGCACCGGGGGCGGGGCCGGCGCGCGGCGGCCCACCCGGACGCCCTCGCGCACCGCGGACCACATCGCCACCGGCGGACCTCCGCTCGCCCTCGAGATGAGTTGGCGTCGTCGCGGCGGGCCGCACCCCACCGCGACGACGCGCTGCTGGTCTATCGGCAGGAGGGGCCGCGAGGGTGAGCAGGTACGTCCGGTCTTTCGGCCGGCCGGGTGACCGGGCGGGCGGTCAGGGTGCGGCGGGTGCGGACCCCGGACGCTCGTCGTCCGCCGGCGGCACCTTCGCGGCCGCCGCCTGCTCGGCCGCTACCTGCTCGGCCGAGGGCAGGCCGACGGTGCCGGGCGGCGTCCACATCTGACCGTCCGGGCCGGGGCTGTACCGCACGTTCCGCAGGTGCTTGGCCATGCTCCGGACGAGGACGACGACCGCGAGCGCCAGGCAGAACACCGTGACGAACCCGAGCAGGCCCGGCGACACCTTGTCCGCGTTGGGCCCCTCCGGGTCGACGGCGAGCAGACCGCCGTGCAGACCGGTGAGCAGGCCGCTGTGCAGCGAGGCCGTCATCACGCCACCTCGACCCGCTCGCGGACGCCCGCGAAGAGGTCGTCCTCGGGGGTCTCGGTCGGCACGTGCGACCGGGCCAGCTGGAAGTCCTCGGTCGGCCACACGCTGCGCTGGATCTCGGACGGGATGGAGAAGAACCAGCCGTCCGGGTCGATCTGGGTCGCGTGGGCCAGCAGGGCCTTGTCCCGCACCGGGAACCAGTCGGCGCACTCGACGCGCGTGGTGATGGTGACCTCCTCGCGGTCCTCCCAGCGCTGGAGCCACTCCGCGAACGGGGACTCCAGACCGGCCGCGAGCATCGCCTCGTGGAAGCCGATGATCTTCGCGCGGGAGAAGCCGCGGTCGTAGTAGAGCTTGAGGGGCTGCCAGGGGGCGCCGGTCCCCGGGTAGCGCTCGTCGTCCCCGGCGGCCTCGAAGGCCTCCATGCTCACCTTGTGGGTCATGATGTGGTCCGGGTGCGGGTAGCCGCCGTTCTCGTCGTACGTCGTCATGACGTGCGGCCGGAACGACCGGACGAGGCGTACGAGCGGGGCCGCCGCGACGTGCAGCGGCTCGAGCGCGAAGCAGCCCTCGGGCAGCGGCGGCAGCGGGTCGCCCTCCGGCAGCCCCGAGTCGACGAAACCGAGCCACTCGTGCCGGACGCCGAGCGCCGCGACCGCGTTGGCCATCTCGACCCGGCGGTACTCGGCGATGTCCCGGAGCAGGTCCGGGTCGTCCTTGAGCTTCGGGTTGAGGATGTCGCCGCGTTCGCCGCCGGTGCACGTGACGACGAGCACCTCGACGCCTTCCGCGACGTACCGCGCCATCGTCGCCGCACCCTTGCTGGACTCGTCGTCCGGGTGCGCGTGCACGGCCATGAGCCGGAGCACCTCGCCCACGCCACTGCCTCCCTGGTCGTTCGCCGGTCCCCCCGGAGGGAGGTCCCCCCTCCCAGGGCGAAGCCGCCCCGGGGGACAATCATTCCCGACGCTACGCCGCCGGTCCGACACCGGCCCGGCGGGGCACGAGGAGGACGACGTGACGCTCGCCGACGGGGCCGCCGGCCCGCGCCGCCCCGAGGGCCGCTACGGCCCGGTCCGGCGCCCGCCGAGCCGCCGCACGCTCGTCGGAGCCGCGGCGGCCGCCCTCCTGCTCGCCGTCGGCTGGTTCGCCTACATCGCCTTCGGCCCGGGCAACACCGGGGTGCACTACCTCGACATCGGGTACGAGGTCGTGGCCGACACCGAGGTCCGGGTGACCTTCGAGGTCCAGAAGGCCCCGTCGGCGACCGCGGTGTGCACCGTCCGCGCGCTCAACGTGGGGTTCGCCGAGGTCGGGCGCACCGACGTCCGCATCCCCGCGGCGCCGGACGGCGCGGTGACCGTCACGGCCGTCGTGCCGACGAGCGAGCGCGCCGTGAGCGGGAATGTCAAGGCCTGCGCCCTCGGGTGAGCCTTGCTAGGCTCGACGCTTCACCTACCTGACCGAGGGTCCGCATCGGCGGGCCGGGTCAGACGCGTGCCGGGAACAGGCCCGGCCGTGCGGCACAGGCCGACAGCACGTGGAACGGAGGCATCGTGACCGAGACGACGAGCGTCCAGTGGTTGACGCAGGAGGCCTACGACCGCCTCAAGGCCGAGTACGAGTACATGTCGGGTGATGGCCGCACCGAGATCGCGAAGAAGATCGAGGAGGCGCGCCTCGAGGGCGACCTCCGCGAGAACGGCGGGTACCACGCCGCCAAGGAGGAGCAGGGCAAGCAGGAGGCCCGGATCCGGGTCCTGCGCCACCTGCTCGAGAACGCCAAGGTGGGCGACGCCCCCCAGAACGCGGACGACGGCATCGCCCCCGGGATGGTCGTGACGATCGACCTCGCCGGCGACGAGACGACCTTCCTCCTCGGCAGCCGCGAGGTCGCGGGTGACACCGACCTCGACGTCTACAGCGAGAAGAGCCCGCTCGGCTCGGCGATCCTCGGCGCGAAGATCGGCGACAAGGTGGCCTACACCGCGCCGAACGGCACCGAGATCCCGGTCGTCATCAAGGACGCCAAGCCCTACAGCGGCTGAGCGGCCCGCGGGTCAGGTCCCGGCGCGCAGGTCGGCCGGGACGTCGGCCGACCAGGCGATCCCACGGAACGACGCGGTGCAGCCCTCGCCGAGCGGGGACTGCGCCGACAGGCCGAGCCGGACCGAGTCCGGCTCGGCCTTCGCGTCGGCGAGGCCGAACAGGCGCAGCAGGTCCCAGCGGCCGTCCTGCTCGACGTGGAACGCGAAGGCCCCGCCGCCCACCGAGCAGACCCGCAGCCGGACCGGACCGGCCGCGACCCGGTGGTTGCAGTCGTCCGACGTCCCGTCGGTGACGACGCTCACGAGCGTCTCCTGGCCGAGCGGGTTCCGTTCCAGGGCCAGCTTCGCCCAGGACCGGTCGTTGACGAACACGTAGAGCGCGGCGGCGTCGAACTGCGTCGTGCCGTCCATGGCGGCCGTCGCCGTGAGGCAGGCCCGCGCCGGACCCGCCGGGGCACCCTCACCCGTCGTGCCGACCGGGCCGAGCAGGATCGGCGCGTTCCCTGCCGCGACGTGCACTCCGGACGGGTCGACGAACCAGTCGGTGAGCCGGCCGGCCGTGACCGTGAGGACGCCGTCCGCCCAGGTGCCGGCGGCCGGGGCGCCGGGGACGGGGAGCCAGTCGAAGGCCGGGGCGCCGTCGGTGAGATCCATGCCCGGCACCCTACGCGGAGCGGCCCGGACCCCGTCGGGGACGGGATCCGGGCCGCTCGGGCCGACGCCTCGGGAGGGCGCCGGACCGCTACGCGACGGTCACCGTCACGTCGTCGAAGGACGCGGTGGCGTTGTTCGTGCCGACGCCGACCTTCCCCGACGTGAACGTGGCGTCCGTCGTGCTGACGAGCCGGGCGCCGCCGACGGACCCGGTGAGCGTCGTGCCCTTGACGACGAGCCGCAACGCGAACGCCTTGTTCGTGGCGGCCTTGAACGGGGCCGACGCGAGCACGGTGCTCCTGCCGTCGACGACCTTGCGCAGCTCGACGACGTTCGCGTCGCGCAGGGCCAGCGCGTAGTAGCTCGTCGCGCTCTGCGCCCGGGCGAGCACCGAGACCGCCGAGCCCGACCCGGTGACGCCCGTGTTCGTCGCGGTCACCCGGACGTCTGCCGCCGTCCACGCGGCCGACCCGGCGACCGCCGCGGTCGTCCCGGCGGCCGACTGGCCCAGGGCCCCGGCGCTGACCGCCCAGGTGCCGGCGCCCGCCGTCCAGCCGGTGCTGCTGCCGTCCGCGAAGTCGTCCGCGAGCAGCGACGTCCCGCCGGGGGCGCCGGTCGTCGTCGTGGTCGTCGGCGGCGCCCGGCTCGTCAGCACGACGGACGCCACGTTCACGTCGGGGAANCCTGCAGATCGGTCGGGCGGCGTCCTCGACCCCGCGCTCGGACTGGCCGGCGAACGACCACGTCATGGCCCCGGTGTACGTGGCGCAACGCGAGCCGTTCTTCCCGCTCCAGAACTGGTTCGAGGCGTCGGCGTCACCGGAGGTCCTGTCGACCGTCGAGCCGGAGCTGCGGCACGACGTGTCGTTGCGGAACACCGAGACGCCGCCGTCGAACGCGAAGTTGCGCTCGGTGTTGTCGATGCTCACGTTGTCGGACACCGTGATCCGGCCCGGGTTGCTGTTCCAGGTGAACCCGTGCTGGCCGTTCTTGTACGCGATGCTGCGCCGGATGACGTGGTTCACCGCGATCTTCGAGCCGCCGAGCTTGAAGCCGTTGCGGTCGCCGTTCGCCAGCTGGGTGCCGTCGGACAGGGTGCCGTTGGAGTAGGCGAGGGAGTCCTCGATCGTCACCGGGTCGATCGGGCCGGTGTCGGGCTTGGCGAACAGGTCCCAGCCGTCGTCGACGTTGTGGTGGGCGACCGTGGAGCGGAAGACGTTGCCGGGGCCGACGGTGAGCTTGGCGGCGAACCCGTCGGCGTTCTCGCCGAGCGCGTCCTTGTTGTCGTGGGACTCCGACGTGACGACGAGGTTGTTCGCCGGCCAGTCCGAGCGCGGGGTCGAGGACGCCGCCCGACCGATCTGCAGGCCGGTGTCGCGGTTGAAGCGCGTCACGGTGCGCTCGACGACGTTGTTGCTGCCGGAGACGTAGATGCCGTTGTCACCGGCCCGCTCCACGACGAGACCGTAGAGGTGCCAGTAGCTCCCGCCGAGCACGAGGCCGCGGTTCGAGGCGGCCTCGCTCTGGGCGGAGAAGTTCAGGACGGGGGTCTCCCCCGGGTACGCGGCGAGCTCCTTGCGGGCGGACGACGTGCCGTTGTTGCCGGTGGGGACCGCCACCGTCGAGGAGAGCCTGTACGTGCCGCCCCGCAGGTAGATCGTGCCGCCCGGGGTGATCTTCGAGATCGCCGACGCGAGCGTGGTCGGGGCCGACGCCGTGCCCGCGGCACCGGCGCTGCCGGTCGGGGAGACGTACAGGGCGTTGCTGTTGAGCGCCGCCTGCGACGTCGACGTGGCGACGGCGACGACCGCGGAGGCCCCCACCGCGACGACGGCGGCCGCGGCGAACGCCCGGGCCCCCACGCGGGCGGGGCGCCGCCGCGCTGTCCTTGAAACCATGGAGATCGGTGTCCCTCTGCTCGGTGGTGTCCGACGCGCAGAGGTCGTCCCGGGGCCGCTCCGGGTTTCCAGGCGAGGTTCGATGTGAGGTGGACCACACTCGAGTGATGAGGTCAGGCTTCCGACGGGCCGGGCTCCCCGGCGGCCCGGCGGGCCCCCTCGACGGGCTCGTCGGCGAGCGGTCCGGCCTCGTCCGCGGCGGCACCGGCGTCCCGCGCGGCCTCCGCCGGGGTCTGCCCGGTCGTCGCGTTCCCGTCGAAGCCGTCGAGGACGCCGTCCGCGGCGTCGCGTCTGGAGTCCTCCTCGTCGTCCGACCCCGACAGGTACGAGGCCACGACGTTGACGACGGCCGCGAGCGGGACGGCGAACAGGCCTCCGACGATGCCGGCGAGGAGCACGCCCGCGGCGATCGAGAGGATCACCGCGAGCGGGTGCACGGAGACGGCCCGGCCCATGAGGAACGGCTGGAGCACGTGCGCCTCGAGCTGCTGCACGGCGATGACCGAGGCGAGCATGATGAGCGCGACGACCGGGCCCTTCGCGACGAGCGCGACGAGGACGGCGACGATGCCCGTGACGAACGCACCGACGATCGGCACGAACGCACCGAGGAAGACCAGGACGCCGAGCGGCAGCGCGAGCGGGACCCCGAGGATCGCCGCGGCGATCCCGACCCCGGCGCCGTCGACGACCGCGACGATCATCGTGGCCCGCACGTAGGCCGTCAGCGTCGCCCAGGCCCGCACCCCGGCGCCGTTGACCCGGGCCCGGGCCGTGCGCGGGAAGAGCCGGACGACCCAGGCCCAGATCCGGTCGCCGCCGGACAGCATGAAGAACGCGCTGAAGAGCACGATGAAGAAGCCCGTGCCGATGTCCGCCGCCGTCGAGCCGACCTGCAGCGCGCCGCTGACGAGCTGGGAGCTGTTCGCCTGGATCTCGGCGACGATCCGGTCGATGTACGCCGACACCTGGTTGTTCGTCAGGTGCAGCGGCCCGCTGGCGAGCGACTTCTGCAGCTCCTGCCAGCCGCTGAGCGCCTGCTTCTGCAGGCTCGGGAAACCGGTCGTGACCTGCTGGCCGATGAGCGTGATGAGCCCGGCGATGACGAGCAGCGACAGGATGATCGCGCCGATCGACGCGAGCCCGCGGGGGACGCCGGGGCGGCCGCGGCCGGCGGCGACGAGGTCGACGAACGGCTTGAGGAACGCCACGACGAGCAGCGCGACGAGCACCGGGACGACGAGCACCTCGAAGATGCCGAGGATGCGCAGCAGGTAGTAGATCGCGACGCCGACGACGAGCATCCGCCACGACCATCCGGCGGCGGCCCGCAGCCCGGCAGGGACGACGTCGGCGTCGTCGAGGCGTCCGACGGCGGCACGCTCACGCGGCGAGAGACTCATGGCCCCATCCTGCCGGGTGCGCGTGCTCGCGACCGGGCGACGTGGCGTTCGGCCGGTCGGTCGGCCGGCGGTCGGGGCTCAGCCGGGCGACGTGACCGACCCTGCGAGCCGGGCGGCGGCGACCGGGGCCCCGGCGGCGAGCAGCCCCGCGGCGAAGAGCGTGTACCGGCCGTCGACGACGATCCGGGCGCGGTCGGGCACCCGCCAGCCGCCGGCGTGGTCGGACGTCGCGGGCGCGAGCACCGCGGCCCGGGTCGCGGCGTCCGCGTGCCGCAGCACCCCGCCGCTGCCGACGACGAGCGCGACGTCGCGCAGCGGGCGCGGCGACGCCGAGGTGGTCGCGGGGCGGCCGTGCCGGCGCAGGGCGACGGTGACCGCGAGCCGGGCCAGCGTCGTGTCGAGGTCGCGCGCCGCGGCGCCGTCCGCGGTCTCCGGGCCGGGCACCCAGGCCGGTTCGGCGCGGGCCCGGTCGGCGTGCGCGGCGAGCGCCGCGGTCGTGGCGTCGCCGGGGTCGAGGAGCCGTTCGGCGACCGCGGCGGCGACGACCCCCGGCGCGCCCCAGCGCATCCCGAGGTCGCCCTCGACGGTCCGGGCCCGCCACAGCGTCGCGACGACCTCCTTGGCGAGCGCGGCGTCCTCGCCCTCGGGCGTGAGCACCGAGTAGACGTCGGTCGTGGCACCGCCGACGTCGACGACGAGCACGTCCCCGGCGCCCCGGACGTCGTCCGCGCCGGGGACGTCGTGGCTGCCGTCGGCGAGCGCCTCGACGCCCGCGAGGACGGCGTCCGGCGTGGCCGCGCGGACGAGCCGGGCGAACGCCGGGCCCTTCGACAACCCCTTGCCGCCGATGACGTGGCTGAGGAAGACCTCGCGGATCGCCGCGCGGGCCCCGAGCGGGTCGAGGACGCCGATCCGGGGCAGGACGTTGGCCGTGACGACGACGTGCCGGCGGCGGCGCTCGAGCTCGGCGCGGGCCTCGTCGGCGGCGTCGGCGTTGCCGGCGAGGACGACCGGGACGGGCAGCCGGGCGATCCCGAGCCGGCGGGCGTTGTGCAGGAGCACCTCGGCGTTGCCGCCGTCGGTGCCGCCGACGAGCAGGACGACGTCCGGCGCGGCGGCGCGCAGGTCGTCCAGGCGGGGGTCGCCGGCCCCCGTGCCGTCGAGCGGGCCCGCCGCGACGTGGACGACCTTGCCGCCCGCCGACAGCGCGACCCGGTGGCCGGCCTCGGCGGTGACGAGCCGCTCGTAGCCGACGACGGCGATCCGCAGCCCGCCGCCCGCGCTCGAGCAGACGAGGACGTCGTCCGCGCGCCGCCCGGCGGCCCGCTCGGCGTCCGCCCGGACGGCCGCGACGCCGTCGAGGACGTCGGTCGCCAGGGTCGTCGGGTGCGAGGCGGTGGCGAGCAGGTCGCCGGTCGCGGTGTCGACGAGGGCCGCCTTCGTGAAGGTCGACCCGACGTCGACGCACAGGACGTCGCTCACGCCACACTCCCCTGCCGCTGCGCCGTCGCCACGGGCGCTAGCGTGCCAGAGCGAGGGTCGGGCTGAAGGAGGACGGCATGACGTACGAGTGCTTCGAGGTCGAGCGCGACGGCAAGGTCGCGCACGTGCGGCTGTCCCGGCCGGACGCGCTGAACACGATGACCCCCGCCTTCTGGCGCGAGCTCCCCGAGCTCGTCACGGCACTGTCGGACGCCGGGGACGTGCGGGCCGTCGTCCTGTCCTCGACGGGGAAGCACTTCTGCGCCGGGATGGACCTGTCCGTCTTCATGGGCGGCGGCCTCGTGCCGTCCGGCGAGCCCGCCCGGAACAACGCGAACCGCCGGCTGCTCGTCAAGGCGCTCCAGCGCACCTCGGACGCGATCGAGGCGGCCCGGATGCCGGTCGTGGCCGCCGTCCAGGGCGGGTGCATCGGCGGCGCGCTGTCGCTCGTCACGGCCTGCGACCTGCGCTACGCGAGCGCCGACGCGTTCTTCGTGCTCCAGGAGACGAACATCGGCATGACGGCCGACGTCGGCGCGCTCCAGCGGCTGCCCCGGATCGTCGGCGACGGCGTCGCCCGCGAGCTCGCGTTCACCGGTCGCCGGATGCCCGCGGCCCGCGCCCGCGAGGTCGGCCTCGTCACTGAGGTCTTCGACACCCACGAGGCGCTCGTCGCCGGCGCCCTCGACGTCGCCCACGAGATGGCCCGGCACTCCCCGCTCGTGCTGTGGGGCGTCAAGGAGTCCCTCAACCACGCCCGCGACCACTCCGTCGCGGAGAGCCTCGACTTCGTGAGCCTGTGGCAGACGGGCATGCTCCAGACGGCCGACATGGCGACGGCGCTCATGGCCAAGCAGGCGCGCACCGACCCCGAGTTCGAGGACCTCCCGCCCGCGCCGACGGGCCTGTAGCGGCGCCGCCCATCGATGTGCGGAGGATCGGACGGCGATCTGCCGCGAGAACTTCCGCACTCCACAGGGGTCCGCGGGGGCTGTGGACGGGCGCGGCAGCGGGTGCGCGGTTCGGTGCAGGATCTGCGGGCATGGTGGGACGTGACCGACGGTCAGGGGCCGTTGCCGCGCTCGGGCGGCCGGTGCCGTGGCGTGCGATCGCGACGTGGCAGGCCGGTGTCGTCACCCGCAGGCAGCTGATCGCGTCCGGGTTGACCGCCGGCCAGGTGGGCGCACTCCTCGACGCCCGGCGATGGACCGGCCTGCATCGCGGCGTCTACGCGACGTTCACCGGGCCGGTGCCGCCGATGACCCGGGTCTGGGCCGCCGTACTCGCGGCGGGCGACGGCGCCGCGCTCGGTGGGACGACGGCGCTCTGGCTGTGGCAGGTGCTGCCGGTGTGCCCGGACCGGCTCACCGTCTGCGTGCCCGAGCGGCGGCGCGTCGTGGCGCCGTCCGGCGCGCGCCTCCTGCGGCGCCGCCACCTCGAGCACCGGGTCCACCCGGCCGGAGCGCCCCCGCGCCTACGGCTCGAGGAGGCCGTGCTCGATGTCACCGACGAGGCCGCTGACGTCGGCACCGCCGTCGAGGTCGTCCTGCGGGCGACGTCGAGCCGGCGGACGACACCCGCCAGGCTCCGCCTCGCACTGCGCGGGAGGAAGCAGCACAGGCGACGGCGCCTGCTCGAGGCGATCCTCGGTGAGGCCGCGGACGGCGTGCAGTCCGCGCTCGAGCACCGCTACCGCCGCGACGTCGAACGCCGGCACGGGCTCCCGCACGGCGAGCGCAACCGGGCAGAGCCCGTCCACGACGCGGCGGGACGGCTGCTCCGGCACCGATACCGCGACGTCCGCTACCGCCCATGGCAGCTCGTCGTCGAGCTGGACGGCCTCGAGGCCCACCCCCGCTGGCTGCGCCACCGCGACCGGCGCCGCGACAACTCGGTCACCCTCGCCGACGACAAGTGGCTCCAGTACGGCTGGCTGGAGACCGTGAGCACGCCGTGCGTCGTCGCGGCGGAGGTCGCCACGGTGCTGCGCAGCAGGGGTGGCGCGGATCCCCGGTCGGTTGCGGCCCGGGCTGCCCGGTCGCGTCAGACTGAGGACCAGCGGGAAGGGGAGCGAGATGGCACGAGGCGCGGCCGGGCCGGATCCTCGCGGCAGCGGCGGACCGTTCGCGGCGCCTGTGTTCGCCTGGGAGATCCCGCTGCGGCCCGAACGCCTCGTGGCGGCCGCGCTGGCAGCCGCCCGGCCGGTCGCCCTGGCGGCGGGTCCCGTGCAGCTCAACGGGATGGACGACGCGAAGGTGACCGAGCGCTACGTCGCACTGCGGGACGCCGTGCTCGTGCACGCGGGGCACGACGGCGCCGACCTCGGCTCGTTCGAGCGTCTCGAGTCGGCGGAGCCCGGGGCGTCACCGACCTGGCTCGAGACCTGGCTGATGGTCGCCGACGCCTGCGACGAGGACGTGGTGCGGCGCGCGCACGACGTCTGGGAGGCCCTGGGCCCCAACGCGTACGCCGTGGCCCTGCGCGCCCGGCCGCGCACGGGGCGCGGGTTCCGGGAGGGGCGCGACTGGGCGGTCGCCGGCACCCTGGTGCCCGTCCTGATGGTCATCGGGGCGCTGGAGGTCGACGCGAGGACCGGCGTCCCCTGGTGGTACTGGCTCCCTCTGGTCGCCGCCTGGCCCGTGCTCGTGCTCTGGCTCTTCGACCGCCGTCGCCGTCGGCTGCTCCGGATCGGCGGCGCCGAGCTGCCGCACCTCTAGCGACGCCGTCGCAGCCGTGCGGAGGTTCTCACGGCGGGCTGCCGCGCGAACCTCCGCACGATCAGGCCAGCGCGGTCTTCAGATCTGCGATCAGGTCGTCGGCGTCCTCCAGGCCGACCGAGAGGCGGACCAGGTCTGCGGGGACCTCGAGGGCCGAGCCGGCGACGGAGGCGTGCGTCATCCGGCCGGGGTGCTCGACGAGGCTCTCGACGCCGCCGAGGGACTCCCCGAGGGTGAAGACCTCGGTGCGCTTGCAGACGTTGAGCGCGTCCTCCTCGCCGCCGACGACGCGGAAGCTGATCATGCCGCCGAAGCGGCGCATCTGCTTCTGCGCGACGTCGTGGCCGGGGTGCTCGGGCAGGCCCGGGTAGAGCACCTGCCGGACCCGCGGGTGACCCAGGAGGAACTCCACGACCCGCTCGGCGTTGTCGCAGTGCCGCTCCATGCGCACCGCGAGCGTCTTGAGGCCGCGCTGCACGAGCCAGGCGTCGAACGGCCCGGCGACGGCACCCATCGCGTTCTGGTGGAAGCCGATCCGCTCCGCGACACCCGGGCCGACCTGGCCGACGCCGTCCGTCCACGGTGCCACCGCGTCGTCGCGGACGACGAGCGCGCCGCCGACGACGTCGGAGTGGCCGCCGCAGTACTTCGTCGTCGAGTGGACGACGACGTCGGCGCCGAGGGCGAGCGGGTTCTGCAGGTACGGGGTCGCGAACGTGTTGTCGACGACGAGCAGCGCGCCCGCCTCGTGGGCGATGCCCGCGAGCGCGGCGATGTCGGCGACGCCGAGCAGCGGGTTCGTCGGGGTCTCGACCCACACCACGCGGGTGCGGCCGGGCCGGACGGCGGCCCGGACCGCGTCGAGGTCGCTCAGGTGCGCGGGGGTGTGCTCGACGCCCCAGGGCCCGGCGACCCGGGCGACGAGGCGGTACGTGCCGCCGTACGCGTCGTCCGGGACGACGAGGTGGTCGCCGGGAGCGAGCAGCGACCGGAGCACGGTGTCCTCGGCGGCGAGGCCGCTGGCGAACGCGAACGCCCTGGCTCCCGCCGGGCCGCCGCCGGACGCGGACGGCGCCTCGAGCGCGGCGAGGCACTCCTCGAGCGCGGTGCGGGTCGGGTTTCCGCTGCGGCTGTACTCGTAGCCGGTGCCGAGCCCGTTGCGCAGCCCGCCGACGCCGTCCTGCTTGTAGGTGCTCACCTGGTAGATCGGCGTGACGACGGCGCCGGTCGACGGGTCCGGCTCGGAGCCGGCGTGGATGGCGCGGGTCGCGAAGCCCTTACGGTCCCAGTTCACCCGCGCCACGCTACCCGGCCCGGCGCCGTCCACCTGCCAGGTGGTCCCGCCGGGTCGCGGGGCTACGCCGAGAGCTGGAGCGTCACGAACGACTCGTTCTCCCGGTGGTCGCGCGGGCTGACCTGGACCCGCAGCGTGTACCGGCCCCGGGTGAGGACCTCCGGCAGGCCGTCGGAGACCAGCGTGAAGCCCGCACCGGTGTACAGCGCCGTCAGCCGGTCGTGGACGTCCGGCTGGAACCCCGGCGAGAGCAGCGTCGCCGACCAGTCCGTCGGGTCGTCGAAGTGCGCCTGCACGGTGCCGGCCGGGAAGGGCACGTCGGCCGGCCAGACGACCCCCGCCGCCGACGTGGTCGCCGCGGACCCCCCTCCACCGCCCTTGCCCTTCCCCGGACCCTTCCCCGAGCCGGACGTCGACGCGGACGACGAGGCGGAGGTGCGCGTCGTCGTCCGGCGGGCGGACGTCGAGGGGCGCCCGGTCGAGGCCGGGACGGCCGTCGCCCGCGCGGTGCCGCCCGCAGCGGCCGTCGTCGCGGCCGGGCCGCCCGCGGCGGACGTCGACGGTGCGACCACGGACGGCGCGGCGGACGTCGCCCCGCCCGCCGCGCCGCCCGCGGGTTCGGTGACCGGGTCGCGGCCCGCCGCCGCGCCGGCCGGCCGGTGCACGGGGGCGGTGGTGTGGCCGCCGCAGCCCGCCAGGGCGGTGGTGCAGGCGAGCGCCCACACCACCGCCCCGGCCGCGAGGGCGACCCGGTCCTTCGGGACGCGGTACGTCCTCGTCACGGTGTCGTCGTCACCACGGCGTCGGGGTGAGCCGGCCCGTGCCGGGCCCCTCGCCGTTCACGAGGAACCCGAGGTGCCAGAAGTCGTTCGGCACGACGGCGTCCCCGGTGCTGACGTTCTCCGGGAAGATGTACTCGAACATCGGTGCCGTGTAGACCCCGCCGAACAGCCCGTTGGCGACGGGGGTGCTCTTGAGGCAGTCCGCGTTGGCGACCCGGACCGTGCCGGTCGTCGTGGCGGCCGTGGACGTCGCGTCGATCGCCGGCACGGGGGCGGCGTTGGCCAGGACGACGTTCGCCGCGGTCGTGAACGGGGTCGCCGCCGTGGAGGTGGCCGCCAGCGAGTTGAGGATGTACCGCGGCTGCACGCACTGCGTACGGCTGACGACCCGCAGGGTCCGGGTGGGGGACCCGAGGACGCCGGTCGGCGCCTTCGTCGCGCGCAGTCTCGCCCGCTGGACCTGGGCACCGAGGTTCATCGTCGTGATGCCGCCGCCGATGCTCAGGCCGGCGTTGGCGCCGCCCGGGACGAGCGGGCCGTTGTTCTCACCCGTCATCTCGAACGGCGTGACCCAGCGGTTGATCTCGTTGCCCGTCGCCGGGTCGATGTCCACGAAGTAGATGTCGACCGGGGACTTCGGGTCGGTCGTCTCGGCCTCGAGGAAGATCCGGTCCTGGGTCTCCTGCGCGGCACCGTTGACGGCCGTGGCACTCGGGTCCGCCGAGCCGACGCCGAACTCGCCGATCGCGAGGTAGGTCGGGAGCGTGCCCGGCTGGGTGTAGAGGCCGACGTTGTCCTCGATCGTGTGCACCGAGATGTAGTCGCTCGCGCCGACAGCGCCCTTGAAGAGGGTGCCCGCGTACGAGATGAAGTCACCGACCTCGATCGGGGCCTGCTGACGGGCGTCCGCGTCGGCCGGGGCCAGCCCGGTCGGCGCCTTCATGACGTAGTTCTTGCAGCGCTGCCCGACCGGCGTCGCCGGCAGCTCGCCGGCGGACGGCAGGGTCACCCCCGCCGCGGTCCAGTTGCGGCACGAGGTGGTGGCCGTCGAGGAGGGCCGGTTCTTCTCCGGGCACAGCGCGTCCGGCGCGGCGCCCGTCGGGTCGGTGCGCGGCACGCACATCGGGTACCCGGTGCCGGAGTGGATCGTCGGGTTCTCGTCGTCGACGCTGAACCGGTCGTCCGGGGACTGCGCCCGGCCGAACCGCCCGGCGGGGTCGTTGATCTGCAGACGCACCTGGTCCGGCGCACCTGTCGCGGAACCGACGTACAGGTCGCCGGTCGCGTAGTCGATCCGCGTGACGACCCCCTGGCCGGAGTTCACGCTCTGCTGGGACAGGAACACCAGGCCGGCGACGAGCTGCGTGCCGACGATGTTGCCGACGACGTGCGCCTCGAACGACGGGTACGGCGTCGGGCCGGTCGCGGCGCCCGAGCCGGTGCCGTCGAGCGCGAGCGACTGCCGGTTCGCCGTCGCGATGTCGATCGAGTCCACCCAGGAGAGGGTGTTCGCCGGCATCTGGACGATCGAGTTGCACGGGACGGTGATGGTCATCCCGTTGAGGAGGATCGTCCCGCCGGCCTGAGCGGCCGGCAGCGCCGGGCAGAGCGCCTGGTCGACGGTGGCCTTCTGGACGAACCCGGTGACGTCGAACCCGTGGATGTTCGCGGAGTTCGTGCTGAAGACGGGCGCCGGGACGGCCGGCCAGGTCGGGGGGACGAGAGGGGCGGGGTTCCCCGCCGGCGGCTTGGACGTGCCGCCCTTCGCGACCGCCTGCCCGCTGCCGACCGAGGCCGTGACGGCCCCCAGACCCAGGACGAGCGCGGCGACCATGGCCGCCCTCGCCCGCCAGGTCGATGTGGAGATGCTCATGTTCGGTGCTCCTCACGCATGCGCGAGGGGCCGCGGACCCGTCCGGCGGGCAGGCCGCGGTGCCGCAGCTCCATCGCCCGGAGCCACGGGAAGGAGCGGCACCATCGCCCGGCGCCGGTCCCACGAGTGACGGTCTGTTTCGCCCACACCGCCATCGCCCCGAACGAGCGTGTTCCTCGCCACGCCGGGCTGCATCCCCCGGCCGCGGGGGACCCCTCCCCCAATCAAGGGGCCTTGCCGATCTTGCGCCAAACTGTTAGCGCATGCTAACCGATGACTAACGGGCCAGGTCAGCGCCCCGTCAGGCCGGGTCGCGGGCGATCGGGCACGACATGCACCGCGGGCCGCCCCGGCCGCGACCGAGCTCGCTGCCGACGATCGCGAGCACCTCGATGCCCTCGTCGCGCAGGAACGTGTTCGTCACGGTGTTCCGCTCGTACCCGACGACGACGCCGGGTGAGATCGCGAGGAAGTTGTTGCCGTCGTCCCACTGCTCGCGCTGCGCCCCGTGGCTGTCGATGGGGGCACGCAGCAGCCGGATCCGGTCCAGCCCGAGGGCGTCGGCGAGGACGGCGAACGGCTCGGCGGTCTCGCTCACCGTGAAGTCGCCGTCCCCGGCCGGGGTGAGCGCCCAGGCCCGTGGCCGGTCGGGGAGGTACGGGTAGATCGAGAACGCGTCCCGGTCGAGCATCGTCAGCGCGGTGTCGAGGTGCATGAACGCGCGCTCGCGCGGCAGCTCGACGGCGACGACGAGCCGGACCTGCCCGCTGCGGAACCACGCGTGGGCGACGTTCTCGACACCCTGCGGGGTGGTCCGCTCCCCCATCCCGACGAGGACGACGCCGTTGCCGACGACGAGGACGTCACCGCCCTCGACCGTCGCCTGGCCGTGCGGCTCGTCGTCGTCCCCGTAGTAGACCCGGGCGTCGGCGAACATCGGGTGGTAGCGCAGGACGACGCGCGAGTTGAGCGTCTCGCGGCGCCGGGCCGGCATCGCCATCGGGTTCACCGACAGGCCGCCGTAGACCCAGGCGACGTTGTCCCGCTGGAACAGGTGGTTCGGCAGCGGGGTGAGCAGGAAGTCGTCGTCGTGGAGCGTCTCCCAGAACAGGGAGGCGATCTTCGGGTGCTCGAGGTCGCGCTTGAGGACGCCGCCGATGAGCCGCTCGGCGAGCCAGGCGGCGTCCGCGGTGTCGATGACGTCGCGCAATGGCGTGTCGAGCGCCGGCCCGAACCGGATCGACGTGACGAGCCGCTCGCCGAGGAAGTCGCGGGCGCCGGGCACGTCGAGGGCCGTCGCGAGCAGCTCGGCGAAGTGGTGGACGACGACCCCGCGGTCGCGCAGGACCTGGGCGAAGGCGTCGTGCTCCTCCCGGGCCCGCTCGGCCCACATGACGTCGTCGAAGAGCAGGCCCTTGACGTTGGACGGTGTGAGCCGGCTCAGCTCGAGCCCTGGACGGTGGAGCACGACCTCGCGCAGGAGGCCGACCTCTGAGTGCACGCCGAACGTCATGGCGATGATCCTGCCGTGCTCGTCAAGAGCCCCCGTTCCACGCCTCAGAGGTAGATCCGCATGCATATGCACGGCGATCTACCTCTGAGGGGCCGGAGCGGAGCGCGTCAGCAGATCCGGGGCAGCTGCTCCCCGAGCGGGAGGTCGACGACGCGGGTCGCGCCGAAGGCCGTCCGGGCGACGACCATGCCGGGGTGCTCCTCGACGCAACGGCCGATGACGGCGGCCCCGGCGCCGTAGGGGTGCGCCTGCATCGCCGCGAGGACGGCGTCCGCGTGCTCGGGCGGGACGAACGCGACGAGCTTGCCCTCGTTCGCGACGTACCAGGGGTCCAGGCCGAGGAACCCGCAGGCGTTCGCGACCTCGGCGGGCACGGGCACGGACCGCTCGACGACCTCGATGCCGACGCCGGACGCCGAGGCGATCTCGTTGAGCGTCGCGGCGAGCCCGCCGCGGGTGGGGTCGCGCAGCGTGTGGATGTCGGGCGTCGCCGCGAGCATCGCGGCGACGAGGCCGTTGAGCGGCGCGGAGTCGGAGCGGACCTGCGTGCCGAACTCGATCCCCTCGCGGACCGACAGGATCGCGACGCCGTGGACCCCGATGTCGCCGCTGACGATGACGACGTCCCCCGGGCGGGCGTTCTGCGGGCGGATGTCGACGCCCTCGGGGACGAGCCCGAAGCCGGCGGTGTTGACGAAGACGCCGTCGCCGTGGCCGGCGTCGACGACCTTCGTGTCGCCGGTGACGATGCTGACACCGGCCTGCCGGGCCGCCGCCCCCATCGCCTGGGCGATCCGGCCGACCGTCTCGACCGGGGTGCCCTCCTCGAGGATGAACCCGCACGACATGTACGCCGCCTGCGCGCCGCTCATCGCGATGTCGTTCACGGTGCCGTTGACGGCGAGGTCGCCGATCGAGCCCCCGGGGAAGAACATCGGGCGGACGACGTAGGAGTCCGTCGAGAACGCCAGCCGGGCCCCGCCGAGGGACAGCACGGTGCTGTCGCCGAGGGCCTTGAGCTCCGGCGTCCCGAGGGCCGGCACGAAGAGGTGCTCGACGAGCTCGGCGGACAGGGCGCCACCGCCGCCGTGCCCCATGACGACCACGGGCGAGTCCCGCAGCGGCATCGGGCAGGACCAGGACTCGAAGTCCAGCCCTTCGGAGCCCTGGGAGCCTTGTCCCTGGAAACCGCTGTCAGCCAACGGGTGCCGCCTCTCGTGCCGGGGCGGGCGTGCCGCCGAGCCGGCGGTAGAGGTAGTACGCGGCGCAGGCGCCCTCGCTGCTCACCATCGTCGCGCCGAGCGGGTTGCGCGGCGTGCACTCCTTGCCGAACGCCTCGCACTGGTGCGGCTTGATGAGGCCCTGGAGCACCTCGCCCGCCCGGCACGCGCTCGACTCCTGCGTCGTGATGCCCTCGACGGAGAACCGGTGCTCGGCGTCGAACTCCCGGTACGCCTCCGAGAGCCGCCAGCCGGAGCCGGGGATGACACCGATGCCGCGCCAGGCCCGGTCGGTGACCTCGAAGACGTCGGCGAGCATCGCGCGGGCCGCCGGGTTGCCCTCGGCCGGGACGGCGCGGGCGTAGGCGTTCTCCAGCTCGTGACGGCCCTCCTCGAGCTGCTTGACGGTGCGCCGGATGCCCTCGAGGATGTCGAGCGGCTCGAAGCCGGTGACGACGATCGGCACCTCGAACCGCTCGGCGAGCGCCGGGTACTCCTGCGTCCCCATGACCGAGCAGACGTGCCCCGCCGCGAGGAAGCCCTGCACCCGGCACGTCGGCGACGTCATGATCGCCTCGATCGCCGGGGGCACCCGGACGTGCGAGACGAGCATGCTGAAGTTCGTGATGCCCAGCCGCTTCGCCTGGTGCACGGTCATGGCGTTCGGCGGGGCGGTCGTCTCGAAGCCGATGCCGAAGAAGACGACCTGCTTCTCGGGGTTCTCCTTGGCGATCTTCAGCGCGTCGAGCGGGGAGTAGACGACCCGGACGTCACCGCCCGCGCTCTTGACACGGAAGAGGTCCTTGCCGCTGCCGGGCACCCGGAGCATGTCGCCGAACGAGCAGAAGACCACCCCCGGCCGGGACGCGATCTCCAGCGCCTTGTCGATCGTCTCGAGCGGGGTCACGCAGACCGGGCAGCCGGGCCCGTGGATGAGCTCGACCTGGCTCGGCAGCAGCTGGTCGATGCCGTGCCGGATGATCGAGTGCGTCTGGCCGCCGCAGACCTCCATGAGCGCCCACGGCCGGGTCACCGTCGCGTGGATGTCGTCGAGCAGGCGCTTGGCGAGGTCCGGGTCGTTGAACTCGTCGATGTACTTCAAGAGGTCAGCTCCTCGTCTCGACCGGCTCGGTCCCCGCGGGCCGCTCGGCGCCGGCCTCGGCCGCGGCACGGCCCCACTGGTCGCCGAACTCCTCGTCCATGATCCCCAGGCTCTCGAAGAGCGCGAGCGTCTCCAGCGCGGAGGCCTCGTCGAGCTTGGAGATCGCGAAGCCGACGTGGACGATCGTGTAGTCGCCGACGGCGATGTCAGGCAGGTAGGCGAGGCAGACGTCCTTGACGACGCCGCCGAAGTCGACCTTCGCCATCCGGGTGTCGTCCCGGTCCTCGACCTCGATGACCTTTCCGGGTACCGCAAGGCACATCGTGATCACTCCTCGTTCGTCGTGGTGGACAGCATTGTCGTCGAACCCGGGGTCGCGCGGCGCAGACCGGCGACGACGACCTGGCCGAGGGCCAGCCCGCCGTCGTTCGGCGGCACCCGCCGGTGCCGCAGCACCGTGAGCCCGGTGGAGGCGAACCCGGCCGTCACGAACGACAGCAGGGTCGCGTTGCAGAAGACGCCGCCGGACAGGGCGACGGTGCCGAGCCCGGCCGTGGCGCACGCCGCACCGGCCGCCGTGACGACGCCGGCGGCGAGCCCGCGGTGGAACCGCAGCGCGACGACGTCGGCCGGCACGCCGGCCCGCACGTCGGCCGCGACGGCCCGCACGAGCGCGCCGCAGTCGAGGACGTGCGCCGCACCGCCGTCCGGGCCGGGAACCAGCGGCAGCGGGTAGGCGACCGGGTCGGGCGACGCGTCGGCGGCGAGCGCCCGGACCGCAGCGGCCTCGAGCGCCATCGCCGCCTGGGCCTCGAACGTCACGACGTGGCAGAGCCCGGCGAGCGAGGCGACGGCGTCGAAGAGCCGGCCCGCGCTCGACGTCGGCACGCAGGCGAGCCCGGTGCGGACCTGGTGCGCGAGGACGGCACGCTCGTCGTCCGGGCAGGCGTCGACGCACGGCAGCCCGGCCTCCCACGGGACGTCCGCGGCGTGCAGGTGGGCCAGGGCCATCCGGTAGGGGCGGTGGACGGCGCTGTCCCCGCCGGGCAACGGCACGGTCGACAGGTGCGCGACCCGCTCGTACGCGAGGTAGCCGCCGACGAGGACCTCGCCGCCCCACACGGTGCCGTCGTCGCCGTAGCCGGTGCCGTCGAAGGCGACGCCCACGACCCGGGCGTCCGCCGCCAGACCGTGCTCGGCCATGACGGCGGCGACGTGCGCGTGGTGGTGCTGGACGTGGGTCAGCGGCAGCGCCCTGGACCGGGCCGTCCGCTCGGCCCAGCGGGTGCTGCGGTACGCCGGGTGCCGGTCGGCGGCGAGCGCCCGCGGGGTGACGCCGGTGAGCGCGCCGAGGTGCTCGACGGCCGCCTCGAAGGCCTGCTGGGTCGCGAGGTCGTCCATGTCGCCGATGTGCGCCGAGAGCCACGCGAGGCCGCCCTCGGCGACGCAGAAGGTGTTCTTCAGGTCGCCGCCGACCGCGAGCGTCGGGCCGACCTCGACGGGCAGCGCGACCGGCAGCGGCGCGTAGCCGCGCGAGCGCCGCAGCGGCAGCTCCTCGCCGTCGACGACCCGGCTCACCGAGTCGTCGCAGGGCACGTGGACCGGCCGGTCGTGCCGCAGCCACGCGTCGGCGATCCCGGCGAGCCGGGTCAGGGCCGCGGCGTCGTCCGTGACGATCGGCTCGCTGCTGAGGTTGCCGCTCGTGAGCACGAGCACCTGCGGGCCGGGGGCGTCACCGGGCAGGCCGAGGAGAAGGTGGTGCAGCGCCGTCGGGGGCAGCATGACGCCGAGGTCGGGGTTGCCCGGGGCGACCGCCTCCGCGACGGCCGCGGTGCTGCCGGGGGCACCGCCCGCCGCGACGTCCGCGCGCCGCCGCAGCAGCACGACCGGACGCCGCGGGGCGACGAGCAGGGCGGCCTCGGCGTCGTCGACGTGGCAGATGGCGCGGGCCGCCGCGACGTCGCGGACGAGGACGGCGAACGGCTTGTCCCCGCGCTGCTTGCGGGCGCGCAGGCGCTGCACCGCGGCAGGGGACGTCGCGTCGCACGCGAGGTGGTAGCCGCCGAGGCCCTTGACGGCGACGACCCGGCCCTCGGCGAGCAGCGTGCGGGCCCGCGCCAGCGCCGTCTCCCCGGTGCTGAGCAGGGGCGGGTCGGCGCGGTCGGGCGCGGCCTCGACGAGGTCGAGCGTCGGGCCGCAGTCGTGGCACGCGACGGGCTGGGCGTGGAAGCGCCGGTCCGCCGGGTCGGCATACTCGGCGGCGCACCGGTCGCACAACGCGAAGCCGGCCATCGTCGTGCTCGGGCGGTCGTAGGGCAGGCCGGTGACGATCGTGAAGCGCGGCCCGCAGGCCGTGCACGTGACGAACGGGTGCCGGTACCGCCGGTCGGCCGGGTCGGTCAGCTCGCGCAGGCAGTCGTCGCACGTCGCCACGTCGGCGGGCACGAGCGTGCGCCCCGGGCCGGCGGCCGAGCTCTCGATGGTGAACCCGTTGCGGGCCAGCGGGTCGGCGGCCTCCCAGGTGACCGCGTCGACGGCGGACAGCGCCGGGGCGTCGGTGCGGACCCGGCGGCAGAACTCCTCCACGTCCGTCGGCGCGCCCTGGACGTCGGCGAGCACGCCGGCGGCGTCGTTGAGCACCGACCCGGTGAGGGACAGCCCGGCCGCGAGACCGTAGACGAACGGCCGGAAGCCCACCCCCTGGACCACGCCCGTGACCCGGACGAGCCGCCGCACCGCAGCGGTCGCCGTCCGGTGCCCGCGATCGGACCGGGTCGTCGCAGGGGTCATGGCCGCTGCCACACCGTGACCCGGTTGTTCCCGGAGTCCGCGACGGCGAGCAGCGCACGTGCCGCCCGCCCACCGGAGGCGGGCTCCTCGAAGGTCGCCAGCCCGTACGGCCAGCAGAGGCTGTCCGGGGTGAGCGAGAGCCAGCGGTTCTCCCCGGCGCCCGCGAACGAGTCCTGCCCGAGGACGGCCTGCGCAGGGGCCCCGGCGACGGGAACGGCGGCCGACGCCGGCCCCGGGGCCGGCGACCACTCGAGGATCCGGTTGTTCGCGGTGTCGCCGACGACGAGCCCGCGCGCGGTCGCCGCGAGCCCGTACGGGAACCGCAGGCAGTCCGGGCCCTGCGGCACGTGCGGCAGCTCGCGGGCAGTCGTGAAGCCGGGCTGGCCGATGACGAGGTCGGCGGGCCGGTCGCCGTCGACGGGCAGGTGCCAGCCGAGGACCCGGTGGTTGCCGGCGTCCGCGACCCACAGCACCCCGCCCGTGACGACGAGCTGGTGCGGCCAGCGGAAGGTGTCGGGGCCGACCGGGCCGTCCCGGTTCTCGCCGCGCTCGTGCAGCGTCGGCTGGCCGAGGACGAGGTCGGCGGGCCGGTCGGACGGCGTCCCGTCGAGGCCCGGGAGGCCGCGCCAGGCGAGCACCCGGCGGTTGCCGGTGTCGGCGACCCACAGCCACCCGTCCTGCCACAGGACGCCGAACGGCCAGTAGAACGACGCACCGTCGGGCTCGCCGCCGCGGTTCGCCTCGACCTCGCCGAACCCGTTCTGCCCCAGCACCCAGACCGGCTCCGGGTCGTCCGTGCCGAGCGTCGCGTCGAACCCGAGGACGCGGTGGTTCCAGCCGTCGGCGACGAGGAGCAGGTCACCGGCCCGGGCCAGCCCGGTCGGCAGGTGCAGGCCCCGCTCGGGGCCGCGGCCGCCGGCCTGGGCGCCCTCGGACGTCGCGTCCGGCTGGCCGACGACGACGGCGCTGTCGGCGCCGTCCGCGCCGGGCAGCTCCGGCCAGACGAGGAGGCGGTGGTTGCCGGTGTCCGCCGCGACGAGGCGGGTCGCGCCGTCCGGGCCGGTGTCGAGCAGGACGCCGCGCGGTGCGTAGAGCTGGCTGCGCGTCGGCTGCGCCGACGGCAGCGCGATGCTCATGAACGACTCGGCGCCGAGCACCCGCCACGGCTCCCAGCCGCCGCGGAGCACCGGCAGGTCGACCGGGCCCTGCGGGTGCGCGTAGGCCCCCTGGGGCGCGACCGAGCTACCGGTCGTGGCGGACGTGCCGATGGGCACGACGAGGTCCACGGGTCAGCGACCCAGCCGCAGCCACACGGTGCCGCCGTGGACGCTCGCCGGGTAGACCTCGAGCCGGCGGTCGACGGCCGAGATGCACTCGCCCGTCATCGCCTGGTACTTCATGCCGTGCCACGGGCACGTGAGGATGCCGCCCTCGGGGTCGATGAGCCCGCGCTCGAGGCTGTACCCGAGGTGGACGCACGCGTCCTTGTACGCGCTGACCTGCTCGCCGATCCGGACGACCGCGACGCCGGGCTCGTCCTGCGGGCTTCCCGGCACCCGCCACAGCGTGACCTTGCCGTCGGTGACGTCGGCGAGCTCCGGGCCGCGGGTCCAGCCCGTCGCGACGGACGGCGCGCCGGGGTCGGACGACGTGCCCGACATGTCGGCGGACCTGGTGTCGCGCAACGACTCCAGGCCGGGGCGCAGGCCGACCGAGGTCAGCGGCACCATCGTCGGCTCGGGGTCGTTCGGCACGACCTCGACCTGGTGCAGCCCGTGGACGGCCGCCACGAGGGCGCGCTCGACGACCTCGCGCAGCGTCGTCGAGGACGCCGAGCAGCCGTTGCACGTGCCGGACAGCCGCACCCGGGCGACGGGCAGCTCGACCCCGACGAGCTCGACGCCGCCGCCGTGCGACTCCAGGTACGGGCGGACGTCCTCCAGGGCCCGGTTCGCGAGCGTCACCGGGTCGGCGCGGACGATGCCGTGCATGACGAAGAGGGCGTAGACGACCGGGTCGTCGACGAGCTCGAAGAGCAGCTCCTTGCCGCGCGGGTCGTCCTTGAGCTTCCTGACGACGCGGACGATCGCGTCGCGGTGGAACTCCTCGACGGCGGCCTTCAGGTCGAGCGCGACCTGCTGCGAGCGCTCGTCGAGCAGCGACGCCCGCTCGAGCATCGTGTCGACGCGCCGGGCGGCGGCGTCCAGGTCGGGACGTTCCTCGGTGGTGGTCATGGTGTCTCTCCCAACCGTCACAGGTGCCCGGACAGGGCGAGCTCGATGCCCTGGTCGACCTTCGCCGCGAGGACGTCCGAGAACGCGTGGACCGCGAGCTCGGACAGTGCCGCCGTGACCGTCAGGCCGTCGATCTGCTTGCCGTGGAACCCCTTCAGGGTGCGCTTCTCGCACGCCTGGAGGACGAAGCAGGACCCCGCCGCGTTGTCGAGGAGGAAGTCCCGCAGGACGGCGCGGACGAACTCGTCGAGCCAGACGCCGTCCCCCTGCGGGTCGGAGCGCAGCGCCCCGAGCCCTTCCTCGAGGCCGCCGGTGCGCTGCACGAGGCGCTCGACGAAGCGCTCCGCCGCGGTGTTGAGGAGGAAGTCGAACTGGGCGCGCTCGTGGAGGTCCATGTCAGGCGCCCGCCACGGACGAGGCAGCGGACGCGGCCGACGCCTGGGTGCCGACGCCCTGCAGCGCCGCGTCGATGTCCCGCAGTGCGGCGTCGACGGTGACGAGGGCGCCGGAGTCGCCGCCGGCCGCGAAGAGCGCGCGGGCCTCGTCGAGCCGCTCCCGGGCCCGGTCGTGGATGCCGAGGTGGGACAGCGCCGTCCCCTGGTTGGCGAGCACACGGGCGTAGCCGAGCGGGTCCTCGTCCGCGCTGCGCACCGCGAGCACCTCGTCGTACAGCCCGACCGCCTCGACGAGGTTCTCGACCGGGTGCGTCGTCGGCAGGTACTGCATGGCGTTCGCGAGGTTGAGCGTCACCGACGCCCACTCGGCCGGGTGCTCCTCGCGGGTGTAGTACTTCAGCGCCTCGCGCAGCGACTGGACGGCGACGCCGCGGCGGAGCTTGTCGCGGTCACCGGTCATCGGCATCGCGAGGTAGCACAGGGCGAGGTTGGAGTGGGCGAACGCGTACCGCTCGGGGCGCTCCTGCGGGCGGCCGTCGGGCGCCTTGAGGATCCGCAGCGCGAGGTGGTAGCAGCGCACGGCCTCGACGAGCAGGCCCGAGCCCTCCTCGCGGGACGCCGCGAGCTCGTGGTACGCCGTGCCCAGGCCGAGCGCCAGCTCGCCGAGGGCGTGCTCGACGGCCGTCATCCCGCGCAGCGCGTCGACGGCCTCGACGTAGGCCGCCACGACGTCCGGGTCGGCGCCCTGCGCCTCCTGGAGCAGGCCGGCCTGCTGACCGAGGAGCAGCGCACCGAGGACGCTGCTCACGGGGGTGGCCGCCTCCTCGGCGGCGACGAGCGCGTCGAGCGCGGACTGGACGTCGCGCTGCTCGAGGAAGGCCGCAGCCGTCGCGGCGAGGACGTGCGCGCGGACCTCGCCGTCGAGGGCGTCGGCGTCCGGCAGCCGGTCGGTGTGGCCGAGCGCGTACGCCGCGACCTCGACGAGGGCCGCGAGGTCCCCGTCGGCGCCGGCCCGGGCCAGCTCCAGGGAGGACGGCTCCCCGGTGAGGACGAAGTGGTTGTAGGCGTGCTCGGGGCCGGCCGCAGGGTCGACGAGCGCGGCCGCGGCGTCGGTGTCGCCACCGGCCGCGGTCGCGTGCGCGGCGAGGGCCGCCGGCCACGGGTCGGGCAGCAGCCCGGCGAGCAGCCGGTCGCGCGCTGCGGCGACACCGGCCGCCTCGGGGTGGTCCGCGGCGAGGGCGTCGGCGGGGACGACGAGCCAGCCTGCGGGCAGGGCCAGGACGCCGAGCGGCTGGGGCCGGGCGATGGTCGTCACGGGTGGTTCCTCTCGGTGGTTCGCACGGTGCGGGTGGACGGGTCACAGCCCGGTCGGGGGCGGGCCCTGCCGGCCGGCCGCCCGGGGGATGATCTCCGCCGCGACCCGGGCCTGCTTCTCGGTGAGGTAGGGGCCGATCCGGCTGCGGACGACGTCGTCCCGGAAGCCCACGGTGAGCTCGACCCACCAGCCCTCGCGGTCGTGGCTGACGTCGCAGCCGAGCACGGAGCTGTCGTCGTCCGGCACCCGCTCACCGCCCGACCTCGTCGAGCACGAGCTCGATCGTGCGCTCCATGCCGGCCCGGGCGGGCGCGGTGAGCTCGGCGCCGGGCTCGACGCCGGCCGCCTCGACGAGGTAGACGACGACCTGCTCCGGGTAGGCGTCCTTGAGCAGCCAGCGGCCGACGGCGAGCGCGTGGTCCCAGCGGAACGCGTGCTGGTTGAGGCCGGTCACCGGCGGCAGGTCCTCGACCTCCTCACCCGGCACCCGGAAGACCGTGCCCGGCTCGGCGCCGGTGCTCGCGGCGTCGACGATGACGACCTTGCGCCGGCCGCGCATCTTGAAGGCGACGTCCATCCCCGCGGTCCCGCCGTCGACGAGCTCGACGTCGTCCGGGACGCCGCGCTCCCACAGGTGCCGCACGAGCGTCGGCCCGACCGCGTCGTCACCGCGCAGCAGGTTGCCGCAGCCGACGACGAGCACCGGGACCACGGGCGGCGACTCCGGCTCGACGCTGACGGCAGGCTGCCACGCGGGCGCGCCCGCACGGACCGTCGTCCCGCCGTCCGTGCCACCGACCTCCGCACTCACCTGCGGACACCTCCAGAGCTCCCCCGTGAACGAGCCCGGACCGCTTGCGCCGCAAGCGGTCCGGGCCGGACTACCGTTCTCGACCGTGCCGTCGGGCCCGGGTCACATGCCGCCGACGGTGAACTTCGACAGCTGCTTGCCGGTCTTGCCGTCGTACGCGTGGACCGTGCACACGAGGCAGGAGTCGAACGAGCGGGCGACGTGACCGAGCTCGACCGGGTCGACCGTGTTCTCCACCGGCGTGCCGATGAAGGCCTTCTCGATCGGGCCGACCACGGCGTTCGCGTCGCGCGGGCCGACGTTCCACGCGGTCGGCGTGACGACCTGGTAGTTCTCGATCTTGCCGTTCTCGATCCGGATCCAGTCCGAGAGCGCGCCGCGGGCGGCCTCGGTGGAGCCGAAGCCCGTGCCCGACTCGTGCTCGACGGGCTTGGCGTAGAACTTGTCGTGCAGGTCGAGCTCGTCGAGCCACGTGCGCGCCATCGTGTAGTACTTGGCGAGCTCGTGGGTGCGGGCGAGCACCCGGGTGAGAACCGACGGGCCGACGCTGTTGACGACGTTGAGGAACAGCGGGTCGTAGTCCTGGTGCGGGGCGGCGTCCGGCTGGCCGGCGATGACCTGGCGGGCGAGCGGGCCCACCTCGAGCGGCACGTGGCCGTGGCCGGGGACGTCGTACCGCGGGGACTTCGCCCACGAGTACTTGTCCTGCGCCTTGCCCTGCGCCGGGTCGATCGGGTCGGTCACGCCGTCGAACGGGTGGTGGCCGCCGGTGCCCTTGTAGAACGAGTGCGTGTGGTCCTCGCGGACACGGGCCTGGTCGAACTCGTGGAACCCGCCGCCCGCGTAGATGCCCGAGCGGGACTTGAGCGCCGCGTTGCGGCCCTCGATCGTCGGGTTCTGGTACAGCTCGGGGTCGAGGAAGGTGCCCGTCGACAGGAAGTTGCCGTGGCCCTGGCCGTACTTGTCGAGGCCGACCTCGAGCGCGTAGCGGATGAAGAAGCCGCAGTCGCTGTTGTAGTGGCCCTCGTTCTCGTCGACCCAGGCGAGGACGTCCTCCCAGGTCTTGTTCTCCTTCCAGCGCTCGAGGCTGCCGCCGAGCCACTCCTTCTCGAGCCACTCGTTCTTCCAGTACTCGAGGATCGAGATGGAGCGCGTGACGTCGGAGAGGGTCGGCGCGCACATGACGCCGCCGGGGATCATGAACGAGGAGTGCGGCCACTGCCCGCCGAAGATCGCGTAGACCTCGACCGGCTTGTTCGACAGCGTCACGCCCTTCTCGTACGCGGTGCCGACGAACGGCGCGAAGCGCCGCACGGCCTCGGCGTACGAGGGGGTCTTCGCGTAGCGCTTGTTCGTGAGGTCGATCGCGAAGATCGCGTAGAAGTAGCGCGGGATCGACTGGAGCGTCTCGCAGATCTGCGCGATGTTCCGGATCCGGGTGCCGTTCGGCGGGACGTGCGTCTTCCACGCGGTGTCCAGCGCGTACACGGCCTTGTACAGGTGGCTGCCGCCGCAGATGCCGCAGATCCGGGGCGTGACGATGAGACCCGCCTGCGGGTCCTTGCCCTTGAGGATCATCTCGAAGCCGCGGAACATGCCGGCGGTCGTCCAGGCGTCGGTGACGACGCCGTCGGTGAGGGTGACCCGGACGTCGAGGTCGCCCTCGACCCGCCCGAGCGGGCTGACGTTGAGGTCCATGGTGCTGGTCACGAAGGTCTCCTAGCCGGGAGGGGTACCGAAGGGCCGAAGGGGGTGGACGGGCCGGACGCCGCACCGTGGGGCGCGGCGTCCGGCGGGCCGTCAGACGACGAACATGTCCTCCTTGGACCACTGCGGGGCAGCGATCCGGGCGGCGGCCGCGTGGGCCATGTACGTCAGGTGGTCGGTCCCCGTCGGGACCTCCTTGGGCACGCTGCCGGAGACCTTCGCGGTCTTGAACACCGTGCCGGGCATGAGGTCGCCGTGCGGGTAGCCCGGCTCCGTGCACCCGGTGCAGGGGTGGCCCGCCCGCGTCTTGGAGGACTGGCGGTTCCACAGGATCCGGTTGCACGGCGAGTGCGTCATCGAGCCCCGGCAGCCGAACTCGGAGAACAGGCAGCCGGTGCGGGTGCCCTGGCCGAAGTCCATCGCCGACTGCTTGTACTCGAAGAACTGCACGCGCGTGCACCCGGTCTGGGTGAACGACGAGAAGAACGTCTTGGGCCGCTGCAGGTCGTCGAGCGCGATGTCGCCGACCCGGCCCGCGGCGAGCGCCACGACGACCTGGGTGATCCAGTCCGGGTGCGCGGGGCAGCCGGGGATGTTGACGACCGGCAGCCCGAGGGTGCTCGTGAAGTCCTTGCCGAGGAAGCCGCCGCGCTCGCCCTTGAGGTACTGCAGGCCGATCGCGTCCGTCGGGTTCGGCGGGGTGGCCGGGATGCCGCCCCACGACGAGCAGTCGCCGACGGCGACGACGACGCCGGCCCGGGGCGCGATCTCCGCCACCCACTCCTGCATCGGCCGCTCGGCGAACATGTCGTACCGGCCCGTGCCGTTCGGGCCGGTGAGCACCGACCCCTCGTAGACGAGGATGTCGACCTGGCGGGCGCCGGAGGCGCAGTCGCGCATGATCTGCTGCGCCGCCTCGCCGAGCTCCATGCCCAGCGACGGGTGCCAGATCACCTCGATGCCGAAGTCCGTCACCAGGTCGACGGCGGTCGGTTCCTCGGCATTGAGGAAGGACATCGTGTTGCCACTGCACGCCCCGCCCTCGAGCCAGAGCAGTGTTGCCATGTTCTACCTCCCGGGCCCGACCGCAGCGGCCGGCTGGATGTGTCGAGCAGGGCCGGTGCCTGGGTCTGCCTTCGGCGCAGTCTTCGGGTCGGGCGGCGAGGAGGCGGGCCATGAGGTCATGGCACGGCGACGGCTCCGCGACACCCACTACATAACCACTCCGTAATCGGAATGTCACGCATGGTCGCCAGAGCGATCGGATCGGAGGAGGTGAGCGGCCGTGACCCCGCCCCCGGACAGTGCCGGGATGCGGCAGGGCTGTTACGGGCGCCCCGCCGGAGCGTCCGCGCGCCCCGCCGGCTCCGGCTCCGCGACCCGCAGGAGCGGCAGCAGCGGCTGCACGAGCGGACCGACGGCGAGGGCATAGAGCAGGGTGCCGACGCCGAAGTTGCCGCCGAGCAGCCAGCCGAGGCCGACGACGGACACCTCGATCGCCGTCCGGACGACCCGGACCGGCCACCCCGTGCGGGCCACGAGCCCGGTCATGAGGCCGTCCCGCGGGCCGGGACCGAACCGGGCGCCGATGTAGGCCGCCGTGGCGACCGCGTTGAGGCCGACCCCGACGGCGACGAAGACGGCGCGCAGCACCAGCGGGCCCGGGGTCGGCAGCACCCGGAGCGCGAGGTCGACGACGAGCCCGATGACGACGACGTTGCTCACGGTGCCCAGCCCGGGCATCTGCCGCAGCGGGATCCACAGCAGCAGGACGACGGCCCCGGCGAGGATCGTCATCGTGCCGAGCGAGACGGGGACGAGCCGGACGAGGCCCTGGTGCAGGACGTCCCACGGCATGACGCCGAGCGCGCCCTCGACGAAGAAGGCCATGCTCACGCCGTAGAGCGCCAGGCCCGCGTAGAGCTGGACGAGGCGGCGACCGAGGTGGTCGGGCCGGCGGCGGGCGGGGCGGGC
>NZ_MWLN01000022.1 GCF_002198655.1 Kineosporia sp. A_224
CCCCCGTTCGGGTAGGCGGCGGACGCCCGCCCGCGCTCGGCCCGGCGCTGCGCCGCGAGCGAGGCCCGGGCGCCGGTGAGCCGGTCCCGCGTGGAGCGGGCCTTGTCCGTCGTCCGGGCGACCGCGGTCTCGAGCTGCGCCAGGGTCGCGCGGTGCCGGGAGACCGCGGTCTCGGCGGCAGCGGTCCCGGTGTCGGGCAGCGTCGCGTCGTCGGTGACGGCCACGCCGTCCACGTACATCTGCCGGGCCTGCCGGCCGATCTGCCCGCGGGCCGCGGCGAGCGCGGCCTCGGTGTCCGCGAGCCGGGCCCGTTCCCGGGCCGCGGCGAGGTCGGCGTCGCGCAGGGCGAGGGCCGCGACGCTCGCGTCCTCGAGCGCCTTGCCGGCGACGAGGGCGGCCTTCTCGAGCCGGGCCCGCGCCGCCTCGAGCTCGCTGCGGGCGGACCGGATCCGTGCGTCGAGGCGGGCGAGCTCGGTCTCGAGCGCCCGGACGTCGGCCGCCGTCGTGCCGTCGCCGGTCCAGGCGCCGGCCGCCGTCCCGCCGCCGTTCCTGGCAGCTACGCCGGGCCCGGCCGGTGCCGCGCCACCGCCCCCGCCCCCGCCGGCGCGACCGGTCCGTGCGGCGGTGCCCTTCGCCCGGGGCGTCGTGCCGGCCCGGGCCGAGCGGCCGGTCGGCTGCGCGGGCGCCGGGGCGGTCGTCGTCCGCGCCGCGGGGCGGGTCGTCGTCGAGGAGCCGTGCCCGCCGCCCGACGTGGACGACCTCGACGAGGAGGCCTTGGACGAGGACGCCGACGCCGACTTCGCCGACTCGCTCGCCGACTTGGACGCCGACTTCGATGCCGAGGACGACGGCGGCCGGGTCGTCGAGGACGAGGAGCCGCCGTCCGAGGCGCCCGACGGTGACGTCAGGGCGACCGTGACGGGCACGGCGAGCAGGGCGGCCACGACGACGTGGCGCAGCGGCCGTCGGTGGACGACACGGACACAGGGCTGGCCGGGCACGGGAACCTCCTGGGACGCAACGCGTCCGCCTCGGTACGGGGGTGCGTCGCCTCGCCCGGCTCCGCGTCGGACGCCCCGCCTTCGCCCGGCGGGGCCTCCCTTCACGGACCGGTCTATCAACCCTTCAACTACTTCCCCGGGGGTCGTTGGTCCTGCCGGGAACCCCCGGCGTGCCGACCGCCGCGGTGCCGGGCCCTACGTCCTGGTAGGTGTACCAAAGGGCAATACGGCGATGCCGTTGCACTTTCAACTTGGGACTCAGGTCCCCCCGACCTGTGGACCCCCTCGTGATGACCTCCCTGTCATCTGGACCCCCGGCCTCCGCCCCGAGGCCGGTCCACCGAGGAGGCCGCAGATGCCCACCACGACCGCTGTCCCGGACCTGCGGGACGGCCCCGACCGCCGCACGGTGCTCGCGGCGTTCGCCGCAGCCGCCGCGCTCGGCGGCGCCGCCGTCCCGCTCGTCGCCTACCGGGCGGACGCGGCGACGACGACCCCCGCCCCGGCCGGCCACACGGACCACGGCGCGACGCCGGCGGCTGCCGACGACAGCGCCGGACCCGTTGCGGCGCAGGCGGAGCACGCCTGGTGCATGGTCATCGACCTGCGCTACTGCGACGGCTGCAAGTCCTGCACGAAAGCCTGCCAGAAGCGGCACTCGCTGCGCCCCGAGCAGACCTGGATCCAGGTCTTCGAGATGGAGGACGAGCGCGGCGGGACGTTCCACATGCCACGGCCCTGCATGATGTGCGAGGACCCGCCGTGCCTCAAGGTGTGCCCGGTCGGCGCGACGATCCGCACCGACGAGGGCCTCGTCCTCGTCGACACCGACACGTGCGTCGGCTCCCGGGCCTGCATGGCGGCCTGCCCCTACGAGGCGCGCTACTTCAACTGGCGCGAGCCGAGGCCGCCGGTCGATCTCGGGATGCCCAACACCCCGCAGATGCCGGTCGCGAAGCGCGGCACCGTCGGCAAGTGCGTGCTGTGCGCCGACCGGCTGCCGCTCGGCGAGCTGCCCGCGTGCGTCGAGGCGTGCCCGATGGGCGTGCTGTGGGTCGGCGACCTCGTCGCGGACGTCGCGGTGAACACGCAAGGCGCCAGCGTCGTCCTCTCGCAGTTCCTCGCCGACAACGACGCCGTCCGGTTCAAGGAGGAGCTCGGGACCCACCCGCGCGTCTGGTACATCCTCGGCCACGGCCAGAAGCTGCAGGGGGCGTGATGTCCGCCGTGACGAACGCCGCCGTGACGAACGCAGCCGCGACGAACCCCGCTGCGGCGACCGAGACCGTGCGCGCCACCTGCCTGCGGGCCCTGCGCCGGCCCGGGACCGGCTGGTGGACCGTCGTCCTCGTCCTGTCCGCCGTGGTCGCCCTCGGCGTCTACGCCTGGACCGTCCAGCTCCGCCAGGGGATGGGCGCGGCCGGCTTCAACGACCAGGCCTTCTGGGCCGCCGACATCGCGGACGTCATCGCCCTCATCGGGGTGAGCTACGGCGGCGCCGTCGTCTCCGCGGTGCTGCGCCTCACCGGGGCCACGTGGCGGGCGCCGCTGACCCGGATCGCCGAGGGGGCCGCGGTCTGCACCGTCCTCGTCGGGATGGCCCTCATCGTGCCGCACATCGGCAACCCGGTCCGGCTCTACGAGCTCGTGACGCACCCGAACACCAGCGCCCCCGTCTTCTGGGACTTCATCGCCGTCTCCACGTACGGCTTCGCCTCGGTCGCCTTCTTCGCGATGCCGCTGGTCCCGGACAGCGCGGCGCTGCTCGCGGCGGACGACGGCCGGCTCGGCCGGTTCCGGACGGCGCTGTACCGCCGGATCGCGCGCGGCTGGACGGGTGCCCCGCGCCAGCACCACGTCCTCGCCAAGGCCCTCACGCTGGTCTCGGTGATGATCATCCCGCTGGCGGTCTCGGTGCACTCGGTGCTCGCCTGGGCGTTCGCGACGACCTCGCGGCCCTGGTGGCACGAGAGCATCTGGGCCCCGCAGTTCGTCGTCGCGGCGCTCTACTCCGGCGTCGCCCTGGTCATCCTCGTCGTCGCCGGGTTCCGCTCCGGGTACGGCCTGCAGCAGTGGATCACGCCGCGGCACTTCGTCCGGCTCGGGTTCCTCATGGCCGCCCTCGGCGCCGGGTACGTCTACTTCACGTTCGCCGACATCCTGCCGGGCGCCTACGTCGGGGAGAACGCCGTGGGCACCGTCCTGGCGGACCTGCTCGTCGGCCGGATGGCCGGCTGGTTCTGGCTCTTCGTCGTCGGCGGCGCGGTGATCCCGCTGCTGCTCGTCGCGATCCCGGCCACCCGGACGACGGCCGGCATGGTCGTGGCGGCGAGCTTCGTCGTCCCGATGCTCTGGCTCAAGCGCTACCTCATGGTCGTGACCCCGGCGAACTACGACGTCGTCACCGGCGGGCACGGCGCCTACCACCTCACCTGGGTGCGGGCCTGCATCACGCTGGCCGCCGTCGCGGCGGTGCCCTTGCTGCTCATGCTCATGTTCCGGGTCGTGCCGATCCTCTCGGTCGACGAGATCGAGGAGGTGGAGCTCGAGGAGCGGCGCACGCTCACGCAGGCCCTGGCCGCGCTGCGCGCCGCGGGCGACGGGCGGGCGACGGCCCCGGCGGCCCGCACCGTCGGCGCCGGTCTCGCCGTCCTCGTGCTCGCCGGCGCCTTCGGGGTCCTCGGCGTCGGGCGGGCGGCGCCCGCGCAGGCGGCGCAGGCGCCGAAGGGCCCGCGCATCGAGCTCGCCGGGACGCAGACCGACGGCCTCGTCCACCTCACGGTGTCCGTGAAGGACGCCAAGGGCGCACCGGCCGCCGGGGGCACGGTGACGTTCTCGGTCATGACGACGGTCTTCGGCCCGCGCGCGGTCCCGCTCGGCAGCGTGCCGGTGACCAAGGGCGTGGCCGAGATGGTCCTCGACGGCGCGCACTCCGGCGGCTACCGGCCGACCCAGGCCGGCCCGACCGAGTTCACGGCCTCGTACGCCGCGCAGGTGGGCGACACCCCGCTCGAGCGCAGCGTCGACGTCGACGTCACCGCAGCCGTCTCCGCCTACACCCCGGCGGCGCCGAAGCCGCTCGAGGGGGTCGGCGCCGTGACGCCGACCGTGCTGTTCGCGGTCGTCGGCGCGGTCTGGGTCACCCTCCTCACGACCGTCGCGCGGGTGCTCCTCGTGAGCCGCCGCCGCGTCGTCCGCCGGGTGCCCGCCACCGAGCCCGCCACCGCCGGCCGGCCCACCACCCAGTCCGCCTGACCCCGTTCGTGCACCTCCACCAGGGAGCGACCATGACCACCCAGACCAGCCGGACCACCGGCCCCCGACGGGGGGAGCGGACCGGCGCCCTGCCGGCCACGTCCACCCGGCACCTCGCCGCGGCGACCTGCGCCCTGCTCGTCCTCGTGAGCGGGCTGCTCGCCCTGCTCGTCGGGGTGGCCGGGCCGGCCGCCTCGGCGACGCGGACGGTGAAGATCGGTGCGACGCTGTCCAGCGCCGACCTCACCGTCCTGCCGGGGACGACGGTCACGTGGGAGAGCGACGGCGGCGAGCACCGCGTGCGCAGCCGGACCGGCCCGGTCGAGTTCGACTCCGGGAACTTCACCGGCTCGTGGTCGTACACGTTCGACACCCTCGGGTCCTACGCCTACACCGACGAGCGGAACAAGACCCTCACCGGGTCGGTGACGGTGTCGATGTCGGCACCGGGCGGCGGCTCCGGCGGGGGCGGTGGCGGCGGTGGCGGCGGCGCTCCCGCCGCGCCGAAGACGGCCACGGTCTCCATGGCCAACAAGGCCTTCAGCCCGGTCTCCGTGACGGTCGCACCGGGCGGCACGGTGACGTGGACGAACAACGACTCGATGCCGCACAACGTGACCTCGACCTCCGGTGCCTTCCGCAGCGCGACGATGCAGCCGGGCCAGAAGTTCTCGTTCACCTTCACCAAGGCAGGCAGCTACGGCTACTTCTGCACCTTCCACGGCGGGATGAACGGGACGGTCGTCGTCCCGACCGCGTCGGGGAGCGCCCCGCCGCCGGCGGCGGGCGGCGGTGGAGGTGGAGCAGGTGCCGGCTCCGGTGCCGGGGCGGGTGCCGGGGCCGGTGCGGGGGCCGGTGCAG
>NZ_MWLN01000220.1 GCF_002198655.1 Kineosporia sp. A_224
CGGGTCATACGCGCTAGTAACTCCGGGGTGGTGGGTCAGGTGGGGTTGGGGGCGGGGACGTCGAGCACCCAGGTGACGCCGAAGCGGTCGGTGAGCATCCCGTAGAGCAGCGCCCAGCCGGCCGGCGCCAGCGGCGCCTTCACCGTCGCGCCCTCGCAGAGGCCGTCCCAGTAGCGGCGGATCTCGTCCTCGTCCTGACCGCGGACGGAGACGAACACCGGGTCGACGCCGGCGTCGTGGTCCCGTGAGGCGGGCACGTCGTACGCCATGACGAGGAAACCGTCGTCGGAGCGGACCTCGCCCCACATGACCTGGTCGGCCTCGTCGGGGCGCTGGACGGCGTGCCCGTCGGCGTAGGTGACGGCGAGCAGGTGGCCGCCGAAGACCGACCGGTAGAACTCCAGCGCGTCCCGGGCCCGGCCGCGGAAGTTCAGGTGGACGGCGGTGGTGACACTCATGATCGGTCCCTCGTCTCGTGGTGCGTCGACCGCCCGGACGAGCGGTTCCGCAGGACCATCCCAGGGGAAGCGGTCAGGTTCTGGCCTCTTCCCGCGGCATGATGAACGGCATGAGCGGGACGTCGCAGCGGCTGCTGGCACTGCTGTCGCTGCTGCAGACGCGCCGCGACTGGCCCGGGCAGGTCCTCGCCGAGCGTCTCGAGGTCAGCCCCAGGACGGTGCGGCGCGACGTCGACCGGCTGCGCGACCTCGGGTACCCGATCACCGCGACCAAGGGCCCGGACGGCGGCTACCGGCTGGACGCCGGTGCCCACCTGCCCCCGCTGCTCTTCGACGACGAGCAGGCGGTCGCGCTGGCCATCGCCCTGCGGACGGCGGCGGGCGCGGGGGCAGGTGTCGGCGAGGCGGCGGCCCGGGCCCTGGTCACCGTGCGCCAGGTGATGCCCGCCCGGCTCCGGCTGCGCATCGACGCGCTGGAGGTCACCGCCGTCGGCACCGGCGACGGCCGGACGGCGGACGCCGACCCGGCCGTCCTCGTGGCCCTGACCGACGCCGTCCGGGCCCGGCGGGTCCTGCGTCTGGACCACGCCCGCGCAGGCGCCCCGCCCGCCGCCGACGGTGCGCCCCCGATACCGCCGCGCACGGTCGAGCCGCACCACGTCGTGAGCCGCCACGGCCGCTGGTACCTGCTCGCCTGGGACCTCGACCGGGCCGACTGGCGCACCTTCAGGGCCGACCGGGTCACGCCGCGGACCCCGGCCGGCGCCCGCTTCGAGCCCCGGCCGGTCCCGGGCGGCGACGTCGCAGCCTTCGTGACGGCGCTGTTCAAGGGGTCCCGCACGGGCGAGGACGCGTGGCCGTGCCGCGGGCGGGTCGTCCTGGACGCTCCGCCGTCCGCCGTCGCGCCGTACGTCGGCGACGCGACGGTGGAAGCGCTCGGCCCCGACCGCACCCTGCTCACGGCCGGGTCGTGGTCCTGGGCGGGCCTCGCCGCGTCGGTGGCCCGCTTCGACGTGGACTTCGAGGTCCTCGACCCGCCGGAGCTCCGGGACGCCGTGGCCGTCCTGGCCCGCCGGTTCGCGGCCGCCGCGGGCTGACCGCAGCCGCATCCGGCACCTACGTCCCGCACAGCCCGGCCACAGGCTCACCGTCGACGGTGAGGTCACGAACCTGAGCCGGTGCACCGAGGCACCGGCCGTCGAACGGAGGACCACAGTCGTGACTCTCACCAAGGTCGGCCGGGCCGCGGCGATCACCGCCACGGCGGGCGCCCTCGTCATCGGCGGCGCCGCCCTGGCCGCCAACGCAGCGACCGGGACCCCGTCGCCCGGCACCAGCACCGCAGCCCCCGGCGCCGAGGGCGGCAAGGGCGGCCCGATGGGCGGCCACAACCACACCGCGGTGACCGGCGACGAGCTGACCAAGGTCACCGCGGCCGTCAAGGCCAAGGACTCCGCCGTCACCGTGACGTCGGTCCAGAAGGACGAGGACGGCTCCTACGACGTCTTCGGCACCAAGGCCGGCAACCGGATCGCCTTCGAGGTGAGCAAGGACCTCAAGACCGTCACCGAGCGCCAAGGCGGCCCCGGCGGACGCGGCGGCAAGGGCGGCCCGATGGGCGGCCACAACCACACCCCGGTCACGGGCGACGAGCTCACCAAGGTCACCGCGGCCGTCAAGGCCAAGGACTCCGCCGTCACCGTGACGTCCGTCCTGAAGGACGAGGACGGCTCGTACGACGCCTTCGGCACCAAGGCCGGCAACCGGATCGGCCTCGAGGTGAGCAAGGACCTCAAGACCGTCACCGAGCGGACCCGTCCGGAGGGCGGCCGCGGCCCGGGTGCCCCGGACGGCCAGGCACCGGCCGGCGGCACGCAGGGCTCGACCGCCGCGCCGAGCAGCGCCGGCGCCTGACGCAGCACCCCGCTGGCGCGCAGGACGGGCCGGACCCGAAAGGTCCGGCCCGTCCTGCTGCCGGCCGGCGGCCGGAACCACGGGTACCCGGTCAGCCGGCGGCGTCCTCGGCACGCCGGCGCCGTTCGAGCCCGTCGAGCAGCAGGTCCAGGGCGAAGCCGAACTCCTCGTCGTCGTCGCAGCCGCCGAGCCCACCCTCGTGCGAGACGACGGCCGCGAGCTCGACGACATAGGGGTACGCCGTCGCCCAGCCGGCGTACCGGGCGGCCAGGGCCGCCGGGTCGCCCGGGACGGCGGGGGAGTCGTCGAAGAGGTCCTGGCTGAACCCGAGCACCCGGCTGCCGAGCACGTGAAGCGCGTGGTGGGCGAGCCGGACCGAGCAGCCGCCGCGGCGCAGTGCTCCGAGCACGCGGTCGATGTGTCGCAGGACGGCGGGTGAGGGGGTCTCCTGCTGACGGAGCACGTCGACCGCCCACGGGTGACCGAGCACGGTGCGGCGGGCGGCGAGCACGAGGGCGCGCAGCTCCTCCGTCCACGGGACGTCGCCCACCGGCGCGGTCGCGATCCCGGCCACCACCGACTCGACCATGCCGCCGAGCAGCGCGTCCTTGTCCTCCACGTGGTGGTAGACGGACATCGGGTTGACGCCGAGCTCCTCTCCGAGCCGGCGCATGCTCAGCCCCTCGAGACCGTCACGGTCGGCCAGGGCGATCGCCGCGGCGAGGATGGCGTCGCGGTTCAGCCGCGCCGTCGACCGGACGGCACGGTCGCTGTTCGGACGCCGAGGCACGGGCCGATCGTACGGGTCGGCGCATCTCGGGGGTACCCAGACATACGCTGTATGCGTACAGTGTATGTCTGGCGTCCGGGTCTCCGGTGCGCCCCGCCCCGCCCCGCCAGGAAGGAAGGATCCCCGTGGACCGCACCCGGAAGACCTCCGTCACGACAGGTGTGCTGCTCGTCGTCGCCACCGCTGCGGCCCTCGCGGCCGCGCAGGTGGTTCCCGGCCTCACCGGGACCGGCGAGGTCGCCGCGCTCGCCGACCACCCGCACCGGCTCGCCGCCGCGGCGACGCTCTACCTCGTGGCCGCCGGCACGAGCGCCGGCATCGCCGTCGCGCTCTACCCGGTGCTGCGGGGCGCCGGGCCGGCCGCCGCGCTCGGGGCGGTCGTCTTCAGGACCGTCGAGGCGGTCCTCTACACGGTCGCCGTCGTGGCCCTCATGGCACTGCTGCCGCTGGCCCGTCGGGTCGCCACCGCCCCCGAGGCCACGAGCGCGGCGCTGAGCGGCCTCGCCGACGTGCTCGTGGACGTCCGGGACCTCGCCACGCTCGCGGGCGTCTTCGCGTTCGGCACGGGCGCGCTGCTCTACTACGCCCTGCTCCACCGGGCGCGGCTGCTGCCCCGCTGGCTGTCGGGGTGGGGCCTGGCCGGCGCCGCGCTGATCCTCGTCGCCTGCCTGCTCTCGCTGTTCAGCGGGCGCCCCGTCACGGGCTACACGCTGCTCGTCCTGCCGGTCGCCGCGCAGGAGATGGTCCTCGCCGTCCGGCTGCTCGTCACGGGTTTCGACCGACCGGCCGAGGTCGCGGCCGGGGCCACGCCGGCCGCCCGGGGCTGAAGCGAGGTGCGGACCTCTACAGTTCCCCGCGTGAGCGGCGCAGCGACCGACCCTGACGAGACCCGCGACTGCTGGCACGCCCTGGCAGCCACGTCGGCGGTCTACTACGGCGACGTCGGCGACGCGGTTTCCGGTCGCGGGGAGCGCTGGTTCGCGGCCGTCTCCGGTCTGGCCCACTGCGAGCTCAACGTCTGCGGGCTGCTCCCCGGTGCGGACGCGGACGACGTGCACGCGGTTCTGCGCCACCTGCCGGGCGACCTGCCGTGCATCGTGTTCGTGTCCGAGCACGCGGCGCCCGCGGCCCGGACGCTGCTCGTGCAGCACGGCTTCGACCTCGGGGCCGAGGTCGAGCCGCTCATGGCCCTGCCCCGGCCGCCGCAGCCGCGCCCCGGACCGTTCACCGTCGATCCCCTCGACGAGGCCGAGGTGATCGCGCACGCGGTGCCGCTCATGGCCGAGGCGCACCACGTGCCCGTCGACCTCGTCGACCGCAACGTCCGCGCCGCGCTCGCGTCGGGCGCCGCGCAGGCGTGGATGGCCCGCGACGACGACGAGCCGCTGAGCGTCGTGTGGATCGTCAGGGCCGGTGACGCCCTGGCGGTCAAGGAGATGATGACGCCCCCGCGCCACCAGCGCCGCGGGGCCGGCGCCGCCGTCCTCACGACCGCGCTGGCGCGCTCCTGGGACGACGGCGTCCGGCGGGCCGTGCTGCTCTCCAGCGTCAACGGCACCCGGCTCTACGGTGCGACCGGCTTCGCCGTGGTCGACCGCTCGACGACCACCTTCCGCGGCGCGGAGCCCGGTCTGCTCGAGGCGCTCGGCCAGTCGGCGACCTGACCCGGGCGCGCGGCGGGGGCAGCCCTGCCCCTGGCCAGGTGGAACGCGGACACGGTGTTCCGCGTGCTAGGGGCGACCACCCCGACCGCTTGGAGAAGGCCATGACCTCGTCACCGACGACCCGACGGCTCACCGTCGCCGCGTGCGCCCTCGTGGCGGCCGCCGCCCTCACCGCGTGCGGCGGCGGCAGCGGCGCGCTGCCGGCCACCACGAGCGCACCCGCTGCTACGACCGCACCGGCAGCCGCAAAGCCGGCGGCCGACGCCGGCGCTCCGTCCCCGACCGACGCGACGGCCGCACCGGGCCGCAGCAAGCGCGCCTCCGTCGCGGCCGACCCGCAGTTGGTCAAGGTGCGTCGCGAGGCCGCGAAGATCGACCTCGACGCGCCGGGCACCCGCATCGAGCGCGTCGACTCCACGGACGCCGGGCCGCCCGGCTTCCTCGTCACGACGTGGATGGGCTCTGCCGCGGTGACCATCGAACTGTTCCGCGCCACGGAGGACATGCCCACCGCGTGCGCCGAGGGCGACCCGGGCTGCGTCGTCGAGGCGCAGGCGACCTCACCCAACTCGCTCTACTACAAGGCACGGCCGCACAGGAGGGGCGACGTCCTCTACTCGCTCGTCGACGTCCGGCTCTCGTACATGTCGCAGACCGGCGGCGCCTGGGCGGCCCGGGTCGAGGCCACCGGCCCGGACGACGACGCTTTCCCCGCTCAGGACGAACTGAGCACGACCGCCGTCTCGCTCGCGATGGTGCTCGTCGACCCCAAGGACGTCGGGGGCGACCACTGACGGCTGCACGGACACGCGAGAAGCCCCTGCCTGGTCCTCCAGGCAGGGGCTTCTCCGTTGCTGTGTCCGAGGGGGGACTTGAACCCCCATGCCCGTTAGGGCACTAGCACCTCAAGCTAGCGCGTCTGCCAATTCCGCCACCCGGACGAGTGGTCCCCGACACCCGTGGGTGCCGCGGCGGAGACAAAGTTAGCACGTCCCCGAGGGCACTCCGCACGCACATACCCGCGCCTGACGGGGCGCCTGTGACCCGGCTCCCGAGACACCCGCGCGGCGTCCGGAAACCTCCGGAACATCCGGAAACACCGGACGGGTAGCGTGGCCGCGGGCCCGCGCGTGGCCCGCCCGACGCCGTCCGAGGAGGTCCCGTGAGCGAGCAGAGCAGCGCCGTCCCCGAGCACGGGGTCGTCCCGGCGGCCGAGGACGAGGTCGTCGACATCTGCCGCGACCTCATCCGGATCGACACGTCGAACTACGGCGACGGGTCCGGCCCGGGGGAGCGCAAGGCCGCCGAGCACGTGGCCGCGCTGCTCGAGGAGGTCGGGCTCACGACCGAGATCGTCGAGTCCGCACCGGGGCGCGCCAGCGTCGTCACCCGCATCACCGGGGCGGACCCGACCCGGCCCGCGCTCGTCGTCCACGGGCACACCGACGTCGTCCCGGCCCGCGCCGAGGACTGGCGGGTCGACCCGTTCGCCGCCGAGGTCGAGGACGGCTGCGTCTGGGGCCGCGGCGCCGTCGACATGAAGGACATGGACGCGATGATCCTCGCGTCCGTCCGCGAGCTGGTCCGCTCCGGCCGCAGACCGCCGCGCGACCTCGTCGTCGCGTTCTTCGCCGACGAGGAGGCGGGCGGCACCTACGGCGCCCGGTACCTCGTCGACCACCGCCCGGACCTCTTCGAGGGCGCGACCGAGGCGGTCAGCGAGGTCGGCGGCTTCTCGACGACGATCGCCGGCCGGCGCGCCTACCTGCTCCAGACCGCGGAGAAGGGCCTGCTCTGGCTGCGCCTCGTCGCGCACGGCCGGGCCGGGCACGGCTCGCAGGTGAACACCGACAACGCGGTGACCCGGCTCTGCGAGGCGGTCGCCCGGATCGGCGCGCACCCGTGGCCGCTCGACATCACCCCGACCGTCCGGTCGTTCCTCGACGGCGTCGAGGAGATCACCGGCACCCCGCTGCCGGCCGACGACCCGGACGCGCTCGTCGCCGTCCTCGGCTCCACTGCGGCGTTCGTCGGCGCCACCCTGCGGAACACGTCGAACCCGACGCTGCTCGAGGCCGGGTACAAGCACAACGTCATCCCCGGTTCGGCGTCCGCGCTCGTCGACTGCCGGTTCATCCCCGGCCGCGAGGAGCAGCTGCTGGCGACCGTCCGCGAGCTGGCCGGCAGCGGCGTCGACGTGGAGACGGTGCACCGCGCGGTCTCCCTCGACACCCCGTTCAGCGGCGCCCTCGTCGACGCCATGGTCGGCGCGCTCGAGGCCGAGGACCCGGGCTGCGCCGTCCTGCCGTACTGCCTGTCCGGCGGCACCGACAACAAGTCGCTGAGCGACCTCGGCATCACCGGGTACGGCTTCGCGCCGCTGCGGCTGCCGCCCGAGCTCGACTTCGCCGGCATGTTCCACGGCGTCGACGAACGGGTCCCGCTCGACGCGCTGCGGTTCGGCGTCCGGGTGCTGCGCCGGTTCCTCGAGACGGCCTGACGTTCTCAGAACGGGTTGCCGGACGGCGGGTCAGGCCGGCTGCTCCCACAGCGGGGCCCGCTCGGCGAGCAGCCGGGCCACCGTGGCGAGGACGTCGTCGACGTGCGCGTCGGTGACCCGCAGGCTCAGCGCGACGAACCCGCGGCGGGCCAGGTACCAGCCGCGCTCGAGCAGGTCGAGGAAGAACAGCTCGGCGAGCCGGTCGTCCGCGGCGCCCGCGTCGGCGACGGTGCGCACCGGTCCGGCGGTGGCGTGGACCCCGACGATCGAGCCGCACCCGGTCGCGCAGAACGGGGCCCCGGCGGCCCGGAAGACCTGCTCCAGCCCGGTCCGGAGCCGGTCGCCGCGGTCGTTGAGCGCCTGCTGGACGGCGGGGGTCAGCACCCGGGTCAGCCCGGCCAGGCCGGCCGCCATCGACAGCACGTTGTTGTTGAAGGTGCCCGCGTGCGGCAGCGCGTGCCCGCTCGACGGGTCGAAGAGCGCCATGACGTCGGCCCGGCCGCCGAAGGCCCCGAACGACATGCCGCCGCCGACGTACTTGCCGAGCGTCGTCAGGTCGGGCCGGATGCCGAGCAGCGCCTGCAGGCCGCCCGGCGACAGCCGTGACGTCATCACCTCGTCGAAGACGAGCAGCGCGCCGTGCTCGTCGGCGAGGTCCCGCAGCCGCTGCAGGAACACCGGGTCGCCGGGGATGCAGCCGCCGGACCCGAGCATCGGCTCGACGAGGACGGCAGCGAGCCGGTCGCCGTGCTCGGCGAACAGCCGCTCGACGTCCTCGACGTCGTTGTAGGTGCCCAGGACGACCGGGTAGGGCGCGTTGACGGGGGACGGGCCGTGGGCGAAGGACAGCAGCCCGCCGTGGTAGGCGCCGTCGAAGACGAGCAGCGCCTCGCGCCCGGTGGCGGCCCGGGCGGCGGCGACCGCCATGAGGTTCGCCTCCGTGCCGGAGTTCGTGAACCGCACGCGGTCCATCGAGGCGAAGCGCCGGCACACCTCCGCGGCGAGCCCGGCCTCGTGGGTGTTGTGCGCCCCGAAGCTGATCCCGTCGGCGAGGGTCGCGGTGACCGTCTCGCGGATCACCGGGTCCGAGTGGCCGAACAGCCCCGCGGTGTACTCGCCGAGGAGGTCGACGTAGACGTGGCCGTCGACGTCCTCGAGGTAGCAGTCCCAGGCCCGGGCGGCGCGGAAGGGGAACGGGTCGAACCACAGCACGGTCCGGGTGTTCCCGCCGGGCAGCCAGCGGGCCGCCTCGGCCTGGGCGGCGGCACTGCGCGGCCGCGCCGCGACGTACCGGGCCCGCGCCTCGTCCAGGGCCTGGTCGAGAGCATCCATCGCGTCTCCTCGGGTCGCTCACCGGCGTGAGGCGGAGGCTATCCGTCCGTCCCCGGACGCGACAGGGCCGGGCTGTCGGACCCGACGGGCACGATCACCCCATGAGCGTGCAGATCTCCGCGGACGACGTCCGCCGCTTCTTCACCCTGCTCGAGGCGCGCGCCTGGCACGACCTACGCGCCCTCGTCGCCGACGACATGGTCTACGAGGTCCCGCAGACCCGGGAGCGGATCCGTGGCGCCGCCGCGTGGCTGCAGTTCTGCGTCGACTTCCCCGGGGAGTGGCACCTCGCCGTCGACCGGGTGGTCCTCGACCCGGTCGAGCGGGAGGCCGCGGTCGTCGTCGCCGCATCGCTGGACGGCACCCCGCTGCCGAACCTGGCCTTCCTGCGGTTCGACGACGCGGGCCTGGTGACCCGGCTCGAGGACTGGTGGCCCGAGCCGTACGCGCCGCCGTCGCGCGGGACGGCGGCCGTCGAGCGCTACTGACGGCCGTCGGGGTCGGTCGCGAGCCGCGACCTCCTGGCGCCGTAGAGGAAGTAGACGACGATGCCGATCGCCATCCAGATCCCGAACCGTTCCCAGGTCAGCGCCGGGAGGTTGAGCATGAGGTAGACCGAGGCGAGCACCGCCAGGATCGGCACGAGTGGCACGAGCGGCGTCCGGAAGGCGCGGGGCAGGTCAGGGCGGGTCCGGCGCAGCACGACGACGCCGACCGACACGAGGACGAACGCGAAGAGCGTGCCGATGTTCACGAGCTCGGCGAGCTCTCCGAGCGGCACGAGCGCCGAGATCACCGCGACGACGACACCGGTGACCACGGAGACCCGCACCGGCGTACCCGTGCGCGGGCTCACCCGGGAGAACACCGGTGGCAGCAGCCGGTCCCGGCTCATCGCGAAGAAGACCCGGGACTGGCCGAGCATGAGGATCATCATGACCGTCGTCAGGCCTGCGAGGGCACCGACCGAGATGACGGTCGCGAAGCCAGGCCGCCCCACGGAGCGGAACGCCTCGGCCAGCGGCGCGGCGACCGACACCTGGTCGTACTTGACCATCCCGACGACGACGAGCGACACGGCGACGTAGAGCACGGTGCAGATCGCGAGCGACCCGAGGATGCCGCGCGGCATGTCCCGCTGCGGGTTCCTCGTCTCCTCGGCGGCCGTCGCGACGATGTCGAAACCGATGAACGCGAAGAACACCAGAGCGGCCCCGGTGAAGATGCCGGCGACCCCGAAGGCGCCGGGCGCGAACCCGAGGTCCTGCAGCAGCGAGGGCGCCGCCTCGGCGCCCTCCGCCGTCCGGGAACCCGAGGGCGGGACGAAGGGCGAGTAGTTCGAGGCCTTGACGAAGAACAGCCCGGCGATGATGACGAACAGCACGATCGCCACCTTGACCGCCACGATGACGGTGTTGAGCCGCGCCGACACCTTGATGCCCAGGCAGATCACCCCGGTGAGCACGAGGACTACGGCGGCGGCGACGAGGTTCGGCGACGAGAGCGTCGGCTCCTCGCTGTACAGCCCCTTCGGGATCGTCACACCGATGGTCCTCATGACGTCCGCGAAGTACTGCGACCACCCGACAGCCACTGTGCTCGCCCCGAGCGCCAGCTCGAGGATGAGGTCCCACCCGATGACCCACGCGACGAGCTCACCGAGCGTCGCGTAGGAGAACGTGTAGGCGGAGCCGGCGACCGGCACCGTCGACGCGAACTCGGCGTAGCAGAGCGCGGCGAGGGCGCACGTGACGCCCGCCACGACGAAGGAGATCGCCACGGCGGGCCCGGCCTGCACGCCGGCGGCCTTCCCGGTGAGGACGAAGATGCCCGTCCCGATGACGACCCCGACCCCGAACACGGTGAGGTCGAGCGCGGACAGCTCCCGCCGGAGCCGGTGCCCCGGCTCGTCGGTCTCCGCGACCGACCGCTCGACCGACTTCGTACGCAGCACGTTCATCCGGACCCCCGGCGCCTCGACCGATGATCCCGGCCACTACCCCGGCGCGGCCGTCTCACACCCGGGGAACCGCGGGACCTCAGTCGTCGGCGAGGACGTGGCGGAGGTAGCGCTGCGGGGCCTCGAGGAAGCGTCGGTAGTGCTCGACGAGCGCGAGGTCCTCCCAGGCCACCTCGTGGTAGCCGTCCTCGTCGAGCTGGAGGATCGTCGCGCCCGGGACGGCCGCGACGACGGGGGAGTGCGTCGCGAGGACGACCTGGGACCGGCCGGACGCGGCGAGGTCGGCGAGCAGGCCGACGAGACCGAGGCAGGCGCTGAACGACAGCGCCGACTCCGGCTCGTCGAGGACGTAGAGGCCGGGGGAGCGGAACTTGCGGGCCAGGATCTCGGCGAACGACTCGCCGTGGCTCATCTCGTGCAGGTCGTCGTCCGGGTTGTCGCCGAGGGTCTCGAGGTTCTCCAGGTACGTGTAGAGCCCGTGCATCGTCTCGGCCCGCAGGAAGAACCCCCACTTCGAGGCCGTGAGACCGCGCGAGACCCGCAGCGCCTCGTGGAGCGCGGACTCGCTCCTACGACTGGAGTGCATCGCGTTCGTCGAGCCGCCCTCGGGGTTGAGGCCGTAGGCCGCCGCGACCGCCTCGACCAGGGTCGACTTCCCCGAGCCGTTCTCCCCCACGAGCACCGTGACCGGGCCCAGGTCCAGGCCCTCGGTGAGCAGCTGGTCCACGGCGGGGACCGACCGCGGCCAGGTGCCGCGGGGCAGGTCCACGCCGTCCGCCGCCTCGACCCGGCGCACCGGCAGGGCGTGCCGGGACGGCTCCCGACGCCGCGCCACGCCGGTCAGGCCGTCCGGACCACGCGGATGATCTTCCGCCGGAGCCAGATCCGGCGCGCCCCACCCATGTACAGCCGGACGCGGGCCAGCTCCCAGTGCCCGTACTCGGCATGCTCGGCGATCACGCGGCGTGCCTCGGCACGCGACATGCCCCGCGGGATGGTCAGCAACCGGTACTCGTAGTCACCGGCGCCCGCGGGCAGGTCGCCGGGTGGCGGGGGCACCGGGACCGGCAGAGATTCGCTCATCACTCCAATGTCACCACGAACCGCTACGGTCGTGCCATGACGACCGACCCTCGCGCTGCGCTCGACCGCCTCGTCGCGGCACTCGAGGCTCATCTCACGGCGGCGAGCCGGCGCTCCGGCGAGGCCGACCCGGCCGTCGTCGCGGCCTACCAGACGCTCGCGGACGCGTTCGAGACCTACGACGACGCGCTCTACAGCAACTTCGACGAGGTCACCCCGTTCGTCCTCTACGACGAGGCGGACGAGGACGACGAGGACGACGACGAGGACGACGACCTCGACNCGAGGACGACGACGAGGACGACGACGACCTCGAGGACATCGACGTCATCGACAACACCGGGTCGGTCGACCTCGCCGAGATCGACGCGGCGGCCGCCCGGGGCGACGGCTAGAAGCCAGGGGCGGCGGATGTCGCGACCGGGGGTGCGGCGACCAGGTGCGGGCGGCCGGGCTGTGCGTGCCGTCGCGCTGCTCGTGCTTGCGCTGACCGGCGTCACGGCGTGCGGGGACGGCGTACCGTCCGACGGTGCGCCGCCTTCCGGCAGCCCGACGGCTCCTGCGGCGTCCGGTACCCCGACGGCCGCTACCTCCACGACCAGGCCTCCGGCGGCCGAGGACGACACACCCTCCGCGCAGACGGTCACCCTGCCGCCGGCCCCGACCGACGCGGACGTCACACGGTCGCCGACCGCGGGCCCGGGCGTGCGGTGCGGGGACTTCATGCACGTCGGACCGCAGGGGTACGCACCGCGCTTCCACGAGAAGGCGACCGCGGTCCCGGTGATCCTCACCGAGACGCGGCGTCCGGAGCAGTGGGCGCAGGTCCGGTCGCTGCTCGAAGCGGTCTCGCAGGCCGCCGGAGGTCCGTCGCCGGTCCGCTTCGACTACTACGAGGGCCGCACCTACCAGGGCAACCAGCCCCGTGACTTCCTTCTCGAGGACACCGACGGCTACGTCCGTTGGGTCCTGCTCTTCGCGGACAGCCGGACCTTCACGGACCCCGACCACAGCCTGGCCATCCTGTTCCGCAACGGCGAGGGGCCCCTCGACTACCGGGTCCTCCCGGCCTCGGTCCCCGAGGTGATCCGGCGGTACGACCTGAGCCACTCCGACAACCACGGGCGCACGACCATGCCGTCGGCGTGCGACTTCGCGGCGCGTGCCGGCGACGACCTCGTCTACGGGAACTGAGCCCGCGCCCTCCGGACGACCTCAGAACCGCTCGGGGTACCCGATCTGCGGCGCCGAGACCTCGGCGAGCGCGAGCCGGATCTCCGGCGGCAGCTCGACGGCCTCGCTCGCGAGCGAGGCCCGCAGCTGGGACGCCGTCCGCGCCCCGACGAGCGCCGAGGCGACACCGGGGGTGTCCCGGACCCAGGCGAGCGCGACCTCCGTCGCGGAGCACCCGAGCCCGTCCGCGGCGGTGGCGACCGCGTCGACGACCCGGCGGGACGCGCCGTCCAGGTACACCCCGACGAACCCCGACAGGTGCGGCGACGCGGCGCGCGAGTCCGCGGGCGTCCCGGTGCGGTACTTGCCGGTGAGCACCCCGCGCCCGAGCGGGGACCACGCGAGCACCCCGAGCCCGAGCGCCTCGGCCGCCGGCAGCACCTCGCGCTCGACCCCGCGCTGCACGAGCGAGAACTCCACCTCGGCGGCGACCGCACCGGCCCCGCCGAGACCGCCGGCCCCGGCTGCCTCGAGGAGCGTCGCGGCCCGGGCGGTCTGCCAGCCGCAGTAGTTCGCGAACCCGACGTAACGGGCCCGGCCGGTCCGCAGGGCGTGCTCGAGGGCCGACATCGTCTCCTCGAGCGGCACGTCCTCGTGCCACGCCTGGGCGAGCCACAGGTCGACGTGGTCGGTACGCAGCCGGCGCAGCGAACCGTCGAGCGCGGCGAGCATCGTCCGCCGCGACGTGTCGACCTCCTGCACACCGTGCCGCCGGACGACGCCTGCCTTCGTGCACACGATGACGTCCTCGCGGGGCACGAGCGTGCCCAGCAGGGACCCCAGGACCGTCTCGGACGCGCCGTCGCCGTAGGACGCCGCCGTGTCGACGAGGGTCCCGCCCGCGTCCGCGAACTCCCTCAGCTGGTCGGCGGCCTCGTGCTCGTCGGTGTCGCGCCCCCAGGTCAGCGTCCCGAGCCCGAGCCGGCTGACCAGGAGGCCGCTGCGTCCGACTGCTCGCTGCTCCACGATGGTCAACGTAGAGCAATCATCCGCGCCGCTCCGGTATCTCGGGGGACACGACGGTGGCACCGCACAATGCCGGGGAGGCGCCTCGGCGGCAGGTGACCCGCCGGTAGGGTCGGACGCATGCGCCTCGGAATCAACCTCGGCTACTGGGGTATGGGCAACGACGCCGACAACCTCGCGCTCGCCCGCGAGGCCGACCGCCTCGGCTACGCCGTCGCCTGGGTCGCCGAGGCGTACGGCTCTGACGCCGCGACGATCCTGTCGTGGATCGCCGCGCAGACCGAGCGCATCGACATCGGCTCGGCGGTCTTCCAGATCCCGGCGCGCACCCCGGCGATGACCGCGATGACCGCGGGCACCCTCGACACCCTGTCCGGCGGCCGGTTCCGGCTCGGGCTCGGCGTGAGCGGCCCGCAGGTCTCCGAGGGCTGGCACGGCGTCCGGTTCGACGCCCCGCTCGGGCGCACCCGGGAGTACGTCGACATCGTCCGGATGGCGCTGCGCCGCGACAAGGTCGAGTACGCGGGCCAGCACTACACGCTTCCGCTGCCCGACGGCCCCGGCAAGGCGCTGCGGCTGACGATCCACCCGGTCCGCGAGCAGATCCCGGTCTACCTCGCCGCCGTCGGCCCGAAGAACCTCGAGCTCACCGGTGAGCTCGCCGAGGGCTGGCTCGCCATCTTCTTCTCGCCCGAGCACGCCGAGGTCTCCCTCGAGCCGCTGCGGGCCGGCCGGGTCAAGGCCGGCAAGGGCACCCCGGAGAACCCGCTCGCCGGCTTCGACGTCGTCCCGACCGTCCCGGTCGCGATCACGGACGACGTGTCGTCGGCGGCCGACCGCCTGCGCGGCTACGCGGCGCTCTACACCGGCGGCATGGGCAGCCGCGACAAGAACTTCTACAACGCGCTCATGCGCCGGATGGGCTTCGAGGACGCGGCCGTGAAGGTCCAGGACCTCTACCTCGCCAAGCAGCACCGGGACGCCGCCGCCGCCGTCCCGGAGGAGTTCATCGACGCCACGAGCCTGCTCGGGCCCAAGGAGCGCGTCCGCGACCGGATGGTCGCGTTCGCCGAGGCCGGCGTGACGACCCTGACGATCAGCCCCGCAGCCCTGAACCTGGAGGACCGCGTGTCCATGCTCCGTGACGTCGCCGAGGCGCTCGAGGCCGCCGGGCTCGCCGAGTGAGCACCCTGAGCTACTTCGACTCCGTCGTCCTCGGCGTCGTCGAGGGGCTGACCGAGTTCCTCCCCGTCTCGAGCACCGGCCACCTGACGATCGCCAGCAAGGCCCTCGGGCTGAAGATCGACGACCCGGCGATCACCGCGTACACGGCGATCATCCAGATGGGCGCGATCTTCGCGACGTTCCTCTACTTCCGCAAGGACATCTGGCTGCTCGCCAAGGAGGGCACGACCGGCTGGATGTCGAGCGACTGGCGGCGGCGGCAGGACTTCAAGTTCGCCTGGTACGTCGTCGCCGGCTCGATCCCGATCGGCATCGTCGGGTTCCTCTCCAAGGACCTCATCACCGGCCCGCTGCGCAGCCTGTGGGTCGTCGCCGCCGCGCTCATCCTCTGGAGCGGCGTCATGTACGTCGCCGAGAAGCGCGGCCGGCAGAGCCTGGACCAGCAGGACCTCACCCTGAAGATCGTGCTGACGATCGGCCTCGTGCAGTGCCTCGCGCTGATCCCCGGTGTCTCCCGCTCGGGGGCGACGATCTCGGCCGGTCTGCTCCAGGACGTGAACCGGGTCACGGCGACCCGGCTGTCCTTCTTCCTCGCGATCCCCGCGCTCACCGCCGCCGGGCTCTACGAGCTCAAGGACGTCGACACCGCCGTCGTCGGCTGGGGCCAGATCGCGGTCGGCACGCTCGTGTCCTTCGCCGTGGCCTACGCGTCGATCGCGTGGCTGCTGCGGTTCGTCGCCAAGCACCCCATCACGGTCTTCGTGGGTTACCGGGTCGCGGCCGGCGCGGCGCTCCTCGTGCTGCTCGCGGCGGGTGTCGTCAGCGCCACCTGAGCAGGTGCCCCGGCCGCGCCGCGCCGTCCGGAGCGGCACCCCTTAGAGTCGGCTCGTGCCCACCGTCCTGCTCGTCCGCCACGGCCGCACGACCGCCAACGCGAGCGGCGTGCTCGCCGGCTGGACCCCCGGGGTGGGCCTCGACGACACCGGCCGCGCGCAGGCGCAGGCCCTCGCCGCCCGGATGGCGGTACTGCCGATCGCGTCGGTCGTCACGAGCCCGTTGCAGCGCTGCGTCGAGACCTCCGCGGCCCTCGTCGCCGTCGCGGGGCCGGACGCCGCCGCGCGGCCCGAGCCGGTCGTCGACGAGCGTCTCGGTGAGTGCCGCTACGGCGACTGGACCGGCAAGGAGCTCAAGGTCCTCGCGAAGGAGCCGCTCTGGGCCGTCGTCCAGGCGCACCCGTCGGCGGTGACGTTCCCCGGCCCCGAGGGCGAGTCGATGCTCACCATGCAGCACCGCGCCGTCGAGGCGGTCCGGGCGCACGACGCGCGGGTCGCCGCCGAGCACGGGCCGGACGCCGTCTGGGTCGCCGTCTCGCACGGGGACGTCATCAAGGCCGTCGTCGCCGACGCGCTCGGCATGCACCTGGACGCCTTCCAGCGGATCCAGGTCGACCCGTGCTCGGTGAGCGCCGTCCGCTACACCCCGCTGCGGCCGTTCTCGCTGCGGGTCAACGACACCGGCGGGGACCTGTCAGGGCTGCGACCGCCGCCCGCCAAGAAGCGCCGGGCCGCCCGCAAGGGCAGCCGGACGACGGCCGCCGACCTCGCGGCGGCCTCCGACGCGGCCGTCGGCGGCGGCAGCGGCAACCGCACCGGCAACGGCTAGGGTCTGTGGATATGTCTCGACAGGTCTTCGACTACGACCCGCCGGACCGCTTCGTGGCGGGCACGGTCGGTGAGCCGGGCCAGCGCACCTTCTTCCTCCAGGCGCGCGCCGGCACCCGGCTCACGAGCGTCGCGCTCGAGAAGACCCAGGTGAGCGTCCTCGCCGAGCGCGTCGACGAGTTGCTCGACGAGGTCCTGCGGCGCAGCGGCGGGCAGGCGCCGGTCCCGGCGCTCACCCCGACGGTCGCCGAGGACACCGCCGCGCTCGACACCCCCATCGAGGAGGAGTTCCGGGTCGGCACGATGAGCCTGGCCTGGGACGGCGAGACGAGCCGGGTCGTCATCGAGGCGTTCTCCGAGGGCGCCACCCCCGAGCTCGAGGACACCGACGACGAGGACGACGAGGAGCCCGTCGGGCTGCTCGCGGACGACGAGCCCGCGGCGTCCGGGATGGTCCTGCGGGTGCGGCTCACCGGTGCCCAGGCTCGTGCCTTCGCCAAGCGCGCCCTCGCCGTCGTCGCGGCCGGCCGCCCGCCGTGCCCGTTCTGCGAGGGCCCGCTCGACCCGCAGGGGCACATCTGCCCGCGGGCCAACGGCTACCGGCGCTGACCGTGCCCGCAGAGCCGGCCGACCAGGCGCCCGCCGAGCCGTCCGCGGCCGTGGACGAGGCGACCCGGGTCGAGATCCTCTCCCGCGGGGAGCTCGAGATCCGTGGCCGGCTCGTCGACGCGAGCAACGCGACACTGCTCGCGAGCGTGACGCTCGACGGCGTCACCGCAGCATGCGTGTACAAGCCGGTCGCGGGGGAGCGGCCGCTGTGGGACTTCCCGTCGCGCACCCTGGCCCGCCGCGAGGTCGCGGCCTACGTGCTGTCCGCGGGGGCCGGGCTCGACGTCGTCCCGGTGACCGTCCTGCGGGAGGGGCCGTACGGCACCGGCAGCGTGCAGTGGTGGGTCGACGAGGGCCAGGTCGACGAGGACGGGGACCCGGTCTCCGGGGAGCCCGGGGCCGGGCTCGTCGACGTCGTCCCGCCGCAGGAGCTGCCCGCCGGGTGGCGGCGGATCCTCGACGCCGAGGGCATCGACGGCCGCCCGGTCGTCCTCGCCCACGCCGACGACCCGACCCTGCGCCGGATGGCCCTGTTCGACGCGGTGGCGAACAACGCCGACCGCAAGGGCGGCCACGTCGTCCGGGACGCCGAGGGCGGCGTCTTCGGCGTCGACCACGGCCTCACCTTCAACCTCGACGACAAGCTCCGGACCGTGCTCTGGGGCTGGGCCGGCGAACGGCTGCCGGGGCAGGACCGCGAGCTGCTCGCCGTCCTCGTCCGGGACCTCGAGGGCGGCGGCCCGGTCCGCGGCGCGCTCGACGACCTGCTCGCGACGGAGGAGGTCGACCGGACCGCCGAGCGGGCCCGCGACGTCCTCTCCGCGGGGCGCTACCCGCGGCCGTCGTACGGCCGCCCGCCGATCCCGTGGCCGGCGTTCTGAGCCCGCCGCGACCGACGCGCGACCCTGCACGGTGAGCAGTTAGGCTCCGGTCGTGACTCGCTGGCCCGCGCCCCCCGTCCCGACCCTGCCCGGCCGAGGGCTCCCGGTCCGCCTCCACGACACCGCGACCGGCACCTCCGTGCGGAGCGCCGAGGGCCCCGTCGCCCGGATGTACGTCTGCGGCATCACGCCCTACGACGCGACCCACCTGGGCCACGCGTCGACGTACGTCGCCTTCGACCTGCTCAACCGGGCCTGGCGGGACGCCGGCCTCGAGGTCCGGTACGTCCAGAACGTCACCGACGTCGACGACCCGCTGCTCGAGCGCGCGAACGCGACGGGCGTCGACTGGAAGGTCCTCGCGACCGAGCAGACCGACCTGTTCGCCGAGGACATGGACGCCCTCGACGTCCTGCCGCCGGACGACTACATCGGTGCCGTCGAGGGCATCCCGCTCGTCGTCGACGCCGTCGAGAAGCTCATCGACCTCGGCTACGCCTACCGGGTCGGCGCCTCCGAGGACCACCCGGACGGCGACGTCTACTTCTCCGTCAACGCCGACCCGACGTTCGGGGCGGTGAGCCACCTCGACGAGCCACAGATGCTCGAGATCTTCGCCGAGCGCGGCGGCGACCCGGACCGGCCCGGCAAGAAGCACCCGCTCGACTGCCTGCTGTGGCGTGTGGCCCGCCCGGGCGAGCCCTCGTGGGACGGCCGCACCCTCGGCTCCGGCCGCCCCGGCTGGCACATCGAGTGCACGACGATCGCGCTGAAGCACCTGGGGATGGGCTTCGACGTCCAGGGCGGCGGCGCGGACCTGATCTTCCCGCACCACGAGATGGGCGCGGCCGAGGGCCACCTGCTCACCGGGACCCACCCGTACGCCAAGGTCTACGCGCACACCGGCATGGTCGGGCTCGACGGTCACAAGATGAGCAAGTCCCGCGGCAACCTCGTGTTCGTCTCGCGGCTGCGGGCGGACGGCGTCCCGCCGGCGGCGATCCGGCTGCAGATCCTCGCGCACCACTACCGCACCGACTGGGAGTGGACGCAGGAGTCCCTCGACGATGCGGTCGCCCGGCTCACCCGCTGGCAGACCGCCGTCCGGACGACGCTCCCCGACGGCGTGTCCGTCGGGCCCTCCCAGGAGGACACCCTGGCCGCGGTCCGCGAGCGGCTCGCCGACGACCTCGACGCCCCCGGCGCCCTGGCCGCCGTCGACGCCTGGGCGGACGCCGTCCTCGCCGTCCCCGGCACGACGGCCGCCCCCGCCGACGAGGCCGCCCACGGTCTCGTCGCCCTCACCGCCGACGCGCTCCTCGGCGTCCGGCTCTGAGTCCGGCCCGCAGGCGCTGACCGACGGTGGCGCGGCTGCGGGTCGACCTGCTCGGACCCGGTCGCGACGCCGACCTCGGATGCGCACCACCAGGCTCCGCCGCGCGGCAGAATCCCCGATCATGAGGGTGCCCGCCGGACTCGACCTGCGGCTTCTCGGCAGGTACCGGGCCCTGCGGGGAGGTCAGCCGCTGCGTTTCCGCAGCGCGTCCCAGGTGGCCCTGCTGGCCGTGCTCGCCGACCACCGGGGCCGGCCGGTGAGTACCGAGACCCTGGTCGCCGCGATGTGGCCGACGACCCGCCCGGACGCCCCGGTCGCCGCAGTCGCCTCGTCGGTCGCCCTGCTCGTCCGCGTCCTGGTGACCGCACCGCTGTGGGAGGTCGGCGCCCCGGGAACGGCTCCCGGCCCGGTGCCGGAGTGGGCCACCTACGACCTGGACGTCGTCCGGACCGCTGGCGGTTGGCAGCTCGACGCCCGCGCCGGGTCCGTCGACCTCGAGCGGTTCGAGGCGGACGCCGCCGAGGGTCTGCGGCTGCTGCGCGCCGGACTCCCGGCCGACGCGGTGGTCCGCCTCGGCGAGGCGGCGGGAACGCTCGGTCTGCCCGTGCTCGACGGCCTCCACGGCCCGTTCGACGCGCGGCGCGCCGAGGTGGAGGCCCGCCAGCTCGAGGTGGCGGCCGGATACGCCGACGCAGCACTGGCGCTGGGCCTGCACGACGACGCCGCCGAACTGCTGGAGCGTGCGACCCGGGTGTTCCCCTCGGCCCCGGGCCTGTGGGAGCGGCTCGCAGTGGCGCACGTCCGCGCCGGCCGCGGACCTGCCGCGTACCGGGTGCTCGACCAGGCGCTCCGCCTTCTCGGCCGCTCGGCCGACCCACGGTCCACGGCAGCGCTCAGCCGGCTGCGCAACGAGGTCATCGCCGGTGACCCGGCGCTGTGGTCGCCGGCCGCGGGGACGGCGATGACGCCCGCCCCCGGATCGGCGGCGGCGCCCGCGGCCGCGACGCTCCCGGGCACGCGGACCCCGCCGCGCCCGGCCGGTCCCGCCGCCGCACCCGTCTCCCGGCCCGCGACGTCGACCCGGTACCGGGTCTTCCCGCGGCTGGCCGTCCTGCAGGGCCAGGTCGAGGTGCCCCTGCGGACGCCGGAGCAACGGCGGCTGCTCGCCGTGCTGCTGCTGCGGCGCAACACCCCGGTGCCGCTCGCCGACGTCTGCGCCGGCGTCTGGGGCGACGACCCGCCGATGAAGCCGGGGCTCGCGGTCGACGTCCAGCTCGATGCGCTGCGCCGCACGTTCTCGCCGTACCCGCTGCCCGTCGGCCGGGCAGCAGGTCCCGCCTGGCAGCTGACCGTGCTGCCGGGCTCGGTGGACCTGGACGAGGCGGCGGTGCTCGTCGAGCGCGGCCGGGGCGACCACGCCGCCGGTCGCGCGGACGCCGCCGCCGACGCGTTCCGGGCGGCGCTCGACCTGCTCGACGGTCAGGCGCTCGAGGGCCTGGACGGCGAACCCTTCTCCACCGAACGGGACCGGCTCACTGCGTGGCGGGCGGGTCTGGTCTGGGAGTGCCTCGCCGCCGAGGTCGCGTGCGATCGCACCGACCGCGCGCTGCCCGACCTGCGTGACCTCGTCGCCCGGTACCCGCTCCGCGAGGACCTCTGGGAGTGGCTCGTGCTCGCCGCCGCCCGCCACGAGGGCCGCGCCGCGGGCCTGGCCGCCTACCACGAGGCCGAGCGGCACCTGCGTCGCGCGCTCGGTGCCGCGCCCGGGCCGGCGCTCCAGGCGGTGCGGGCAAGGGTGCTCGCCGGGAGAGTCTGACGAGCACCCGTTCCGGCACCGACTCACAGGCCATAGCGTGCCGACCGTGGCCTTGCTGGAGATCCGGCTCCTCGGGCGGTTCCGCGTGCTCCGCGACGGCCGCGACGTCACGCCCGGCGCCCCGGAACGTCTGCGCGTCCTCGCGGCGCTCGTCCTCGAGCGCGGCAGACCGGTGCCGGTCGGTGTCCTCGCCGACGTCGTCCGCCCGGGTGGCCACCCGCTCGACCCGGAGGCCCTCGTGCGTGGTCAGGTCCTCGCCGTGGACACGCTCCTGCACTCGACGACCAGGACGCGGTTCGCGGTGGCGGGGGACGCGACCGGGTGGACGCTCGTGCTGCCCGACCCGTGCACCGACCTCGACGCCCTCGACGAACGACTGGGGTCCGCGCAGCGGCTCGCGGCGAGCGGGCAACCCGCCGAGGCGCTGCGTGAGCTCGAGCAGGCACTCGACCCCGCCGACGCCGAACCTCTGGAGGACCTGCCCGGCCCGTTCTTCGCGCGCCACCGAGCGCGGCTGGAGCAGCGGTTGGAGGAGGTCGGTGTCCGCCTCGCGGGCCTGCTCGCGACCGACCCGCAGGACGGGAGCGTCGACGAGCTGGCCAGGCTCTCCCGACGGTTCCCAGGCGCGGTGCCGATCTGGCAGCTCCGGGCGGAGGCGGAGCTGGCGCTCGGTCGGGCCCGTTCGGCGATCGAGGTGTGCGACGCTGCGCAGCGCGCCCTCGGGCGCCCGGTCGGGTCCCCCGAGCCTGCGGGTCTCGCGGCGGTGCGGCATCGGGCGCACGTGATCCTGGACGAGGCAGCCGCGGCCGCCGCCCGTGCCGCGAGAGCAGCCGGTCTCCCTGCCCTGCCGCGGCCCGCGCCCAAGGCGGAGATGCGGCACCCGGACCTCCTCGTCGACCTGCTCCCGGGCTGGCTCGTCCGGTCGGCGATGGGCCGCAGGCGTCCGGCGGCGTCCACCGGAGCGGACCCGCTGCCGGGTCCACGGCTCCGGTTCGAGCTGCTCCAGGGCCCGCGGGTGCTCCTCGACGACCGGACGGTGCCTTTCGTCGGCTCGGCCGCCGGCCTGCTCGCCGTCCTGCTCCTCGCCGAGGGTGCCGCCGTGCCGTCGGACATCGTCCTGGGGCGGCTCCGGCGCGACCCGTACCCGTACCACGCCGAAGAGGTCGTCGGGGAGCTGCTGGACCGGGTCATCGGCCTCGTGTGGGCGGCGAGCGGTGGAACCGTCCGGCCGGACCTCGAGCCGACCACGCGCGGCTGGGTGCTGCGCACGAGCGGGTCCCAGGTCGACCTGCCGGTGCTCCGGTCGATCGCGGAGCGTGGTCAGCAGGCGTTGGAGCGCGGCCGCCTCGTCGAGGGCACGAGCGCGCTGCGCATCGTCCTCGACCGGGTGCCGCGGGTGCCCTTCCGGCGTGTGCCGGGCACCTGGGTCGCGGAGCGCCGCGCGGAGATCACGCTGTGGCGGGCCGGACTGGCGACCACGTACCGGACGGCAGAACGGACCCTCGCCGAGCGACGGACCGCGGCGGACGTCGCCCGTCGCGCCGCACGGGCCGCGCCGCTGGACGAGACGCGTTGGGAGGCGGCGGTGCTCGAGCTGCACCGGTCGGGCCGCACGGCCGACGCCCTGGCCGCGTACGACGAGGCCGAACGCGCGCTCCACCTGGGCCTGCGGACCGGGCCGGGCCCACGGCTGCAGATGCTGCGCCGCCGGATCACCGCCGACGACCCGCAGCTCCTGCTGCCCTGAGCGCCGTACCGTTGCCGATCATGGGGACGCTGCGGATCCGGCTGTTCGGGTCCCTGCACGTCGAGCGGGACGGCCGGGACGTCACCCCGCGCCGGACCGACGAGGGCGGGCTGCTCGCCGTCCTCGCGACGCGCCCGAACGTCCTCGTCACGGCGGGCGACCTCGTGGCGGCGGTCTGGCCGGGGAGCGAGCCGCTCCGGCCGCGGCAGCGCGTCACCGCGGACCTGGGCGGGGTGACCCGGGCGCTGGCGGGCGCCGACCCGCGGCTGGCCCGTCTCGACGTGACGGACGCCGGGTGGACCCTGCACCTCGCCCCCGGGGTCACGGACCTCGACGACTTCCGCGCCACCCTCGCCCACGGGCAGGCGGACCTCGCCGCGCGGCGCGTCCTGGCGGCCGAGAGCCGGCTCGCCCGGGCGGTGCAACTGGCCGCGCGCCCGGCCCACGAGTCGTTCACCGGGCCGTGGTTCGCCGCCCGCAGGCAGGAGCTGGAGGCAGAGGTCCTCACCGCCTGCCTCGCCCTCACCGACGCCTGGCTCGCGATCGGCGCGGACGACGACCTGCCGGACCGGATCGACGGCTTCCTCCGCCGCTTCGGCTCGTCCCCGGCGCTGTGGGAGCGCCTCGTCCACGCCCAGCGGGCCCTCGGGCAGGACGCCGACATCTGGCTCACGCTCCGCCGCGCGGAGGCGGCGCTCGGGCGGCAGGCCTGGAACGACCACGGCGACGCGCTGCACCGGCTGCGGACCCGGCCCGCGGCGATGCCCGTCGCGTCCCCGCGGGTGGCAGCCCTCGGCAGGCCCGCGCCCGGCGCTTCCCGTCCGCTCTCCGGCACCCCGGCCGACGACCGCGTCGCATCGTCGCCGACACCACCGCTGCGCTTCTCGCTCTTCGGGCCGTTCCGCGCGCTGCGGCACGGCCGGGACGTCACCCCGGCCGGCGCCGTGCCCACAGCGCTCCTCGCGGCGCTGGTCCTGTCCAGGGGGCGGTCCCTGCCGGCAACGGAGCTCGCGGCCGCGATGTGGACCGGCCGGACGCCCCTCGACCCCGAGGCCGCCGTCCGGATGGAGGCCAGGGTCCTCACCTCCCAGCTGCGGGCGACCACGCCGCCGCGCGCCGTCGTCGAACGCGGTCCCGACGGGTGGCTGCTCGACCTGCCCGACCCCTGCACGGACGCCGAGGAGGTCGACGCGCTGGCCCGCACCGGTCTGCGGCTCGCGGCCGAGGGCCGCTCCGAGGCGGCCGTCGACCCGCTGCTCGACGCGTGGACGATCTACGGCGACCGCCCGCTCGACGGCCTCGACGGGCCCTGGTTCGAGCCCCGCCGCCTCGAGCTCGACGACCGCGCGGCCCGGGCCGGCCAGGTGCTCGCCGACGCGCTCGTCGACGCGACGCTGGCCAGGACGACGACGCCCGCCGACCGGATCGAGCACGCGCTCGGCCTGCTCGAGGGGCTCGTCGCCCGGTTCCCGCGGTCGCTCGACCTCCGCGAACGCCTCATGACCGGGTACCACCTCGTCGGCGACACGGCCGGTGCGCTCGCCGTCCGGGACGACGCCCGGTACGAGCTCGGAGCGCACTGGCGGGGGCGCGCCGCGGCCGCCATCGACGACCTCCACGCGACGCTCACCCGCCCCGCACGCACCGCGCCGGCCCCCGATGCCGGGCCCACCGCGCCGGTCCCGGACGCCGCGCGCCCCCTGCCGCCACCGGCCCCGGCGAGCTGGGTCGCGGCGTCCGCCCCGCGGACCGCCCCCGCGCCGCCGTCGCCGCTGCAGGTGCGGCTCGCGGTGCTCGACGGCAGCCTCGTCGCCGTCGACGGTCTCGCCGTGCGGCTGCCCGACGCGGCATGCCACCGGATGCTCACCGCACTGCTGCTGCGGCACGGGACGGCGGTCGCGGACGGCGACCTCGTCGACGCCGCCGGCGTGCGACAGGCCGCTGACCCGTCCGCGACCGTCGACGCGCTGCTCGCGGCCGTGCGGACGGCGCTGGACGGCGTCAGCCCGGGGACCACGGCCGCGCTCGCCGGCGCGCTGAGCCTGCGCACCTCGGCGACCGCCGGCTCGCCCCCCGGCCGGGCGGCCCTCGTGCGTCCCGGGGTCCTCGACCTCGAGGTCGCGCAGACCCTCGCCGCCCGCGGCACCGCCGCCCTCGCCGCGGGACGGGCCGACGCCGCGGCCACCGACCTGCGCGCGGCGCTCGAGCAGGTGCCGTCCCGGCTGCTGCCCGGCCTCGACGGCGGCTGGTTCGCCGCCGAGCGGACCCGGCTCGGCGCCTGGCGCGACCGGACCGCCCGCGCCTGCGTGGACGCCGAGCTCGCCGCGGGCCACCCGGAGGCCGCCGTCGCGGACCTGCGCGCCCTCATCCGCCGTCACCCGCTCGACGAGGGCCTCACCGAGCAGCTCATGACGGCACTGGCCGGGCTCGGACGGCACGACGACGCCCTCGCCGCCTACGCGTCGCTGGACCGGCGGCTGCGTGAGCACCTGGGGACCGGGCCCGGCCCCACGGTGCAGATGCTGCGCCGGCGGCTGCTCGACACCCCCGGCTGACACGAGCAGGGGGAGAGGAGCCGGGCTCAGGCGCCGCCGGGTGCCGCGGGGCCGTCGTCCCGGCGCCGCAGGTACCGCTCGAACTCGCGGGCGATCGCCTCGCCGGTCGCCTCGGGGAGGTCCGCGGTGTCCTTGGCCTCCTCGAGCTGGCGCACGTACTCGCCGATCTCGCCGTCCTCCTCGGCCAGCTCGTCGACGCCGTGCTCCCAGGCGCGGGCGTCCTCGGGCAGCTCGCCGAGCGGCACGGTGACGTCGAGGAGCTCCTCGACCCGGCGCAGCAGGGCGAGCGTCGCCTTCGGCGAGGGGTTCTGCCCGACGTAGTGCGGGACGGCGGCCCACAGCGACAGGCCCGGCAGGCCCTCGCGCGCCGCGCCCTCGTGGAGGACGCCGACGATGCCGGTCGGGCCCTGGTACGTCGACGGCTCCAGGGCCAGCCGCTCCATGAGAGCGGGGTCGTCGCTCGTCGTCGAGACCGGGATCGGGCGGGTGTGCGGGACGTCTGCGAGCAGCGCCCCGAGGGTGACGAGCATCGTCGCGCCGTGCGCGGCCCCGTGCCCGAGAACCTCGACGACGAAGCTCCGCCAGCGCATGGAGGGCTCGATGCCCCGGACGAGGAGGACGTCGCGGTCGGCCCCCGGCGGGCGCGCCCACGAGATCCGGGTGGTGGGCCACGTGACGTGCCGCCGGCCCTCGTCGTCGAGGTGCACGACGGGGCGGTTGACCTGGAAGTCGTGGTAATCCTCGGGGTCCAGCTCGACGAACGGCGTGGCGCCCCAGACCTCCTCGAGGTGCGCGACGGCGTTGCTCGCCGCCTCACCGGCGTCGTTCCAGCCCTCGAAGGCCGCGACCATCACCGGATCCCGCAGGACCGGGACGTCCGGGTGCTCGCTCACCGGCCTCCTCCTCCTGGCGGGGACCACCCCCGCCGTCGGTGCTGCAGGCCGCCACGCGCAGGGCGACGGCTACGCCACCCTACGGCGCACCGGGCCGCCGCAGGAAAGGCGCCACCCGGGGGCGCGCCGGGGGCAGGGCCGTGAGCGGCGCCGCCGACAGCACGTAGGATGGACGCCTCATGAGCAGCCGCTCCGACATCCTCCGCACCCGGCTCGCCCGCAGCGTCGTCGTCGCCGACGGTGCCATGGGGACGATGCTGCAGGCCGCCGACCCCTCCCTCGCCGACTTCGAGGGCCATGAGGGGTGCAACGAGGTCCTCAACGTGACCCGGCCAGACGTCGTCCGCTCCGTGCACGACGCCTACCTCGCCGTGGGCGTCGACGCCGTCGAGACGAACACCTTCGGCGCGAACCTCGGCAACCTCGGCGAGTACGGCATCGAGCACCGCATCCACGAGCTGGCCCGGGCCGGCGCCGTGATCGCCCGGGAGGCCGCCGACGCGTGGTCGACCCCCGAGCAGCCGCGGTTCGTCCTCGGCTCGGTCGGCCCGGGCACGAAGCTGCCCTCGCTCGGCCACGTCGACTACGCGACGCTGCGGGACGCCTACGCCGTCCAGGTGGCCGGCATGGTCGAGGGCGGCGTGGACGCCGTCCTCGTCGAGACTGCGCAGGACCTGCTCCAGGCCAAGGCGGCGATCGTCGGCGCCAAGCGGGCCGTCGCCGCGGCGGGGGAGGACCTGCCGGTCATCGTCCAGGTCACCGTCGAGACGACCGGCACGATGCTGCTCGGCAGCGAGATCGGCGCCGCCCTCACCGCGCTGGAGGCGCTCGGGGTCGACGCGATCGGGCTGAACTGCGCGACCGGCCCGGCCGAGATGAGCGAGCACCTGCGCCACCTCGCGAAGCACTCCCGGGTGCCCGTCTCGTGCATGCCGAACGCCGGCCTGCCCGAGGTGTCCATGGAGGGCGCGCGCTACCCGCTGTCGCCGTCCGAGCTCGCGGACGCCCACGACACGTTCACCCGTGAGTTCGGTCTGGGCCTCGTGGGCGGCTGCTGCGGGACGACGCCCGAGCACCTGCGCCACGTCGTCGAGCGGGTCCGCGGCCGTGAGGTCACGGCCCGCCGTCCGCGCCCCGAGGCCGGCGTCGCGAGCCTCTACCAGCACGTGCCGTTCCGGCAGGACACCGCGTACCTCTCGATCGGCGAACGGACGAACGCCAACGGCTCCAAGGCGTTCCGCGAGGCGATGCTCGCCGAGAAGTGGGACGAGTGCGTCGACATCGCGCGCGCCCAGACCCGCGACGGCGCGCACCTGCTCGACGTCTGCATCGACTACGTCGGCCGGGACGGCGTCGCCGACATGAAGCAGGTCGTCGGCCGGTTCGCGACGGCCTCGACCCTGCCGCTCGTCCTCGACTCGACCGAGCCCGCCGTCCTCCAGGCCGGTCTCGAGCTCGTCGGCGGCCGCGCGGTCATCAACTCGGTGAACTTCGAGGACGGCGAGGGGCCGGGCAGCCGGTTCCACCGGATCATGGAGCTCGTCCGGGAGCACGGCGCCGCCGTCGTCGCGCTGACGATCGACGAGACCGGGCAGGCCCGGACCGTGGAGCACAAGGTCGCCGTGGCGTCCCGGCTGATCGACACCCTGACCCAGCAATGGGGGATGCACGTCGAGGACATCGTCGTCGACTGCCTGACCTTCCCCATCGCGACCGGCCAGGAGGAGACCCGCGGCGACGGGGTCGCGACGATCGAGGCGATCCGCGAGGTCAAGCACCGCTACCCCGGCGTGCAGACGACGCTCGGACTCTCGAACATCTCCTTCGGCCTCAACCCGGCCGCCCGCCAGGTGCTCAACTCGGTCTTCCTCCACGAGTGCGTCAAGGTCGGCCTGGACTCGGCGATCGTCCACGCGGCGAAGATCCTGCCGATGTCCCGGATCCCCGAGGACCAGCGCAAGGTCGCCCTCGACCTCGTCTACGACCGCCGCGTCCGGGACGACGACGGCCGGGTCACGTACGACCCGGTGAGCGCGATGCTCGACACCTTCGCGGGCGTCGACACCGCCGCGCTGCGCGCGGACCGCGCCGCCGAGCTCGCCGCCCTGCCCCTGGGGGAGCGGCTCGAGCGCCGGATCATCGACGGCGAGGGCAAGGGCCTCACGCAGGACCTCGACGAGGCGATCGCCGACGGCCGCAGCGCGCTCGACATCATCAACGACCACCTGCTCGCGGGGATGCGCGTCGTCGGCGACCTCTTCGGCCGCGGCGAGATGCAGCTGCCGTTCGTCCTGCAGTCCGCCGAGACGATGAAGGCGGCCGTCGCGCACCTCGAGCCCCACATCGAGAAGACCGACGACCAGGGCAAGGGCACGATCGTGCTCGCGACGGTCAAGGGCGACGTCCACGACATCGGCAAGAACCTCGTCGACATCATCCTGAGCAACAACGGGTACGACGTCGTGAACATCGGCATCAAGCAGCCGATCTCGGAGATCCTGCGGGCCGCCGAGGACGCGAACGCCGACGTCATCGGGATGTCCGGGCTGCTCGTGAAGTCCACGGTCGTCATGCGCGAGAACCTCGAGGAGATCAACTCCCGGGGCACCGCGACGCAGTGGCCGGTCATCCTCGGCGGCGCCGCACTGACCCGGGCCTACGTCGAGAACGACCTCGCCGACCTCTACGACGGCGAGGTCCGCTACGCCCGCGACGCGTTCGAGGGGCTGCGCCTCATGGACGCCCTCGTCGCCGTCAAGCGCGGCGTCCCCGGCGCCGAGCTGCCGGCGCTGCGCCCGCGCCGGGTGCGGCAGCGTGACGTCGCGCTGCTGCCCGACACCGACGGTGCGGACGACGGCCCGAGGGTCTCGGACGTCGAGCGCGGCCTCCCGGTGCCGACGCCGCCGTTCTGGGGCGAGCGGGTCGTCAAGGGCATCCAGCTCGCCGACTACGCGAGCTACCTCGACGAGCGCGCGACGTTCGTCGGCCAGTGGGGCCTCAAGGGTGCCCGCAGCGGCCAGGGTCCCTCCTACGAGGAGCTCGTCGAGACCGAGGGCCGGCCGCGGCTGCGGATGTGGCTGGAGCGGGTGAAGACCGAGGGCCTGCTGGAGGCGGCCGTCGTCTACGGGTTCTACCCGTGCGTCTCCGAGGGCGACGACCTGGTCCTGCTGCACCACGAGGGCGACGGCACCGGCGGCGTGCCCGGCACCGACCGGATGCGCTTCACGTTCCCGCGGCAGCGCCGCGACCGCCGGCTCTGCCTCGCGGACTTCTTCCGGTCCCGCGAGGAGGCGGAGCGGCTCGGCGGACCCGACGTCATCTCCTTCCAGCTCGTGACGATGGGCCCGCGGGTGGCCGAGGCGACCGCGGAGCTGTTCGCGAAGAACGCCTACCGCGACTACCTCGAGCTGCACGGGCTGTCCGTGCAGCTCACCGAGGCGCTCGCGGAGGCGTGGCACGCCAGGGTCCGCTCGGACCTCGGCTACGGCGCGCAGGACGACGGCGACCTGTCGGCGATCCTGCGGCAGGGCTACCGCGGCTCGCGGTACTCCTTCGGCTACCCGGCCTGCCCGGACCTCGAGGACCGCGCCAAGCTCGTCGAGCTGCTCAAGCCGGAGCGGATCGGTGTCGAGCTCTCCGAGGAGCTCCAGCTGCACCCGGAGCAGTCGACCGACGCCCTCGTCGTCCACCACCCCGAGGCGAAGTACTTCAACGCCACCTGAGCCCGCGCGACCGGGCACCGCGACGACGCGGACCGGTCGCCGGGCACCACCGAAGAAAGCGACCGATACCTCGTGAGTGCTCTCCCCGAGGAGAACCTCGTCCTGCCCGCCGCCGTCCTGTGGGACCTCGACGGCACGATCGTCGACACCGAGCCGTACTGGATCGAGTGCGAGTTCGCCCTCGTCGCCGCGCACGGCGGGACGTGGAGCGAGGACCACGCGCGCGCCCTCGTCGGGATGAACCTGCCGTACAGCGGCGAGTACATCCGCGAGCACGCCGGCCTCGACCTCACCGGCGAGCAGGTCGTCGCCGCCCTCATCGAGGGTGTCGTCGAGCGGGTCCGCGAGCACGTCCCGTTCCGGCCGGGCGCGCAGGACCTGCTCGCGGCCCTCGGCGACGCCGGGGTGCCGTGCGCCCTCGTGACGATGTCCTACCGCGACCTCGCGGACTCGATCGTCGCGTGCCTGCCGGACGGCTCGTTCGCGACGACCGTCTGCGGCGACGAGGTGGACCGGGGCAAGCCGCACCCCGAGCCGTACCTGCGGGCCGCGGCGCTGCTCGGCGTCGACCCCGCCGACTGCGTCGCCATCGAGGACAGCCCGACGGGTGTCGCCTCGGCGACCGCCGCCGGTGTGCCGGTGCTCGCCGTCGAGCACACGGTGCCCGTGCTCCCGGCCCCCGGCCGGCACGTCGTGAAGACCCTCGAGGGCGTCACGCCCGAGGACCTCGCCGGCGTCGCGGCGGCGCTGCGGGGCTGAGCCCGCCGCCGCCGGTCCTCCGGGCCGTGCGGCCGCCGCCCGTCGGATCTCCTGCCCGCGTTGCACAAACGTGACGTTCTGGTGGCGCCACGCCCTTCCTGGCCGCAACAGCGGGCCTCTAGGGTCGGCCCAACGTTGTGGGCCGGGCAGACGGCCGACACTCGGACGTGAGGTGGTCAGCATGCGACCCGGGACACGATGGCAGCACCGCACCGCGGTACGGGCCCTGGCGGTCACCGCCGCGGCCGGCCTGGCCCTCTCCGCCTGCAGCGGGGGCAGCAGCACGGCCACGGGGGACGCGACGGGCGGGGCGACGGACGGCGCCTCCGACGCGACGTTCATCTTCGCGGGGTCCGCCGACCCCATCACGCTCGACGGCGCCTACGTCAGCGACGGCGAGTCGCTGCGGGCCATCCAGCAGATCTTCGAGGGGCTCGTCACGAGCAAGCCCGGCACGACGGACGTCATCCCGAACCTCGCCGAGTCGTGGACCACGTCCCCGGACGGCAAGACGTGGACCTTCAAGCTCAAGAGCGGCGTGACGTTCACCGACGGGACGGCGTTCGACGCCGCGGCCGTCTGCACGAACTTCGACCGCTGGTACAACTTCAAGGGCATCCAGCAGTCCGCGTCGATCGCCTACTACTGGACGACGGTCTTCGGCGGCTTCGCGAAGAACGAGGACGACTCCCTCCCGCCGAGCCTGTACTCCAAGTGCGAGGCGACCGACGCGACGACCGCGACGATCACGCTGACGAAGGCGTCCTCGACGTTCCTCTCGGCGCTGTCCCTGCCCTCGTTCTTCATCGCGAGCCCGAAGGCCCTCACCGAGTTCAAGGCCGACGAGGTCTCCGGGACGGCGGACGCCCCCGTCTTCAGCGGCACCTTCGGCTCCGAGCACCCGATCGGCACCGGTCCGTTCAAGCTCGCCAAGTGGGAGAAGGGCAACCAGCTCATCCTCGAGCGCAACGACACCTACTGGGGCGCCAAGGCGAAGATCAAGACCCTCGTCCTCAAGCCGATCGCGGACGGCCCGGCCCGCCGGCAGGCGCTCGAGGCCGGCGACATCGACGGCTACGACCTCGTCGACCCCTCGGACGTCCAGGCGCTCAAGGACGGCGGCTACGAGATCCTCAACCGGCCGGCGTTCAACGTCGCGTACGTCGGGTTCAACCAGGCGATCAAGCCGCTCGACAACCCGAAGGTGCGCGAGGCCGTCGCCTACGCCCTCAACCGGGAGAACGTCATCAAGACGAACTACCCCGAGGGCGCGCAGGTCGCGACGCAGTTCATGCCGCCGGAGGTCTTCGGCTACGCGAAGGACGTCCCGACGTACGCGTACGACCCGGCGAAGGCCAAGGCCCTGCTCGCCGAGGCGGGGGTCCCGAACCCGACGGTGGAGTTCTGGTACCCGACCGACGTGTCCCGGCCCTACATGCCGAACCCCGAGGCGAACTACCAGCTCTTCAAGAAGGACCTCGAGGCCGTCGGCTTCAAGGTCACGACGAAGTCGGCGCCGTGGAACCCGGACTACCTCAACCAGGTCGACGCGGGCAAGGCCGCGATCTACCTGCTCGGCTGGACCGGCGACTTCGGCGACCCGGACAACTTCATCGGGACGTTCTTCCAGTCGACCCAGCTCCAGTGGGGGTACAAGAACAAGGACCTCCAGTCCCTGCTCGACAAGGCCGAGGCGGAGACCGACCTGGCCAAGCGCACCGCGGACTACGAGCAGGCGAGCAAGGTCATCATGACCGACCTGCCCGGCGTCCCGTACGCGCACACCCAGCCGTCGCTCGCGTTCAAGGCCGGGGTCACCGGCTTCGTCCCGAGCCCGACCTCGAGCGAGCTGTTCACCGACGTCACGGTCCCGGCCAAGTGACCTGTCGCTGACCGTCCCGGTGCCCGGTCCGGTCCGGTGCCCGCCCTCGCGGCGGTCACCGGGCCGGACCTGCACCACGTGTGGTGAGGGGGCCTCGTGCTGAGGTTCGCGGTCCGGCGGCTCATGCAGCTCGTCCCGATCCTGCTCGGCCTGTCGATCCTGCTCTTCTTCTGGGTGCGGGCGCTGCCGGGCGGGCCGGCCGTCGCGCTGCTCGGCGAGCGCGCGACGCCCGAGAAGATCGCCCAGATCAACCGGCTCTACGGGCTCGACCGGCCCTGGTACGAGCAGTACCTGTCGTTCCTCGAGCGCGCGGTGCAGCTGAACTTCGGCTCGAGCATCCGCACCCAGCGGCCCGTCACCGAGGAGTTCCTCCGGCTCTTCCCGGCGACCGTCGAGCTGAGCCTGGCGGCCGGGATCTTCGCCGTGGGGCTCGGCATCCCGCTCGGGTACCTCGCGGCGCGGCGGCACACGACCCTGCTCGACAACGTGTCCGTGACCGGCTCGCTCATCGGCGTGACGGTGCCGGTGTTCTTCCTCGGCTACCTGCTGAGGTACGCCTTCGCGGTGAAGCTCGGCTGGCTGCCGGCGACCGGGCGGCAGGACAGCCGCGAGTTCCTCGACGCCGTGCACCCCACCGGGTTCTACGTGCTCGACGGGATCATCACGGGCAACCCTGCAGCCGCCTGGGACGCCGCCAAGCACCTGATCCTGCCCGGGATCGCGCTCGGCACGATCCCACTGGCGATCATCACCCGGATCACCCGGGCGTCGGTGCTCGACGTCGTCCACGAGGACTACGTCCGCACCGCCGAGGCCAAGGGCCTGCTCAAGCGGACGATCACCCGCCGGCACGTGCTGCGCAACGCGATGCTCCCGGTCATCACGGTGACCGGCCTGCAGGTCGGGCTGCTCCTGTCGGGCGCCGTCCTCACCGAGACGGTCTTCGCCTTCGACGGGGTCGGCCGGTTCCTCAACCTCGCGATCTCGAACCGGGACTTCTCCGTGATCCAGGGGTTCATCCTCATCATCGCCGTCATCGTCGTCGTGGTGAACCTGCTCGTCGACATCGCGTACGGCCTCGTCGACCCGAGGGTGAGGGCCCGATGACGGCACCGCACGAGCTCGGCGCCGCCGCCGACCCGCGGACGGCGATGGTGCTCGCCGGGGCGGAGGAGGGCGGCTCGCTCGGCCGCGACGCGTGGCGGCGGCTGCGCCGCGACCCCGCGGCCGTCGTCGGCTTCGTGCTCGTCGTGCTCTTCGTCGCCGTCGCGGTGCTCGCGCCGTGGCTCGCCCCCTACGGCCCGACCGACACCCCGGGCCAGGGCACGGTGACGCCGACGAACATCCCCGGCCCGTCCGCCGAGCACTGGATGGGGCTGGACAACCTCGGCCGCGACGAGCTGAGCCGGGTGCTCTACGGCGCCCGGCAGTCACTGATCATCGGCGTCGTCTCGCTGCTCCTCGGCGCGACGGTCGGCATCCTGCTCGGGCTGCTCGCCGGCGCGTTCGGCGGCTGGGTCGACAACATCGTCATGCGCGTCGTCGACATGATGCTCGCCGTGCCGCAGCTGCTCTTCGCGATCGCCGTCGCCGCGATGCTCGGCCAGTCGCTCACCTCCGTGATGATCGCGATCGGCGTGACGAACGTGCCGGTGTTCGCGCGCATCCTGCGCGGCTCGATGCTCGCCCAGCGGGGGAGCGACTACGCCCTCGCAGCGACCTCGCTCGGTGTCCGGCGGCGGTTCGTCGTCCTGCGGCACGTGCTGCCGAACTCGCTGTCACCGGTCATCGTCCAGGGCACTCTCGCCCTGGCGACCGCGATCATCGACGCCGCGGGCCTGTCGTTCCTCGGGCTGTCCGGCTCCGACCCGGGCGTCCCCGAGTGGGGCCGGATGCTCTCCGAGACGCAGCGGTTCCTCGCGTCCGCGTTCCACCTCGCGGTGTTCCCGGGCCTGGCGATCGTCTTCGCCGCGCTCGGGTTCACCCTCCTCGGGGAGTCCCTCCGCGAGGCCCTCGACCCGAAGTACCGGCGGTGACGCGGATGGGAACCGGCACGAGCGAGGAGCTCGACCTCGGCCAGGCCCCCGGCCGCCCCGGGCGGACGGCGTACGACGGGCCGCTGCTCGCCGTCGACGACCTCTCGGTGACGTTCACCCGCCGCGGCCGGCGCGACGTCCGCGCCGTCGACGGCGTGAGCTTCGCGATCCGGCCGGGGGAGACCGTCGGCCTCGTCGGGGAGTCCGGCTCCGGCAAGTCGGTGACGGCGCTGGCCGTCATGGGCCTGCTCCCGGGGCGCGGCGTGCGCGTCGGCGGGAGCGTCCGGCTCGAGGGTGAGGAGCTGCTCGGCGCGTCGGACGACCGGCTCCGCGACCTGCGCGGGCGCGAGATGGCGATGGTCTTCCAGGACCCGATGACGTCGCTCAACCCGGTCGTGAGCATCGGCGTCCAGGTCACCGAGGTGCTGCGCCGGCACCGTGACATGACCCGCGAGCAGGCGTCCGTGGAGGCCGCCTCCCTGCTGCGCCGGGTCGGCATCCCGGACCCGGTCCGCCGGCTCAAGGACTACCCGCACCAGCTCTCCGGGGGGATGCGGCAGCGGGCGCTCATCGCCAGCGCGCTCGCCTGCCGGCCACGGCTGCTCATCTGCGACGAGCCGACGACGGCGCTCGACGTGACGATCCAGGCGCAGATCCTCGACCTGCTCCGCCAGCTCGTCCGGGAGTCCGGGACGGCCCTGCTCATGATCACCCACGACCTCGGGGTCGTCGCCGGGCTCTGCGACACCGTGCACGTCATGTACTCGGGCCGCGTCGTCGAGTCCGCGCCGCGACGGCCGCTGTTCGGCTCGCCCCGGCACCCGTACACCGGCGGCCTGCTCGCGTCGATCCCGCGGCTCGACGCGCCCCGCGGTGCGCCGCTGCACCCGATCCAGGGCTCGCCGAACGACACGATCCCGTGGGAGACCGGCTGCGCGTTCGCGCCGCGGTGCGACCACCGGGTCGACGCGTGCACGACGTCCGCGCCCGCGCTCGAGGTGCGCGGGCACGCGTCAGTGCGCTGCTGGAACCCGCTGCCGCCGCCGGGCCGGACAGCCGCGGCGCAGGAGGAGGACGCGTGAGCGAGACCGTCGGGGAGCCCACAGCGTCCGCGCCGGCCGGGGCCGGCCCGCTGCTCAAGGTCCGGGGCCTCAAGGTGCACTTCCCGATCGTCAAGGGCGTGTTCGTGGACCGGGTCGTCGGGCACGTGCGCGCCGTGGACGGCGTCGACCTCGACGTCGCGCGCGGGAGCACGTACGGCCTCGTGGGGGAGTCCGGCTGCGGCAAGAGCACGCTGGGGCGGGCCGTGCTGCGGCTCGTCGAGCCGACCGCGGGGACCGTCGAGTTCGACGGCGTCGACGTCGCGTCGCTCAAGGGCGAGGCTCTGCGCCGCGAGCGGCGCCGCATGCAGATGGTCTTCCAGGACCCGATGTCGTCGCTGGACCCGCGGCAGAGCGTCGAGTCGGTCCTTCTCGAGCCGCTCGCCGCGCACGGGGTGACGCCGGAGGGCGGCAAGGACGCGCACGTGCGCCGGCTGCTCGACGTCGTCGGCCTGCCGGGGAGCGCGGCCGGCCGGTACCCGCACGAGTTCTCCGGCGGCCAGCGGCAGCGCATCGGGATCGCCCGCGCGATCGCGCTGAACCCCGACCTCGTCATCGCCGACGAGCCGGTCTCGGCGCTCGACGTCTCGGTGCAGGCGCAGGTCGTCAACCTGCTCGAGGACCTCCAGGAGCAGCTCGGGCTCACGTACGTCGTCATCGCGCACGATCTCGCCGTCGTCCGGCACGTGAGCGACACGATCGGTGTCATGTACCTCGGGATGCTCGTCGAGGAGGCCCCGAGCGACGACCTCTACGCGACGCCGCGGCACCCGTACACGATCTCGCTCATGTCGGCGATCCCCATCCCGGACCCGGACGTCGAGGACCGCCGCGAGCGGATCCTGCTCGCCGGCGACCTGCCGAGCCCCGCGAACCCGCCGTCCGGCTGCCGCTTCCACACCCGTTGCCCGTTCCGGCAGGAGACGCGCTGCGACGACGAGGTCCCCGCGCTGCGGACCCTCGCCCCGGGTCACCGGGTCGCCTGCCACTGGGCCGAGGAGGTCGCCGACGGCCGGATCACCCCGGCCGCGTCCGCGTTCGACGCGACCGCCGTGCCGACCGAGACCTGAGCACCGGTCGCGCTGCGCCCGGCACGGCGAGGGCGGCGGGTCACGTGCACCCGCCGCCCTCGCCGTCCCCTCGCACCTGTCAGGGCGTCGGCCCGGCTACTCCGTCGCGATCGCCTTGAGGATGTCGAGCCGGACGGCGCGGACCGTCGGCAGGACCGCGGCGAGGACGCCGACGAACGCGGACGCCGCGAGGACGACGAGGATCGTCGACCACGGGATCGCGAGCAGCTCCAGGCCCTGGTTCCTGAGCCCGCGCTGTAGCGCGACGCCGAGCCCGACCCCGAGCGCCGTGCCGAGCAGCGCCCCGAAGAGCGCCGTCGTCACCGCCTCGATGGTGATCATCCCTGACAGCTGGCGGCGGCGAAGGCCCACGGCCCGCAGCAGCCCGATCTCCCGGGTCCGCTCGAAGACCGACAGCGCCAGGGTGTTGATGATCCCGAGCACAGCGATGACGACGCTGAAGAGCAGGAGCGCGTAGAGGATGCCGAGGATGATGTTCACCCCGGCAGCCGCGGTGCTCTGGAACTCCTCGCCGTCCTCGACGCTCACGACGAGGAACTCCTTGACCTCGCCGACGAGCGCGGCCCGCAGCGCGGTCAGGTCGGCACCGGGCGCCGCCTTGACGAAGACGCCCTGGTTGAACCGCTGCGCCGCCGGCACCGCGGCCTCGAGGAGGTCCTCCCCGACGACGATATCCGTCGCGAGGATCTGCATCGGCGCGAAGACCCCGCCGACTGTGTACTCCTTCTGTGCCAACGCACCGACTGCCAGAGAGACCTTCGAGCCGGTTGTCCAGCCCTGCTCCGCCGCGGTGTCCCCGTTGACGATGATCTCGCCGCGGTCGATCGCGTCGAGCGAGCCCGACCGCATCGTGATGTCGAAGTTGTCGCCGAGCCCCTTCGCGGTCCCCGCGGAGGCGCCGAGGTCGTCGCCGTCGCTGGTCCGCACCCCGAACCCGACGGCGTCGGCGACCGACTGCACCCCCGGGAGCGCTGCGACCGCCGGCCCGACCGACGTCGGGACAGCGACGCCGCCACCCGCGGAGAGCACGAAGTCGGAGCGGATCTCCTGCGCGACGAGGTCCGCGACGCTCGCCTTCGTCGACTGCGCGACGACGCCGAGCGCCGAGATGAGTGCGAGCCCGATCATGAGCGCGCTGGCCGTGGTGGCCGTCCGCCGCGGGACCCGGAGGGCGTTCTCCCGGGCGAGCTTGCCGACGACGCCGAGCGTCGCGGCGAACGGTGCCGCGACGACCCGGATCACCGGGCGGGCGAGGACGGGTGCCGACGCGATGGCACCACCCTTCACCAGCAATGCACCCGGGCCGACGAGCTGCCAAGCGATGTCGTCCCGGGTGACCCCCGCGACGACGAGGCCCGCGCCGACGGCCATGCCCGACAGACCGAGGCCACCGCGTAGGCGCAGGCCCTTCGCGGGGATCGACATGTCGTCGCGCATTGCAGCGACGGGGGCGATCCTCGCCGCGCGGCGGGCCGGCAGGTACGCACCGATCATCGTCACCACGGTGCCGATGACGAGGCTCACAGCGACGGTGAGAGCGTCCACCGGAAGGTCCGAGGACAGGTCGATGCCGACGAAGGACCGCAGCGCGGCCTTCGCGCCGGCCGCGACGAGGACCCCGAAGCCGATGCCCACGGCCGAGCCCACCAGGCCGACGACGAACGCCTCGCCGAGGACCACCCGGCGCACCTGCGGCCGCGAGGCCCCGACCGCACGCAGGAGCGCGAGCTCACGCGTGCGCTGGGCAACGATCATCGCGAACGTGTTGTAGATGATGAACCCACCGACGAACAGTGCGATGAAGGCGAACACCAGCAGGAACGTCGTGATGAACCCGAGTGCGGTGCCCAGCGTCTCCTGGTTCTCCTTGTTGAAGTCCGTGACGGTGATCGCCTCCGCGTCGGCGGGCAGCGCCTTCGCGACGGCGGCGCGCAGCGTCGCCTCGCTCGTGCCGTCGGCCGCCTCGAGCTGGAAGTCGCCGACCCGGCCGTCGGGTGCGAAGAGGGTGCGGGCGCTCTGCGCGTCGACGAGCACGGCGGTCGCGCCGAACGTCGTCCCCGCACCGAACTTCACCTCACCGACGATCGTCACGGACTGCCGCTGGTCGCCGATGACGGCCTGGGTGGTGTCGCCGACGGCGAGCCCGCTCAGCTCGAGCGTGCGTTTCTCGACGGCCACCTCGCCGGCCTTCGTCGGCCCGCGGCCGTCGAGCAAGGTGAAGGACTGGCCCTGCGGGTCCCAGTAGAAACCGAGACCCGGCGCACCGCCGCTGCGGACCGCCGTCCCGTCCTTGCCGGCGATGAGCGCGGTGCCCTGCAGGTCGGGGACGACCCGCTTGACCCCGGGCACGGCCGCGAGCTGCTTCTCGAGGTCGAGCGGGAGTGCCGCCCGGCCGGACGACGCCTGCCCGGCGGCACCCGTCTCGGTACCTCGGACGACGACGTCGACGCCCTTGGACGCCTGGTTGAACAACCCGTCGAGGGTCGCCCGGATACTGTCGCTGAGCACGAAGGTGCCCGCGACGAAGCCGGTGCCGACCATGACGGCGAACGCGGTGAGCAGGAAGCGGAGGAAGTGCCCGCGGACGCTCTTGAGCGTGATGCGCAGCATCGTCAGCCCTGCCGTCCGGCCGGCTCGAAGCCGCGCATCCGGGCGAGGACCGAGTCCGCCGTCGGCGCGGTGATCTCGTCGACGATGCGCCCGTCCGAGAGGAAGAGCACGCGGTCGGCGTACGCCGCGGAGACCGGGTCGTGCGTGACCATGACGATGCTCTGGCCGAACTCGTCGACCGAGCGGCGCAGGAAGCCGAGGATCTCGGCGCTGGACCGGGAGTCGAGGTTGCCCGTCGGCTCGTCGGCGAAGACGATCGCGGGCCGGCTCACGAGCGCCCGCGCGCACGCGACGCGCTGCTGCTGGCCGCCGGAGAGCTGGTTCGGCCGGTGCGTGAGCCGGTCGCGCAGGTTGACGGTGTCGATGATCGTGTCGAACCACGCCTGGTCGAGCTTCGTGCCCGCGATGTCGAGGGGGAGCGTGATGTTCTCCCGCGCCGTGAGCGTCGGGACGAGGTTGAACGACTGGAAGACGAAGCCGAGCCGGTCCCGGCGCAGCGTCGTCAGGGCCTTGTCCTTCAACCCGTTCACCGTGACGCCGTCGATGACGACGGTCCCGGAGGTCGGGGTGTCGAGGGCGGCCATGCAGTGCATGAGCGTCGACTTGCCCGACCCGGACGGCCCCATGATCGCGGTCATCCGCCCGCGCTCGAACTCGACGCTCACACCGTCGAGCGCGTGCACGGCCGCCTCACCGCTGCCGTACACCTTCGTCAGGTCGACGGCCTGCGCGACGGCGCCGGCCGGTCCTGCTGTGACGTGACCATCGGTCACGATGTCCTCCTCGATCGGTTCGCCCCGGACGGGCCCTCGTGGCCCGGGCATGGTCGTGATCCTCGAGCCTGCCGTGGCGGCAGGGTCAAGGCAGTAGGGCCACCTGCACTCTGTGACGACGGGTCAGCCCCCGGCCCCGGTTCCGATCCTTGCAGCCGGATGCGTCGGGCAGATCAACCAGCAGGTGGACACGCAGTGTCGTCGGAACGGTCGTCGCTCAGCCGTCCGTCGGACCCGGCGTCGTCCTTTCGGCTACTCCTCGTCGAGGCCGGGGACGGCGAGGGCCGAGGCCCGCTCGCCGAGCACGATCTCCACGGCGCCGTCCGGCAGCGGCGGGGGAGTGCCGCCCCAGGCCGGGCAGAGCGCCTTGTGGTCGCACCAGTCGCACAGCCTGCTCGGCGACGCCCGCCAGTCGCCGGTCTCGGCGGCGTGCGCGATCGCCGCCCAGAGCGCCTTGACCTTGCGCTCGGTCGCGAGCAGGTCGGCCTCGTCGGGCGTGTACCGGAGGATCTCGCCGTTGCCGAGGTAGACGAGCTGCAGCACCGACGGGACCGTGCCGCGCAGCCGCCACAGGACGAGCGCGTAGAACTTCATCTGGAACAGCGCCTTGGCCTCGAAGCTCTCCCGCGGCGCGCGGCCCGTCTTGTAGTCGACGACGCGGAGCCGGCCGTCCGGCGCGACGTCGAGCCGGTCGACGTAGCCGCGCAGCACGAGCCCGTCGTCGAGGACGGTCTCGACGTACAGCTCGCGCTCGGCGGGCTCGAGGCGGGTCGGGTCCTCCAGCTCGAACCACTTCTCCAGGAGCGACTCGGCACTGGCGAGCCACGTCGTCACGGCCTCACCGTCGCCCTCGAAGAGCGCCGCGAGCTCGGGGGCCTCCTCCTGGACCCGGGCCCACTGCGACGGGAGGAGCCCGCGCGCGGCCTCGAGCGTGCGGTCATCGCGGGGCAGGTCGAAGAGCCGTTCGAGGACGGCGTGCACGACCGTGCCCCGGACGGCCGCCGGGCTCGGCGCCTCGGGGAGCCGGTCGACGACGCGGAAGCGGTAGCGCAGCGGGCACTGCATGAAGTCCCCGGCGCGCGAGGGGGAGAGTGCAGTGGCCATGGGGAGGACTCTAGGGAACGTCACCGACAGCGCGGCCGTTGATCGGGCGACGCCGACCTAGGATCGTGAGATGGCGCAGACGCAGGCCCCGCCCGAGCACGCCGGCAGCTTCCGGCTCGGCTCGGTGGCCGGGACGCCCGTGTACCTGCGGCGGTCCTGGTTCTTCATCGCCGTCGTCATCGCGTTCCTCGTCGGTCCGCAGGTCGCCTCGTACGTCGACGGCATCGCGAGCTCGGCCGCCTACCTCGTCGGCCTCGGCTTCGCCGCGCTGCTGCTGGGGTCGGTGTTCCTCCACGAGCTCGCGCACGCGGTCGCGGCGCGCGCCGTCGGCACCCCGCCGACCGACATCGTCCTGGACCTGTGGGGCGGCCACACCGCTTTCTCCGAGGAGATCCGGACGCCGGGCCGCAGCATCCTCGTCGCCGGGGTCGGGCCGCTGACGAACGGTGCCCTCGCCGTCGTCTGCGGCCTGCTCGCCACCGTGGCGACCGACGGCGGGGTCGTGCGCGGCATCCTTCTCATGCTCGCCTACACCAACGGGTTCGTCGCCGTGCTCAACGCCCTGCCCGGGCTGCCGCTGGACGGCGGCCGGGTGCTCGAGGGGATCGTCTGGGCGGTCAGCCGGTCACGGACGACGGGCACCGTCGTCGCGGGCCGGATCGGGCAGGCCGTCGCGGTCCTCGTCGTCCTCTGGTTCGTCGTCCGCCCGCTCACCCAGGGCTACCAGCCGGGCGTCATCACCGTGCTGTGGTCGGCAGCGATCGGCTGGATGCTCTGGCGCGGCGCCACCGGGTCGATCCGCTACGCCCGGTTCCGCCGGGCGGCGCAGGACGTCGTCGCCGGCCGGCTCATGCGGCCCGCGGTCACCGTCTCGGGCGCCGCGAGCGTCGCCGACGCACGGGCCGCCGTCCACGCCGTCCGCCCGTCGTCCCCGCCCGCGACCGGCGTCGTCCCGCCGGAGCCTCTCGTCGTCGTCCTCGACGGCTACGGCAACCCGGTCGGGATCGTCGACGAGGCGGCGGCTGCGGCCGTCCCGCCCGAGCGCGCGGGCCTGGTGCAGGTCTCGTCCGTCGGGCGCGGGCTGCCCCCGCTCGTGCTGTCCCCGCACCTGTCGGGGGAGGACCTGCTCGAGCGCCTGCGCGAGACGCCCGCCGCCGAGTACGCCGTCGTCGACGGCGGCCGGGTCGTCGGCGTCCTCGACTGGCGCACGGTCGCCGCGGTGGTCGGCGGCGGCTGAGCCGGACCGGGCCCCTAGACTCGCGGGCCATGACGTCGACCGGCACGCCCACGGGCGCCGAGCACCGCCGCGGCCCGTTCCGCGAGGGCGACCGGGTGCAGCTCACCGACCCCAAGGGCCGGATGCACACGATCACCCTGGCCCCCGGCAAGGAGTTCCACACCCACCGCGGGCTCTTCAAGCACGACGAGCTCATCGGGCAGCCCGAGGGCTGGGTCGTGACGAACACGGCGGGCATCGAGTACCTCGCGCTGCGCCCGCTCCTCGCCGACTACGTGCTCTCGATGCCCCGCGGCGCCGCGGTGGTCTACCCGAAGGACGCCGGCCAGATCGTCGCGATGGCCGACATCTTCCCCGGCGCGCGCGTCATCGAGGCCGGCGTCGGCTCCGGCGCGCTGTCGATGTCGCTGCTGCGGGCCGTCGGTGACACCGGGCTCCTGCACTCCTACGAGCGGCGCGCCGACTTCGCGGAGATCGCCCGGGCCAACGTCGAGACGTTCTTCGGCGGGCCGCACCCGGCCTGGCGGGTCACCGTCGGGGACCTCGTCGAGTCGATCGAGCAGGGCCACCCGGACCGGGGCGGCGACGCCGAGCCGGTCGACCGGGTCGTCCTCGACATGCTCGCGCCGTGGGAGTGCCTCGAGGCCGTGGCCCGCGCGCTCGTGCCCGGCGGCGTCCTCATCTGCTACGTCGCCACCGCCACCCAGCTCTCCCGGGTCGCCGAGGCGATGCGCGAGAGCAACCTCTTCACCGAGCCCCAGGCCTGGGAGTCGATGGTGCGCGGTTGGCACCTCGAGGGGCTCGCCGTCCGGCCGCAGCACCGCATGGTCGGCCACACCGGCTTCCTCATCACGTCCCGGCGGCTCGCCGACGGCGTCACGCCGCCGCTGCGCCGGCGCCGTCCCGCCGGGTCGACCCGGGAGGGCGGCGAGGAGGTCGAGGCCGCCTGGGGCGAGTGGACGGCGGACGAGCTCGGCGAGCGGCCGGTCTCGGAGAAGAAGATCCGCAAGGTGGTCCGGGACGTCACCGCGACGGCGGGACCGGACGGCGAGGGCCGGCCGACACTGCCCGACAGCTGGGGCTGACGGCCGGGCGCGGGTCCGGAGGGGCCCGTGCGGCGGGCGTGGCCGGTGTGAACACTCTTCGCGAACCGGACGACACGCCGCGTGTTCAGCGATTGGTGTACATCACATGACCGCCACGTGAGACGCATCACCCGTCCGAGGTGAGGAAGCACCGCACAATGGCCCGAAGTGGGAACGGGGAGCGAGACGAACGTCTCGCCTCGTCGACAACGGCCCTCGGGCGCACTTGTGGGTCCGCGGGTTAGGGTCGAACGTGTCCGCCCCATGGGGAGGGAGGTGCCCGGCATGACCGACAACGACGACGCATCGCTCCGGTCCGAGATCGCACGCCTGCAGCACGAGGTGGAGCGGCTCCGAGCGGCACGTGACGCCGCCGGCCCGGAGGAGCTCGCGAGGCTCCGGGCCCAGGTGGCCCAGCTGGCCAACCAGAACGACCGACTCGCGTCGACCCTGCGCGACGCGCGCGACCAGATCGTCGCCCTCAAGGCCGAGGTCGACCGGCTCGCCCAGCCCCCGAACACCTACGGCATCTACGTCGGCCCCGGTGACGAGGACGGCACCGCGGACGTCATGAGCAGCGGTCGCAAGATGCGTGTCTCCGTGAGCCCCTCGGTCGAGCGGGACGACATCCTCGCCGGCCAGGAGGTCATGCTCAACGAGGCCTTCAACATCGTCGCGGCGAAGGAGTTCGACCGCACCGGCGAGATCGTCATCGTCAAGGAGATCATCGACGAGGACCGCGCCCTCGTCGTGGCCCACGCCGACGAGGAGCGGGTCGTCCACCTCGCCGGCCCGCTGCGCGGCGTCAAGCTGCGTGTCGGGGACGCCCTGACGATGGACACCCGCTCGGGCTACGCGTTCGAGCGCATCCCCAAGGCCGAGGTCAACGACCTCGTCCTCGAGGAGGTGCCGGACATCGACTACACCGACATCGGTGGTCTCGGCCCGCAGATCGAGATGATCCGGGACGCCGTCGAGCTGCCGTTCCTGCACCCGGACCTCTTCCGGGAGCACGGGCTCAAACCGCCGAAGGGCGTGCTGCTGTACGGCCCGCCCGGGTGCGGCAAGACGCTCATCGCCAAGGCCGTCGCGCGGTCGCTCGCGAAGAAGATCGCCGAGCTGCGCGGGGTCAAGGAGTCGAAGAGCTACTTCCTCAACGTCAAGGGCCCCGAGCTGCTCAACAAGTACGTCGGCGAGACCGAGCGGCACATCCGGCTCATCTTCGCCCGGGCCCGGGAGAAGGCGTCCGAGGGCACGCCCGTCGTCGTCTTCTTCGACGAGATGGACTCGCTCTTCCGCACCCGCGGGTCGGGCGTCTCCAGCGACGTCGAGACGACGATCGTCCCGCAGCTGCTCAGCGAGATCGACGGCGTCGAGCGGCTCGAGAACGTCATCGTCATCGGCGCCTCGAACCGCGAGGACATGATCGACCCGGCGATCCTGCGGCCGGGCCGGCTGGACGTGAAGATCAAGATCCAGCGTCCGGACGCCGAGGCGGCCAAGGACATCTTCGGCAAGTACCTGACGCCGGACCTCCCGCTGCACGCGGACGACGTCGCCGCCAACGAGGGCTCGCCGACGGCGACCGTCTTCGCGATGATCCAGCGGGTCGTCGAGCGGATGTACTCCGAGACCGAGGAGAACCAGTTCCTCGAGGTCACGTACGCGAACGGCGACAAGGAGATCCTCTACTTCAAGGACTTCAACTCCGGCGCGATGGTGCAGAACATCGTCGACCGGGCGAAGAAGACCGCGATCAAGGACCTCCTCGAGACCGGGCAGCGGGGCATCCGCCTCGACCACCTGCTCATGGCGTGCGTGGACGAGTTCAAGGAGAACGAGGACCTGCCGAACACGACCAACCCCGACGACTGGGCGCGGATCTCCGGCAAGAAGGGCGAGCGGATCGTCTACATCCGCACGATCATCCAGGGCAAGCAGGGCACCGAGCCCGGCCGGACGATCGACACCGTCGCCAACACGGGCCAGTACCTCTAGGCCGCGCAGCAGTCCCGGCAGTCCCGGCAGTGCCGGACGGCGTCCCCCGCAGCTGCGGGGGCGCCGTTCGTGCGTCCGGGGTCGGTTCTCGGGCAGGCGGCGTCCTCTGGCGGGTCGCGCACGTGTCGCCGGCGTCCTCTGGCGGGTCGCGCACGTGTCGCCGGCGTCCTCTGGCGGCTCATGCACCGCACGCGCGTCGTCCTCTGGTGCCGTATGCACCCTTGCTCGTCCTCTGGTGTCGGACGTACCCCAAGAACGAGGCGGATTCAGGCGGTGGGTGCAACGGGTTGGTCTTGGGCGGTCAAGAGTAGGTGGTT
>NZ_MWLN01000221.1 GCF_002198655.1 Kineosporia sp. A_224
CCCGCCCCCGACCGAACGAGAACAAGGAAGCCCGCGCCACGAAGAACCACAAAGAGAAAGCGGCAAACCAGGACACGCCCACATCCGGGCGAAGATCTCGCAGGACATGGGACGATCGACCGGTGAGGATGCCGCAGACGAGACGACGTCAGGAGCCCGGCGCGGGCCCAGGCGTCGTCGGCATCGCCCGGGTCGACACACGGACCAAGAACCTGACGAAGCGGCTCAAGCCCGGGGACGTCGCGGTCATCGACCACAGGGACATCGACCGGGTCTCCGCCGAGGCGCTCAAGGCCTGCCGGCCGGCGGCGGTCGTCAACGCGGCGGCGAGCATCAGCGGCCGCTACCCGAACCTGGGCCCGGAGATCCTCATCGAGGCCGGGATCCCGCTCGTCGACGAGGTCGGCCCGGACGTCATGACGGCGCTCCACGAGGGCGAGGTCGTGCGGCTGCACGAGGGCTGCGTCTACGTCGGCGAGGACCTCGTGTCGAAGGGCGTCGAGCAGACCCCGCAGACCGTGACGGCGGCGATGGACGAGGCCCGCGCGGGGCTCGCCGTCCAGCTCGAGGCGTTCGCGACGAACACGATGGAGTACCTGCGCAAGGAGCGCGACCTGCTGCTCGACGGGGTCGGCGTCCCGGACATCACGACGCAGATCGACGGCCGCCAGGTGCTCATCGTCGTCCGCGGGTACCACTACAAGGAGGACCTCGCGACGCTGCGGCCGTACATCCGCGAGTACCGGCCGATCCTCATCGGGGTCGACGGGGGAGCGGACGCGATCATCGACGCCGGGTACACCCCGGACATGGTCGTCGGCGACATGGACTCGGTGAGCGACCGGTCGCTGACGTGCGGCGCCGAGATCGTCGTCCACGCCTACCGGGACGGCCGCGCACCCGGGCTGGAGCGGGTGCAGGCGCTCGGGGTGGATCCGGTGGTGTTCCCCGCGACGGGCACGAGCGAGGACGTCGCGATGCTGCTCGCCGACGACAAGGGCGCCTCGCTCATCGTCGCGGTCGGGACCCATGCGACGCTCGTGGAGTTCCTCGACAAGGGGCGCTCCGGGATGGCCAGCACGTTCCTCACGCGGCTGCGGGTCGGCAGCAAGCTCGTGGACGCCAAGGGCGTCTCGCGCCTGTACCGGCAGCGGATCAGCAACCTCCAGCTCGGCGTCCTCGTCGTCGCCGGGCTGCTCGCCGTGACCGTGGCGCTCTACGCCACCGGTACCCTTCCGGCGGTCGTCTCGGTCGTGGCCGCCCGGCTCGACGACGTCATGTCGTGGATGCGGGGCTGGTTCGTCGACGCCAAGCCCGAGGCGTTCGCGCCGTGGTCCGGCACCGCCGGCCCCCACCTGACGGGCATCTGATCGAGCTGATGGGCACATGATCGACTTCAGGTACCACCTCGTCTCTCTCGTGTCGGTCTTCATCGCCCTGGCCGTGGGGATCCTGCTCGGCGCGGGCCCGCTGCAGCAGCCGCTGGAGCAGGGGGTCTCGCTGACCCTGCAGCAGCAGGTCGAGGCGCTGCGGGCCGACCGGCAGCAGCTGCGCGACCAGCTCGACTCGTCGCAGGCCGGCGTCTCGCACCGCGACGAGGTCATCACCGAGCTCGGCCCCCAGGTCGTCGCCGGCCGGCTGCCGGGACGCAGCGTCGTCCTCGTCGTGCTCCCGGACGCCGCGACCGACCGGGTCGGTGCCCTCACCCGCACGGTCGAGGCAGCGGGCGGCACGGTCATCGGTCGGCTGGAGATCGAGGACGGCTGGACCGACCCGGCACAGGCCGCCGACCGCGAGCAGCTCGCGACGAAGCTCGTCGCGGGGCTGCCGGCGGGGTCCCCGGTCATCGCGGGTGCGGAGGGCGACCCGGACGCCGTCCTCGCCGGGCTGCTCGCGCGGGCGCTCGTGGCAGCGACGGCCGCCGCGGCCGGGACGCCGGACCCGGCGGCGGTGGCGATCCTCGACGGGATGCGGGAGGCCGGGCTCGTCCGGGTCGCCGGGTCCCTGGACAGCAGGGCCGAGCTCGCCGTCGTCCTCGCCCCGGGCGTCGAGTCCGCGACGGTCACCGCGACCACCTCGCCGTCGGCCACGGCGTCCGGGTCCGCCGGCGCCTCGGCCTCCCCGAGCCAGGCCCCCGAGGACCTGTCGGGCGCCTGGAACGCCCTCGCGCTCGCCCTCGACCGCGCGTCGTCCGGCACCGTCGTCGTCGGTCCCGGCTCGTCGGCGACCTCCGGCGGCGTGGTGGCGGCCGTCCGCGGGGATGCCGACCTCGAGGGCAAGGTGACCACGGTCGACACCGGCGGGACGGCGATGGGGGACGTCACGACGGTCGTCGGCCTCGCCGAGCAGGTGTCGGGCCGCGCCGGCCGGTACGGCTTCGGCGCCGGCGCGACGGCCCCCCTGCCGGAGCTCGCCGCGGTCGCCGCCGCGGGCACGCCGTCGGCGACGGCGACGCCGTGAGCCGCCGGGCCTTCGTCGCGGGTGCCGTCGGCGCCGGGCTCGCCCGGGCCGCCTGGACGGCGCTGCGGACGGCGCCGCCCGGCGGCGCCGCGCGCTGGACCCGTACGAACCACGCGGGGGAACCGATCACCCTGCTGGAGGGCCCGGCGTACGCGGCCGCCGCCGCGGGCGCTGTGGCGCTCGCCCCCGGCCTGCCGCCGCGGGTCCGCGCGGGCGCCGTCCTCGCCACGGCCGGAGCGGCCGCCTTCGGGATGCTCGACGACCTCGGCGAGACCGGTACGAGCAAGGGCCTCAAGGGGCACCTCGGCGAGCTCGCCCGTGGCCGGCTGACGACCGGCGGGGCGAAGGTGCTGGGGATCGGGGTCACCGGGCTCGCCGCTGCGGCCCTCGCGCTGCCGCCGGACGACGGCACGGACGACGGTACGAGCGCTTCCGGCCGGCTGGCCCGGCTCGTTGACGTCGCAACGTGCGGCGCGCTCGTCGCCGGCAGCGCCAACCTGCTCAACCTCCTCGACCTGCGCCCCGGCCGGGCGCTCAAGGCGACGCTGCTGTGGGCGGCCCCGCTCGCGGCGACCTCCGGCCCGGGCGGCGCCCTCGCCGCGGCGGCGGCCGGGCCCGCGGTCGTGCTGCTCCCGGAGGACCTGGGAGAGCGCGCGATGCTCGGCGACACCGGCGCGAACGCCGCGGGCGCCCTGCTCGGCACCGCGCTCGTCGCCGGCGCCGGCCGCCGGACCCGGCTCGCCGTCCTCGCCGGCGTCGTCGCGCTGACCCTCGCGAGCGAGCGCTGGAGCTTCACGAAGGTGATCGCCTCGACGCCGGGCCTGCGCGAGCTCGACGCCCTCGGCCGCCGGCCCCGGTGACCCGCGGGCGCGGCGCGCGGGCCGGGACGCTCCTCGGCTCCGCGGCGCTCATCGCGGGGGTCACGCTGCTGGCCCGGGCGACCGGGTTCGGCCGATGGCTCGTGTTCTCCCACGAGGTCTCCGCGCAGTGCGTCGGCAACGCGTACTCGACGGCGAACCAGGTGCCGAACGTGCTCTTCGAGGTCGCGGCGGGCGGCGCCCTCGCCGGGGCGGTCGTCCCGCTCCTCGCGGCGCCGCTGACCCGCGGCCGCGAGGGCCGCGCGGAGGTCGACGCCACGGCGTCCGCCCTGCTCACGTGGGCCGTCGCCGTGCTGCTGCCGGTGTCGCTGCTCGTCGCGGCCCTGGCCGGCCCGCTCACCGATGCCCTGCTCGGCAGCCCCGAGTGCCCCGGCCAGCGTGACCTCGCCGTCCGGATGCTCCTCGTCTTCGCCCCCCAGGTCGTGCTCTACGGCATCGGGACGGTCCTCGTCGGGGTGCTCCAGGCGCACCGCCGGTTCTTCTGGCCGGCGCTGGCACCGCTGCTGTCGAGCGTCGTCGTCATCGGCGCCTACGCGGCGTTCGGGGCGACGGCGGCGGGCCGGCAGGACGACGCGGCGGGGCTGCCCGGCGGCGCGGAGGCCTGGTTGGCCTGGGGGACGACCGCCGGGGTCGCGGCGATGACGCTCCCGCTGCTCGTCCCCGTGCTCGCGACCGGCACCCGGCTCCGGCCGTCGTTCGCCTTCCCGCCGGGGGTCGCCGCCCGGGCCCGGGCCCTGGCGTTCGCCGGCGTCTCGGCGCTGCTCGCCCAGCAGGCGAGCGTCGTGGCCGTCGTCTGGCTCGCCAACCACGGCGGCGTCGAGTCGACGCTCAACGTCTACCAGTACACCCAGGCCGTCTACGTGCTGCCGTACGCCGTCCTCGCGGTGCCGCTCGCCACGAGTGCCTTCCCGCGCCTCGCAGAACGCGCGGCGACCGGCGACCGCACCGGCTTCGCGGCGGCCGCCGCCGGCACGACCCGCGCGGTCGTCCTCGTGGCCGCGCTCGGCGCCGCGGTCGTCGCCGCGACCGCCCCCGGGGTGGGCGCGTTCTTCGCCGCCCTCGACCGCGGGGACGTCGGCCGGCTGCCGGACGCCCTCACCGCCACGGCCCCCGGGCTCGTCGGCTTCGCGCTCGTCGCGCACCTCGGGCGGGCGCTCTACGCCCTCGAACGCGGCCGCGCCGCGGCGGTCGCGACCGCCGCGGGCTGGCTCGTCGTCACCGTCGGGTCGGTCCTCGCGGTCGTCGTCGGCAGCGGTGAGGACGCCGTCGTCGCCCTCGGCGTCGGGTCGAGCGTCGGCATGACCGTCGGCGGAGCGCTGCTGCTCGTCTCACTCGCCCGGGCGGCCGGGCGGGAGGCGCTCACAGGGCTGCGCCGGACCGCGCTCGTCGCCCTGGCCGGCGGCCTCGCCGGGGCCGTCGCCGGCCGGTCCGCCGCGGACGCAGTCCTTGGTGCACTCGGCGCGAACGGTTCCGCCGCAACAGGTTCCGGCGGGTCGGCCGCCCCGGGTCTGGCGGCCTCGGTGGCGGCTGGCATCGTGACCCTCATGGTGCTCGCGGCGGTCACGGCAGCCTTCGACCGGGACGTCCTGCGCCGGCTGCGGGGTGCCGCATGAGGGTGCTCCTCACCCTGGGGACGAGCGGCGGCGGGGTCGGCCGGCACGTCCGCGCGCTCGAGCAGGGTCTCGCCGCTGCCGGCGACGACGTCCGGGTCGCCGGGCCGCCCGCGACGGCGCGGGCGTTCGGCTTCGAGCGCTTCGACCCCGTCGAGGTGAGCGACCGGCCGCGGCCCGGCGACGTCGCCGCCGTCCGCCGGTTGCGCCGCCTCGGCCGAGACGCCGACGTCGTCCACGCGCACGGCCTACGGGCCGGGGCGCTCGCCGTCCTCGCCCGGGCCGGGGCGCGCCGCGGTCGCCGCCCGGCGCTCGTCGTCACGCTCCACAACGCCCTCGTCTCCGGCGGCCGGGTCGCCGCCGTCCACACCGTCCTCGAGCGTCTCGTCGCCCGCGGTGCGGACGCCGTGCTCGTCGTGAGCGGCGACCTGGGGACCCGGATGCGCACCCTCGGCGCCGCGAGGGTCGACCTCGCCGTCGTCCCCGCGCCGGTCCGCGAGCCCACCCCCGGCGTCGCACCGGCCGCCGTCCGGGCCGCGCTCGGGGTGCCGGACGGCGCCGCCCTGCTCGTCACGGTCGCCCGCCTGGCGCCGCAGAAGGGCCTCGACCTGCTCCTGGACGCCGTGGCCCGCCTCGTCGCGGACGGCGTGCCCGTGCTCGCCGTCGTCGCGGGCGGCGGTCCGCTGGGTGCGCCGCTGCAGGCGCGGATCGACGCCGAGCGACTGCCGGTCCGCCTCCTCGGCCATCGGGACGACGTCCCCGACCTGCTCGCCGCCGCGGACGTCGTCGTGTCGCCGAGCGTCTGGGAGGGCCAGCCGCTCAACCTCCGGGAGTCCCTGCGGGCCGGGGCAGCCGTCGTCGCGACAGACGTCGGCGGGGTCGCCGCGGTCGTCGGGGACGCCGCCGTGCTCGTCCCGTACGGCGAGCCCGCGGTGCTCGCGGACGCCGTCGCGAAGGTCGTCACCGACGCCGACCTGGCCGCTGACCTGCGACGACGCGCGGTCGTGCGGGCGCAGACGCTGCCGACCGACGCGGACGCCGTGGCGCAGGTCCGCGCGGTCTACGCGGCCGTCGTCCGGCCGGCCTGAGCGCCGCGGGCGCGTCGTCGCGGCGCCCGTCACCGTCCGCGTACGGGGCGTCACCGACTCGCCCGGACGCGGGCAAACGGGGGAGGGGCACCGAACCCCGCCCGACGACTGTTAGGCTCGAAGCCCGTGGCGCAGCGGACTGAGCGGGCAGCGGGAAAGTCGTCGACGAGGCACATCTTCGTCACCGGGGGCGTGGCCTCCTCACTGGGCAAAGGCCTCACGGCCTCGAGCCTGGGTCATCTTCTTCGAGGGCGCGGCCTACGGGTCGCCATGCAGAAGCTCGACCCCTACATCAACGTCGACCCGGGAACGATGAACCCGTTCCAGCACGGGGAAGTCTTCGTGACGGACGACGGGGCCGAGACCGACCTCGACATCGGGCACTACGAGCGGTTCCTCGACGTCGACTTCGAGAAGTCGGCGAACGTGACGACCGGCCAGGTGTACTCGGCGGTCATCGCCAAGGAGCGGCGCGGTGAGTACCTGGGCGACACCGTCCAGGTCATCCCGCACATCACCAACGAGATCAAGGCCCGGATGCGCGCCCAGGCGGCGCACGACCCGGGCCTCGACGTCATCATCACCGAGATCGGCGGCACGGTCGGCGACATCGAGTCGCTGCCGTTCCTCGAGGCCGCCCGGCAGATCCGCCAGGACGTCGGCCGCGACAACGTGTTCTTCGTCCACGTCTCGCTCGTGCCGTACCTCGCGCCGAGCGGCGAGCTGAAGACGAAGCCGACCCAGCACTCCGTCGCCGCGCTGCGCAGCATCGGCATCCAGCCGGACGCCATCGTCTGCCGCGCCGACCGGGACATCCCCGAGGGCGTCAAGCGCAAGATCGCCTCGATGTGCGACGTCGACGAGGAGGCCGTCGTCACCGCGGTCGACGCGCCGTCGATCTACGACATCCCCAAGGTGCTCTTCGACGAGGGCCTCGACGCGTACGTCGTCCGCCGACTCGGCCTGTCGTTCCGGGACGTCGACTGGACGAAGTGGAACGAGCTGCTGCGCCGCGTGCACCGGCCCGCGCACCGGGTCGAGGTCGCGCTCGTCGGCAAGTACGTCGACCTGCCCGACGCCTACCTCTCGGTCACCGAGGCGCTGCGCGCCGGCGGTTTCGACCGTGACGCCAAGGTCGACATCCGCTGGGTCGCGTCCGACACGTGCGAGACGCCCGAGGGGGCGCGCCGGATGCTCCACGGCGTGGACGCCGTGTGCGTGCCCGGCGGCTTCGGCGTCCGGGGCATCGAGGGCAAGCTCGGTGCGCTGCGCTGGGCGCGCGAGAACCTCGTCCCGACGCTGGGCCTGTGCCTCGGCCTGCAGTGCATGGTCATCGAGTTCGCCCGGGACGTCGCGGGTCTCGAGGGGGCGAGCAGCACCGAGTTCGACCACGACAGCGTGCACCCCGTCATCGCGACGATGGAGGAGCAGAAGCAGATCGTCGCGGGGACCGGGGACATGGGCGGCACGATGCGCCTGGGCTCCTACCCGGCGCTGCTCGCCGAGGGCTCCGTCGTCCGCGAGGCCTACGGCGCCGAGCGGATCACCGAACGGCACCGGCACCGCTACGAGGTGAACAACGCCTACCGGGAGCGCCTCGAGCAGGCCGGGCTCGTCTTCTCCGGCGTCTCGCCCGACCGCTCGCTCGTCGAGTTCGTCGAGCTGCCGCGCGACGTCCACCCGTACTACGTCTCCACGCAGGCCCACCCGGAGTTCAAGTCCCGCCCGGACCGCGCGCACCCGCTCTTCGCGGGGCTCGTCGGAGCGGCACTGGAGCGGCAGTCGTCCGAGCGGCTCCTCGAGGTCGAGGCCGCCGGCGCCGCGTCGGTCACCGCGTGACCGCGGACGACGGCCGGGCCGACGTCGAGGGGCCGTTCGCGGACGTCCCCGGTGGGCGGCCCGTGCTCGGCACATCGGTCGTGCACCACGGGATGATCTGGGACGTCGTCCGCGACCGGGTCGACCTCGGCGAGGCCGGTGTCGTCGAGCGCGAGTACGTGCGGCACACCGGTGCCGTCGGCGCGCTCGCGATCGACGACGAGGACCGGATCCTCCTGCTGCGCCAGTACCGGCACCCGGTGCGGCACGAGCTGTGGGAGCCACCGGCCGGGCTGCTCGACGTCGCGGGGGAGCCGCCCCACCTCACCGTGCAGCGCGAGCTCGCCGAGGAGGCCGACCTCGTCGCGAGCGACTGGTCGGTGCTCATCGACTGGTTCAGCTCGCCGGGCGGCATGGACGAGGCGATCCGGGTCTACCTCGCGCGCGGCCTGTCGCCGGTCCCCGAGGCCGACCGGCACACCCGCACCGGCGAGGAGCACGGGATGCCGCTGCGCTGGGTGCCGCTCGACGAGGCGAAGGACGCCGTCCTCGGCGGCCGGATCCACAACCCGGCCGCCGTCGTGTCGATCCTCGCCGCCTGGGCCGCCCGGGCCGAGGGCTGGACGACGCTGCGCCCGGCCGACGCACCGTGGCCGCAGCACCCCGGGAGCCGCTGAGTCGAACGGGTCCGCGCCGCCCGGGCCGGCCCCCCGGGCGCCGAAGATCCACTACCGTGCGGCCATGGCGCAGCCTCCCTGGGGCCCGCCGCCCGGTCCCGCGTTCGAAGGTCCGGACCTGAGGCCCGCCGGCCCGCCGCCCGCCAAGGGCACCAACGGGTTCGCCGTCGCCGGGCTCGTCCTCGGCATCTTCGGCGGCGCCCTGCTGTCCACCGTCTTCTCGCTCGTCGCGCTGAGCCAGATCAAGAAGAACGGCGGCCAGGGGCGCGGGATGGCGATCGCCGGGCTGGTGCTGTCCGGGCTGTGGGTCGTCGGCGTCGTCACCGCGATCGCGATCGGTCTCTCGTCGTCGGCGGACCGGGGCGGCTCGGGCGAGGTCGTCGGCGCCGGGTCGGTGTCCGTCAAGGACGTGCGGGTGGGCGACTGCGTCGAGAAGTGGGCCGAGGACGCATCCGTCGTCACGGTCCGGCTCACCCCGTGCGCGAAGCCGCACGACGCCGAGGTCGTGGCGAACGACGACCTCGTCGCCCGGGACGAGGCCTACCCCGGGGACGACGAGGTCCGCCGGATGGCGGGCGAGCTGTGCTCGGGCAAGGTCGACGCGCTGGACGAGTCCCGGCTGCCGGAGACGGGCTCGATCGCCTACTTCCGCCCGCTCGAGGCCTCGTGGCGGGACGGCGACCGGAAGGTCTCCTGCCTCGTCGTCGCCGACACCCCGATGACGGGCTCGCTCCTCGGACCCTGACGACCCGCGCGCGCCGGCGGTCGGTCCGTTCGCAGAATTCCCGGTATCTCCGGTTCGTGCCCCTCCCTCCATCCCGTCGGACGCGTCCGCAGGCCCGCGGGCGGCCGACACGCAGGGGGAACCAGAGATGCCCAGTGAGTTCGACGCCAGGATCAAGCTCGTCTACCCCGTCGACAGCGGGACCTTCTTCACCGTCGACGACGTCGCGCGCGGCGACTCGTTCGACGTCGTCGCCAACGTGGAGATCGGCCCGCAGCTCAACGGGGTCGTCGACGCCTTCGACCTCAAGATCGGGGTCGTCAACCTCACGCAGTCCAAGAGCGTGGACGTCGTCAACGTCAACGGCCCGCTGACGCCGGCGGTGGCGCCCTTCACGTCCGAGGAGCGCGTGACGATCCCCGCCGGCTGGCAGGGCAAGGCCGACGTCGGCGACGTGCTCCAGGTGACGGCGTCCTACAAGGTCACCGCCGGGGCGAACACCGACTTCTCGACCGCGATGAGCGACACCTTCGTGGTCTCCTGAGCCGGGAGCCGTTGCAGCGCAACAGAACAGCACCGTGATGCAGCAGGGCGGGAGGGCCGACGGCCCCCCGCCCTGCCGCGTTCCTCGGAGTCTGCCGTTCCGGCGTGGAGCCGTCGGCGGACCACCGGGTCAGAGGGACTTCACCATGATCAGGCAGGGGCTGCCGGGCCACAGGTCGAGGTTCTCCTCGAGCGGCTCGAACCCGTTGCCGGCGTAGAACGTCCGCGTCCGCGCGTAGAAGGGATCCGGGTCGGTGGGGCCGAGCGTCTTGACCTGGAGAAGCCTTACGCCGTCCGCCCGCAGGTCCGCTTCTGCCGCGGCCAGCAGCGACCTTCCGACGCCGCGCCCGTGCCACGCCGGGTCGACGGCCATGAGGTGGATCTCGGCAGAGGGCGGGAAGTGTCGTGCCGTCACGAGCACACCGACGACGTCCCCGGATGCAGGGTGGGTCGCGGCACCGGACGCCGTCGGCTCTAGCGGACAGGCAAGGTACGTCGGGTGCGAGGCGGAGTGCCGGACATAGTCCAGAAGCGCATCCTCCATGCCGAACCAGTCCGGCAGCGCCCGCAGGATCCGTTCGACGGCCACGGGGTCGCGCCGTCCGCGGACGACCACCACCGGGGTGCTCATGCGCCGCCGGCCCCGCCCAGGGCGGCGGGAGAAGGGCGGACCGGGCGCGGCCGGACGCCGGCCCGGCGCTGCTCGAGCGCGGCGAGCCGGGCGACGACGTCGGCGTCGTCGCGGCGCCACGCGTCGACGGCGTCGGGGGAGATCCGTGCGATGTCGTGCACCGGGCGGGTCGCGAGTGCCCGCAGCGCGAGCAGGCTCTGGCCGCCGGGCATCGCGGCGAGCGCCGCGGTCTCGCCGGCGCGGCGGGCGAACCGGTAGCGGGCGGGCAGCCAGAGCAGGACGACGGACAGCACCGGGGCGAGCGCGACCACGAGCGCGAGCGGCAGGGCGAGCCCGGTGACCCGGTCTCCGAGGTCGCGGCCGGCGTCCGCGATCGTCTGGGCGGCGCCGCCCGCCGCGGTGAACGGCCTGCCGAAGGTGTCGCCGACGAGCGGCACCTGCCCGGCCTGGTCCGCCGCGCCGTCGAGGCCGTCCTTGATGCCCGCCGCGCCGCCCTGCACCCGGTAGCCGACGTCGCCCACGGACCGCACGGCATCGTCGACGGCCATCGCGAACTTCACCCAGAACCAGCACCAGACGACGACGGTGAGGTCGGCGCCGATCTGGAGCAGCGCGCGCAGCGGGGACGCCGAGTACGGCCGCAGCGTCACCGCTCCGCCCTCCGCGCCGCCACGGCCGTGACGCGCCGCTCGACGTCGTCGACGAGGGCAGCGACGGACACCTGCCGGGCCGCGACGTCGGCGGCGGGGTCGACCGGGTCGAGCCGGACGGCGACGTCCGCGACCTGCTCGAACAGCGGACGGCGCCGGGTGTCCATGCCGCGGAGCATCTCCAGCAGGTCGGGGCCGTACTGCGGGCGGTGGCCCCCGACGTGCTGCCGGGCGACGAGCTCCTCGGGGCGGGCGTCGAGCCAGACGACGATCGCCCGCCGCGCGAGCGCCTCGCGGCAGGCCGGGACCTCGACGACGAACGCCGCGCACGCGACGACCGCGGCCGGCTCCGCCGCGACGGCGTCGAGCACGTGCTGCGCCTCGAGCGCGTGGAGCCCGTCGGCGCCGCGCTCGGCGGCCAGCTCGGCCGCCGTCCGGCCGGTCGCGGCCTGCAGGTCGACGTCGCTGTCGCGCAGCACCCGGCCCCAGCGCCGGGCGAGGGCGCTCGCGACCGTCGTCTTGCCGGCGCCCATGAGCCCGGTGACGACGACCGGCACCCCGGGAACGGGGTCGTGGTGCTCCTGGGCGACGGGATCGCTCACGTCGTGGGTGCTCACGGTTCGGTCTCCTCCCGCGCGGGCCCCGGCGGCCGCGCGGCCAGCATAGGGACGCCGCGGCGACCCGCCCGTGAGCACGCAAAGCGGTGCACCGTCGGACCCCGGTCCTAGAGTGACGCCACCGGTGCGCCGCCCGTCCGTGGCGCTCCACGGCCGGGGGAGGTGCGCCCGCTGACGCTCACAGGTGACGACGTCGACGCCGGGCTTGCCGGCATCGCCCCGACGGTGGTCCGGTCGGCGGCCCGCTCCCCGCTGGAGCGCGCCGTCCGGGGCTACCTCGAGCACCTCGGCGTCGAGCGCGGCCTCGCGGCGAACACGCTGTCGGCCTACCGGCGCGACCTCGAGCGGTACGTGGCCTTCCTCGCCGCCCGCGGCGTCCGCAGTCCCGGGGAGATCACCGAAGAGCACGTCAGTGGCTTCCTCACCGCGATCCGGACCGGTGAGGACGGCCGTGCGGCGCTCAAGGAGACGTCCGCAGGCCGGGCGATCGTCGCCGTCCGCAACCTGCACAAGTTCCTGCTCCTCGAGGGTGCGGTCACCGGGGACGCCGCGGTCGACGTCCGGCCGCCGACGACCGCCAAGCTGCTGCCCAAGCCGATCACGGTCGCTGAGGTGACCAGGCTGCTCGACGCCGTCGCGCTGCCGGGCACGCCGTCCGCCGTCCGCGACCGGGCCCTGCTCGAGCTGCTCTACGGCTGCGGTGCCCGGATCAGCGAGGCCGTCGGGCTGGACGTCGACGACCTCGACCTCGACGAGGGGCTGGCCCGGTTCCGCGGCAAGGGCGACAAGGAGCGGATCGTCCCCGTCGGCAGCTTCGCCGTCGCCGCGCTCGAGGCCTACCGGGTGCGGGTCCGGCCGGCGCTCGCCGCCCACGGCCGTGGCACGCCCGCGCTCTTCCTCAACACCCGCGGCGGGCGGCTGTCCCGGCAGAGCGCCTGGTCGGTGCTCCAGGTGGGCGCGGAGCGGGCGGGCCTCGCGGGCCGGGTCTCGCCGCACACCCTGCGGCACTCGTTCGCGACGCACCTGCTCGAGGGCGGGGCCGACGTCCGCGTCGTCCAGGAGCTCCTCGGGCATGCGTCGGTCGCGACGACGCAGATCTACACGAAGGTCGCGCCGGAGACGCTCCGCGAGGTCTACGCGGCCGCGCACCCCCGTGCACTCGGCTGAGAGAGCGACTTGATACGGTCTGCGTGACCATTCGACCACCATCTGTCGATCTTTCGGCCCGGATTGCCGTGATAGCGGCCTCCCGCCTTGAGTGCCTCGCGACGCGCCGACTAGGTTCACAGCGCCGAGGGCACCCACGGGGGACGATCGTCGTGGCACGTCCTGGCCGTCGCCTGCGGTACCTCCCCCGGGATGTGCGTGCCGAGCGAAGGACTGCGGAGATGGGACCGGTCGTGACGAACCAGACGCAGGAGAGTGCCACCTTGGCCCTCGACGTCGGTGACGGGCTCGACAGCCTGCGCGCCGGGGCAATCGGCCCGACCGGTCGCCCCATGCCGAACTTCCCCGTGCCCCAGCCCCTGGCGGCGCACGGGCCCGCGCGCATCATCGCGATGTGCAACCAGAAGGGCGGGGTCGGCAAGACGACGAGCACGATCAACCTCGGTGCCGCCCTCGCGGAGTACGGCCGCCGGGTGCTGCTCGTCGACTTCGACCCGCAGGGCGCCCTCTCGGTCGGCCTGGGGATCAACCCCCACGACCTCGAGAAGACGGTCTACAACCTCCTCCTCGACCGCACGGTCGACGTCCGCGAGGTGCTGCGGCGCACGCCGATGGCGGGCTGCGACCTGCTGCCGGCGAACATCGACCTGTCGGCCGCCGAGGTCCAGCTCGTCAGCGAGGTCGCCCGCGAGCAGATCCTCGGCCGCACCCTGCGCCCGCTCATGGACGAGTACGACGTCGTCCTCATCGACTGCCAGCCGTCGCTCGGCCTGCTCACGGTCAACGCGCTGACGGCCGCGCACGGGGTCGTCATCCCGCTGGAGTGCGAGTTCTTCGCGCTGCGCGGGGTGGCCCTGCTCGTCGAGACGATCGAGAAGGTCAAGGACCGGCTCAACCCCGGGCTGGAGATCGACGGCATCCTCGCGACGATGTACGACCCGCGCACGCTGCACAGCCGCGAGGTCGTCGCCCGGGTCGTCGAGGCGTTCGGTGACCAGGTCTTCCACACGGTCATCGGCCGCACGGTGAAGTTCCCGGACGCGTCCGTGGCCGCCGAGCCGATCACGAGCTACGCGAGCAGCCACTCGGGTGCCTACGCCTACCGGCTGCTCGCCCGCGAGCTCATCGCACGGGGCGACGCAGCCTGACCGGCGGGCTCCCCGGACGGACGGCGACCGCCGGGCCAGGCCGTAGGCTTACCCCTCGTGTCTCCTGCCCCGTCCGCACCTTCGCAGACCCCCGGTCCCGGTGGTCTCGAGGTCGTGCCCGACGGTGCGCACGCGGGGATGGGGCTCGTCCCCGGGGGTCCGCTGCCGGGCCGCTCACCGGGGTTCGAGGTCCACCTCGACAACTTCGACGGCCCGTTCGACCTGCTCCTGGGCCTGATCTCCAAGCACAAGCTCGACGTCACCGAGATCGCCCTCGCCAAGGTCACCGACGACTTCGTCGCGTGGATCAAGGCGAAGGGCAAGGAGTGGGACCTCGACGAGGCGAGCGAGTTCCTCGTCGTCGCGGCCACCCTGCTCGACCTCAAGGCCGCCCGGCTGCTCCCGCAGGCCGAGGTCGAGGACGACGAGGACCTCGCGCTGCTCGAGGCCCGCGACCTGCTCTTCGCGCGGCTCCTGCAGTACCGGGCGTTCAAGGACGTCGCCGCGACGTTCGCGCAGCGGATCGCCGAGGAGAACCGCCGGCAGCCGCGCGCGGTCGCCGTCGAGCCCCGGTTCGCCCAGCTCCTGCCCGAGCTCGTCCTGGGGATCACCCCCGAGCAGCTCGCGATGATCGCTGCCAAGGCGATGACGCCCAAGGTGGCCCCGCAGGTGGGCCTGGCCCACCTGCACGCCCCGCCGGTGAGCGTCCGCGAGCAGGCGGCGCTCATCATCGACCGACTCCGCCGGACCCGGTCGGCGAGCTTCCGGGTGCTCATCGCGGACGCCGGGGAGACGATCGTCGTCGTCGCCCGCTTCCTCGCGCTGCTCGAGCTGTTCCGCGAGGGCGCGCTCGCGTTCGACCAGGTCACGCCGCTCGGCGAGCTGACCATCCGGTGGACCGGCTCGGACGACGAGGACGTCGTCGTCGAGGTCGACGAGTTCGAGGGGGCGCCCCCGCCGCCCGAGGACGACGTCGCCGAGTCCGTCACCGACGAGGACATCGCGGCGCTCGGCGCCCCGGTCACCCCGACCGACGAACCACAGGAAGGCCAGGACCAGTGAGCCAGTCCACCGACGCCGCACCCGCCACCGCGGACGACGTCGCCCCCGAGGTCGCCGACGCGGCGGAGCCCGTCGTGGCCGAGCCCGTCGTGGCCGAGCCCGAGCCGGTCCCGGCACCGGAACCGGTGTCCGCGACGACCGAGGAGCAGCAGTCCCTCGATCTCGACGCCCTGCCGTCCGGCGCCCGCGGCGCCGTCGAGGCGGTCCTCATGGTCGTCGAGGAGCCCATCGACGAGGTGTCCCTGGCGTCCGCGCTGGGCCTGACGACCGACCGGGTCGGCTTCGTCCTCGCCGAGCTCGCCCAGGAGTACGACGAGCAGGGCCGCGGCTTCGAGCTGCGGCACGTCGCGGGCGGCTGGCGGATCTACAGCCGCACCGACTACGCGCCCGTCGTCGAGCGCTTCATGCTCGACGGCCAGACCGCCAAGCTCACCCAGGCCGCGCTCGAGACCCTCGCGATCGTCGCGTACCGCCAGCCCGTGAGCCGGGCCCGGGTCGGCGCCGTCCGCGGGGTCAACGTGGACGCCGTCATGCGCACCCTCGTCACCCGCGGCCTCGTCGAGGAGGCCGGCACGGACCCCGAGTCGGGCGCCGTGCTCTACCGCACCACCACCCAGTTCCTCCAGCGGCTCGGGCTTTCCTCGCTCGACGAGCTGCCGGCTCTCGCGCCCTTCCTGCCCGAGGTCGACGCCCTTGACGAGCTGGGTCTCGGAGGCACGGCATGAGCGGCGACAGCGGACGGTCCGGCAGCGGCGGCGGCAGGTCGGGAGGGTCCGGCGGCGGACGCTCCGGCGGGNCCCGGTGGCGGGCGTGGCGGTGCGGCCGGCCGGTCCGGCGGCAGCAAGGGGCACCGCAAGGGCCCCAGCGCGACCCCGAGCGCGTCCCCGAGCCGCGGCACGACCCCCAAGGTCCCCGGCGAGCGCGGCCGCGGCCGGCCGACGACCCGCACGGGCGCCGTCCAGGGCCGCCCGGTCGGGCAGCCGCCGCGGCGCGGCCCGGTCCCGCCGAAGGAGACCGTCGACGTCCACGTCGAGGGCGGCATCCGCCTGCAGAAGGTGCTGGCGCAGGCCGGCGTCGGCTCCCGCCGCCGCTGCGAGGAGCTCATCGAGGCGGGTCGGGTCCAGGTCGACGGTCACGTCGTCACCGAGCTCGGCGTCCGGATCGACCCGAAGAGCCAGTCCGTGCACGTCGACGGCCTGCGGATCCAGCTCGACGAGACCCTCATCTACGTGGCCTTCAACAAGCCGGTCGGGGTGCTGTCGTCGATGACGCTCGGCCAGGGCGACGACCGGCTCACGCTGGGCGACTTCATGGTCGACCGCGAGGAGCGGCTCTTCCACGTCGGCCGGCTCGACGTCGACACCGAGGGCCTCATCCTCCTGACGAACGACGGCGAGCTCGCGAACCGGCTCACGCACCCGAGCTACGAGGTGCCGAAGACGTACCTCGTCGAGGTCGCCGGCAAGGTCGAGCGGGACGTCGGCAAGCAGCTCATGACCGGCGTCGAGCTCGACGACGGCATCGCGACGGTCGACTCCTTCAAGGTCGTCGACGCCCGCCCGGGCAAGGCGCTCCTCGAGGTCACCCTGCACGACGGCCGCAACCGGATCGTCCGCCGGCTCATGGCCGCCGTCGGGCACCCGGTCGAGCAGCTCGTCCGGGTCAAGGTCGGCCCGATCCGCCTCGGCGACCTGCGCACCGGCCGCAGCCGGGTCCTCAACAAGGGCGAGATCGCGTCGCTCATGGAGGCAGTGGGGCTCTAGGCGGCGGTTCCGCCATCCGGACCTGCTGTCCGGGTGGTGGACCGTCCGGCTAGCGTGGATCCGGCAGCAGGCGCGTGACCTGCGGTTTTCCGGACGAAGGAGGACACGGTGGCACTGCGGGCCGTGCGCGGAGCGACGCAGGTGTCGGCGGACGACCGTGAGGTCGTGCTCGCCGCCAGCCGTGAGCTCGTCGAGAAGGTCATGGCGGAGAACGGCCTGGCCCAGGACGACGTCGTGAGCATCGTCTTCACCGCGACCCGGGACATCGTCAGCGTCGCGCCAGCCCTCGCCGCCCGCCAGCTCGGCTTCCACGAGGTCGCGCTCATCTGCGCGCAGGAGATGTACGTCGAGGGCGGCATGCCGCTCGTCGTCCGGCTCCTCGCGCATGTGGAGACCGACCGTCCGCGTGCCGACATCGTCAACGTGTACCTCCACGGCACCCAGGTGCTCCGCGCCGACGTCCCGCCCGTGATCGACGTCGAGCGGGCCGGCGACCCGGCGTGAGCCTCGACGCCGCCGTCGCTGCCGGCCTGCCGACCGTCAAGGTCGTCGGGACCGGTCTGCTCGGCACGAGCGTCGGCCTCGGCCTGGCGTCCGGCGGCGCGCGCGTCCTGCTGTCCGACCCCTCGCCGACGGCGCTCGCGCTCGCCCGTGACCTCGGGGCCGGCGCGGCCGCCGCCGGTGGCGACGGTGCGGACGTCGGCCTCGTCGTCGTCGCGGCACCGCCGGACGTCACCGCGGACGTCGTCCTCGCCGAGCTCGCCGCGCACCCGACGGCGACCGTCACGGACGTCGCGAGCGTGAAGTCCGGGATCCTCGCCGAGGTCGCGGCCCGCGGCGGGGACCTGTCGCGCTACGTCGGCGGCCACCCGATGGCCGGCCGCGAGCGCTCCGGTCCGGTCGCCGCCCGCGGGGACCTGTTCATCGGCCGGCCGTGGGTCGTCTGCGCGGGGGAGAAGGCGGACGGCGACCGCGTCGACCTCGTGCGCCGGCTCGCCCTCGCGCTCGGGGCGACCCCGGTCGTCATGGGCGCCGAGGAGCACGACGCCTCGGTCGCCGTCGTCTCGCACGTGCCGCAGGTCGCCGCGAGCCTCGTCGCGGCCCGCCTGCGCACCGCCCCCGAGGGCGCCGTCGGCCTCGCCGGGCAGGGCCTGCGCGACGTGACCCGGATCGCGAGCAGCGACCCGCTGCTCTGGGCGCAGATCCTCTCCGCGAACGCCGCGCCCGTCCTCGACGTGCTCACCGCGCTGCGCGCGGACCTCGACGGCGTCATCGCCGGGCTGGCGTCGATCGCCGCCGAGGGCGAGCCGGGGGCCGGTGCGCCGCCGGCGCTCGGGGCCCGGGCCGCGGTCGCGAAGGTCGTCGCCGACGGCAACGTCGGCCGCGAGCGGATCCCCGGCAAGCACGGCGGCCAGGCGACCCGCTACGCGGTCGTGACGGTCGTCGTGCCGGACGCCCCGGGCTCGCTCGCCCGGCTGTTCGCCGACATCGGCGACGCCGGCGTCAACGTCGAGGAGCTCGCCCTCGAGCATGCCCCGGGCCGGGCCGTCGGCCTCGTCGAGGTGTCGGTGCTGCCCGCCGTCCGGGAGCGGCTGGAGGCGGGGCTCGACGCCGCGGGGTGGAAGGTCGTCGCCTGACATCGGGCACGCCTGCGCCGTCCGGGCGTCGGGCGGCAGGGGCGGGGCCGCGCAGCGACTACCCTTGGACGGGGCCGTCATCGGCCTCCACCACGTGTACGACACCCGATCGCCTCCCGGAAGGGTTCCTCGACGTGCCCGCACCTGACGCCGCCGCGTCGCGCCGTCCGTTCGTCGTCGCCGTCGACGGGCCCTCCGGGTCCGGCAAGTCGAGCGTCTCGCGGGAGGTGGCCCGCCGGCTCGGCGTCGGTTACCTCGACACCGGCGCCATGTACCGCGCGGTCTGCTGGTCGATCCTCGACGCCGGCATCGAGCTCACGGACGCCGCGGCGGTCGCCGACCGCGCCCGCACCGTCGACCTCGTCGTCGGCACCGACCCGGACACCCCCACCGTGACCGTCGCGGGCACCGACGTCACCGCCGCGATCCGGGAGACCCGGATCTCCGCGGCCGTGAGCGCCGTGGCGACGAACCTCGACGTCCGCGCCGAGCTGCGCCGCCGCCAGCGCGAGATCATCGAGGCCGAGCGGGACGGCCGCGGCGGTGTCGTCGCCGAGGGCCGCGACATCACGACGGTCGTCGCACCGGACGCCGACGTCCGCATCCTGCTCACCGCCGACGAGCGCGCCCGGCTCGCCCGCCGTGCCCGCGAGGTGCACGGCTCGGACGACGAGACCGCGCTCGCCGCGACCCGCGACCAGGTGCTCCGCCGGGACGCCGACGACTCGACCGTGTCGAGCTTCCACGAGGCCGCCGACGGTGTCCTGCACCTCGACTCCTCCGACCTGACCTTCGAGGAGACCGTCGGGGCCGTCCTCGACGTCGTCCTCGAGACCGTGGAGGGGACGCCGGGAAAAGCCGCGTCGTCCGGCTCGGTGGTCGCTGACCTCGTCGCCGCGGCGCGGGTCGACGGCGAGCCGGACACCCTGACCGTCGACCTCGAGGGCACGCTCACGGGCGCAGGCGGTCGGAGCGGGACCGCGTCGTGAACCCGCCGTGGTGGGCCCGTCCCATCGCGGCTCTGCTGTTCGGGGCCGTCTGGCCCGTCCGGGTCCACGGGGCCGAGAACGTCCCGCCGCAGGGCCCGGTGATCCTCGCGAGCAACCACAGCGCGCTGCTCGACGGGCCGCTGCTCATCGCGGCGAGCCCGCGCTGGACGGTCTGCCTCGTCAAGGCCGAGGCGTTCCGCGGCGTCCTCGGCGCGGTCATGCGCCGCGCGGGGATGATCCCCGTCGAGCGGCACACCGGGGACAGGGCCGCGCTGACCGCCGCACTGGGCGTCCTGGAATCGTCCGGGGTACTCGGGATGTTCCCCGAGGGGACCCGTGGGCGCGGCGACGTCGCTGCCGTCCAGCAGGGGGTGGCCTGGCTCGCGCTGCGCTCCGGTGCACCCGTCGTCCCGGCCGCCTGCCTCGGGGTGCGGCGGACCGGTGAGGGCACGAACCACCTGCCGCGGCCCCGCCGCCGGCTCGACGTCGTCTTCGGCCCGCCGCTCGCGGTGGCGGTGCCGGACGGCGTCCCCGGCCGCACCGCACTCGTACACGCCACCGCATCGGTGCGGGACGCGCTCGCCGAGCACGTCACCCGCGCCGTCGAACTGACCGGACAGAGCCTGCCGGAGGACCTCGGATGGTCCCCCGAGCAGGTCGCCCGAGGGGAGCACCTGTGACCGACCACGACCCGACCACGCAGACCGACGGCAGCGCCGCCGTCGGTGTCGCGGCCGCCGAGACCGCTCCTGCCGAGACCGCTCCTGCCGAGACCGCTCCTGCTGCGCCGACCGAGGACGGCGGGCCGGACGTCGCCCGCGCCCTGCGGGTGGGCCTGTCGGAGTACGCGCTCTCCGACGAGGACCTCGCCCTGCTCGAGGGCCGGGCGGACGACGACGCGGACGGCGACGGCGCCGCGCCGCTGCCCGTGCTCGCCGTCGTCGGCCGGCCGAACGTCGGCAAGTCGACGCTCGTCAACCGGATCATCGGCCGCCGCGAGGCCGTCGTCGAGGACGTCCCCGGGGTGACCCGGGACCGCGTGACCTACGAGGCCGAGTGGGCCGGGCGCCGGTTCGTCGTCGTCGACACCGGCGGCTGGGAGCGCCAGGTCAACGGCATCGACGCCCGGGTCGCCGAGCAGGCCGAGATCGCCATCGGCCTCGCCGACGCCGTGATGTTCGTCGTCGACGCCACCGTCGGCGCGACCGCGACCGACGAGGCCGTCGTCAAGCTGCTGCGGCGCGCGGGCAAGCCCGTCGTCCTCGCCGCGAACAAGGTCGACGACCAGCGTGGCGAGGCGGACGCCTCGGTGCTGTGGAACCTCGGGCTGGGGGAGCCGTACCCGGTGTCGGCCGTCCACGGCCGGGGGAGCGGCGACCTGCTCGACGCGTGCATGGCGGTGCTGCCGCCGGTGTCCGCCGTCGGCGGCCCGAACACCCCGGGGCAGCGCCGGGTGGCCCTCGTCGGCCGCCCGAACGTCGGCAAGTCGAGCCTGCTCAACGCGCTCGCCGGGTCGCAGCGGGTCGTCGTCGACTCGGTCGCCGGCACGACCCGCGACCCGGTCGACGAGATCATCGAGCTGTCCGGGCGGGCGTGGAAGTTCGTCGACACCGCGGGCATCCGGCGCAAGGTGCGGCAGTCGGAGGGCGCGGACTTCTACGCCTCGCTGCGCACCCAGGGTGCGCTGGAGAAGGCGGAGGTGGCCGTCGTCCTCCTCGACGCGTCCGAGCCGCTCACCGAGCAGGACACCCGGGTCATCCAGATGGTCGTCGACGCCGGCCGGGCCGTCGTCCTCGCCTACAACAAGTGGGACCTCGTCGACGAGGAGCGCCGCCGCTACCTCGAGCGCGAGCACGAGGTCGACCTCGTGCAGGTGCAGTGGGCGCCGCGGATCAACTTCTCGGCGCTGACGAAGTGGCACACCAACCGGCTCGTACCGGCGATCGACACCGCCCTCGCGTCGTGGGAGCTGCGCGTGCCGACGAGCCGGCTCAACTCGGTGCTCGCCGAGATCGTGTCGGCGCACCCGCACCCGGTCCGCGGCGGCAAGCAGCCGCGGATCCTCTTCGGCACCCAGGCCTCGACGAAGCCGCCGCGCTTCGTGCTCTTCACGACGGGCTTCCTCGAGGCGGGTTACCGACGGTTCGTCGAGCGCCGCCTGCGCGAGGAGTTCGGCTTCGTCGGGACCCCGATCGAGGTCTCGGTGCGTCCGCGCGAGAAGCGCAAGAAGTAGGCACCTGCCTGTGTCCGGTCAGGCACCCGATGTGTACCCGATCCGGCCCCGATCCGGCCTCGAAAGGGTGCACGCCGGGTGCCTGAGTGCTCGCTGGCCGGTACGGGCGGCGCTGCCGTGGGTCAGGTGGTGAGCGCGGTGGCAACGCGGGCGTACTCGGCGGTGAGGTCGGGCTGCTGGTAGTGCGCGTTGAGCCCGGACGGGTTGGGCAGCACCCAGAGCCGCGCCCCGCCGAGCGTCTCCTCCTGCGGCCCAACCCGTGCCTTGGGCCGCCCGAACGCGACCCGGTACGCGGTGACCCCGAGCACCGCGACGTGCGGCGGCCGCCACCGCTCGACGAGCGCCTCCAGCCGCGGCACCCCGGCCCGGATCTCGTCGTCGTTCAACTCGTCGGCCCGTGCCGTCGCCCGGTTGACGAAGTTCGTGATGCCGATCCCCGAGGAAAGCAGCTCGTCGGCGTCCTCGGGCTGCAGCCTGCGCGACGTGAGACCGGCCTCGAAGAGCGTCTGCCACAACCGGTTCGACGGCCGTCCGAAGTGCAACCCCGACCAGCCGGCCCACAGCGACGGGTTGATCCCGACGAGCAGCACCCTCAGTGCGGGACCCACGAGGTCGTCCACGGACCGGTCGTACGCCGCATCGAGCTCGGCCTTCGTCGGTCGCGTCCCCGGCACGCCGTCGACGATAGCCGCGCTGTGGTGTCGGGACGGTCGTACCCCCGTCGGACCTACGCGGCGGACGACGTCCGAGGCCGCCGGGGGCGGTTACCGGTGTGAGTCCGGCCCCGTCGATGGGGTAGCATCCTGAAGCCGGATCGCCCCGCGAGGGCGGCCCGACAGGTGACCGGGATGTGGCGCAGCTTGGTAGCGCACTTGACTGGGGGTCAAGGGGTCGCAGGTTCAAATCCTGTCATCCCGACGGTGAAAGTGCAGGTCAGAGGCCTGTTCGGACCTCGTCACACTTCGCGTGTGGCGGGGTCCGTCTCACTTTGTCTCACATCGCTATTCAGTTGTGGTCGTGCGCACGCCCTGTCAGGCGTGGGTCAGTAGGTGATTCAGGGCGACCGCAGCCGGCGCCAGGTGAGTCTCGTCCGGGTGGACGTACACACGCTTCGTGAACGACAGGTCGGCGTGCCCGGCCCAAGCCGACACGACGACGTCAGGGACGCCGTTCGCTGCCAGGTAGGTCAGGCAGGCGTGCCGGGCGTCGTACGGCCGGACCTTCCGGACGCCGGCGGTCTCCATGAGCCGGTACAGCCGGCGGCGCAGCTGATCGGTCTTGAAGGGCTGGCCGAGCTCGTCCACCAGGACGAAGCCGCTGGCGTCATAGGCCGGCCCGGCAGCCAGTCGCTCGGCCGCCTGCGTCTGACGGAATCTCCGCAGGGCAGCGGTGGCGACGTCCGGCAGCGGCAGAGTGCGGCGGCCGGCTGCTGACTTGGGGTCCTTCGTGACCACACGCCCCTCGACGATCGTGCGCGTCGTCGTGACGCGCAGCGTCGCCGGGTCCGCCTCGAGCGCGACGTCGGCCCAGGGCAAGCCGCAGACTTCGGCCGGGCGCAGGCCCATGCAGAGCATCAGGACCGGCGCGTGCAGTCGGTCCTGCGCGATGCTCGCGAGGAACTTGCGCGTCTCGGCGTCCTGCCACGGCGTCCGGGCGGCCCGTCGCTCCGCGTCAGCCTTCCGGGCCGCCCGCGGGATCCGTGTATCCATCGCAACGTTGCGGACGACCAGCTGCCGCCGGACGGCGAGGTTGAGCGCAGCGCGCAGCTGGCCCAGGGTGAGCGCCACGGAGCGAGCAGACAGGCCCGTGCCGGGCTTGCCGCCGCGCCGGCGTCCACTGGTCAGCATCCACTCGACCAGAGCATCGATGTCCTGCTCGACGACGGTCTGCGCGCGGCGCTCCCCGAGCCGGGCGCGCACCGGCAGCAGCGCGGCGCGGTAGTTCGCGGCAGTGCCCTCTTCGACGTCGAGGGAGGCGTGCACGAGGTAGGCGTCGAGCACCTCGGCAATCGTCGCGTCGCTCGGCGTGACGTAGACACCGCGGCCGACCTCGTGCCGGATCCGGGCGTACTCGGCCTGAGCGTCACGCTTGCGATCGAACGTGTGCGTCTTCTGCCGGCGCTTGCCGGACGACGGGTCAGCGCCGATGTCGATGACGAACCGGTAGCGCACCGAACCGTCCGCCAGCTGCACGCGCTTGATCGGGTCAGCCATCGCTGTCCTCCGGATCCGCCCACGCGAGGCCCTGGGGCAGTTCCGGCGTGGGAATGCCCATCGCCCGGAGACGAGCGCGAGAAGCGCGCAGCTCGTCGAGCTGCGCTTGGTAGCGAGCGGCCCAGCCCGGGGGGCGGGTGTCTGCGGTGGAGCGGTCGTCCCACTCGCCGGGGCGGGTGTTCGTGGGACCGTCCGAGGGTGGCGTGGACGCCTCTTCGGTGTCGCCGTCACCGACCTGCTCGACCGTCTCGAGCTGCCTGCGGCCTACGCCGAGCCACTCGCCGAGAGTGCGCTCGAGCGCCCGCGCGGCGTCGTCCGCCTGGACGTAGAGCCTCACCTTCGCGTAGGCCGCGGGCGGCGTTCCGCGGCCGATCAGCCGGCGGTCGCCGCGGAACCATGCAACAGCGGTCGCGGTCGAGACGCCCAGCGCACTGCTCGCCATCCCTTCCCAGGGCTCGCGGTCGAGCGGGGCCAGCAGCGCTAGCGGCGGAACGTCCAGGGCGACGGCCAGGGCAGCAAGTTCGTCCACGGTCACCTCGCGCCGGCGGCGGCCCTGAGCGTCCGGGCGTCCGGTCTCGATGTAGTTCAGGACGGCCGCCGTGACGCCCTCCCACCCGAAGGCGGCGCAGCGCTCCGCAACCTGCTCGCGGGTCATTCTCGCGGCGTCCCGATGGGCGCGCACCTGGCGGCCCACGACGTCACTAAGCACGGCGCCTCGATCTCGATTCATCACGGTGAACAATTTCGGCTCACCGTAGCGCCGCCTTGACCAGCGGGTCAAGGATCTCCTACCTTGCAGAGCGTTCCGATCAGTCTGGCTGCCCGCAGAGTGCGGGGTGAACAGTCGAGGGAACTCAGGAGGTCACGATGGGCATTGACGATGTGGTGCGGGGGCTGCGCGACGCGGGCCCGACGATGGACGTGCGGGAGACGGCTCGGCTGCTCGGCGTGTCCCACGCGACGATGTACGAGGCGATCAAGACCGGCCGCGCGCCGGTGCGCACGATCCGCGTCTTGGGGCGGATCCGGGTGCTCACCGAGAGCGTGGTCTCGCTGCTCGAAGGCGGCGAGGGCGTGAGATCCGGTGAGACGGGTTCGGATCAGCCCAGGTCAGAGGCCGGTTCGGTGGTCCTCACTGGATCGGTTGTCAAGCGGGAGGCGTCTGCCAGTTCCGGCGGTCGCGCGCAGGACCGGGCATGAGCCGCCAGGCCGAGGTCGTCGCGTTCACGCCGGCGCAGCTGCGCCTCGTGGCCCAAGCCGGGATCCGGGCGCGGAGGGAGGTCCGCGCCGCCTTCCGGTCGGGCGGCTACGGGCTGGCCCGCGAGGCCGCGTGCGGGTGGGGCGTCAGCATGGGGCCCGCGCTGCGGGCGCATGGCGGCTGGTCGCGCCTGTACGCCGCGGCGACGGTCCACGCGGCGACGGACGAACTTGCCCGCATCGCTGCCGCGTTGAAGCGGCCGGCGGCGACGACGTGAGCGCAAACGCCCGCGGCGCCGGACGGGGGGCCGGCGCCGCGGTTGTCGAGAAGTCGCCTGCTGGACGCACTCTCGCTGGTCATCGTCGCACGTCCGGCGGGGCTATGCCGCTGCTCGTGATCCTGCTCGGTGCCGTCGTGTTGGGAGCCCTCGTGGACGCTGCCGAGCCTTCCGACGAGCCGGCCGGGACCGACGGCGCGACCGGGCGCCCTGTGCTGCGAGTCGTCCGGGCGGCCACCTTCCGGCGGGCGCCGAGAGGACTCCGCGAGGCGGTCGCCCTGTACCGCCGTGCGGCCGCCTCCGACGACGAGGACGAGCGCCGACGCCTGGCCGTCGAGGCCGAGCGGTTGTTGTCCTGGGACACGCAGTGAGCGCCCCGGCGGTGGCGCTCGACGCGCTCGAGGCCGCCTTGCGGATGGCTGGTCGCGGGTGGCACGTCTTCCCTGTCGAGCGTGGCGGGAAGCGGCCGGCCATCCGGGCGGCGCACTCGGGTCAGGGCGTGAGGTGCACTGGTGCCTGCGGGGGAGACGGGCACGGGCTGCACGACGCGACGACCGACGAGCGGCGCATCCGGGCCTGGTGGCAGGCGTACCCGGGCGCGAATGTCGGCGTCAGCTGCGGCCCGAGCGGGCTCGTCGTGGTCGACGTCGACACCGGCAAGGGCCGGCGGCCGGAGCGCGTCCTCGTCGACCAGGGCGACGACGCCACCCCGGGCGACGTGACCGACGGCGCAGGCGTGCTCGCCTGGCTTGCGCGCCGACACGGGACGGCGGCCGACCTGGAGACCTTCGCCGTGACCACCCCGACAGGCGGTCGGCATCTCTACTACGCCGCCCCGGCAGGTGAGGGCATCACCTCGGGGGCCGGGGTCGCCGGCGGCCTTGGCTGGCAGGTCGACGTCCGTGCAGGCGGCGGTTATGTCGTCGGGCCGTGGTCGACCCGGCCGGAAGGCCTGTACGTCCCGACGGCCGGCGTTCCGGTCCGCCCGCTTCCGGGCTGGCTGCTCGAGCGGCTGAGCATCGCCGGGCGGGTCCCGTCACGCACGCCGCCGGCGGACGTCACGCGGGCGCCTGCGCCCGTCGACCTCGGCGCGCGCGCCACGGCGTACCTGCGGGCCGCGGTCGCCGGTGAGATCCAGCGGGTGCTCGACGTCGGGGAGGGCGGCCGAAACGTCGCACTCAACCGGGCGGCGTTCGCGCTCGGGCAGCTCGTCGCCGGCCACGGGCTCGACGAGGCCGCCGCCGCCGAAGCACTCACCGATGCCGCGCAGATCGTGGGGCTGCCCGCGGCAGAGGCCAAGACCACCATCCGCTCCGGCCTGAGCGCCGGACGTCGCAGCCCGAGAGGCATCACACCGTGACCAGCACCGCCAACGAGGCCCACAGGCTCGCGGCGCGCGCCGTTCCTGACCGGGAATCGGACGAGCCCTCGCGAGACCACGTCGGAGGCTCGCGCCCCACCCTGCGCGTGCGCAGCGACCCCGAAAGCATCACCGAGCTGCGCGCGCTCATCGAGGACGGCCACCTGCCCGAGGTCTACCTCATGGGGACCGAGCTCGTGCGCGTCGAGAAGTCCCCATCACCGATCCGGCAGGGCGACCTTGCGCTGCCCAAGCGCGCCGCGCCGCTGACGCCGGCGCTCGTCCAGCGGCTGATCGCCGAGAACGTGGACGCCTGCCGCGAAGTCCGGGGCGCGTGGGTGCCCTACGTGCCGAAGGTCGACCAGATCAAGGCCGCGACCGCCGGCGGCGACTGGGAGTTCGTCCCGTCCCTGGCCAGCATCATCGGCACCCCGGTCCTGCGTGAGGACTGGACCCTGCTGCAGACCCCCGGCTACGACCGGGCGACCGGCCTGTACCTGTCACCGACGCTGGACATGCGGCCCATCCCGGAGCGGCCCAGCCCTGGCGAGGTTGAGCAGGCCCGCACGTTCCTGCTCGACACCCTGCTCGGTGACTTCCCGTGGGCCAGCGACGCGGACAAGGCCAACATGCTCGGCGCGCTGCTCACCCCGTACGTCCGGGTCGCGCTGCGGGCACCGTCCACGCCGCTGACGCTCATCACCGCGTCCATGCCGTCGTCGGGCAAGACCAACCTCGCCAGCATGATCGGGATGCTCGTCGGGCAGCAGACGGTGTCCTGGCCGAGCGGCGCCGGGCTGGAGACCGAACTGGAGAAACTCATCTCGTCGACGCTCAGCCGCTCCGGTGGCGCGGTCGTGTTCGACAACCTCGAGAACGGCGAGACCGTGTCCTCGACGACGCTCGCGCGGCTGCTCACCGCGCCCGTCTGGTCCGGGCGCATCCTCGGCAGCACGGCGATGGGGTCCTGGCCGAACGACCGCGAATGGATCATCACCGGCAACAACCTGTCCGTCGGCGGGGACATCCCGAGCCGGACGATCGTGTCCCGCCTCGAGCCGCTCGACGAGCACCCCGAGGAGCGCACCGGATTCAAGATCCCCGACCTGGAGTCCTGGCTGACCGCGCCGGCCAACCGGGCGAAGGTGCTCCGGGCCCTGCTCGTCCTGATCCTGGACTGGTCCGCGGCCGGCGGCCGGCCCGACCGCGACGTCGTGCCGATGCGGTCCTTCACCAGCCTCGTCCAGGGCATCGGCGGGATCCTGCGGCACCACGGGGTCAAGGGCTACCTGTCGAACGTCGCCCTGGTCCGCGACGCCGACGAGGACACCACGCGGTGGGGGATCTTCTACGACAAGTGGTTCGAGAAGTACGGCACCGGGCCGGTGCGCGCCGTCGACCTCTACAAGAGCGCGCAGCACAACGCGCGCTGGGACGAGGCCGACCCCTGGGAGGACGCGTTCATCACCGGCCCGAACGGCCGTCCGCCGAACAACGCCAAGCAGCTGGGGACGTGGCTGCGCGCCGAGCGCCGGCGCCCCCGCAACGGCTGGCGGATCGACTCCGAGAAGGACCGCACCGGCGTCAGTTGGTGGCGGCTGGAGCGGCTCGACAGTCGACCCAGCGTCACCGTCGCCGAGCCGGGCGCAGAGCACGAGCAGACCGCGCTTTCTCACACGGGGGCGTAGCGGTACCTGCAACTACCAGCACACCCAGCAAAGGGCGGCTGACCAGCAGGAACGGGTGCAGGGTTTGTCGATTCGGCGGCGGACCCGATCCCTGCAACTACCAGCAGAACGGCGGGAGGTGCTGGTAGTTGCTGGTAGTCCCAAGATCCACACTCAGCAACTACCAGCACCCATAGCGGCAGGTCAGAGGCCGAATGCAGGTAGTTGCTGGTAGTCGCAGAGTCTCTAGAGCCAACCGCGATGAGAAATCGCGTTTCGGCCCGATCCGAGCCGGGGCACCCGCCGCGGTCTCGGCCACCCAGAGTGACAACAGACGAGAACTGGAGGCCCTCCCGATGAGGATCTACGGCAATGCTGGGAACGTCATCACGGCGACCCGCAGCGTCGACCTGCCGACGGTCGCCCGACCCCGGCCGGCGTCCTGGCCGGCCGTCGTCCGGCAGCGCGCGACCGTGTCGCCGATCGCACCGTCTGCCGACGAGGCCTCGACCCGCGAGGCCGAGCGCACCGCCGGGCGCGCAGCTGCGGAGGACGCCCGGGCGCGGCAGCAGCGACTGCGCGGGAAACGCACCCGCGCGACGCCTCCTCCGCAGCGCACCCCCCGGACACCGCCGGCGCCCCGTCCGGAGCGTGTGGCGCTCGTCGACGAGCTGCGCCGCCGCTGGATGGCCGGCGAGTCCCAGGAAGCCATCGCCCGCGCGCTCGGCGTCTCGACGTCGACCGTGCAGCGACTGCGCCGCACCGAAGGAGTCCAGGCCCGGCGGCCCGCGGTCGACTCCGCCGAGGTCGTGCGGCTCTACGTCGACGAGCACCTGGCGCTCGAGGACGTCGCGGCCCGCCTGACCTGCTCGACGTCCTCGGTCCGGTACCGGCTGCGCGCGGCCGGCGTCCCCACACGCGCCCCGGGACACAACACGCGAGAGACGACGCCCGACGTCCGTGCCGCTGCGCTGGCCCGGTACGCCGCCGGCGAGCCGCTGTCCCGCATCTGCACCGACCTCGACGTCGGCGAGTCCAGCCTGGCCCGCTGGCGCCGCGAGGCAGGGCTACCCGCCCGACCCCGGGGCCGGCCTGCCGCCGGCGCATAGCCGCCGACGATCAGCCGCGCCGGACGTCCTCAGCACGCCACCACGCGAGGTGGTGCACGTTCCCGACGTCCGTCATCACCAGCACGTGCTCGCTCGTCCAGCCGTGCGCCACGCCGGTCAGGTCGTCCTCGCGGCCGTCAGCATCCCGCCGACGCACGACCACCGACGGGCGGTCCGCCGGTGCCGGCGTCGTGATGGCCCCGCTGACCTGGCCCGCGCGCACGAGATTCGCGGCCGAGAGGTCAGCCACGAGCTCGCCCCGACCCGCTGCCCTTCCCCATGCCCAGAGAGTACGGAATCGCGGCCCGCTCCCCGACCCCCTGTGTGTCGCGCGCCGCGCGCTGGTGGTCTCCGGACATGTCTGGTGTTCCGCCGCGGGACATGTCTGGTGTACCTACCCGGGAAATCTGCGCCTGCCTGCCCTGACCTGCGACGATTCGAAGCGGGGGCCGCTGATTCGCCTGCACGAGATGACAGGTGTTCCCCCTCGGGGGATGGCGGGTCAAGCACCCGGAACAGGCACCCATTGCCGCGGAGGAACACGCGGCGAGAGGACGAAACCATGGCACTCGACCTGGCCCCAGCAGAGATCCACTGCCCCGACGGGCACCCGATCCGCACCACCGTCCGGGCGCGGTCGATCCGTTGCCGCTGCGGGACCAACGTCTACGTCCGTGCGGACGGGACCGTCCGAACGGCCGCCGAGCGGACCGCGGACCGGCCCCAGCGGACCGAGGACCGGACCGAGGACCGGCCCCAGCGGACCGCGGCCCCGGCCGCCGAGCGGACCGAGGACCGGACCGAGGACCGGCCCCAGCGGACCGCGGACCGGCCCGAGGATCGGCACGAGGACGAGGACCAGGACGAGGACCAGGACGAGGACCAGGACCAGGNNNNGACCAGGACGACGACCAGGACGACAACCAGGACGACAATCAGGCCGAGGACCAGGACGAGCGGACGGCCCATCCGACCGCCGAGCGGGGTCAGAATGGGCCGCTGGACGGTGGCGAAGGGTCCGAGGACCAGGGAGCCACGTGGGGCGACCTCTGGCAGGCGGCGCGCCGTCGGCGCGCGCAGGCCCGGTCCGCCCGGGCTGCGCGTGCCGCAGACCGGCCCGCACAGACGCACCCGTACGCCGACGTCCTCGGCTGGTAGGCGGGTCCTCGGGTCAGCGGTTCCGGGACCCGCCTGTCACTCGTTGAAGTAGCAGGTGTCGAACCGGATGCCGTCGCCCGGGTTGAGCGCCGTCGTCAGGTACCGGATGACCACTGAGCCCGCGGAGTCGACCGAGACGGCGGCGGTGCCGGCGAACCACTGCGCGGCCATGCTGGTCTGAGACTTCGGCAGGTTGCCCGCGCTGACGATCGTGCCCACCGTCTGGTCGGTGATGTTGCCCGGCCCGAGGGCAGCGGCGCCGGAGTACGTCACGAAGATGTGCAGCGCGACGAACGGCCCCCACCGGTCCATCCGGAACTCGGAGGTCGTCCAGTCCGTGGTCGGGGTGAAGGTCCACCCGATCGTCGAGGGAAACGTGCCGTAGGAGGTGACCCCGGACGATGACGCCTGGATGCCGTGCTGCCCGGTGCCGGCCGAGGCGTACTCCACCACGCCGTCGGTCGTGGTCGCCTTGAGCCGCCCACCGGTCGCCGAGCCGGCGTTGTTCCGGGCGACCTGGACGCCCGTCGAGTCGACGAAGACCTCTCCGCCGGTGTGCGCGCCGCCGAGCGGGGCGTGCCGCACGGAGGCGAACGAGTTGCTGGCGAAGAACTCACCGCCGAATGCGCTCTGGTCCGAGCCGCGGACCGTCGCCAGCTGCACGAAGTTGCCGCCGGTCATGTAGAGCCGGGAGAAACCCGGGGTGGCGCCGGAGATGTTGTAGACGCCGGTGTTGGCGCCCAGGCCAGGGGTGTTCCCGTCGGCGTTGAGCGGGGAGTTGATGTAGGCCTTGTCGGTGCCTTCCTTGTTCCAGAAGGCGACCGTGGTGCGGTCGGTGTCGTCGTCGATCGTGAGGTACTGCTCCGGGCCGCCGGCCACGCCGGTGGCGAAGTCACCGCGGATCGAGACGTTGTTCAACTCGGCGGACCCGTCGCGGTTGATGGTCCAGCCGGCCGAGCCCGGGGCGTAGTCGGGCGAGCGGATCGCCTCGCGGATCAGTGCGCCGCCGCCGCCGATGATCGGGTTTGAGAAGCCCATCTCAGGCCACCTCTCCGGAGCAGTGCAGGGATGCCGTGGCGCCCGGGTCGCCGCCCTCCCAGACGCCGACGAGAGCCTCACCCGGGGCCACGCGAAGGACGCTGTTGCTGGAGTCCTGCGACCCGCTGTAGGAGCCCTCGAGGAAGTTCAGCGGCATGACGTTGCCGCGGTAGAGCTTGAACGTCGGCTCGGCGTTCCGCGTGGTCACGTTGATGCTGGTCAGGTTGACGATCCAGCCGGGGATCGTGCCCGGTGGGGACAGCGTCACCTGCCCGCCGCCGGCCGCGTCGAGCTTGACCTGGCCGGCCAGGTTGAAACGGTCTCCGGTTGCCATGTGCCACCTACCTCGGATCGACGCGCGGACGGACGGTGCTACTTGATCGGCGGGACCATGAAGGGGTGCGCCGGCTGGGTCGGCGTGGTCTTCCCGCCGTCCGCCGGCGGGCTGTCCTCGGCCTGGCTGTCCGCGGCCTTCGACGAGGCGACGCCGGTGATGCCGAGCCGGGTCAGGGCGTCGCCGCCGAGGACCTGGCAGGCGACCCAGACGCCGGCGATGATGATGACGAGCCCGGAAGGGTTCATGTCGTGGGGCCTGCTCTCTCGGCGTTCCGTCTAGTGCCCCAGAGTCTCCCACGATTCATGGGATGACCCAACGACTCAGGCTCAGAGCGAGAACGAGTCTTCGAGCAGCTGGTCCCACTCGTCGTGCCAGGAGTCGACGACCGCCGGCGCAGTCACCTCGGCGGCGCGCGCGGCTGGGATGTGGCCGGGGTCGACGGCACGGCGCATGACGTCGTCGGGGACCTGGACGTAGCCGGCGCTGGTCTCGGGCTTGGTGTGGCCGAGCAGTTTGGACACCACGAGGACGTCGCCGGTGCGCTCGTAGAAGTGCGTCCCGGCGGCGTGCCGCAGGGTGTGCCCGGACCAGCCGTCGCCGAGCAGCGCGGAGAGGGTGTCTCCGACCCGGTAGGCGGTCACAGGGCGTCCGGTGTGGGCCGGGAAGGCGTATCCGGGCGGCAGGGCCCGCAGCCGGGCGAGCAGGGCCGCAGGGACGGGCAGCAGGCGCTCCCGGCCGCCCTTGCCGTGCACGCGCAGGTTGTCGCCCTCGACGTCGCGGGAGTGCACGCGGGCGATCTCGGCCCGGCGCAGGCCGAGCTCGAGCGCGAGGTCGACCATGAGCAGCTCGGTGGGGGTCGCCTTGGCGCGCGCGTCGGCGGCGACCGCGGCCGGGGTCGGGCGCGGGACGGCGGCCGGGACGCGGACGGCGGGCAGCACCAGGGCGGGATCGGTCGGGACGTGGCCGGCGATCGTGGCCCAGCGGTAGAAGGACCGCAGGGCGCCGCGGGCGCTCTTGCGGGTGTTCGGGGACCACTCGGGCACGGCGAGGAAGGCGAGCAGCTGCGCGGTCGTGGCGGCCCACGGGTCGGCGCAGGTGGCCGCGAAGTGTGCGAGGTAGTGCCGCCGGGTCTTGAGCGTCTCCGGGGACCGGCCGCCGGCCAGGGTGTAGTCGGACCACAGCGCCACGGCGGCAGTCCAGGCGGCGTTCAGGGCGGGTGCCTGCTCGCCGCGGCCGCGGTTGGCCCGCACGTGCGCGGCGGTGCGCTCGGGCTCGACGTAGGGCCGCGCTGGCCCGCTGGTCATCGGCCGGGCCGGGTCGTGGCCGATCCGGCCGGCCGCGCACGCCCAGCCGTAGAAGTGCCGCAGCGCGCCGCGGGCGTCCCGGGTCGACACCGGCGCGAGCCCGGCCGCGGCCAGGGCCGCCTCGAGCCCGCTGGTGGTGGCCTGCCACGGGTCGACGAGCCCGGCCGCGGCGGCGACCTGCTCGAGGTAGCGCCGCCGGCGCTTGCGGGTGGCGGCGGTGAACCCGGCGACGACGGCGTGCGCGTCCCACTCGGTCAGCGCCGCTGCCCAGCGCGGCGGCAGCGCGTCCTCGAGCGCGGCGGTGCGGCCGGTCACCGGGTCGCCTCGGGGGTGACGAGCGCGAGCAGGGCGGCGACGTCGGCGACGAGCGCGGCGGCCTGGTCCACGGTGAGGACCTGGCCGAGCAGGTGGACCTCGACGGGTCCGGGCTCGACGGTCAGGGCTGCGCTGCGCTGGTCGACGCGCAGCTGGTCGACGCGGACGAGCAGCACGGGCGTCCCGTCGCCCAGGTCGACGCGTCCGGCGCGCTCGTGCACGACCTCGCCGCGGTCCAGGTCGGTGCGCTGCGCCCAGGTGGGCCGGGCGAGGCTGCGCGGTCGTCGTCGCGTCGTCGTCGCGTCGTGGTGACCGGCGAGGCGGAGCGCTGGGGGCTGGCTGCTGGTGAGCACGAAGGGCCTTTCGTGGGTGCGGAGAGTGCTCGGCGCGCGGGGGACCCCCGTCCCCGCGCGTCGGGCGTGGTGGCGTTCTAGCGGCTGGTCAGAGCACGCGGCGGGCCTTCGCCCAGATCCGCCGGCCGAGCCGGATCCGTCGGCCGGTGCCCTTGCAGCGGCGGCAGTTGCGCCAGGCCCGCCCGCTCGGGGACCGGAACTTGCCCGATCCCTGGCAGTTGCGGCAGGCGGCGAACGGGAACAGCGTGCAGGCGATCAGGTAGCCGGCGGCCCACAGCAGCAGGGCGGTCGGCAGGGTCAGGGTGTCCATCGTGTGCTCCCCGTGGTGGTGTCGTGGTGCCCGATCGGTAGGTGTCGCCGAGAGGGGTCGATTCCCCTGGCGGTACGCCTGCGGCGCGTCGTGCGCGTCGTGGGCGGCTATCCGGTGTCTGTGCTGGTCAGGGAGGGTGCCCCCGCCGATCGGGCCGCCTATCGATCGGCGGGGGTCGTCCTATCCCTTGTGCCGCAACGGGTCTGTGTCGGCCGTCAGCGGCGGGTTGTGCGGCTACGCCGTCCGGGTGACGCGCCCGGGGCGCCGCCGGCGGTGACGGCGGCGGCGACGTCGTCCTGCTTGCACCCGGGTCGGGTGACGCCCTCGCCGTCGCGCTTGCGGTGCATGTCGACGACCGGGACGCCGCGGGTGCGCAGCTCGTCACCGAGCCGCCGGGCGTCCCACCCGGTGTAGCCGTCCGGGTCGTGGTCGGCCAGGGCCTCGGCCAGCGGGCCGGTCCAGGCGGCGCCGCGGCCGATGTCGCCGGCCGACCAGACCGTCAGGACGTCGGAGAGCAGCCGCACCGGGTCCTCGGCGACCGGGGCGGCCTCGCCGGCTGCGTGGCCGGTGATGGTGCCTGCGGCGGTGCGCAGCGCGCGGGCGCGGACGATGACCCGCTCGGCGGCCGGGCCGTCGAGGTAGGCCGAGCGGACCACGGTCGGCTCGTCGAAGACGCCGCCCAGGTAGCCGATGCCCTTGTCGCGGGCCGTGAACGTGGTGGAGCGGAACCCGTTCTTGTAGGCCGAGGTCCCGAGCACCATGTCGTTCTCGACCTGGCCCATGACCCGCAGGCAGAACCGGGTCCCGACGTTCGCTGAGACGCCGGTCGGCAGGCTGTCCCGGTCGGGGCGCTGGGTGGCGAGCAGCAGGACGACGCCCAGGGCACGGCCGCGCTTGATGATGGCCGTTGCCAGGTCGCCGGACTCGGCGCCGAACGTCGGGTGGCTGAACAGTTCCTGGCACTCGTCGATCGCGAAGACGAGCGGGAACAGGCCCAGGTCCCGGCGGCGGGCCAGGTCGGGGGTGACCTTGTTCTCCGGGGCGTCGTGCCGGGGCAGGGCGGCGATGACGCCGGCGCGGCGCTCGAGGTCCTTGTGCACCTCGCGCAGCGCGAGCAGGCAGGCCTCCGCTGTGGCGTCGTCGACCCCGGAGCCGTACCGGTGGGCGACCGGCTCGAGGGCGGACAGGTCACCGGAGCCCTTGAGTTCGTAGAGCCACAGCTGCGCGGTCGGGTCGAGCGCGGCGCCGAGCAGCAGGGCCCGCAGGGCGAACGTCTTGCCGGCGCCCGGCATGGACCCGATCAGCACGTTGGACTCGACGAGCCGGACGTACACAGGCCGCATCCGGGCGTCGTGGCCGAACGGGATCGGCCGGAACAGGTCGGCCTGCCCGGCCTTGGCGAGCGGCCAGGCGGGCGCCTTGGCCTCGCTCATCGGCTGGTCGCCGACCCACAGGACCAGGCGGCCGGCGTGCGCGGTCGGGTCGCCCTCGGGCCAGACGCAGCCGAGCGGGCGGCGCAGCCCGGACGCGAGGCGGTCGCGGCGCTCGGCGACGTCGGTCCAGGTGACGCCGTGCGGCAGGTCGACGTCCGAGCGCCACCCGGGGCCGTCGCGGGTGATCGGGGCAGGGAACCCGATCGGTGACCCGCCCTTGGCCTGGCCCTGCGTGATGCCGGCGACGCCCAGGGACAGCAGGGCCCGGACGATCGTGTCCGAGGACAGCCGGGCGACCTCGGGGGCGACCACGGCCCGGTCGAGCAGCGGCGCGTCCGGGCTGGACCCGAGCCGCGCCAGCAGCAGCAGGGCGACCACGGCGGCGGCGGCCTGCCAGGTGCCCGGCAGTAGCAAGGCGGCGAGCACGAGCAGGACCAGGGCGACGACGACGAGGCCGCCCAGCAGCCACGAGCGCTGGTTGACCCGCGCCGCCCGTTCCCGCGAGAGCGTCATGTAGCCCTTGGCGTCGTTGCGGGCCACGGCCTCAGAGCGCAGCGGCCGGCTCTCCGCGTCGGTGACCCATCGGGCGGTCGCGGCGACGGCGCGGCCGACGCCACGGGGCGCCCGGGCGACGGCGCGGGCGCTGTAGAGCGGTGTCCGAGCCCCGTGGTAGGCGGTGGCGTGCTTCACGTACCGCGCGGCCCACACCGCGGTGGAGCGGCGCTCGTCGCGGTTGCGCAGCCACGCCGGGACGACCGGGCGGGCCTCCCAGGTCCGGGACGTGACGACGGTCCCGAACACGGTCTTGGGGCGGCCGTGCGGGTGCTCGTCGAGCGGGTCGGGGTCGACGTATGCGGGGCCGGATCCGAGCGCGCGCCGCGGCCGGGCGGCGGTGAGGCCGCTGTCGTCGCCCCAGGCCGGTAGGTCGAAGTCGCTCGGGTCGGCGGCCGAGTTCTGTGCTGCCGGCCACAGGTCGGGGTCGAAGTCGTCCAGGTCGCCGCCGTGGCGGCTGGTGCTGTCGGTGGTGGTCATGGCGAATGCCTCCCAGCGTCGTCCGGCACAGGGCCAGGCGACGGTCGCGGGTGATGTTCAGCGGAGAGCACAGGGGCACGCCCGGGCGCCGGGGCGGTGGCGCCCGGGCGTGCTGTGCGGTGGCGGCACAGGGCCGCGGACGGTGCTCGGCTCAGGCGGCCGAGCGGAGCGCTTCGAGCAGGGCGCCGGCGCGCGCGGTCGAGCAGCTGTGCCCGCGGGCGCGCAGCTCGTCGACGAGCCGAGCACGGGTCAGCCGCTCCCCGGTGCGGGCAAGGTCTGCCGCGATGGCCTGCCCGGGCAGCAGCAGGTCGCCGACGTCCGGCCGCGGCCGTTCCCCTGTGGGAACACCAGTCGGGCCGGTCGGCACGGGCTGCGGCACGGGCGAGGCCGCCGGCGCGGTCGGCGCGGGGGGTCGGACGGCGCGCGCCGGTGACCTCTCGGCCGCCGGCGACACGGCCGCCGACACGGCCGGCGCGGCGACGTCGCCGCCCCGGCTCATCGCGAGCTTGACCAGGACCAGGAACGTGACCGCGGGGACCGCGGCCAGGACGACGCCCCAGACCGAGCGCTCAGCCTCGGCGACCTGCGCGGCCAGCTGCAGCACGGTCGCCAGGACCAGGACGACGACCGGCAGCGCCGATGCCTGCCCGGTGCGGTGCCGGCGGCGGACCTCGAGCCCGGCAGCCACGGCGGCTGTCTCGGTGCAGGCGGCCACGGCCCAGGCGAGCCACCCGTGCTGGCCGTGGCGCTCGGCCAGGCTCAGCACGTGCGACCACGACGCGCACGCTGCGGTCGCGCCGACGGCGAGCATGAGCGCCAGCTGCACCCACGCCTCGACCCGGGTCGCCCGGGCGACGGCGGCGCTGCGCCGAGCGGCGCTCACGGCGTCACCGTCCACGCGCGACGAGCCGCGCGCAGGAGAGCGCGACGGGATCGACGGGACAACCGCGGGCTGTCGTCGAAGCGAGAGAACGCCATCACCAGCACCGGCTCGTCGTACTCCGCGACGAGCGCGACCTGGAGCGCGTCCAGGTCACCAGCGGTGCGCAGCGGGGCGACCTCGACGAGGCGCTGCGCGTCCAGGCCGCTCTCCCGCAGGGACAGGTGCAGCAGGTACGGCACCTTCTCGTTCCCGGCGATCAGGTCGGCCGCGCTCATGCCGTCCACCCTGCCGCGCCGAGGGCCACAGAGGCGCTCGACCGGACGGCGCGGCGCCGGTTCCGCCCTCCGGAGTCCGCGAGAGACCTCCGGAGTTCTGTGAGAGCCATCCTGACGCGCATCGCGACGACCAGGGCGACCGCGGCGACGACCCCGGACGCCACGAAGGCCTCCTGAGAACCGAACACAAGGCCGCCGAGCAGTGCCACCGACACCAGGCCCGCGCAGGTCAGCGCCCAGGCCACGACCGCCGGCCAGTCCGGCTCGAGAACGACGGTCCCCGACCAGTCCCACGGCAGAGCGTCGCCCGACTCGGCGAAGGTCACGGGCGCGGTGGGCGGCGCGCAGTCGGTGCACACCGCGAAGGGCTCGGCGTCGGGCTCCGCAACGCTCACCGATGCCGGACGCTGGCCGCAGGACTCGCAGGCCCGCGCGGGCAGGTGCAGCACGGTCGCGGTCATCGCAGGCCCCAGGTCACGCCAAGGGCAGAACCGATGCTGGACGCGAAGGCCAAGACGAACGGCGCGAGCAGGTAGCCGGCGCGCCGACGCAGGTCTGTGGCTGAGGACCAGGCGCGGGAGCGCCACAGCAGGGTTGCGCGGCGACGCACCGCGCCGTCGTTGGAGTGGGTAACTTCGGTCATGGCTGGGACCTCCGTGGGTCTCGGTCATGGCCCCGGCCGGTGTTCGCTCACCGCGCCCGGGGCCGCCTCATGTCACGGCCGTCTCACAGAGCCCCCGGAAGGGGCGGACTCAGGAGACGGCGTGACGTATGGAATGCGGCGTATGACCCGATCTCACGGCCGGAATCCGCGGACCCGCTGTCACGGGCGGTCGCGGCGGAACCCCCGTATCCCTCTGGGGGTCAAGGGGTCGCAGGTTCAAATCCTGTCATCCCGACGGTCGAAACAGCAGGTCAGAGGCGGGTTCCCCGATGGGGCACCCGCCTCTCCTCGTTCTTGGGACCGCCGCCCGCGGGACTGTCCGATCTTCGGTGTAACTGACTCTCGCTCGGTCAGTTGGTGGTGCTCGGTTCGAGGCGGCCGGCGTAGGTGATGGCGAAGGCGTTCAATGCCGGCTTCCAGCGGATGGCCCAGCGTGCCCTGCCACGGCCGGTGGGGTCCAGAGAACGGGTCACGAGGTACAGACATTTCAGGGCTGCCTGCTCGGTGGGGAAGTGCCCTCGGGCCCGGACCGCTCGCCGGTAGCGGGCGTTCAGGGACTCGATCGCGTTCGTCGTGCAGATGATCTTTCGGATCTCGACGTCGTAGTCCAGGAACGGGACGAACTCGGTCCAGGCGTTCTCCCACAACGCCACGATCGCTCGGTACTTGCCGCCCCACGCCTGCGTGAACTCGGTGAAGCGTTCCTTCGCGGCGGCCTCGGTGGGGGCGGTGTAGACCGGCCGCAAGTCGCGGGCGATCTTCTCCCAGTCCTGCCGGCCGGCGTACCGGAAGCTGTTGCGCAGCAGGTGGATGATGCATGTCTGGACCGTGGTCAGTGGCCATACGGTCCCGACCGCGTCGGGTAGTCCTTTGAGTCCGTCGCAGACCAGGATGCACACGTCGGCGATGCCACGGTTTTTCATCTCGGTCAGGACCGACAGCCAGAACTTGGCGCCTTCGCCGCCGTCGCCGGCCCACAGGCCGAGGATGTCGCGTTCGCCGTTCACGGTGACGCCGATGGCAGCGTAGACGGGCCGGTTGGTGACCTGTCCGTCGCGGATCTTCACCACGATCGCGTCCAGGAACACGACCGGATAGACGCGGTCCAGTGGCCGTGAGGACCACTCGGCCATCTCCTCCAGGACCTTGTCGGTGATCCGCGAGACGGTGTCCTTGCCGACCGAGGCGCCGTAGACCTCGTCGAAGTGGGCGCTGACCTCCCCGGTCGTCAGGCCTCTGGCGGTCAGTGACAGGACGATCTGGTCGATCGAGTCCAGCCGCCGCTGCCGCTTCTTCACGATGACCGGCTCGAAGGTGCCGTCCCGGTCTCGCGGGACGTCAATGTCGACCGGGCCCAACTCGGTCAGGATGGTCTTGGGGCGGGTGCCGTTGCGGGAGTTCTCCCCGTTCCGCCCGGCGGGGTCGTGCTTGTCGTAGCCGAGGTGGTCGCTCAGCTCGGCCTCAAGCGCTGTCTCCAACACCGTCTTCGTCAACCCGGTCAACAGACCGCCCGGGCCGAGCAGCTCCACCCCCTCGGCCCGGGCACGCTCGACCAGCTCGGCCGCCAAGGCTTGGTCCTGCTCACGTTGATGCTTGCTCTGCTTGTTCGATCCCCGGGTCGTCGCCACGGGCTCGATGGTGTCGCTCATGATCCTTACCTCCCCGCCAAGCCCGCAGGCTCGGCGTGTCAGGCAAGATCAGTTACACCCTTGATCGGACAGTCCCAGTGCCTGGATAGCTTCCTGTGCGGACAGCCCGGTCATGACCAGGACCGCTGCGGCCAGAGCGGGGGAGCGGCCGTGGCCGGCGTGGCAATGTGCCGCGACATGAGCGCCGGACAGGACGTGTCCTGCGAGCTCTGAGATCAGGGCCAGCGTGGGCTCGGAGCGGTCCGGAGGAGTCTGGTCAGCAGTGGGGAGGTGGTGGAACGCGAGTCCGACGAAGGGCGCCGCCAGCTCCTCGTCCACCAGACCGGCCAGGGGTAGCTCCGCGCGGTCGAGCAGCGAGACCAGCACGTCCACACCGGCCTCGCGGACCTCCGTGAGCTCACCGACGAGGAACTCGTCGCCCAGTGGCCGGGAGACCACGCTGACCGCGCCCAGACCGGCACAGACCGTCCACAGCCGCATACCGGCCCCTCCCTGTTGCCGCCGAGATCAACAACCGATCACGGATCAAGGAAGTTCCCCGGCTACCTTCGGGCGCGACCCGTTGCCGCCGTCCGTGCCGAACAGGGTGTGCACTGCTACTCCCGCGGCCAGGTGACCGACGGCACCCGCACGCCCGTCCCAGGGTCCCGTGGCGCGACAGGCGCAGCCATCCCGATCGCGGTGATCGTGGTGATCTGCCAGTGCGGCGGCACGTCGAGGAGCCGGGTGAGCGCTTCCAGGTCGAAGGCGCGGAACTGCCGGCACGCGAGGCCCATGCTGTGGGCCTGGATCGTCATGTGGGCGACGGCCTGCCCGAGGTCGTAGACGGAGAACTCGCTGAACTGCCAGTCGGTGCCCTCGACGTAGACGTGGGAGAGGTTCACCATGAGCAGGCTCGCCTGCCGGGCCCAGGGCCGGGAGCTGCCGGCCAGGCAGTCGACGATGCCGCGCCAGCCAGGTGCGTCACGCAGCGCGGGGCGGAAGGCCCAGGGCTGCGAGTTGCCGGCCGACGGGGCCCAGCGGGCGGCCTCCAGCAGCAGCTCGACCTGTCCCGGGTCCAGCACGTGCTGGTCGTCGAACTCTCGCGGACTCCAGCGGCGGCGCAGGACCGGAAGCAACGCGTCGCGCACCTCGTCCTGCGGCGATCGGGCGGTTCTCGGCCCGCCGGTGGCGTCGTCCATCCGGCCAGTATCGCGAGGGTCCGCGGTCAGCTCTTCGTCAGCTCCTGGGCGAGCATGACGATGATGCCGCTGGGGCCGCGGACGTACGTCAGCCTGTAGATGTCCTCGTAGGTCGCCACCCCGCGGAGCGGGTGGCAGCCGTGCCTCGCGGCGATCGCGAGAGCCTCGTCGATGTCGTCGACCGAGAAGGCGATGCGGTGCATGCCGATCTCGTTGGGGCGGGTGGGTTCCGTCTCGATCGCGTCGGGGTGGATGTACTCGAAGAGCTCGAGCCGCCCGTTGCCGTCCGGCGTCTGGAGCATCGCGATCTTGGCGTGGTTGCCGTCGAGACCCACAGCCGTGTCGGTCCAGTCTCCGCTGACCGTGTCCCGGCCGAGGACGGTGAGACCGAGGTCGGTGAAGAAGGCGACGGTCGCTTCGAGGTCGCGGACGGCGATGCCGACGTTCTCGAGTCTGATGGGCATGCGCCGCAAGCTACAGCCGTCAGGCGGTTCCGGCCGTCACGGGGCGATGACGAGCTCTGCGACGAGGTCGTCGTCCAGCGCGAACCGGTAGCGGAGCAGGACGACACCGCCGGGGAAGTCGCCCTCCAGCCGGTGGGCGGCCACCCAGTGCGCGTCGTCGATGCGTTCCGCCGCGACCAGCGTGGTCGTGTAGGTGAACCCAGCTCCGGCCTTCGACAGGAACCCGCGGATCTCGTCGGTCCCCCGGTAGGACGTGCCGTCGTCGACGACCACGGCGGTCGGGGCGAAGGCGCCGAGCGCGCCCTCGGTGTCACGCGCCTGGTGCGCGGCGAGGTACTCCCGGATCGTGGCGGGCAGCTGGTCGGGCCGGATGCTGGTCGGTTCGGTCATGACCTGAGGGTGCGGCTTCCCGGTGGGGGACGGTCAAGTCCTGAGTCTCCCCCGGGGAGAGGGTGCATCCTGGGCGGGTGCTGGCGATCGGCGAGTTCTCACGGCTGACCCACCTCAGCGTCCGCACCCTCCGCCGCTACCACGAGGCGGGCCTGCTCGAGCCTGCGAGCGTGGACGACGCGACGGGCTACCGCTCCTACGGCGCGGACCAGATCCCGATCGCCCAGGTCATCCACCGCCTGCGGGAGCTCGACGTCCCGCTGCCCGACGTCCAGCGCATCCTGCGGTCCCCGGACCCGCGGACCCGGGCCGCGCTCGTCGCCGACCACCTGCAGCGGCTCGAGGCGCAGCTCGACCGCACCCGCGCCGCGGTCGCGTCGCTGCAGCGGTTGTTGCGCCCGGACCCGGCTCCGGCCGACGTGGAGCTGCGCGCGGTCCCGGCGGTGACGGTGGCGGCGGTCGAGGACGACGTGGCGCACGACGAGGTCATCGCCTGGTACGCCGGGGCGATGGCAGAGCTGGACGTCGCGGTGAAGGAGCCGACCGGCGTCCCTGGCGGCCTCTACGACAACGCGCTGTTCGAGGACGGCCGCGGTCACGTGCTCGTCTACCGCCCGACCGCCGACCCGCCGCGCAGCGGGCGTGTCCGGCCGGTGACCCTGCCGGCCGTCGAGCTCGCGGTCACGACCCACCACGGCGAGCACGACGACATCGACGTCACCTACGGCCTGCTGGGTGCATGGGTGGTCGCCAACGCGCTCGCGGTGGCGGGCCCGGTGCGGGAGACCTACCTCGTGGGGCCGCGGGACACGGCGGACCCGTCCGCCTGGCGGACCGAGATCGGTTGGCCTGTGTTCCGGGTCGCCCCGCGCTGAGGCAGATGCCCCACGGCGCACGGACCGGACCGAGGCGTGGCGCCGGACCGGTCCGGTCGTGGAGGCACGGCTCTGCGCTTACGGTGGCCGGATGACCACCAAGATCACCTCGCGAAGCCGTGTCCGCGCCGTCGGGCAGGTCGTCCTCGGTGCGGCGATGCTGGCCGCCGGGACGGGGCATCTGACGTACCAGCGCGAGGAGTTCCGGGCCCAGGTGCCGTCGTGGTTCCCTGCGGACCCCGACCTCGTCGTCCTGCTCTCGGGCGTCGTCGAGATCGGGTTCGGCGCCGCGATGCTCACCGTCTGGAAGCAGCCGTGGCGCGCCCGCGTCGGCCTGCTGCTCGCGCTCTTCTTCGTCGCGGTCTTCCCCGGGAACATCGCCCAGCTCACCGAGCACCGCGACGCGTTCGGGCTCGACACGGACACCAAGCGCGCCGTCCGGCTGCTCTTCCAGCCGCTGCTCGTGCTGTGGGCCTGGCTCTCCACCCGGCCGCGCGCGGACGTCGCGGGGGAGTGACCACGACTCTCGGCCGGGCGACGCAGGGGCCTCGCCCCTGGCCCCGAGCCGATGTCCGGCATGCTGGACGGATGTCCGCGCACCGGCCTGTCACCCGACTGCTGCCGACTGTCGCGGCCCTCGTCGCCCTGCTGCTCGCCGCCGCGTGCAGCGGGGGAGGGCAGGAGCCGCCCGCGGCGCGGCCGACGACCGCGTCGTCGACGGTTCCGGCGGCCGGGAGCACGTCGTCCGCGCCCTCGTCCGCGCCGCCGTCCGCATCACCGTCGGCCGCCGCGTCGGCGACGCCGTCCGCCGTGAACCGCAGGCCACCCGACATCTCGGTCCCCTCGGGCGGCAACGGTCGCGGGCCGATGCCGCTGCTGCTCCTCCTGCACGGCTACACGTCGAACAGCGCCGAGGTCGACCTGTACTTCGGACTCCGGGAACGGGCTGCGGCGGCAGGGTTCCTCTACGTCCGGCCGAACGGCACCGTCGACCAGCGCGGCGCCCAGTTCTGGAACGCGACCGATGCCTGCTGCGACCTGTTCGACACCGGCGTGGACGACTCCGGCTACCTGCTCGGCCTGATCGACACGCTGGCCCGGGAGTACCCGGTCGACCCGCGGCAGATCTACGTCATGGGTCACTCCAACGGCGGGTTCATGGCGTACCGGATGGCCTGCGACCACGCCGACCGGGTGGCCGCCGTCGTGTCGGTCGCCGGCGCGATGCACGCCGCCCGGGCCGACTGCACACCGGCCGCCCCTGTGAGCGTGCTCCAGGTGCACGGCACCGACGACGAACTCGTACCGTACGAGGGCGGGCAGATCCAGGGCGACGAGGTGCCCCCGGCGGCGCGGACCGTCAAGGACTGGGCCACCCTCGACGCCTGCGACCCGGCCCCGTTGCGCAGGTCCGACGTCGACGTCGTCGACCGTGCCGACCTGCGCGGCACCACCCGGCTGGCCGGGGCCGAGACCGGGGTGCAGGTGTACCGGGGCTGCGCACGCGGGACGTCGGTGCAGCTGTGGACCATCCGCGACGGCCGCCACGTGCCCACGTTCCTCCCCGCGTTCGGCGAGGACGTCCTCGACTTCCTGCTCGCGCACCCGAAGCCGGGCGCCTGACACCTGCTCGGGCGGCTGCGTCATGATGGCGTGATGTCCACCATCGTCTTCGTCCACGCCCACCCCGACGACGAGGCCAGCGGCACCGCCGGGTCCATGGCCCGCGCGGCGGACGAGGGCCACCGCGTCGTCCTCGTCGTCGCGACCGACGGCGACCACGGCTCTGCGCCGGAGGACCTCGCCGACGGCAGGACCGTCGCCGACCACCGTCGCGAGGAGGTCGCCGCCTCGGCCAAGGTGCTCGGGGTCGCCCGGATCGGCTGGCTCGGCTACGCCGACTCGGGGATGTCCGGCTGGCCGCAGAACTCCGCCCCCAGGGCGTTCATGAACGCGGACGTCGACGAGGCCGCGCGCACGCTGGCCGACGTTCTCGACGACGAGGACGCCGACATCGTCACCGGCTACGACTGGCACGGCGGGTACGGCCACCCCGACCACGTCATGGTGCACCGGGTGGTGCGCCGGGCTGTCGAGCTCGCCGCCCGCCGTCCGCGGCTGCTCGAGGTGACGATGAACCGGGACGCCATGCGCGCGATGTTCCGGATGGCGCAGGCGGCCGGGATGGAGACCGCGGACTGGGACCCGGACGGCCCGGGCGACGACGGCAACCCGATCGGCACCCCGGAGGCCGAGATCCACCTGCGGGTCGACGTCCTTCCGCAGCTCGAGCGCAAGCGGGCCGCCCTGCAGGCGCACGCCAGCCAGACCACCGACGTCGGCATGATGCTGTCGCTGCCGCAGGAGGCGTTCACCGCGATGTTCGCCGACGAGTACTACATCGAGCCGGGCCGCGCAGCGGGCATGCGGTCGGGCTGGATCTTCGACGACGAGTCCTGATCGGGCCTGCCCCGGGTTCGGCGGCCGGCGCGCTAGCGTCGGGCGATGGACTACACGACCAAGCCCCTCACGTCGCAGACGTGGGAGGACTTCGCCGCCCTCGTCGAGGCGCACAACGGGGTGTGGGGCGGGTGCTGGTGCATGGGGTTCCACCCCGAGGGCTTCTCGGCGGACGGCGCCGCCGGCAACCGTGAGGCCAAGCGGGCCCATGTGATGGCCGGCACCGTGCGCCAGGTGCTCGTGTACGCGGACGACGAGTGCGTCGGCTGGTGCCAGTACGGCACCCCGGCCGAGCTGCCGAACATCAAGAACCGCAAGGCGTACGACGGCGCGGACGCCGACCTGCCGACCTGGCGGATCGGCTGCATCTTCACGGCCGGCAAGCACCGGGGCCAGGGTGTCGCCCGGGCCGCCGTGACGGCCGCGCTCGACGCCATCCGGCTCGCGGGCGGCGGCGTCGTCGAGGCCTACCCGGAGCAGACGGAGGAGCGGCCGCCGCAGCGGGGCGCCTACCTCCACACCGGCCCGGAGGCGCTGTACGAGCAGTTCGGCTTCGTCCGCGACCGCAGGATCGCCAAGTGGCGCTGGGTCATGCGCGCCGTGGTCCCGGCCGCGTGAGCCTCAACGAGGTCGCCCAGGCCATCGGCTGGGTCGGCGCGGTCCTGCTGACGCTCGGCTACTGGCTCGTGTCGACCGGGCGCGTCGATGGTGAGGGGCCGGCGTTCCAGTGGGTCAACGTGCTCGGCTCGCTGTTCCTCGGCATCGCCGCGGCCGGCGGCCGGGTCTGGGCGTCGGTCGCGCTGAACTCGCTGTGGGTGGGCATCGGACTCGTCGTCCTCGGCCGGCTCTTCGCACGGCGGCACCGGCGGGCAGGGGTGCAGCCGCCCGGGGACGGCGCGTCCCGCGGGTAGCCCGCTCCGCAGCCGCGAACCGGTCAGGATCGAAGAAGCGCCCGCCAGGGCGCCGCTCCTACGGTTGACGTGGCAGCGACCGGCTGCCGCCCCGCATCCCGGCGCGCCTGCCGGACAGCACGAGGAGACGACCATGAAGACCATGACCTGCCGGCAGCTCGGCGGACCGTGCGACCACGAGCACCGCACGAGCACCGCCGACGAGGCGATCAAGGCGCAGGACCGGCACCTGAAGGAGGTCGTCGCCGCCGGCGACGGCGGCCACGCCCAGGCGCTCACAGCCATGAAGGACCGGTGGAAGCGGCCGATCGCGGGCATGGGCTGGTACCGGCAGGCCAAGCGGGACTTCGCCGCCCTGGCCGACGACTGACGCGTCGATCCCTGCCGTCTGGGGCCGGTGATGGCACGATCCGCACGTGACCCCGACGCTTCTCAGCGCCCTGCTCGGCGTCTGCGGCATGTTCGGCTGGGGCCTGTACGACTTCCTGGGCGGGGTCCTCTCGAAGCGGATGGGCTCGTTCGTGCCGCTGTTCTGGTCCCAGGCGGTCGGCGCGGTCTCGATCGGCGTCGTCGCGTGGGCTGCCGGGGCGATGGCGGGCGTGCCGACGCGGTCGCTGCTGCTCGTTCCCCTGGCCGCGGGTCTCTACTGCGGCGGCTATCTCTTCTTCTTCGCGGGGTTTCAGAAGGGCGACGTCTCGGTCGTCGCGGCGGCCATGAACCTCTGGGCCGTCGTGACGATGGTCGTCGCCTTCCTCTTCATGGGGCAGCGACTGAGCACGAGCCAGACGGCCGGCGCGTTCACGATCATCGTGGGAGCGATGCTCGCGTCCGTCGACTGGGGACGGCTGCGGCGGCAGGGGTTCCACGTGTCGCTCGGTGTCCGGGAGACGCTCCTGGGTGCCTGCTTCTTCGGCCTCTACTGGAACGTCAGCGAGGTCATCTCCGAGGACGTCGGCTGGCTGCGGACGACGCTCCTCGTCAAGGTCGGCGTCGTCCTCGTCCTGCTGGCGCTGTCGGTACTCATGCGCCGCAGGCTCCGGCCGGACGGCGTGCAGGCCCGGACGGCGCTGACCCTGGTGGCCATGGGCGGCGTCGAGGTCTGCGCCGTCGCCGCCGTGAACTACGGGATCGCCATCGGCGACGCGATCCTCGTGACCCCGATCGCCTCGGCGCTGTCGGTCGTCACCATCGCGCTGGCTGTCGTCGTCCTGCGGGACCGGGTCTCGGCGCCCCAGGCCGTCGGGATGGCGATGGCCGTCGGCGGGATCGTCGCCACGGCGTTGTGAGCGAGCAGCTCGACCGACGGCCGGACGGCGCGGCGGCGGCGGGCCGCTCAGGGCTCGAGAAGCGTTGCCACGTCGAGGAACTGCGAGGCCTGCGCGGTGTACCCGTGCCAGCGCAGGTACAGCCCCGACGTGACGCGCTCGACGTACGCCCAGGCCCACACCCGCTCCGGGTCGGCGCCCGCTGACCCGGCGAGCCGCCGGCACTCGCTGCGCAGCAACGTCGTCGCCGACCCGGGGGCGGCCGCCTCGGCGGCCGCCAGCTCGGCGCAGGCGTCCCGGACGACGACCGCGACGTCGTAGCTGCGCTCGCCGACGAACCCGTCCGGGTCGATGAGGGCCCAGTCCTCGCCGCGCCGGAGCACGTTGTTCGCGTGCGGGTCGCCGTGGCAGACGACCTCGGGCCGCTCCGTCGCGGCGAGCCGTTCCGCGTGCAGCGTCGCCTGCCGGAGCACGTCGCCGTGCGCGGCGCCGTAGCGGGGCCCGAGGTCGGCGAGGATCGACAGCAGCCCCGAGGCCTTGCCCTCGAAGGGGCGTCCGCTGTCCAGCGGGACCTGCCAGGCCTGCTGGAGGAGCGCCACGACGACCGGCCCCTGCTCGTGCAGCGTGCGGGTCCGCGCCGACAGCATGGGCCCCAGGCGTTCGAGGAGAAGGGCTCCGCGGCCGGCGTCCCAGTCGAGGACGCGCGCGTACCCGCGGCCGTGGGCCGCCGTCATGATCCGCGCAGCGACGTCCTGGTCGCCGGGTTCGGCGATCTTCAGGACCGCGCGCTGCCCGCCCTCGCCGACGACAGCGAGCGTCGGCATCCCGGCGCCGCCGTCCAGCCAGCGCTCGGCGGTCAGCCCCCAGCGGGTGCACGTCTCCCGGACCGTCCCGGCGAAGTGCTCGACCGCGGCCGAGACGTCCCGGTCGGAGGCGGCCCCCCGGCGCCTTGCCTCCGCGACGGCCGCCTCGACGACGTCGGTGGTCGTCGTGCCGGCCACCCAGTAGGTCTGCTTGTGCCCGCGGGCCTCGAGCCCGGCGGCCTGGGCCTCGGCATCGGCACGCAGGACGTGACGAGCGACCTCCGCGCGGTTCCCGTGCTCGTCCTGCCGCCAGACCACCCAGGTCCGCGCCCCGGCGTCGGACCCGTCGACGTCCGTCATGCGCGCTCCGCCCGGCGGGCGACGTGCACGGTGACGTCGGCCGAGACCTCGACCTGCTCCGGCACCACCCGCCGGATCGCGTCCAGCGCCTGCTCCCGCTGCTCCACCGGGAGCTGGAGGTACGCCGACACCGTCGAGAGCAGCCCGACGTAGCCGGCGGCGGTCAGCGTCAGGCGCCGTTCGACGACCTCCTGCCGGACGTCGGTGAACCACGGCGAACGCTCGAGCTCGGTCCCCGGCCACTGCATCGCGTGGTCCGGGGGAGTCCCGTCGGGGGAGGGGAGGTCGTCCTCGGCGAGGAACGGCGCGCGGGCGGCGTGGACGGCGGCCGCGAGCGCCGGGTCCACGAGGTGGCTCTGGCCGCCGAACGAGGCGAAGACGCCGTCCGGCTCCAGCAGCGCGGCGACGCGGGCCCAGCGGTCGACCGGGTCCGTCCAGTGCAGGGACGCCGCCGCGAACACGAGGTCGTAGGTGCGACTCCGGGGCAGGTCCTCGAACGCGGACCGGACGGAGACGACGTCCGCCGGCACGTGCGCCCGGAGCACCCGCAGCATCGACGCGTCGGGGTCGGTCGCCGTGACGGCGACGCCTCGCGCAGCGAACGCCCGGGTCGCCTTGCCCGTGCCGGCGCCGATCTCGAGCGCCGTCCGGACCGGCCGGCGCGCGTGGCCGAGGACGACGTCCACGACCCGGGCGGGGTAGCCGGGCCGGAAGCGTTCGTACCGGGCCGCCACCGCCCCGAAGCTCAGCGCGCGCGTCACCCCTCGATCGTGGCACGGCGGTGCCCCGCCGCGCCCCGTCGGAGGTTCAGCCCGGAGGTTCAGACCGAGAGCCCCACGGGCCAGGTGTCGGTGAGCCGGTAGCCCTCCTGGTACGGGTCGGTGGGGTCGAGGACGAGCGTGGTCAGGTCGGTGATCCAGGCCTGACCGGCGATCGACGGTACGACGGCCGGGACACCGCCGACGGTGGTCGTCGACTCGATCCGGCACTCGAACCGGGAGTCGATGATCGAGGTGTGCACGAAGGGCTCGCCGACGGTGAGCTCGCCGCGGGCGTGCATGACCGCCATCCGGGCCGACGTCCCGGTGCCGCAGGGGGACCGGTCGCACCGGCCGGGGGAGACGACGACGGCGTTCTTCGCCGTGAGGACGCCGTCCACCCGCTCGGGCGGCAGGGTGAGCTCGCAGATCGTGATCCCGGGGAAGTCCGGGTTCTCCGGGTGCACCGCGGCGAGCTGCTCCGCGGCGGCGATCTTGATCCGCTCGCCGAGAGCGCAGATGTCGCGGGCCTCGTCCGGGGTGACCGCGAACCCGAAGGTGCGCGCGTCGACGATGACGTAGGCCATCCCGCCCCACGCGACGTCGACCGTCACGGTGCCGACGCCCTCGACCTCGACCGGGGCGTCGAGGTGGTAGACGAACGCCGGCTGGTTGGTGAACCGCACGCTCGTCACCTTGCCGTCGCGCACCTGGCACTCGACCGGGATGAGGCCGGCCGGGGACTCCAGCACGAGGTTCGTCACGGGCTCGACGGCGTCGAGCATGCCGGTCTCGAGGAGCACGGTGGCGACGCAGATGGTGTTGCTGCCCGACATGACGGGGTACTCGATCGACTCCATGATCACGTACCCGGCATCGGCCTGCGGATGGTTGCTCGGCAGCACGATGTTCGCGTTGCGCGCGACCTGCCCGCGCGGCTCGCTGAGGATCATCCGCCGCAGCCAGTCCCGGTGCTCGGCCAGGTGGTTGCGCTTGTCGAGCATCGTCTCGCCGGGCACCTGGCCGAAGCCGCCGACGATGACGTTGCCGACCTCGCCCTCCGCGTGGGCACCGACGACCTTGAGCGACCGGCTGAAGCGCATGGGCTCCTCCTCATGTCTCGTCGAGGAGCAGGAACTCCTCGGCGCTGTCGATGATGTGGTGGCGCAGGACGGCCTCGATGGCGGCCGCATCGCCGGCAGTGACGGCCTCGACGATCTGTGCGTGCATGGCGTGGGCACGGTGCGGGTCGGCGCGGGCCGCCTGCTCCTGCGCGAGGGCGATGGTGCTCAGCGCCTCGGTGACGGGCCACAGGCGCAGGAGCGCCGTGTTCTCGGACGCGGCCCAGAGCCCGCGGTGGAACGCGACGTGGGCCTCGTGCTGGACGAGCGGGTCCGGGTCGAAGGCGAGGCGGTCGAACGCGCGCCAGGCGTCCCGGACGAGCTGCAGCCGCCGCCCGGTCGGGTCCTCGAGGATCGCGCCGACCGCGATGAGGTCGAGCGGGACGCGGGTGCGGGCCAGGTCCCGGACAGCGCCCGCGTCGAGCCGGGTCACGCTGAAGCCGCGGTAGGGCTCCTGCACGAGCAGCCCGTCCTGCACCACGAGGTTGAGCGCCTCGCGCAGCGTCGGGCGGCTGACCCCGAACCGGGCCGCGAGGTGCACCTCGCGGAGCTTGTCGCCGGGGCGGAGCTCACCGAGGACGATCGCCCGCCGGATGCGGGTCACGACGGCGTCGCGCTGCGGGGTCCCGGCAGGGGAGCGTGCCGCAGCAGGCGTGGCGGGCTCGGCCATCCCTTGACCCTAGCCAGGGGCCGCCCTACTGTCACTGGCATTGTCAGACAATCTGATCGGGAGTGCTGAGCGGAGGCACGAGCCATGCACGTCGTGGTCGTCGGTGGTGGCGTGATCGGCCTGACGAGCGCCTACCACCTCGCCCGGGAGGGCGCCGAGGTCACCGTCCTCGACGCCCGCGGGACCGGCCTCGGGGCGTCGGCGGTGAACGCCGGCTGGTTCGTGCCCGCCGAGTCGATGCCGGTGCCCGGCCCGAAGGTCGTCGTCCAGACGCTGAAGTGGATGCTCCGCCCGGACAGCCCGGTGTACATCCGGCCCTCCCTCGACCCGCGCTTCGTCGGCTTCATGCTCCGGATGTGGCGCCGCTGCAACGACCGCGACCAGCGCGCGGGGTTCGCGGCGCACCTGCGGCTCGCGCGGAGCACGGCACAGGTGCTCGACGAGTACCGGGCCGACGGCATGGACTTCGAGCTGCGCTCCGCGGGCCTGCTCATGGCCTTCACGCAGAAGGCGAACCTCGACCACCACGTCCACAACCTCGACCTCGTGCGGGAGAACGACCTCGACCCGCAGCTCCTCGTCGGGGACGCCGTCCGCGCGCACGAGCCGCTGCTCACCGACGCCGTGCACGGCGGCATCTTCTTCCCGCAGGAACGGCACCTCGACCCGCGCGCGTTCGTCGAGGCGCTGCACAAGCGCCTCGTCGACATGGGCGTCCGGATCGTGGAGAACGCACCGGTCGGGTCGGTCGAGGTCCGCCAGAGCGGCGGACGCCGTACCGTCGCGGCGGTGCGGACGCCGTCCGGCCGGCACGAGGGGGACCGGTTCGTCCTCGCCGCCGGTGCCTGGACCGGTGAGCTGGCAGGCCTTTTCGGCCGCCGGCTGCCCGTGCGCCCCGGCAAGGGCTACAGCGTGGACGTCGAGCCGCTGCCCCTGCGCAGCGCGACGAACCTGTCCGACGTCAAGGTCGCGATCACCCCCTTCTCGGACCGGCTGCGGCTCGCCGGGACGATGGAGTTCGCAGGCCTCGACGAGAAGGTCAACGACGTCCGGGTCGCGGCGATCCTGCGCGGCCCGCAGGCGTACCTGCGCGGCTGGAAGGTCCCGACCGGACCCCTGCGGCCGCAGGCCGGCATGCGCCCGATGACGCCGGACGGCCTGCCCGCCATCGGCGCGCTCCCCGGCACCGACAACACGTTCGTCACCACGGGCCACGGCATGCTCGGCGTCACGCTCGCCGCGGGCAGCGCCCTCGCGCTGTCCGACCTCGTGCTGCACGGCACCCGCCGCCCCGAGCTCGAGCCGTTCGACCCCGCCCGGTTCTGAGCCGCCAGCCCTGAGCGTCGCCAGCCCTGACCGTCGCCAGCCCCGCCGTCGTCCCGGAAGGACCGCCATGACCCGCCGCACCGCCGCCCTGCACGGCATCATCGCCGCCGTCCCCACCCCGTTCACCGCCGACGGCAGCGCCATCGACGAGGAGAACCTCCGGGCGCAGGCCGACCGGCTCGTCGCCGCGGGGCTGCACGGTGTCGTCGCGACCGGGTCGACGGGTGAGTTCGCGACCCTCGCCCCGGCCGAGTACCGGCGTGCCATCACGGCGTGGGTCGAAGCGGTCGACCACCGGATCCCGGTCGTCGCCGGCGTCGGGGCGCTCGCCACCGCCGAGGCCGTCTCCCTGGCGCAGCACGCCGAGGCCGTCGGTGCCGACGCGATCATGCTGCTGCCGCCGTTCTACGGTGCGCCGGCGTGGGACGCCCTCGTCACGTTCCTCTCCACCGTCGCCGGGTCGATCACGATCCCGGTCGTCTACTACAACATCCCCTCGCACACCGGCGTCACGCTGACCCCCGAGCAGCTCGCACAGCTCGGCGACATCCCGGGGCTGGACTTCGTCAAGGACACGTCCGGCGACGCCGTCGGCCAGGCCGAGCTGCTCGCCGTCCGCACCGACCGGATCACCGTCTTCAACGGCTGGGACACCCTGACGTTCTTCGGGATCGCCTCGGGCGCCAAGGGCGCGGTCTGGGGCGCGGCGAGCATCGTGCCGGAGCTCGCCGTCGGGCTGTGGGACACCCTCGCGGTCAAGGGTGACCTGCCGGCCGCCCGTGAGCTGTGGAAGCACCTGTGGGCGATCAGCGACTTCCTCGAGTCGGTGGACTACGCCGCGGGCATCAAGGCCGGGCTGCAGATCGTCGGCCACCCGGCCGGCCCTACGCGGGCGCCGATCCTGCCGCTGCCGGCCGCCGACCTCGAGCGGTTCACCCGCATCCTCGCGGCCGCCGGACAGGTCCCCGCGGGCGGGTGACGCGGTGACCCTGACGCTCGACACGGTCGAGGTGCACGCCGAGGGCGAGCCCGGCCGGGTCGTCCTCGACGCCGCGCACCTCGTACGGGGCGACTCGATGGCCGAGCGTCTCGCGTACTGCCGGGAGCACCTCCACCCGCTGCGCGAGCTGCTGCTCCACGAGCCGCGCGGCTACCCGGCGCTGTGCGCCGTCCTGCTGCTGCCGCCGGTGACGCCGGGCGCCGACTTCGGGGTCGTCGTCCTCGAGCAGGGCGGGTTCACGCCGATGTCGGGCAGCAACACCATGTGCGCGGTCGCCGGTGCCGTCGAGGCCGGGCTGATCGTGCCGGACGGCGACACGTTCGACGTCACCATCGACACCGCGGTCGGGGTGGTCCGGGCGACGGCCGCGATCGAGGACGGCAGGGTCGCCGCGGTGACCGTTGCGAACGTGCCCTCGTTCGTCGTCGGCCTCGACATCCCGCTCGAGGTCCCCGGGATCGGCACGCTGCCGGTCGACGTCGTCTTCGGCGGCCAGTTCTTCGTGCAGGCCAGGGCCGCGGACTGCGGCGTCGACCTCGACCCGGCCCGCGGCCGCGAGCTCGCCAGGGCCGGGGCGCTCGTGAAGATGGCTGCGCGGCAACAGGTCCCGGTCCGCCACCCGGTCAACCCGGACGTCGACGACATCGCGCTCGTCATGCTCCACTCCGGACCGCGGACACCCGGCACGGACGCACGCAACACCGTCGTCCTCACCCAGGACCCGCTGCTGCCCGACGACCCGACGACGTGGACCGGCATCCTCGACCGCTCGCCGTGCGGCACCGGCACGTGCGCCCGGATGACGGCCCTGCACGCGCGCGGCGACCTCGCCCTCGACGAGGAGTTCCGGCACCGCAGCATCATCGACAGCCTGTTCGTCGGCCGCCTCGTCGGGACGACGGAGGTCGGCGGCACCCCGGCCGTGCTGCCGACGGTCACCGGGCGCACCTGGGTGACCGGCCGGGCCCGCTGGAGCGTGCACCCGTCGGACCCGTACCCCAGCGGCTACACGGTCGGCGACCTCTGGGCACCCGAGCGGCGCTGAGCCTCACGCGCTGCGAAGCCCGGCGACGACGAGCGCGACCATCCGCCGCGGGTCGTAGCGGGCGTCGTCCGACGCCCCGATGCAGAGGTTGCCGATCCCGCGCATGAGCTCGAGAGGCGCTGTGCCGGGCCGGATCTCGCCCGCCGCCACCGCGGCGTCGAGCAGGGCGCCGCACACCGGGACGAGACGGTCGAGGAAGTACGCGTGGAGGGTCTCGAAGCCGGTCGCGTCGGACCGCAGCGCGTCGGCGAGCCCGTGCTTGGTGACGAGGAAGTCGACGAACAGGTCGATCCAGGCCGCGAGTGCGGCGTGCGGTGTCGCGCTGCTCGCCAGGAGCGCCGGGCCCGCCTCCGCGCAGGCCTCGACCTGGTGACGGTAGACGGCGACGACGAGATCGGCTCGCGTCGGGAAGTGGCGGTAGATCGTCCCGACGCCGACGCCCGCCCGGTTCGCGACCTCTCGCACGGGCACGTCGACGCCCGAGGCGACGAAGGCCTCGGCGGCGGCGTCGAGGAGCTTCTGCTCGTTGCGGCGCGCGTCGGCGCGCTTGCGCGGGGACGGTGCGTCCGTGCGGTCACCCGCATCCGTCACCACGTTCGCCTCCAGCGCCGGTTTGCAAACGGAACAGAGTTCCGTATGTTGTGAGTGGAACAGGGTTCCGCTTGTCTTCAGGATGCCACAGACCCGGAAGGACGCACCGCCATGACGGACGACCGCCCCCGCTTCGGGATCATGACCGCGCCCATGAACGTCGGCTACCAGGACGTCCTACGGGTCTGGCGGGAGGCGGACGCCGTCCCGCAGATCGAGCACGCATGGCTGTTCGACCACCTCATGCCGATCGGCGGGGACCCGGACGGCCCGGCGTACGAGGGCTGGACGCTGCTGTCCGCGCTGGCGGCGCAGACCGAGCGGCTACGGCTCGGCCTGCTCGTGACGAGCAACCGGTTCCGGCCGCCGGCGGTGCTCGCCAAGATCGCCGCGACCGTCGATGTCGTGGCCGGCGGGCGGCTCGACTTCGGCATCGGTGTCGGGTCGCGTCCCCACCCGCCGGCGGCCCGGCGCGAGTACGCGGCCCACGGCATCCCGTTCCTCGAGACCGCCGACGCCGTCGCCGCCTTCGCCGAGGCGTGCGTGGTGATCCGCCGGCTGTGGACCGAGACCGAGCCGTTCGACGTCGACGGCGCCCACGTCCGCCTCAGAGGTGCCTTCTGCAACCCCAGGCCCGTGCAGCGACCGCACCCGCCGATCGTCATCGGCGGCCGCTCGGCGGCGGTGCTGCGCGTGGTCGCCGAGCACGCGGACGTCTGGAACATCCCGGGTGGTGACCTCGAGGACGTCGTGAGCCGCAGTGCCGTCCTCGACCGCTACTGCGACGACATCGGGCGCGACCCGGCGTCGGTCACGCGATCGATCCACCTGGGAGTCGCCTACGACCGGCCCTCGGCGACCCGGGACGCCATCGCGGCGGCGGTCGACGCAGGCTTCCGTCACGTCGTGCTGGGGCTGCCCGCGCCCTACCCGCCGGATGTGGCGCACTGGGTGGCCGACGAGCTCGTCACGCCGTCGGTGTAGCTCAGTGGCCGTTCGAGCGCGGCGTCGAAAGGGGGTCGCTCAGAGCAGGAGGAAGAGCGCCGCGCCGACGGCGACGTTGAACGCCGAGTTCGCGACGAGCAGCGGCATCCGCCGCGCGATGTTCTCCCGGCGCGGCGCGAGGTAGCGGAACAGGACGTACTCGCCGACCCCGATGACGACGAGGGCGACGCCGGTGATCTGCCAGACGGTCACGCGTCGATCATCACATCTGGGCGCGGCACGTGCGCGCGGCGGCTCAGATGTCGAGCAGTACCGCGCCGTCCATCGACGCGTAGGTCAGCTCGGGGACGGCGGCGGAGACCCCGGTGCCCTCGTAGAACAGCCGCAGCGTCCGCGCGGTGCCGTCCGTCGCGGTGAACGTCGCCTCGCTCGAGTAGGCGTACCCGATCTCGCCCGACTGCTCGGTCGTGGTGGACACGAGGGTCACGACGCCGCCGGCAGGCAGGACGGCGCGGACGGCGCGGCACATCGGCTCCCACTGCGCCGCAGCGAGGTCCGCGGGCGGGTCGTCGCAGGCGCCGTCGTTGATGCGCTCGACGACGGCCTCGGACATCTCCTTCGCGTCGTCCTCCTTCGCCCCGCAGCCGCCGGTCGCGAGCGCGAGGAGGGCGACGCCGGCGACGGCCCGCACCCTGCGCGCCCGCCGGGCCGGCCCGGTCACGTCGCCCTCGCGGACAGCCGCTGCACGACGACCTCCGCGATCGCGGCGTCCTGCACGCCGAGCCCGCACAGGTCCGCGACGGTGACCTGGGCGGGGGAGGTGCGGCCGGGGGACCGGCCGGTGAGGACGTCGCCGAGGGTCACCGCGCGGGACACGACCTCGGGTGCCGCGTGCTGGAGCTCACCGGCGTGCGCCGCGAGGTCGACGGCGTCGCAGACGACCACCTCGGCGGCGGCGAGCAGGGCGGCGGGGAGCTCCTGCTTGCCCGGGGTGTCCGACCCGACCGCGGTGACGTGCGTGCCCGGGCGGACCCAGGCCGCGTCGAGCAGCGGCGTCCGGCTGCTCGTGGCCGTCACGACGACGTCGGCCGTGCGGACGGCGGCCTCGAGGTCGTCGGCGACCGTGGCGCCGACAGCCTCGGCGAATGCCGCCGCCCGGGCGGCGTCGCGGCCCCAGACGGCCACCTCGAGGCCCGGGATGGCGGCCCGGTGCGCGTGCACCTGGGCCTGCGCCTGGCCGCCGGTGCCGACGACGAGCAGCCGTCGCGCGTCGGGCCGGGCCAGCGTGAGCGACGCGACGGCGCCGGCCGCGGCGGTCCGGGTGTCGGTGAGCCAGCCGCTGTCGGCGAGCAGCCAGCGGGCCTGCCCGGTCGCGGCGTCGAGGACGACCGAGAAGCCGTCCGGGGCCGCGCCGGGGAACCCGCCTGTCGCGACCTTGAAGCACATGACCGCAGACCCGCGCAGGTAGGCGCCCTTGACGTGGAGCTCGCCCCCGCCGTCCGGGCGCATCTCCAGCTGGCCGGGCTGGTCCACCATGCCGTCCGAGAGCGCCCGGAAGGCGTGCCGGGCGGCGTCGAGGGCGTCGTCCCAGGTCAGCACCGACCGGACGGCGGCCAGGTCCACGATCTGCATACGCCACTGTCCCAGGCCCGGCCGGCGCACGGGCTCGCGCCGGCCGGGCCGTCCCGGGCGGGTGCCGGTCACGCGACCGGCATCACCCGGGCGATCTTGATCTTCGTGCTCGTGCTGCCGGCCGCGGGGTAGGCGACGCTCGCGTCGGAGTAGCCCTTGAACGCCTGGTACGAGTGGTCCCGGACCGGGATCCTGATCCGGGCACCGGTCGCGGCGCCCGTCGAGGCGTTGTAGACCTGGGCGGCCATCCCGGTCCCGGACTGCCAGGCGAGGAGCATCCGGCCCGTGCCGTACCGGACGAGATGCGGGTGGCTCGCGCTGATCGACGTCCTCACGGACTTGTTCGACGCGCCGGTCGTGAAGCGGTCGAGGCGGACCGTGCCGCCCTGGCTCCAGGCCGTCCAGTAGCCGGTCGTGCTCGCGTTGACGAGGTCGCCGCCGAACAGGGTGCCGTCGCAGGCCCCGGCGGCCACCGTGCGGTACGGGTTCGGCTGCGCGATCCGGCAGCTGTTGTCGGTGGCGCAGACCATGACGTAGTGCTTGGTGCGCTTGTCCCACACGATCCGCGACGTCCAGGCGTGGCTGCAGCCGACCTCGAAGCTGTCGTGACCGGACAGGAGCTTGCCGGCCTTGCTGACGACCTGCATCCGGTCGCCCTCGTGGATGTCGACGCAGCTGCCGTTCTGCACGGTGATGGCGACGCCGAAGTAGGCGGCGTAGTTGGCGCCGTCATAGGCGAGCCGGCCGTGGTGCTGGTACCACCACACGAACCGGGCGCCGTTCGTCTGCCCGCCGCGGGTCGCGGTGAGGTTGGTGACCTGGACCTGCCACACGAGCGCGCCGGAGTTGTCGAACCGCACCATGTGCATCGTGTTGCACGGGCTCGCCGTCCCGCCGCACAGCCGGCTGCCCGTGCAGCTGCCCGCGCGGGTCAGGAGCAGGACGCCGCCCGTGCTGTCGGCGCGGACGTCCTGCAGGTCGATCCCGGGGAAGTTCGTGGGCTTCCCGACGAGCTTGTCGTTGCAGTCCAGCTTGCCGAGGTGGACCCGCTTGTCCGTGCCGAGCCAGGCCAGCCACGAACCGCCGGGGCGGGAGGCGATCGCCAGCGGCAGCGCCTCGGTGTCGCCCTCGCCGCCGTAGCCCGTGACCGTGACGCCGGCGCTGATCTCGGTGACGCGCACCTTCGGCGTCGCGCTCGCCGTCCGGGCGCACGTGCCGGCGGCCGCGACGGTCGCCGCTGCTGCGGGGGCGGTGGCCGACCCGGTCGCCGTCGCCGCGCCGGGCCGGCCGGTGGACGGCGCGACCGCCTCCGGCGCCGCTGCGGCGGAGGTGGTGACCGGGCCGGGCATGGCCGGGGCCGCGTCGGTGGCCCCGGCGGCCGGGGCGACCGCGACGGCCGCGCCGTCCGACCGCCACCACGTGCCCGGACCGAACCGGCCGTCGGCCGCGGCCGGCAGCACGGTCGCGAGGCCGACGGCGGCGAGCGTGCCGAGCGCGACCGCGAGCGTGCGCCGGCTCCGGCGGCGGTCCTGTCGAGGTCCCGTCCGGGACGGGTGATGGGTGCCCATGCCCACACGTCGCACGGCGCCCCGCGGACGTTGCCCCGACCGGCGCACCGGGTGCCGGTGAGGGGCCACACTGTCCGGGTGCGGGACACGGTGGGACGGACGTCGGTGCGCGTCACGGCGGTGGTGGCGCTCGGCTGCCTGCTCGCGGCCTGCGGCTCCGGGGACCGCGGCGCGGCGCCACCGGCGGCCACGACCGTCACGTCGGTGCCGGCGAGCCCGTCCGGCGCGGGGCCGGCCGACCCGTCGGAGTCGCCGTCGACGGAGCCCGCCACGGAGCCGTCCACGGGGCCGTCCACGCGGAAGCCGCGACGGGTCACCCTCGTCGCCACGGGCGACGTCCTGCTCCACCCGCCGCTGTGGGCGCAGGCGAAGGCGGACGCCGCCCGCACCGGGCGTGGTGACCTCGACTTCGCGCCGATGCTCGCGCCGATCAAGCCGATCGTCGCGGGCGCGGACCTCGCGCTGTGCCACCTGGAGACACCGCTGGCGACCGCGTCGGGGCCGTTCCGTGGCTATCCGATGTTCTCCGGGCCGCCGCAGGTCGTCGACGCGCTCGACCGGACCGGGTACGACGCCTGCAGCACGGCGAGCAACCACACCTTCGACCAGGGCGCCGAGGGCATCCGGCGCACCCTCGACGCGCTCGACGACGCCGGGATCGCCCACGCGGGCTCGGCGCGGACCGCCGAGGAAGCCGCCCGGACGACGGTCGTCGACGTGCACGGCGTCCGGGTCGCGCTGCTGTCGTACACGTACGGCTTCAACGGCAACAGCTACCCCGGCGGCGACCGCTGGCGGGCCGACGTCATCGACGAGCGGCGGATCCTCGCCGAGGCGGCCGCGGCCCGGAAGGACGGGGCCGAGATCGTCGTCCTCTCCCTGCACTGGGGGACCGAGTACGTGCAGACCCCGAACCGGCAGCAGGCCGACGTCTCCCGCCGGCTCGCCCGCTCCGCCGACCTCGACGTGATCATCAGCCACCACGCGCACGTCGTCGAGCCGATCCGCAAGATCGGCAGGACCTGGGTCGTCTACGGCCTCGGCAACCTCATGGCCTGGCACAGCACACCGGGCGACCCGAACGCCGAGGGCCTGCTCGTGCGGTTCACGTTCACCGAGACGAAGGCCCACCGGTTCGCCGTGACCAGGGCCGAGTACGAGCCGATCATGGTCGCGAGGGCCGCGCCGATCCGGGTGCTCGACGTCCCGAAGGCGTTGCGGGACGGCACGTACGGCAGCTCCACCCGGGCCCGGCTGCAGGCGGCGCTCGACCGGACGACGCGCGTGGTGACGAGTCTCGGCGCGGACGACGACGGGCTGGTGCCGATCACCGGCTGACCCGGCTGACCCGGCTGACCCGGCTGACCCGGCTGACCCGGCTGACCCCGGCGGGTCAGTCGGGGCGCGTCCAGGACCCGAGCACGATGAGGGTCTTCGTGCCGGCGACCTTGCGCGACGTCCGCAGCCCGTCGATCGCCTCCTGGAGGTGGTTGATGTCGCGGGCGCGCAGGTGGACGAGCGCGTCCGGGTCGCCGGCGATCGTGAAGACGGCCTGCACCTCCGGGGCACGGGCGGCGGTCGCGATGATGTCGCCGACGCTCGCCGTCCCCGCGTAGCGCACCTCGGTGAACGCCTCGACGCCCCAGCCGAGGCGGGTGTGGTCGACCTGGACCGTGAACCCGGTGATGACGCCGAGGTCGCGCAGCCGGTCGACCCGCCGCTTGACCGCCGCGACGGACAGGCCGACGCGGGGTGCCATCTCGGAGAACGTCCGGCGGCCGTCCTCGCGGAGCAGGCGCAGGAGGTGGTGGTCGACCGCGTCGACGTCGGCCGGACCGGTCGGAGGCCGCTGCGGCGACGCGGGATCGGGGCTCATGGCGCAAGTGAATCGAGCAGCCCGGGGGAAGTCCACACAATCTTTGCGTCTTCACCCACGACGACACCCAGGACCTTGCGTCGAGGGTGCCCTGTTCTGTCTCCTGTGAGCCACGTCGCACTCGGCGCGCCGATGCGGCATGGTCGTTACCAGGCACGTCGGTACGCACATCGCCGTCCGACCGGTGCCGTCGCCAGTGCTCGGCCGGACCGTCGCCCACCACGCCGGAGGAACCCTCGTGAGCGCACCGCCCTCGCTCGACGACAAGTACGCCGCCGGCGACGGCCGGGCCCTGATGTCCGGGGTGCAGGCGCTCGTCCGGCTCACGCTCGAGCAGCGCCGCCTCGACACCGCGCGCGGCCTCGACACAGCGGTCTACGTCTCGGGCTACCAGGGGTCGCCGCTCGGCACGGTCGACCTCGAGATGGGCCGCGCGAAGCGGTTCCTCGCCGAGGCCGGCGTCGTCTTCCAGGCCGGGGTCAACGAGGAGCTCGCCGCGACCGCCGTCGCGGGCAGCCAGCTCATCGGCCGGCTCCCCGGCCGCCGGTACGACGGCGTGACCGGCTTCTGGTACGGCAAGAACCCCGGCCTCGACCGGGCCGCGGACGCCATCCGGCACGGGATGCTCGCCGGCACCGCACCGCTCGGCGGGGCCGTCGCCTGGATCGGCGACGACCCCGACTGCAAGTCCTCGACCGTGCCCAGCTCGTGCGAGCCGATGTGCCAGAGCCTGTCCATGCCGCTGCTCGCACCGGGGTCGGTCCAGGAGATCGTCGAGTACGGGCTGCACGCCGTCGCCCTCTCCCGGGCGTGCGGCCTGTGGGTCGGGCTGAAGATCGTCGCGAACATCGCCGACGCGTCGGCGACCGTCGACCTGTCGGGCCTGGACCGGGACGTCCCGGAACCGGAGCGCCGCGTCGTCGGGGACGGCCCGGCGCTCGTCGGGCCGTCCGCCGTCGCCGCTGAGCACGACATGTTCACGCGCCGGCTCGACCTCGCCCGCGAGTACGCCCGCACCCACCGGCTCAACCGGGTCACCTTCTCCGCGACCCGGGCGACGCTCGGCATCGTGGCGTCGGGGACGTCCTTCGCGACCGTCGAGCGTGCGCTCGCCGACCTCGGGATCGACGAGGCCGAGGCGGAGCGGCTCGGGCTGCGGCTCGTCCGCCTCGGGATGCCCTTCCCGCTCGACCGCGGCCAGGTCGCCGAGCTCACCGAGGGCCTCGACCGGCTGCTCGTCGTCGAGGACAAGACCCCGTTCCTCGAAGGGCACCTCCAGCAGGCGCTCTACCGCCGCCCGGACGCCCCGGCCGTCCTCGGTCGCTCCGACGAGAGCGGCCGGCCGCTGCTGTCGGCGCGCGGGACGCTCGGGGCGGACGACGTCGCCGCCGCCCTCGCGCGCGTCGTCGGCGAGGACCGGCTCGGCCCGCGCGCCGTCGCGCACCTCGCCGTCGAGCGCCCCGCCGCGGCCCGCCGGACGCTGCCCCTCGTCGCCGCCCGCACACCGTTCTTCTGCTCCGGCTGCCCGCACAACCGCTCGACCCGGACGACGGACGACACCCTCGTCGGCGTCGGGATCGGCTGCCACGCGATGATCGCGCTCGACGACGGCGGCGGCCGCGGCCACCAGATCGGGCTCACCCAGATGGGCGGCGAGGGCGCGCAGTGGCTGGGCCTCGCGCCGTTCACCGACGACCGGCACTTCGTGCAGAACCTCGGCGACGGCACGTTCCACCACTCCGGGTCGCTCGCGATCCGGGCCGCCGTCGCCGGCGGCGTGAAGATGACCTACAAGCTGCTCTACAACGACGCCGTCGCGATGACCGGCGGCCAGCGCGCCGAGGGCCGGGTCGACGTCCCCGCCCTGACCCGGCTGCTCATGCTCGAGGGCGTCACGCGGGTCGTCGTCACGACCCCGGAACCCGAGACGTACCAGGGGGTCTCGCTGGACCACCGCGCCACGGTGCGGCACCGCGACGACCTGCCCGCCGTCGAGCGCGAGCTCGCGGAGCTCGACGGCGTGACCGTCATCGTCCACGACGACCGCTGCGCGACCGAGGAGCGCCGGCTGCGCAAGCGCGGCCTGCTCCCGACGCCGAAGGAGAAGGTCGTCGTCAACGAGCGGGTCTGCGAGGGCTGCGGCGACTGCGCGTCGAAGTCGACGTGCATGTCGGTGCAGTCGGTCGACACCGAGCTCGGCCGCAAGACCCGGATCCACCAGGCCTCGTGCAACACCGACCTCTCGTGCCTGTCGGGGGACTGCCCGTCGTTCCTGCTCGTCGAGCCGGGCACCGGCCCGCGCACCCGGCGGGCGACGCCGGACCTGCCGGTGGCCCTCGTCGAGCCGCAGCGCCGCCCCGCCAGCGGCGCCGAGGTCGTGCTGCGGATGCCCGGCATCGGGGGCACCGGCGTCGTCACCGTCTCGCAGATCCTCCAGATGGCCGCGCACGTCGACGGCCTGCACGCCGCGGGCCTGGAGCAGATCGGACTCGCGCAGAAGGGCGGCCCGGTCGTCAGCGACGTCCGGATCGGCAAGGACCCGGTGGCGGGTGCGGTCAAGGCGTCCCGCGGCACGGTCGACGTCCTCGTCGGGTTCGACCTGCTCGGTGCGGCCGCCGACGCCAACCTCGCGACGTGCCGGGCGGACCGGACCGTCGCCGTCGTCAACACCGCCGTCGTCCCGACGATCGGCATGGTCACCGGGCGCGTCCTCGTGCCGGGGACGCCGGACGACGCGCTCCTGCGCATCGCCTCGGTGACCCGGCCGGACGCCGTCCACGCGATCGACGCGAACGGCCTGTCGGAGGCGCTCTTCGGGGACCACATGCCGGTCAACCTGCTCCTGCTCGGCGCGGTCTACCAGCACGGGCTGCTGCCGGTCAGCGCGCAGGCGATGGAGCAGGCGATCACGCTCAACGGGACGGCGGTCGAGAAGAACCTCGCCGCGTTCCGCTGGGGGCGGGCGAGCGTGCAGGACCCGGACGCCGTCGCGCGTGCGGTGGCGGCCGCGTCGGCCTCGCCGACGGCAACGGGTCCGGTGTCTCTCGCCGGCAGCAGGACGACGTCCCTCGAGGAGGCGGTCGCCCTGCGGGTCACGGACCTCACCGGCTACCAGAGCGGCGCCTACGCGCAGGTCTTCGAGGCCGCCGTCCGCGAGGTCGTCGGCACGGCGACCGCGCGTGCAGGGGAGGAGGCCGGCCGCCGGATCGGGCTCGCGTACGCCCGCAGCCTGCACCGGCTCATGGCCTACAAGGACGAGTACGAGGTGGCCCGGCTGCACCTCGACCCGGCCGAGCAGGCGCGGCTGCGCGCCGAGTTCGGGCCGGGTGCGCGGGTCTCGGTGCTCCTGCACCCGCCGGCGCTGCGGGCCCTCGGGATGCGCCGGAAGATCCGGTTGCGGCGTACCGCGACCCCGACGTTCCGGGTGCTCGCCGCGGCCCGCCGGCTGCGCGGGACGCCGCTCGACGTCTTCGGCTATGCGCAGGTCCGCCGGGTGGAGCGGGCTCTCGTCGAGGAGTTCCGCGCGACGATGCTGCAGGCCCTGGGCCGGCTCACCCCGGCGACGGCAGAGGCGGTCGAGGCGATCGCCGCGCTGCCCGAGGAGATCCGCGGGTACGAGGACATCAAGCTCGCCCGGGTCGCGGAGTACCGGGAGCGGACGGCGGCAGCGCTCGACGCGCTCGCCGCGGCCTCGCGGGAACGGGTCAGCTGAGCGTCGTCGCCCGGTCGCCGTCGTCCGTCGGCAGACCGTGGTCGGCGACGGCGGTGACGACGACGTCGCGCAGGTCGGCCACGCCGGTGAGCGTCGTGCACCAGGCGGTGTCGGCGGCGTCCCGGCCCGTGCAGATCCGCACGAGGGACGCGCGCGGCGCGAGCCGGGTCGCGTCGACGACGTGCCAGACGCCGTCCACCTCGACCTCGGCGACGGCGTGGAAGTCCATGGGGAACAGGCCCGGCGCGTAGACCGCGACGAGCCGGGCGGCCATCCCGACGGCCCGGGCCAGCGTGACGACGAGGTGTGCGTAGTCGCGGCAGACGCCCTGGCCGGCGAGCAGGACGTCGACGGCGTCGTCCGTCGGCCCGGTGCTGCCCGAGACGTACTGGAGGTTGTCGTGGACGTGGTCCGTGATGGCCCGCAGCCGCTCGAGGGCCGGCGCGTCCGGGCCGGGGAACCGGGTCGCGCCGAAGCCCGTGAACCGGTCCGCGGGGCAGTAGCGGCTCGGTCGGAGCATGAGGATCCGCTCGGCCTCGTCGACGGTGCTCACCGCACCCGACCCCGGCCGAACTGTTGCGTCGTAGGCGATCTCGAGCGTCCCCGGCCCGCACTCGACGAGGTGCTGGCGGGTGAACGGGGCCGGGCCGCGGACCTCCCGGACCTCGACCGGCGTGCCGTCGAGCGTCGCGCGCAGCGAGGCGCCGTCGTCGTTCGCGGCCACGACCTGCAGGGCGAGGAGCGACGGCTCCCGGACGTCGAAGACGACGTGGGCGCCCACGGTCGCGGACGGCGACGGGGCGAAGGCGACAGGGGGGTCCGAGAGGGAGGGCACGGTTCTCGACCGTAGGGGTGACCGCGGGCCGGGGCCCGTCGAGGCGGCCCGGCCGTCACGTCGGCTGCGTCACAACCCCGTAGGAGGTGAGGGTGTGCAGGGCCTTGAGTGTGACGATCCCGCGCCACTCGAGCAGCGCGGCCGGGCCGGGCGGCTCCCAGCTGACGGGCCAGCCGCCGTCCGCCTGCTGCTGGGACAGCAGGTGCTGCAGGTGCGCGTCGACCCGGTCCGCGTCGAAGAGGCCGCGCCAGCGGGAGGTGGCCAGCGGCGCCAGGTCGAGGGGCGACAGCCCGTACCCGGGCGCGCCCGGGTCGAGGTGGAACATCTGCGTCGACCGCAGGTGCCCGACGACCCGTTCGGCGAGCGGGTCTGCCCAGGCCCGGTCCGGCACGTGCTCGAGCAGGACGAGGACCTCGGAGGCCGAGTGCACCTCGTCGGGCAGCGGCCCGTCGTCCAGCCGCTGCCGGCACCACGCGGTCGCGGCGCTCCGCCAGGGGTGCTCGACCCCGAGCCGGTGCAGCAGCCCCGCGAGGCCGGCGGTCGGGTTGAGGCCGGGCTCGTACGTCCACGCCGACCAGTGCGCCGCGCGCGGGAAGCCCTCGATGACCGGGAAGGCGAGCGGGACGGCACCACCGGCGCCGGCCCGCCCGGCGACCGCGCCGAGGAAGTCGCAGGCCCGCAGGACCATCCCGGGCTCGACGGTGCCGGCGTCGGCCATCGCACGCAGCGCCTGCTCGACGTCGATCGGCAGGCTCGCGGGGCAGCGCTTGTCCGGCTCGAGGCCGTGCCCGAAGCCGCCGTCCTCGTTCTGGTAGCCGCGCAGCACGTCGACGACCGCCGCCGGCGGACCGCCGTGGAACGTCGCGTCGAAGAGCCGGCGTTCGAGGAGCCGGGCGTTGGTGCGGAGGAAGTGCTCGGCCGGGGCGAAGACGTCGTCCATGGCAGGAGGCTAGGTGCGGGGTCCGACATCCGGTCCGCCGTGTGCAGTTGACTCTGTCCCTGGGGCAGACACCACCGTCGTCCGTGCCGGGCCGGACGCCCGGCACGAGAAGGAGGACGACGTGACCGAGGAGCTGCTGACGATCGGGGACTTCGCCCGGGCGTCGGGACTGTCGCACAAGGCGTTGCGCCTGTACGACGACCTCGGCCTCCTCGTCCCGGCGTACGTCGACCCCGCGAGCGGCTACCGCTTCTACGGCCCGGGCCAGCTCGACCGGGCGGTCCTCGTCGGGTCGCTGCGGCGGCTCGGGATGCCCCTCGCGCGCATCGCCGACGTCGTCGGGCTCGGCCCGGCCGGCGCCTCGGCCGCCGTCGCCGGCTGGTGGGCCGGCGTCGAGGAGCAGACCGGCGCTCGGCGCGACCTCGCCGCCTTCCTCGTCCACGACCTCGCCAGGAAGGGCACTGCCATGACCGCACCGATGACCGCACCCCGGTACACCGTCCGCCACGCCACCGGCCTCGACACCGGCCTCGTCCGGCCCGCCCAGCAGGACGCCGTCCACGCCGACGACCCGGTCTTCGCCGTCGCCGACGGGTTCGGTGACACCGGCGCCGACGCGAGCGCGGCCGCGCTCGCCGCGCTGGTCGCCGCGCTGCCGGACGCGGCCGAGGCCTCGACCGACGTCGTCCAAGGGCTGCGGGACGCCGTCGCCGCCGCCGACGGGGCGGTCGGCGCCGCGGTCGGCGACACCGGCCGCACCGCAGCCGCCGGGACGACCCTCACGGCCCTCGTCCGCACCGCCGGCGGGTTCGCCGTCGTCCACGTCGGCGACTCGCGCGTCTACCTGCTCCGCGACGGCGGGCTGTTCCGGCTGACCCGCGACGACTCCCTCGTGCAGGCGATGGTCGACGAGGGCCGCCTCACCCCGGAGGAGGCGTGGGCGCACCCGCAGCGCCCGATGCTCGCGAAAGCGCTCGTCGGGCGCGGCGTCGAGGCCGACGTCCGGCTGCGCGACGCCCGCGACGGCGACCGGTACCTCGTCTGCTCCGACGGGCTGTCCGCCGTCCTGCCCGAGGCCGTCGTCCGTACGACCCTGACCGCGGCCGCCGACCCGCAGGCCGCGGTCGACGACCTGCTCGCTGCGGTCCGCGACGCGGGGGCCCCGGACAACGTGGGCGTCGTCGTCGCGGACGTCCTCGCGGTGGGCGGGGGGACCGCGGTGAGCGGCGGGACCGCGTCCGGCGGCAGGGCGACCGGCGGGACAGGTCTGCGGCGCCTGTCCTGAACACCGGCGCGTCGGCGACCCGTCGCCGCACGTCCCGCTCGGCGGAACGCGTGCTGCCGCGGTGCGTCGTCCGGTGGCATCGTGCGGGTCGCCCGGTCGACCGGCCGGGCGGACGGCGGCGACGGGATGCACAGCGATGGCGACGACGAGGTCGGTCGAGTCCGTGACCTTCGCGACGGCCCGGGCCGCGCTCGACGGTGCCGCGCGCGCCGCCGAGGAGCTGGGGATCGCGGTCTGCATCAGCGTCGCGGACGCGTCCGGGAACCAGGTCGCCTTCGGCCGGATGGACGGCGCGCCGCTGCTCTCGGCGGGCATCGCCACGAACAAGGCGTACACGGTGAGCGCCTTCAACGGGCTGGCGACGCACGAGTTCTTCGGGCTCATCGAGAACGAGCCCGCGCTCCTGCACGGCATCGTCCACACCGACCGGCTCGTCGTCTTCGCCGGCGGCGTGCCGATCCGGGTCGAGGGGCGTTTCGTCGGTGCCGTGGGGTGCTCCGGCGGCAGCGCCGACCAGGACCGGGCGGTCGCGGAGGCCGGCGCGGCCGCCGCCGCGTCGGCGTAGAGCCGCGGGCATCCGGCCGGGTGAACCTGGCCGGGGGCCGGCACTGCGGGTAGCCCCATGGCGCGGCGGCACTGTCGGTTGCGAGAGTCGTCCGCACCGAAGGAGGTCACCGTGCACAGGCATGCAGCACCGTCACGCCCCGCGGACGGGTCCCGCCGCACCCTCGCGCTCGCCACCGCGGCAGCCGCCCTGCTCGTCGCGTTCGTCGTCGCCCCGGGCCCGCTCGCCGCACGCGGCTCGGGCCGGACCTTCGCCGGGCAGGACGGTCTCGTCGAGGCGGTGCGCGTCGCGTTCGTCGAGTTCTGGGGCTCCGGGGCCCGGGCCTTCCCGCCGGCGCTCGCGGGCGTCGTCGACTACTGGTTCCGCTACCACGTCGCCAAGGCCGTGATCGCCGCGGTCGCGACGGTCGTGCTCCTGGCCCTGGGAGCACGGCTGTGGACGGCGTTCCGGTCGGCCGACCGTCTCGGGGCCGGTCGCGGGGCCGCACTGGTCGGGGCCGGCGGGCTGGTGGCGGCGCTCGTCGTAGCGTCGGTCGCCGTCGTCATGGCCAACGTCCAGGGTGCGCTGGCCCCCTTCGCGTCGGCGCTGTCGTTGCTGCCGGTCGGTGAGACCGACGGAGCCCTCGCCGGGGCGCTCGGCCAGGCCCGGCAGCAGCTGACCGGGTACCCGGCCGGCGGCCGCACCCCGGGCCTCGACCTGATGGTCGACGACTTCGCGCGGTACCACCTGGTGCTGGCCGTGACCGGTGCGGTCGTGGCGGCGGCCTTCGCCGGGGCAGGCGTGCTGATGTGGCGCCGCGCGGCGCGGACGGGGCCGGGGGAACGCCGCGCCGGGCGGGCGCTGCGGGCCGGTGCCGTCGGGTCGGCGGCCCTGTCGGTCGTCGTCCTCGTCGTCGTCGCCGCCAACGTGACGACGGCCGCGGACCCGGCGCCGGCGCTCCTGGCCTTCTTCGCGGGCGGTCTCTGAGCGGCGCCGCAGGCGCGGGCCTGCCGCCCGCGATGTCCGACCTCACAGGTACCGTCGCGCGCGTGCTGACAGCGACCCGGGGCGCCGCCCTCTACGTCGGAGCCCTCCTCGGGCCCGGGCTGCTCCTGCTGCCCGCCCTCGCCACCCAGATCGCCGGGCCGGCGTCGGTGCTCGCGTGGGCCGCGCTCATGGTCATGTCGGCGCCGATCGCGGCGACCTTCGCGGCGCTCGCGGTGCGGCACCCGGTCTCGGGCGGGGTCGCGACGTACGTCGACGAGGCGTTCGGCCGGGTCGCGGGCGCCGTCACGGGGCTGTGGTTCCTCACGTCGATCCTCATCGGCAGCCCGACGGTCGCGCTCATGGGTGCGTACTACGTCGCCGACCTCACCGGTACCGGCCCGACCGCGGCCGCGGCGATGGGGCTCGTCATCTACGCGAGCGTGCTCGCCGCGAACACGTTCGGGCTGCGGGTGTCGTCCGGCGTCCAGCTCGCGCTGTCCGCGGTGCTCGTCGCCGTCATCGCCGTCGCCGTCGGGGCGGCCCTGCCCGACCACGTCACGCAGGGCTGGACGCCGTTCGCGCCCCACGGGTGGTGGGCCGTCGGGACGGCGGCGGGCGGGCTGGTCTGGCTCGTCATCGGCTGGGAGGCCATGGCGCAGATGGCGGGCGACTTCCGCGACCCGGCGCGGGACGTGCCGCGGGCGGTCGCCTGGGGCTTCGGGATCGTCACGCTGCTCTACGTCGGGGTCGCCGTCGCGGCGGTCGTCGTCCCTGCCGACCCGGGGTCCACGGTGCCGCTGGCCGACCTCGTCGGCGTCGGGTTCGGCTCCGTCGGCCGGGACGCGACCGCGCTGCTCGCCCTGCTCCTCACGACGGGCGGGATGAACGTCTACATCGGCTCGGGCGCGAAGCTCGCGGCCGCGCTGGCCGCGGAGGGTGCGCTGCCCGCCTGGTTCGCCGGGGGAGCGGCGCGCAGCGTGCCGCGGCGCCCGCTCGCCGTCCTCGCGTGCACCGGGGTGGCGATGTACGTGCCGCTCGTGCTCGGGGTCGTCGGCCCGGCGGAGATCGTCCTCGCGACGTCCGCCTGCTTCGTCGCCGTCTACGTGCTCACGCTCGCCGCGGCGCGCAAGATGCTCACGGGCGGGCTCCGGGTCTGCGCCACGCTCGCGCTCGTGCTGTTCTGCGGGCTCGGGCCGTTCCTGCGGTGGTGGCTGCTGCTGCCGGTCGGGGTCGTGGTCGTCGCGGTGCCGTTGCTGCGGCGCCGGTGGTCGCGCCCGGACGGCGTCGAGGGCGCCGTGACCGGTGGCGCGCCGGAGCAGGTCGCGCCGTAGCTGACGGGCGCTGACAGGCGCTGGCGGACGGGTGCCCGTGGTCGGGCCTCAGCCGGTGAGTGCCGACACGAGCCGCTCGGAGGACGCCGCGCGCCCCGGGACCACGAGCAGCTCGACCCGGTGCACCAGCCGGTCCCGCAGGACGACGTGCGCGACGTCCGGGTGCCGGGGTGCGACGTCCGCGGGGAGAAGGGCCAGGCCGTGGCCCGCCGCGACGAGCAGGGTCACGGCGGCGACGTCCGTGCCGTCGTAGCGCAGCCGGGACGGCGTCGGGTCCGCGCGGACGCCCGGGACGGCGCCGGGCCCGCAGCGCAACCGGGGTGCGTCGACCCAGAGGGCGTCGCGGACGGCGTCCAGCGCGAGGGCGCCGACGCCGGCGAGCGGGTGGTCGCGGGGGAGGAGGACGACGAGGGGCTGCTCCGCCACGAGCCGTCGGGTGAGGGTGCCGGGTTCGGCGGCCTCGAGCGGCGCGTTCGGGGTCGTCACGCCGTCGATGAGGGCGGCGTCCACCGAGCCGTCGGCGACGAGCGTGACGGCGTCGTCGGCGAGGGTGGCGACGAGGTCGACGGTGGCGCGGCGGTCGTCCGCGCGTAGCCGGGCCAGACCCGCGGCGACGCGGGGACCGAGCGCGAGCGGGGTGGCCGCCAGCCGGAACCGGTCGGGCGGCGCGTGCCGCGGCCCGAGCTCGGTCCGCGCCACGTCGACGCGGAGCAGGATCTGACGGGCGTGCGCCGCGAGCCGCTCGCCGTCCGGGGTGAGGCGCACCGGGCGGCGGGTGAGCAGCGCGCGACCCACGTCCGACTCCAGCGCAGCGACGTGCTGCGAGACCGCGGACTGGGTGAACCCGAGGTCGCGGGCGGCGGCGGTGAAGGAACCGGTGCGGGCGACGGCGGCGAAGGAGCGGAGGTGGCGGAGGTCCATCGCCGTTGAGATTAGTAGGTGTGATGCCGACAGTCCTGTTCATCGTTGGACTGCATGAGCGACTGCTCGGCATCGTGAGCACATGACCACCAGGCCCGCCCGGATCGCCCTCGTCGGCGACCGTTCCCCGCACGTCCTCGCCCACGACCGGATCCCCGTGGCACTGCGCCACGCGACCCCGGCCCCGGACGCCGTGGACCCGTACTGGATCGGCTCCGCCGACGTCCGGGACGTCGCCGGTCTCGCGGACTTCGACGGGATCTGGCTCGTGCCGGGCAGCCCGTACGTCGACCGCGACGGTGCCTTCGCCGCCGTGACCACGGCCCGGACGGCAGGGGTGCCGTTCCTCGGGACCTGCGGCGGCTTCCAGCACGCGCTGCTCGAGATCGCCCGGTCGGTGGTCGGCCTGGACGTCGACCACGCGGAGGACCCGCTCGGGGAGGTGGAGCACCTCATCGTGCCGCTGGCGTGCTCCCTGCTCGGCGAGGAGGCCCGGGTGGACGTCCTGCCCGGGACCCGAGCCGCGGACCTGCTCGGCGCCGGACCACGGGTCGAGCGGTTCTTCTGCTCGTACGGGCTCGACGGGCGGTTCCGGGCGCGGCTCGAGACGGCCGGTCTCGTCTTCTCCGCCTACGACGAGACCGGGAACGCGCGCATGGTCGAGCTGCCCGGGCACCCGTTCTTCCTCGCATCGCTCTACCAGCCGGAGCTCTCGTCGGACGAGACCTGGGTGCACCCGCTGATCCGGGCGTTCGTCAGTGCCGCTGTGGAGCGGGTGTCCGGTCGTCGTGCTGTCGGGTCGGACGTCGGGGCGGACGCAGCCCGGGAGCCCACGCTGCACTGACGGAGGGGTGGACGGGCTGCGCGGCATCACCGTCTCGTGATGACGCCCGGCGGGTCAGCCGCTGCGTTTCCAGGTGTCGTCGGGTGGTGCCTGGTTCCAGATCGGGGGTGTGAGGTCGATCGGGGTGAGCCCG
>NZ_MWLN01000222.1 GCF_002198655.1 Kineosporia sp. A_224
TGCACCAGCTACTCAAACCCCATGAGCAGCAAGCCGAATCAAGCAACTGGTGTTAAGCAAATATGCAGTACATGTGTTCGACAAATGATCTGGTCTGTCGTAGGATCGGATCATGGTCGAGCGGGTGTCGCAGCGTGGAGCCGGGGTCGGTGACGCCGGTCTCGGCGCCGGTCTCGGCGACCTGCTCGCGGCGGATCCGCTGGGTGGTGTGATCCGGCTGACCGCGGTCGATCTGGCGGACTGCCCAGGTGAGGACGAGGCCCGGCAGTGGGCGCTCGCGGATGCTCACGCGCGGCGGCTGGTGGACCAGTGGTGGGCGGATCCGGGTGCGGCGCAGCGGGACTGGGACGCTGACCTTGATGCGCTGTCCGCGCAGGTGGCTGCCGATGACCGGCGTGGCGCGGTCGAGCGGCGGGTCGCTCTCGACGGTGCACCCGGGCTCGGGTCGTTCGCGGTGGTGCTGGAGGTCCTGGACGGGGCCGCGGCCTGGACGCCGGGGCAGGCCGCGGTGGAGGGGTTCGTCGACGAGCTGGCGGACGGCGCGATCTCGGGGTTCGCGGCGGCGCGGCGGGTGGAGAACCATGCGTTGTGGCTGCAGGTCGCTCTGGCCGCGAAGGTCGTTCGGGCTTTCATCGGGCGGACCCCGTCGTTGCCGCGCCGGACCCGGTCGGGGCGGTTGCTGACGGACGACCAGGACGTCCTGGTCGACGGGTCGGTCGCGCTCGAGCTCGCGGTCGCGGCCGGGATCACCCAGGGCAGGGCCGCCGCGCTGGTCGACGCCGCGACCGCGCTGGTCATCGCCGAGCGGTTGCCGCTGACGGCGCAGGTCCTGGAGCAGGGTCGGCTCGACTGGCCGCGGTTGCGGATGGTCGTGTCCCGGACCCGGGCGCTGACCGCCGAGGCCGTGCAAGCCGTCGAGCGGCTCCTCTACGCCACACCCGGACTGCTCGATGGTGGCACCCGACGCTTCGACACCGCCCTGACCGCGGCGGTGCTCGCGGTCGACGCGGACGCGGAGGCCCGGCGCCGCCGGCGTAACCGGAAGGGCCGTCGGGTGAGCATCCAGACCACCGACGACGGGGCTGCGTTGTTCACGGCGGTCGGGCCGGGTGAGGCGGTCACCGCCGCGTACAACGGCCTGGACGCCGCCGCCCGGTACCTCAGGCAGCACGGCGACCCGCGGACCCTGGACCAGCTCCGCCACGACCTGTTCGTCACCGGCTGCACCAGCGGCTACCTCCCGGTCCCCGCCGACGTCCTGCCCGTCCCGCCCGGGTGCGTCCCCACCGGCTCCACGACAGCCGTGCCTGGCCCGGCGGCCACCTCCACGACCGGCCCGGATGACGCGACCAGCACGAGCGGTCCGAGCCGTCCGCGCGGCACGAGCGGCAGTGCCGCATCTGCCGACGCCGAGGCGGGCGCCGGAAGCACCGACGCGGACGCCGTACCTGAGTGGTTCACCACCACCTGGCCCGATGTCCAGGTCGCCGTCAACGTGACCGTCTCGGCCGAGACCCTCATGGGCCTGGTCAACGACCCCGGCACCCTCCAGGGCTACGGGCCGATCCCCGCCGACGCGGTCCGTGACCTCGCCAGGAACGGCGTCTTCCGGTGTCTCGTGGTCGACGGTGAGCACGGGACCGTGCTCGGGGTCGGGAAGAACACCTTCAGCCCAGGGTACGTCGCGAGTGAACGGTTGAAGCTGCTGCTCGAACACGCGCACCCGACGTGCACCGGACCGCACTGCGAGAAAGCCTCCTGGCGCTGCGACGTGGACCACCAGACCCCCTACGCCCAGGGCGGAGCGACGTGCGAGTGCAACACGCGCCCCTTGTGCAGGGCGTGCCACCGGCTCAAGACCGCCGGACTCCTCGTCCCCCAGCGACGCCACCGCCCCGGCGAGCCGCCCGGCACGACCACCTGGTTCACCCGGACCGGACGCACCTGGACGGCACTCCCGCACGCCCCGCTGCCTTCGCGGTCGTCCCCGGCCCGTACCTCGGCCGGCCCGCAGGACCCGCCTCCGTTCTGATCGCCCACCGGCGCGTCTGACCGCCCCGCCGCGGCCGCCGAGTACCTGCGCGGCGTCGGACCCCCGGACCCTTCTGGGGCTCTGAGGGTCCACCGCCGGGATCGGACCCGGCGACCGGGAATCGCGCCCGGCCGGAAAATGGTTCACGGGACTGTCACCACCGCCGATTAGGATCCGCTCGAGCCCGAGTCTCCCGGGCATCACCCGCGGTCGAGGCCCCGGCCGCGCACGAACCAAGCCGATGAGGTCTCCCGTGTCAGCTCCCGCCCAGACCGCCTACCCCGACAAGATCGACGGGGCGGTGCTCAAGATCGCCGGCGTCGTCGTGCTCGGCGCGATCATGTCGATCCTCGACATCACGGTCGTGAACGTCGCCCTCCCGACCTTCCAGAACGTCTTCGCCGACTCGCCGGCCGCCCCGATCGCCTACTCGACGGTCGCGTGGACGGTGACGGCGTACACGCTCGCCCTGGCGACCGTCATCCCGCTCACAGGCTGGGCGGCCGACCGGTTCGGCACCAAGCGGCTGTACATGCTCGCCCTCGTGCTCTTCACGGCCGGGTCCGCGCTCTGCGCGAGCGCCTCGTCCATCGAGATGCTCATCGGCTTCCGGGTGCTCCAGGGCCTCGGCGGCGGCCTCCTCATGCCGCTCGGCATGACGATCATGACGAAGGCGGCGGGGCCGGCCCGGATGGGCCGCCTCATGGCGATCCTCGGCATCCCGATGCTCCTCGGCCCGATCGGCGGCCCGATCCTCGGCGGCTGGCTCATCAGCAACGCGAGCTGGCACTGGATCTTCCTCATCAACGCCCCGATCGGCGTGGTCGCCCTCGTCTACGCGTGGTTCGCGCTCCCGTCGGACTCGCCGCACCCCACCGAGTCGCTCGACCTGCTCGGCGTCGCGCTCATGTCGCCGGGCCTCGCGGCGTTCCTCTACGGCATCTCGTCGATCCCCGGCGAGGGCTCGATGAACCACCCCAAGGTCTACGTGCCGATGGCGGTCGGCGTCCTGCTCATGGCGGTCTTCGTCTGGCACACGTTCCGCCCGGCGCACCCGCTGCTCGACCTGCGGCTGTTCCGCAACCGCAACCTGAGCAGCGCCACGGCGACGATGTTCCTCTTCGGCGCCGCGTTCTTCGGCGGCCTGCTCCTCGTGCCGACGTACTTCCAGATCGTCCGGGGCGAGTCGACCCTGCACGCGGGCCTGCTCGTCGCCCCGCAGGGCATCGGCGCCATGGTCACGATGCCGATCGCGGGCGCGCTCTCCGACAAGTTCCCCGTCGGCCGGATCGTCCCGTTCGGCCTCGTCGTCATCACGGGCGCGATGTTCGCGCTGACCCAGATCACGTCGACGACGTCCTACCCCGTGCTCATCGGGATCCTGTTCGTCATGGGCCTGGGCATGGGCGGCACGATGATGCCGATCATGACCTCCGCCCTGCGGACGCTCTCGTCGCACGAGGTGGCCCGCGGGTCGACCCTGCTGAACATCGTCCAGCAGATCGCGAGCTCGGTCGGCGTCGCGATCATGTCGGTCCTGCTGACGAACAACCTCAAGGACTCCCCGCTCGCCGGTCCGGCGACGGCGACCTGGCGGGACCCGTCGCTCGTCGACAAGATCGGCGGCCAGGGCGCGGTGACCCAGGGCCTCGCGGACGCCGCGCAGGCGTTCGCGGACACCTACTGGGTCGCCGGGATCCTCGTGGCGCTCACCCTCGTGCCGGCGATGTTCCTGCCGCGCAAGCACGAGGAGTCCCACCTGCTCGACGACGTCGACCCCGCCGCGCCGCCGGTGGTGCTCCACTGACGACGGCACCGCGTCGGCGGTGCTGACGCCGGCCGGCCGGATGACGTGAACGAGGCGGCGGGGACCTTCGGGTCCCCGCCGCCTCGTCGTGTGTGACGGACGGGTCAGCGGCGGACGGGTCAGCGGCGGACGGGTCAGCGGCGGACGGGTCAGCCGCCGCGGACGGCGGCCAGGTCGACGAGCTGGGCCTTCGTCTCCTCGAGCGTGGCGGCCGCGACCCGTAGCGCCTCCGGGTCCCCACCGGACGCCACCTGCCGCTCGGCGAGCGCGACGGCCTTCGCCTGGTGCGTCGCGAGCGTGGCGAGGAACGTCGTCTCGAAGGCGCCCGCCTCGCTCGCACGCAGGGCGGCGAGCGCCTCCGCGTCGAGCACACCGGGGATCGAGTCACCGAGGTCGGTGTGCCCCTCGATGTGCGGGACCGGCTCGCCCCAGCCCTCGAGCAGCGCCTGGACCTCGCGCAGCCCGGCGTCGCTCGCCGTCTGCACCCGGCCGGCGAGGTCGAGCACCTCGGTCCGTCCCGCCTTCTCCGCGGCGAGCCCCACGAGCTGGAGCGTCTGGTGGTGGTGCTCGGCGAGGGCCGTCGCGAAGGCGACGTCCTGCTGCCTCGTGGCCGCCGGGTCGGCGGCAACGCTCGTGGCCGCCGCCGGCGCGCTTGCGGCACCGGACGCGCCGCCGCAGCCGGCGAGCAGCGACGCGGCGACGAGCACAGCGACGACGGGAGCAGGGACGGCGGGAGCAGGGACGGCGGGAGCAGGGACGGCGGGAGCAGGGACGGCGGACGGGCCGCGGGTGGACGCGCGCACCGGCTCAGCCTGCCAGGAGGGACTTCATGGTCGCGATCTCGGCGGTCTGCCCGGACACGACCGCCTCGGCGAGGCTGCGGACCTGCGGGTCCTGGGTGGTCTCCAGGACGTCGTCGGCCATCGTCAGCGCGCCCTCGTGGTGGGCGACCATCATCGTCAGCCACATCCGGTCGAAGGCGGCGCCGCGGGCGTCGCCGAGCGCGGACATGTCCTCGTCGCTCATCATCCCGGGCATCGACGCGCCATGGTGCATCCCGCCCATGTCGTCGTCCGCCTCGGCGCCCCAGGCCGACAGCCAGCCGCCCATGGTCGCGATCTCCGGCGCCTGGGCCGCCTTGATCCTCGTCGCGAGGGCCGTGACGTCGGTGCCCGCCCCCGCCGCGGGGGCGAGGGCGAGGTCGGCCATCTCCACCGCCTGCTCGTGGTGGGGGATCATCATCTGCGCGAACATGACGTCGGCGGCCCGGGCATCGGCGGCCGGGGTGGCGGGTGCGGCGGTCGACGGCGCGGCAGACGCGGACCCGGCGGCCCCCGTCGTGCCGGAGCCACCTCCGCAGGCGGTGAGGGTCGCGGCCAGGGTGAGGCCGGCGGCGGTCAGGGCGACGCGGCGGGACGACACGGGACGAGCTCCTCGGTTCGGGGACGGTGCGCCCTCCTACTGTCGCGCCTGCGGACGGCGTTCGCCCGCAGGCGCGGTCGACGACCGGGCAGCTCGGTCCGTGACGGCCCGACGCGGATCAGACCGGCGGTGAGGTGACCGCACCGCCGCCGAGGTGGTGGGCGAGCCGGGCGTCGAACGTCGCGTCGAAGCGGGCGAGCTCGGCGACGACCTCCGGCCGGCGCAGCGTCTCCTCGACGCGCAGTGCCCCCTCGCGGACCGGGCCCTCCGTGTCGGCTGCCTCGGTGACCGTGTGCTCCCGCTCCTTCGGCCCCTGGTCGCGGTCGAGGAGCCGGCGGGAGGTCTCGACGGCGGCCCGGCCGAGCTCCTTGACGCCGACGAGCCCGTCCGCGAGCGCACCCGCGACGAGCCGCAGGTCGGCGTTCTTCTCGGCGTCCTCGAAGGCCCGCCGGACGGCGACCGACTCCCGGTGCAGTGTCGCCGGGTCCGGGCCGGCGAGCAGGCCGCGGTCGAGGGCCCGGTCGACGCTGCGGCCCAGCAGGACGACGGCGAGCACGTCGGCGGGGCCGCCGCGGACGAGCCGGGCGATGGCGACGTACTTGCGGACAGGGAAGAGCAGGAGCTTGCCGGGGACGCCGGCCAGCCGGGCCATGAGGCCGCGGCGGATGCCCTTCGGGTCGGTGAGGGGCTCGACGAGGTCCAGGTCGTAGGTGCGGCCGTGGGCCCGGACCGTCCGGGAGACGGCGAGCAGGGTCGCACGGTCGCGGACGACGTCGTCGAGGAACGGCACGGGCACGAAGCGGGCGCCGGCCGCGGCGATCCCGCACACGGCCCACTCGAGGACCTGCTGGCGCGAGGGCCCGGTCTCTGCGGTCATGGCGTCACTGTGGCCGGGGACGGCGGGACCGGCAAATCCGTCCGGGTCGGGTGAGCGGAGCCGGTCAGGACCCGACCGGCTCCGCCGTCCGGACCCCGCCGCCGCTGCGCTTGGCCTCGTACATCGCGGTGTCGACCCGGCGCAGCAGGTCGTCGGCGGCCTGCAGCGCCGCCTGTGGCCCGCCGCGGACGAGCAGCCGCGGCCCGGCGTCCGGGCCGACGAGCAGGACGCCGACGCTGGCCCCGACGCTCACCGGCACCCCGCCGGCCACCCCGTCGGCCACCCCGTCGAGGATGAACGGCTCGCGGACGGCCGCGACGACGCGCTCGCCGAGCGCCACGGCGTCCGCGCCGGCGACGTCGTGGCAGAGCAGGACGAACTCGTCGCCGCCGACCCGGGCGACGGTGTCGCCGGCCCGGACCAGGCCCCGCAGGCGGGTCGTGACGCAGCGCAGGACGGCGTCTCCGGCCGGGTGGCCGTGGCGGTCGTTGACGGCCTTGAACCCGTCGAGGTCGACGAAGACGAGCGCCGTGCTGCTCACGTCCGGTGCGGTGCGGTCGACCGACCCCACCGTGCCGGCGAGCCGGTCCATGAGGAGCAGCCGGTTGGCCGCCCCGGTGAGCTGGTCGTGGTGGGCCTGGTGCGCGAGGGCCGCTTCGGCGACCTCCTGGTCGCGCACGGCCCGGTAGAACCGCACGACGACCGTGAGCGAGACGACGACGGCCGCGCAGACCGTCGGGACGACGTCCTGCGCCCCGACGCCCGGGAAGGCGCTCGCCACGGTGACGCCGGTGAGCGACGTCCCGAGCAGGACGATCCGCCAGCGCCGCATCCCGTGGCCGGCGAGGCCGGGGACGGCCTCGGTGAGCTCCGCGCGGCCGGGGTGCACGGCCGCGGCCGCGAGCAGGCCGTTGACGACGAGGAGCGCACCGTCGAGGCGGGACGTGTCGAGGTGCGGTGCCACGGTCGGCAGGAGCGCGATGACGAAGTCGAGCGGCAGCGTGAGCCCGAGGCAGCCGACGAACAGGGCGGTCGCGGCGCCGCGCCGTCCGGGGGCCATGACGAGGGTCAGGGCGAGCCCGAACACGACGACGTCCCCGAGCGGGTAGAGCGTCCCGACGAGGAAGAAGAGGATCGGCTGGCCGGTGCCGAGGTTCGGCTGGACGAGCAGGTGGTAGGCCGCGATCGCCGCGCCACCCGCGACGACGAGCACGTCGAGCCGGATCTCGCGGACGACCGACCGGGGCAGCCCCCGGGCCCGGATCATCGAGACGACCGCGGCGGCGAGCAGCGGGTACGAGGCCAGCCAGAACACGTCGGGCAGGCCGACCGTGTCGTCGGGGACGCCGAACGCCCCGAGGACCCGCTGCACGGTGTCGCCCGCGAGCCAGCAGGTGGCCACGAGCGCCACGAGCACCCAGGACCGCCGCCCCGGCACGCGCTGCCGGGCACCCCACCACACGGCGGCGACGACGAGCGTCAGGCCGACGAGGTACGCGGCGTTCGCGACGCCGCTCGACGGTGCGACGGCCATCGGGACGGCGAGCGCGACGACGAGACCGAGCAGCAGCGCTGCCGGTCGTCCGTCGCGGGACCCGCCCATTCCCCTGACGTCGGCGCCCCGGGGCCTGACATTGAGCCCGTCGGCCCACCGGGCGGGGACGCCCCCGCCGGGCTGTTCCGCCGTCCGGGACGCGGCGGGGACCGGGCGCAGGACGCTGGGATCATCCGCGGATGCCACGGACCGCCGGACAGGCCATCGTCGACACGCTCGCGTCCCGTGGCGTCCGGCGGTTCTACACCGTGCCGGGGGAGAGCTTCCTCGAGGTGCTCGACGCGGTCGAGCAGCACCCGGACCTGCAGCTCGTCTCGACCCGGCACGAGTCCGGGGCGGCCTTCATGGCCGAGGCCGAGGGCAAGCTCACCGGCCGCCCCGCCGTCGCGATGGCGACCCGGTCGGTCGGTGCCGCGAACCTCATGGTCGGCGTCGGGACGGCGTTCGAGGACGCGACGCCGATGGTCGTGCTGTGCGGCCAGGTCGAGCAGTCGGCCCTGGGGCGCGCGGCGTTCCAGGAGGTCGACCTCCCGGCGTTCTTCGCGCAGGTGAGCGTGCACGGCGAGACCCTTCACGACCCGGCCCGCGCCGGCGAGGTCGCCGCCCGCGCCCACCGGGCCGCGACGACCGCACGCCCCGGACCGGCCGTCGTCGCCCTGCCCGCGGACGTGCTGGCCCGCCCGGCCCCGGACGGCGGCCCCGAGGTCGTCCCCGGCCGGGTCGCCGCCGTCGGGCCGGAGCCGGCCGACGCGGCCGAGATCGCCGCCCTGCTGCGCACCGCCCGGCGCCCGGTCGCCGTCCTCGGCTCCGGTGCCCAGGGCGCGTGGGACGACGTCCTCGCCCTCGTCGAACGTTTCGGCCTCGGCGTCTACACCGCGTTCCGCCGCCAGGACGCCTTCTCCAACGACCACCCCGCCTACCTCGGGCACCTCACGCTGCGGACCGCCCCCGAGCTGCTCGGCCCGCTCCGCGACGCGGACGTCGTCCTCGCCCTCGGCACCCGGCTCGGCGACACGACGTCGCAGGGGTTCACGCTCCCCGCGCCGTCCGCCCGGGTCGTCCACGTCGACCTCGACCCGCGGACCCTCACCGTCCCGGTGCACCTCGCGTGGACCGTCCGGGCCGACGTCGGCGCGTTCGCCCGCGCTCTCGCCGGGCTGCCGGGCCGGGACGGTGCGGGACCAGGCGCGGTCGACTGGTCGTCCGGGCACGCGGCCTACCTGCGCTCGAGCGACGCGGAGGCGGCAGCCGCCGAGGTGCGGGCGGCCCGGCAGCACGACGCGTCCCCGGGTGGCGGCGTCCACCCCGTCGAGGTCGTCGCCGCGCTCGAGCGGCACCTGCCCGCGGACGCCGTCGTGACGAACGACGCGGGCAACTTCTCGGTCTTCGCCCACCGCTACCGCCGCTTCACCCGGCCGCGCACCCAGCTCGGCCCGGTCTCCGGCGCCATGGGCTACGGGCTGCCCGCCGCGATCGGGGCGTCCCTGGCCGCGCCGGGCCGGCCGGTTGTCGCGCTCGCCGGCGACGGCGGCTTCCTCATGACGGCCGTCGAGCTCGAGACGGCCGTCCGGGTCGGGGCGCCGGTGCTCTGCGTCGTCTTCGTCAACGGCTCGTACGGGACGATCGCGATGCACCAGGCCCGTCGCTTCGGGCGGACGGCGGCCACCGGCATCGGCCCCGTCGACGTCGCGGCGCTGGCCCGCTCGCTCGGCGCGGACGGCGTGACCGTCACCGACCCGGGCGACCTCGACGACGTGCTCGCCGCGGCGACCCGGTTCGACGCGCCGCGGGTCGTCGCCGTCCGGACCGACCCGGACGTCCTCGTGCCCGGCGTGCGGCTCTCCGGGCTGGTCCGCTGACCGACCCGCGGACCGCCGTGTCGGATGACCGGACGACCACTAGGGTGCGGCGGTGCACGCGATCTGGTGGGGCCTGGCGACCGCGGTCTGCTGGGCCGCCGCGACGCTCTGCTCGTCGCGGGCGGCCCGGGTGCTCGGGCAGTGGTCGACCGTCGCGTGGGTCATGTTCGTCGGCCTCGTCCTCGTCGTCCCGCTCGTCGTCCTCGACGTCGGGGGCGCCGGCCCGCCGGTGACCGGCACAGGCGGCGTCAGCGCCCGGACCTGGGGGCTGCTCCTCGTCGTCGGGCTCGGCAACGTCCTCGGCCTCGTCGCCGCGTACGCCGCGTTCCGGGTCGGCAAGGTCGGTGTCGTGTCGCCGGTCGTCGCGGCCGAGGGCGCCGTCGCCGCGGTGATCGCGGCCCTCTTCGGCGACTCCGTCGAGCTCGTCGTGGCGGTCCTGCTCGCGACGATCGTCGCGGGGGTCGTCGTGGCCGCCGTCGCACCGGACCCGGCGCCGGTCGAGCACGAGCGGCCCGTCCGTGCCGTCCTGCTCGCGGTGACCGCCGCCGTCATCTTCGGGCTCGGCCTGTTCGCGAACGGCCGGATCCAGGGCGCCGTCCCCGCGGCGTGGATCGTGCTGTCGGCCCGCGTCGTCGGCGTCGTCGGGGTCACCGCGCCGCTCGCCCTCGGCCGCCGGCTGCGGCTGTCCCGCGAGGCGCTGCCCTACGTCCTCGCGGCGGGGCTCGTCGAGGTGCTCGGCACGTTCACGTTCACCTTCGGCGCCCGCGAGAGCACCGCAGTGACCGCGGTCGTCGCCTCCCAGTACGCGCCGCTGGCCGCCGTCCTGGCGTTCGTGCTCTTCCGGGAACGGCTCGGCCGGCTCCAGGTCGTCGGGGTGGGGCTCATCGTCGTCGGTGTGACCGCGCTGTCGGCGGTCGGGGGCTGACGTCAGCGCACCCGGTGGTGCGCCTCCCGGTAGGAGGCGATGTGCCGGCGGGCCCGGGCCTGGAGCTCGGCGATGGACGAGCAGGACGCCTCCGCGCCCTCGGTGAGGGACGCGACCTGGCTGCGCGCCGTGCCGGGCAGACCTGCCGCGACGTCCATGGCCCGCGGGTCCAGGTCGACGGTCGCGAGGACGGCCGCGATCTCGACGGCCCGCTGGGCGAGCCCGTCCTCCTCGGGGGCGACGAGGCAGTACGAGCACACCTCGCGCAGTTCGGAGCGGATCGCGACGAGCGCGGCGAGCTCGTGGCCGCCCGGCGGGCGGCGGTGCGCGGTGTGCAGCCAGCCCATGAGCATCGGCCGGCTGAAGAGGGACACCCGGGTCCGCAGCGTGAGGCGGACCTTGCCCGGGTCGCCCGGGGACACCGTGCCGTCGTCCAGCAGGGCCGCGAGCTGCTGCTCGACATGGTGGCGGGGGATCGTCAGGAGGAAGTCGCGGACGACGACCTGGGGGTCCCAGGGCCCGCCCTCGCGGTACGCGTCGGCCATCACGGCCAGGACGTCCACGGTCATCTCCCACCCCCTCGGCTCCGGGACCGCGCGGGGTGCGCTCCCGCTCGCTCTCTCCTCTCGGCCGGCGCGGCCCGGACCTGAGGGTTCGCGAGCGCTCGGTGACGAACGGCGTGATCGCCGTCACGTCCCGGACCCGTCCGGGGCACGGTCCCAGGTGTCCTCCGGGTGGACTAGGACCATCGGGCAATTGAACCCTCTACGAGCACCTCAGGAGTCTGAGGACCGTGGACGCCGCTGGGGCGCCCGCAGGTGGAGGGACGTCGTTCATGTCGGTCGTAGCTGGTGACGCTCCGCGCACGCGGATCGCGATCCCGGCGCCCGCACCCGGAGACGACGATGTCCCCGCGCACGCGACGCCCCGCCGTCGCCGGGCCCGGTTCCTGTTCTTCACCAACGAGTGCGTCGGCCTCGGTCACCTGCAGCGCTGCCTGACCCTCGCGGCGGCCGTGTGCGCCGAGGACCCGTCGGCCACGGCGCTCATCGTCACCGGCTCGCAGTACGTGCCGCACGGTCTGCCCGCCGGCGTCGACATCGTCAAGCTCCCGGCGATGGGCCGGGACGGCGACGGCGCCTACGCCGCCCGGTCGCTCGGCGTCGACGCCGGCCACCTGTCCCGGGTCCGGGCCTCGGTCGCCTCCGCGATCGCCCGCGAGTTCGACCCGGACGTCGTCGTCGTCGACAAGCTGCCCCTCGGGGTCAGCTCGGAGCTCGAGGACACGCTGCGCGAGGTCCGCGCCGGGCACGCCCGCGTCGTCCTCGGGCTGCGCGACATCGAGGACTCCCCGGAGGTCGTCCGCCGGCGCTGGGACGAGGGCCGGCACGGCGAGGTCCTCGAGACCCTCTACGACCAGGTGCTCGTCTACGGCCCGGAGTCGAGCCTCGACATGCTCGACTGCGTCCGCTGGGACCGCCCGCTGCCGCCCGTCGAGCACGTCGGGTTCGTCGGCGCCGCCCCGGCCGAGCAGCGCCCGGAGGACCTGCCCGCCGACTACGTCCTCGCGACGTTCGGCGGCGGGGTCGACGGCTACCCGCTCGCGAAGGCGTTCGTCGAGGCCGTCCGGGAGCGCCCGCTGCCTGTCCCGGCCCTGCTCGTCGCCGGCCCGCTCATGCCCGCCGAGGACGTCGAGGACCTGCGGGCCCGCGCCGCCGGCCTCGACGTCACCGTCCAGGTCTCCCGCGACGACCTCGCCGCGGTCGCCGCGCACGCCCGGGCCGCGGTCGCGATGGCCGGCTACAACACCGTCTCCGAGCTCGTCCGTGCGGGCACCCCGGCGCTCCTCGTGCCGCGGGTGCGCCCGAGCGGCGAGCAGCTCATCCGGGCCGAGGGCCTCGCCGCCGCCGGGCTGGTCGACATGCTCCACCCGGACACCCTCGAGGCCGGCGCGCTGCGCGCCGCCCTCGACCGGCTGCTCGTCCGGCCCCGCTCGGCCGCCGGTCTCGGAGACACCGACGGCGCCGCGCGCGCCGGGCGCATCCTCCTCGCCCAGGCCGACGCGGTGCTCGACCGATGAGCGCCCGACGCGCGAGCAGCGGCTCCCTGGACTCCACCACGCCGCAGCGCGCCGCCCGCCGGCTCATGGGCCGCGTCGCCCGGGACCACCGCGGCGCCCTCGGCGGGGCGGCCGGCGCCACCGTCCTCGTGACGCTCGCCGACCTCGCCGCGCCGTGGCCGCTCAAGTGGGTCATCGACGCCGTCGTCGCCGGCCGGACGACGGCGTTCTCGTTCACCCCGGCCGACATCCGCGTGCTCGTCCTCGTCGCGGTCGCGACCGTCGGCATCTCGCTCGTCAACGCGGTCGGGGTCTACACCGGCGACCTGTGGCTGCGCCGGGCCGGCGAGCGGATCGCGCACGACCTGCGGATCCGGACCTACGAGCAGCTCCAGCGGCTGTCCATCGCCTTCCACGACCGCCGCCCCAAGGGCGACCTCGTGACCCGGATGACGGAGGACGCCAACCGGGTCGGGGAGATCTTCAGCGACTCGCTCGGCGCGATCGCGCAGTCGCTGCTCATGGTCGTCGGCATGCTCGCGCTGTCGGTGTGGCTCGACCCGCTGCTCGGGCTCGTCCTGGCGACCGTCGTCCCGCTGCTCGCCCTCGTGACCCGGCACTTCCGGCGGGAGGTCCGGGCGGCGGCGAAGAAGCAGCGTGCCCGCGACGGCGACATCGCCTCCCTCGCCGCCGAGACGCTCTCCTCGATCCGGCTCGTCCAGGCCAGCGGCACCGAGGCGATGGAGCACGAGAAGGTGCGCGCCCAGAGCGAGGCGCGGCAGCGCAGCGGCATCGAGGTCGCGGTCATCGAGGCCCGGTTCGCCGGGTTCGTCGACGTCATCGGCGCCGTCGCCATGGCCGTGGTCATCCTCCTCGGCAGCTGGCGCGTCTCCCGCGGCGAGCTGAGCGCCGGCTCCCTCGTCGTCTTCGCGCAGTACGCCCGGCGGCTCTACCGACCGCTCAAGGACATCGCCAAGCACACCGGGCGGATCTCGAAGGCCTTCGCCCGCGCGGAGCGGATCGCGGAGGTCCTCGCCTCCGACGAGCAGCTCACCGACCGGCCCTACGCCTGGTCCGGCCCGCGGGCGCACGGGGACGTCGCCCTGCGCGAGGTCGTCTTCGGGTACGACCCGCAGCGGCCCGTCCTGCACGGCGTCGACCTGTACTTCCCGGCCGGCAGCCGGACGGCGATCGTCGGCTCCTCGGGCGCCGGCAAGTCGACGATCGGCGCGCTCGTCGCCCGGTTCTACGACCCGACGTCGGGCCGGGTGCTCCTCGACGGCCGCGAGCTCACGGACTGCTCGCTGCGCTGGATCCGCTCGCAGGTGGGCATCCTCCTGCAGGACACCGTGCTCCTCACCGGGACCATCGCCGAGAACATCGCCTACGGCACGGACGCCACCCGCGAGCACATCGTCGCGGCCGCCCGGATCGCCGGCGCCGACGACTTCATCAGCCGGCTGCCCGACGGCTACGACCACCTGCTCGGCGCGAACGGCGTGGGGCTCTCCGGCGGCCAGCGGCAGCGGCTCGGCATCGCCCGGGTGCTCCTGCGCGACCCCGCCGTGCTGCTCCTCGACGAGCCGACGACCGGGCTCGACCCGGTCACCGAGGCCGAGGTCATGGACGGCCTCGGCGAGCTCATGGTGGGCCGGACGACGATCATCGTCACCCACTCGGTCCCGATGGCGCTCGCGGCCGAGCACGTCGTCGTCCTCGACCGGGGCCGCGTCGTCGAGGAGGGCCCGCCCGGCGACCTGCTGCGGTTCGACGGGCACTTCGCCCGGCTCGCCGGCCAGCAGGGCTTCGGGCCGGTGACGGCGTCCCTGCCGACGGTCTCGATGCGGACTCTTCCCGACCCCGAGCCCGGGTACCTGCCCGCGGCGCCCCGGCGGGCCACGGCGCCGCACCCGTTCGAGATCCACCCGCAGGACCGCTGGTGACCGCGCCGTCGGTCGGCGTCCGGGCCCCGTTCGGCTTCCTCGACGCGGGGCACCCGGCCGACGCGCTCGTCGGCCGGCTCCTCGGCGCCCTGCCGGAGCGGCTCGCCGACCTCCCGCAGGGCCGGGTCCGGGTCGTCTCCGAGCTGCGCGGCGGGCTGCGCGACGGGCGCTGGGCACCGGACCGGTTCTACTGCTCGCTCCAGGGTCGGGACACCGCGACCGGCACGTTCGACGCCTGGACGGCGCACTGGTCGGCCGGCGCCGCGGACGCCACCTGGTCGCGCGTGCCGGACGACCCCAAGCTGCCGGCCCTCGCGACCGCGCTCGCCGGCCCGGCGGCCGGCGCCGGTCCGGTCGAGGTGCTGCGCTACGTGCCGCTGCGCCGCTTCACCTACCGGCAGCACGGCCGCGTCGTGAAGGTCAAGCGCCGGTCCCGGCTCGACGACTCCTGGCGCCGCGCCCGCGCCGTCGAGGCCGCCGCGCAGTGGGACCGGCGGGTCCGGGTGCCCGAGCTCCTCGGCGTCGACCCCGGCTCCGCGAGCTACACCCAGGCCGACGTGCCCGGCGCCGAGCTCGCGGACCTCGCGCACGGCGACCTGCTCGGCCCGATGCTCGCCGAGGCGGGCGCCGTCCACGCCGCCTTCCACGGCCTCGACGCGACCGGCGTCCCGGACGGGCCGACGCCGGCCGCCGTCCGGGCGACGACCGAGCGCAGCGCGGCCTGGGCCGCGTGGCTGCTGCCCGACCTCGCCGGTGTGCTCGCCCGCGCCGTCGCCCGGCTCGCCGCGGTGGCGCCGGGCCCGGTCGACGCCCGGGACGTCGTCACGTGCCACGGGGACCTCGTCCCGAGCCACCTGCTCGGCGGCCCGGGGGAGTGGACGGTCATCGACCACGACCTCGCGCACCGCGGCGACCGGTACCGCGACCTCGCGATGTTCGTCGCCGGGCTCGCCTTCGACGTCCCGGCGCTCGCGGACGGCGTCGCCGCCGACCCGACGCACGCCCGGGCCGCCGAGGCCTACATCGGCGGCTACGAGGAGGTGCTCGGCCGCCGGCTCGACCGGGACCGCCTCGCCCGGCACCTGCTCGCCGCGCACCTGCACCACGCCGCGCTCCTCGCGACGAAGGACCGGGTGCACCCCGCCGCGGTCGGCGCCACCGCCTCCCGGCTCGAGGCCGCCCTCGACGCCGTCGGCGGCCGGCGGTGAGCGCGGGCGCCGGCCTCACGGTCGTCTTCCAGTCGCACAACCGGCGCGGTCTCGGTCACCTCATGCGCGGCCTGAACATCGCGCGCGAGGTGCTCGCGCTGCGCCCCGACGCCCGCGTCGTCATGCACACCCGCAACGCCTCGGCGCCGACGTTCTGCCCGGACGGCGTCACGTGCGTCGTCGACGCGGACGACCCGGTGACCGGCTGGCGGCGCACGCTTGCCGGGCTCGCGCCAGACGTCGTCGTCTACGACACGATGGCGCCCGCCGACCCGGACGCCGAGCCGGTCCCGCCGGGCGCCCGCGTCGTCCACGTGCTCCGCAAGATGGTCCCCGAGGAGCACGACCGGATCCTCGCGAGCGGCTTCCTCGAGCGCTGCGACGCCGTCGTCGTACCGCACACCGAGGCCGAGTTCGGGCTGCCCCTGCCGGAGCGGGTGCGGCTGCGGACCGTCTTCGCCGGCACGATCAGCCGGCGCCCCGAGCCGGCCGGCATCGAGGCCGTCCGGGCCCGCTACGCCGTGCGGCCCGGGGTCCCGCTCCTCGTCTCGACCGCCGGCGGCGGCGGCTTCGCCGACACCGCCGTCCCCTTCTTCGCGGCGGTCCGGGCCACCCACGCCGAGCTGGTGCGGCGGCTGCGGCCGGACGGCGTCCAGCACGTCGTCGTCCTCGGGCCGAACTACGCCGGCGAGGTCCCGGACCTGCCCGGCGCCCACGTCGTGAGCGTCGAGCCCCGGCTCGTCGACCTCTTCGCGATCGCCGACCTCGTGCTCTCCGAGGCCGGCTACAACAGCGTCAGCGAGCTGCGGCTGCTCGGCGTCCCGGCCGTCTTCGTCCCGGGCCGGCGCCGGCTCGACGACCAGGCCGAGCGCGCCCTCGAGCTGGCCCGGGCCGGCAGCGCCGTCGTCCTCGACCCGGCGCCGACCACCGTCGCGACCGGCGTCGCGGACCTGCTCACCGACCCGGACCTCATGGCCCGGATGCGGCGCACCGCGCTCGCGACGCGGCTCGTCCCGGGCAACCGGGCCGCCGCCCGGCACGTTCTCGGGCTGCTGGCGCTCGGCGGCGCGGCATGACCGGCCGCCCGGCCGGCGGCACGCTCGTCGGCCCGCCCGCCGCGGACGTCGCCGGCCTGGAGGCCGTCGCCGGCCGGCTCGCCGGCCGCGTCGTCCGGCTCGTCGAGGTGCTCTCGGTGCGCGCGGACCGGGCCGGCGCCGGCGCGGTCGTCGTGGCCGTCGTCCGCCCGGAGGGCCCCGGTGCCGACCGCGACCCGGTCGTCCTCAAGTCGGGCCCGCCCGCCCTCGTCGCCGCCGGCGCCCGCGCCCAGCGGTACGCGCACGTCGTCGCCGGCGCCGTCGGGAGCGCCACCGGCGGGCCCACCGGCCGGCACGCCCGGTGCGACCTCGCCGTCCCGCGGGTGCTCCGGGACGACGCGGCGGGCGGCCGGGTCCTCATGGAGCGGGCCACGGGGGCCCGGCTCGCCGACCTGCTGCGCCGCGACGACCTGCACGCGGCCCGGCGCACCGGCGCCGCCCTCGCGGGTCTGCACTCCGCGGACGCCGGTGGGCTCGACCTGCCCGTCCGTGACCTCGCCGGCTGCCTCGCCGACCTCGTCCTGCCGCAGCCGGAGCACCTCGCGGCGGCCGGGCTCGAGCGCCGGCTCGTCGCGTTCGGGACGGCCACCGCGGACGCCGTCCTCGCCGCCGCGCACGACCACCCGGCGCTGACCCGCCTCGTGCACCGCGACGTCCACGCCGGGCAGGTCCTCCTCGACGAGCACCGCACGTGGCTGCTCGACTGGGACCTCGCCGCCGCCGGCGACCCCGCGGTCGACGTCGGCAACCTCGTCGGGACGATCCGCGCGAAGTACCCGCCGGCCCGCGCCGAGGCGGCCGTCGCGGCGCTGCTCGACGGCTACCTCACCGGTGACACGACCGGTGTGCCGGCCCGGCTCGCCGTCCACGAGGCCTTCACGTACCTGCGCCTCGCGTGCAAGCGGGCGCGGCTGCACGGGCCCGCCGCGGCGGGCACCGTCGAGGACCTGCTCACCCGCGCCCGGCTCACCCTCGCGGCGGCCTCGTGAACGGCACGCCCGACCGCCCTGCCGTCGCGCACGTCCTCGGTACCCCCGGCACCGGGGGCGTCCCCGTCGTCGCGCACGCGCTGCTGCGCCGCCTGCCCGGCTGGCGCCCGCACCTGTACTACCTCACCGACCGCACCGCAGACCCGGTCCGCCGGGACGTCGCCGTCGCCGCCCTGCAGGCCGCCGGCGTCGTCGTCCGGCTCGTACCCGCCGACGTCGCCCGTGACAAGGAGCGCGCCGTCGACACGGTGGCGGGCTGGGTCGCGCAGGACGGCGTCCGGCTCGTCCACACGCACTCGACGCGGCCCAACCGGTACGGCCGGCTCGCGGCGCTGCGGGTGCCCGGCGTCCGGGTCGTCGCGCACTACCACAACCACTACGACGACAAGTGGTCCGACGGGTCGGCCGACCTCGACCTCGAGCGCCGGCTCGCCGCCCGCACCGACCACCTCGTCGCCTGCTCGGAGTCGGTCCGCGACCACGTCGTGGACCGGCTCGGCGTAGGCGCGGACCGGGTCACCGTGCTGCGCAACGGCGTCGACGCCGAACGGTTCGCGCACGGTGACGGGGCCCGGGTCCGGCAGGGGCTCGGCGTCGCGCCCGGCACGACCGTCATCGGTGCCGTCGGGCGGCTCTGCGCGCAGAAGGCACCGGACGACGTGCTCGAGGCGGTCGCGCCGATCCTGCTGCAGCGCAACGGGTCCGGCGGGTCCGGCCCGCGCGCCGAGCTGTGGTTCGTCGGGGCACCGGACGACGCCGCGCTCGCCGCGGCCCTGGAGCGCCGGGCCGCCGGGCTCGGGGTGGCGGGCGCCGTCCGTTTCCTCGGCTACCGGGCCGACGTGCCCGACGTCTACGCGGCGCTCGACGTCGTCGTCCTCGCCTCCCGCTGGGAGGGCTTCGGGCTCGTGGTCGCCGAGGCGATGGCCGCCGGCCGGCCCGTCGTCGCGACGGACGTCGGCGGCGTCGGCGAGGCCGCCGGCACCGGGCTGTCCGGTGGCCCCGCGGCGCTGCTCGTGCCGCCCGGCGACGTCGCGGCCCTGCGGGCCGGGGTCGCCGACGTGCTCGCCCGGCCGGCGCTGGCCGCCGACCTCGCGCTGCGCGGGGTCGGCCGCTCCGCGACGCTCGGCTGGGGCGAGGCCGCGGCCGCCCTCGACGTGCTCTACCGGGACGTGCTGTCCCGGCCCGTGCCCGCCGCCGAACCGCTCCCCGTGGGCGCGCCGTGACCGCCCCGCTGCCGCCGGTCGTGCTCGTCCGGCACGGCCGGACGGCGTGGAACCGCACCCGCTTCCTCGGCCGCCGCGACGTCCCGCTCGACGAGGTCGGCCGCGGCCAGGCCGCGGCGGCCGCGGACGCCGTCCGCACCCTGCTCGGGCCCGTCGGCGGGGCGGTGACCCTGTGGAGCAGCCCGCTCGGCCGCGCCCGGGAGACGGCGGCGCCCGTCGCGGCCCGGCTCGGGGTCCCGGTGCACCTGCACGACGACCTCGTCGAGCTCGACTGCGGCGAGTGGGAGGGCCGCGAGAAGGCCGAGGTCGGCCGCAAGGTGAGCAAGCTCCCCCCGGACGAGCCGGTGCCGGGCGGCGAGAGCGCCGCCGACGCGTGGCGGCGGCTGCAGCGGTTCCTCGCCGACGCCGGGCTCGGCCCCGCGGGGCCCGGCGCCCCGGCCGCGCCGGGCGCGGTCGTCGACGGGCCGGTCGTCGACGGGCCGGTCGTCGTCGTCGTCGGGCACCACCTCGTGAACAAGCTCCTCTACGCGGCGCTGCTCGGCCGCGGTGTCGAGGGGGCCCTCGCGACGCCGGAGTACCGGCCGACCCCGGGCTCGGTCGTCCTGCTCGACCGGCTGTCCGGCGGGCTGCGGACGGCACCCGCCGCCGTCCCGGTGGTCGGCGCGTGAACGTCGACTGGGCCGGCCACGGCACCGCCCCCCACACCGACCCCGCGTTCCCGACCCTCGCGGAGTGCCTGGCACCGCTCGTGCCCGGTGCGGCGCCGGTCGCCGTCTACTACTACCCGGGCCGCACGCTGCACGTCGTGCACCGCGACCCGGACGACCGGCTCGTCACGCGTGACGTCCCGCCGGTCGGAGCCCCGGCCGCCCTGCTCGGCCCGGGGGAGCGATGGGACGCAGACCTGCGCTGCGTCGTCCGGACGTTCCCGCACGACCCGGGGCTGCCCGCGCTCGCGGCGGTGGTCCGCGGCACCGGCGCCGGCCCGGACGACGTCCTCTCGTATCTGCCCGGGCGGCGCGCGGTGCTGCGTGCCACCGGACCGCAGGGCCCGCTCGTCGTCAAGGTCGGCGACGTGGAGTCGTTGCGGCGCAACCACTCCCGGCACGCGGCCCTGCACGGGCTGCCCGGCCGGTCGTTCCGGGTGAGCCGCCCCGACTCGCTCGACGAGGAGGCCGGGCTGCGCCGGGAGGAGCTCCTCGAGGGTGCTCCGCTGGTCCGCGCGCTCGCCGGTCTCGTGGGACCGGAGGCCGTCGAGGCCCTCGCCGCGGACCTCGCCGGCCAGGTCGCCGCGCTGCACCGCCTCGACGCCGGGCGGGACCTCCCGGGCCTGCCGCTGGCCGACCACACCGCCCCGGTGGCGTTCGCCCGCTGGCAGCGCAAGACCCTGCGCACCATCGGGCGCGCGCTGCCGGCGCTCGCCCCGCGGGCGGCCGCCGTCGTCGACGGGCTCGCCGGCTCGGTGCCCGCCCCGGGGACGGGCGTCGTCCACGGCGACCTGCACGCGGCGAACGTCCACGTCGGTCCCACGGGTCCCGTCCTCCTCGACCTCGACGAGCTCGGTCGAGGCGACCGGGAGCTGGACGTCGCCGTTCTCGTCGGCCGGCTGCTGCTCGTCTCGGACTCGTCCGGCCGCACCGACACGACCGCCCTCGCCCGGGCGTTCGTCGTCGCCCACGACACCGAGGCGGCCCCGCTGCGGGGCGACGTCCTCGCGTGGTACCTCGCCGGCACGCTCGTCGGTCGCCAGGTGAAGACGAGCATCCGGCACGTCGCCCCCGACCTCGGGGCGCTGTGCACCCGGCTCGTCGCGCTCGCGGAGGTCGCTCTGGCGGCGCACACCTGTGCGACGCCGCGCACGCGCGCCACCGAGGTCGTCGACCGGCTCGCCGAGGCCGTCGTCCGGATGCCGGCCAGGGTGTGAGCGCACCTTCCGCGGCCCCGGACCTGCGTGACGACGCGCTGCCCGGCCTCGCCCCGCTGCTCGGCACGGCCGCGCCCGGCGACGTCACGGTGCTCGCGCACCGGCCCGGCCGCCGGGCGACCGTGCTCGTCCGCGGCAGCGGCCCGGCCCGGGTCGTCAAGCTCTTCTGCCGCAAGGAGTTCCCGGCGGCGCTCGGCGCGGCCCGCCTCGTCGGGCGGCACGGCGACCTCGCCCCGCGGCTGCTCGCGGTCGACGAGGGCGCGTGCAGCCTCATGCACGAGCACGTCGACGGCGACGGGCTCGACGGGCTCTCCCCGCAGGAGCGGGCCGCACCGCTCGCGGCGCTCGGCGGCGTCCTCGCCCGGGTGCACTCCGCGCCCACCGACGGGCTGCGACCCTGGGACCGCGCGCACACCGGGCGCAAGCTCGTCCGGTGGCACGACGCGGCCGCCGGGCTCGCCCCGGAGGTCACCGCCCCGGTCGCGCCGGTCGTCACCGCGCTGCTGCCGCGGCTGCTCGACGCCGCCGGCCGTGCGTGCGTCCACGGCGATCTCGCGCTGCGCAACGTCCTCGTGACCGGCGACGGCACCGCGCGCACGACCGGCTCCGTGCGGCTCATCGACTGGGACCGGACGGCGTCCGGGCCGCCCGAGGCCGACCTCGCGCCGCTCGTCGGGCTGCTCGGCGAGGCCGCCGGCCCGGCCGTCGCGGCCTACCGCGCCGCCGGCGGCACGGTCGACGACGACGTGCTCGCCGACCTCGTGCTCGCCAACCGGCTCACCCGGCTGCTGCGCCGGCTCGCCCGGGGCGACGACCCGCCCGCGCTGGCGTCAGGCCGGCTGGCCGCCGTCCTCGACGGCACCGTCCGCCGCGGGGTCGAGCAGCCCGTCGAGGCCGACGCCTGACACGACACCGGTGACCCCCTCACCGGTCGCCCACAGCGGGCGGCCCGACGCGTCGGCGCGCACGAGGAGGAACCGGCCGGCGAGGTCGACGGCGGTCCCGTCGGCCGTCGTGACGGCGCCCGGTGCCGGCGGCAGCCAGATCCGGTCGACGACCTCCTGGCCGGCGGCCCGGACGAGGACGTCCCAGGCCGGCACCGGCCCCGCGGCGGCCGCGAGGCCGAGCACCTCGACCCCCGTCGTCCGCGGCGCGACCGCGCTGACGAGGAGCAGGGCGCCGGCGCCGGCAGCGTTCGCCCGGAGGACGGGCGCCGGGTGCTTGACGCCGTACAGCGTCGACACCCAGCCGTCGTCGACGCGGACGTCGGCGCCGGCGGGCACGTCGAGGAGCATCGCGGCCGGGGTGCCGCGGGTGACGACGGTGCGCCGGGCGGCGCTGCCCGACGGCAGGTCCGCGAACGATGCCGTGACGCCCGCCGGCAGGTGCCAGGCGACCTCGGCGGTGTGCTCGCCGGTGTCGCCGGGCAGCGGGGCGACGCGGTCGACGACGAGCAGGTACTGCCGCCGGACGAACACGACGACCCGGGTGTGGACCGGGGTGTACTCGTCGCTGACGACGGCCGCGGTGACCCAGTCGCCGTCCCGCCCGACATGGACCGCGCGGGACCTCACCACCGCGTCCGGGCCGTGCTTGTTGCGCGACAGGTACCGGGTCTGGTCGCGTCCGTCGACGGTCACGGTGTTGTGCGCCCGGGTCGTCTTGAACGTGTGCCGCCAGTCGACGCCGTCCGCGTCGAGGTCGCCCGAGTACGTGTAGCGGCCCGGGTCGACGAGCGCCGGGGCGCCGTCGCAGTGCAGGACGACGCTCAGCGCGTCGTAGTGCGCGTGGGCGCCCTCGCCGAGCAGGGCCGAGTCCACGAGGGCATGCGTGCGCTGCTCGTAGCCGCTGCCGCCGGCCGCCGGGTCGGACGCGTCGGTGGTGTCGGTGAGGACGGTGTAGCCGGCGTCCGGGAAGTCCCGGGACGGCACGGCCGGCCGGCGGCCGCGGGTGCCGCGGGAGCCGGCCCACGTGAGCTCCGGGTCGTCGAAGAGCGCGCCCGCGCCGAGCAGCAGCGCCGCGTGGTCGCCGTCGTCGGAGTCGCCGAGGAGCGGGATGTGCCCGTCCGGCCACGTGAGCCAGGCCGACCACTGCGTCATGGCATGGATCCGGCGCAGCAGAACCGGGTCGACCGCGATCCCGTTGCGGGCCGCGAGGGTCGCGACGTCGAGCGCGGTCTCGGCGACGAGCTGGTGGTAGTGCGTCGCCATCTCGACGTGGACGCCGTCGGGCAGGATCTCGCGCAGGAGGTTGTCCTCGAGCAGCCGGACCGCCTCGGCGACAAGGGCTTTCGCGCCCGGGGCCTGAGGCACGCAGACCCCGGTGAGGAAGACGCTGTGCAGCTGGAACGTCCGGTGGTTGCGCACCGGCTTGAGGTGCGTCGAGACGTAGTGCGCCTCGTCGCCCATCCGCTGCACCCAGGCGCGGAGCAGGTCGTCGTCGACGGCGTCCGCGGCAGGCCCGCCGTCGAGCAGCCCGCGGCCGTGCGCCTCCCGCAGCAGGAGCAGCGACTCGACCCACGAGCGCAGCCGGAGCGCCTCGACCTGCGCGTCGCTGACGACGATGAACCCGGTGCCCATCCGGGTGAGCCAGGTGCGCAGCAGCCGGGCCCAGGCGTCGAGGTACGCCGGGTCGCCGGTCGCGAGCAGCCCGTGGAGCAGGTTGCGCCCGAAGTAGTGCTTGTGCTGGGCGATCTGCCATTCCTTGTCGCTGCTGGGGTTCCGCTCCCAGTGCGGGTCGGGGCCGAGGTCGTACTCCTCGCCGACGAGCAGCCAGCGCCCGGCGAGGACGCGCTGCGCGTCGGCGAGCATCGCGGCCGTCGCGACCGGCGGGTCGGGGAGGACGACGGAGGTGTCCGTGAGCAGCGCGGTGCCGTACGGGCCGGTCACCGGGCGGCCCCGGCACCGGCGTAGAGGTCGGCGAGCGCACCGACGTTGCGGCGCAGGTCGAACAGCGCCTCCGCGCGGCTGCGGGCGGCCGTCGCGAGGGCGTCCCGGCCGGCCGGGTCGTCGAGCAGCCGGGCGAGCGCGGCGGCGAGCACCTCGGGCGAGCGCTGCGGGACGACGACCCCGCTCACGGCGTCCTCGACCATCTCCGGCAGCCCGTTGACGTCGGTCGCGAGCACCGGCAGTCCGTGCGCCATCGCCTCGATGACGACGGTCGGGAGCGCGTCCCGGTCGCCGTCCGCGGTGACGACGCAGGGGACGGCGAGCACCGCGGCCGAGCGCATCGCCGCGGCGACCGCCTCGCCGTCCGCGGAGCCGGGCATCGACACCAGGTCCGCGACGCCGAGGTCCGACGCGAGCGTCGTGAGCGGCCCGCGCTCGGGACCGTCGCCGACGAACGTCACGGCGACGTCCGCGCCCTGCGCCCGCAGCACCGCGAGCGCCCGGACGAGGTCGTCGAAGCCTTTCTTCGGCACGAACCGGCCGACGGCGAGCGCCGTCCGGGTGCGGTCCGCGGCGCGCGGCCCCGGCGCGATCCCGGTGACGTCGACCCCGTTGTAGACGCGCACGACCCGTGCCCCGGGGGCCATCGCGGCGAGCACGCCGACGTTGCCGTCGGTCACGGTGACGACCGCGGCGGCGCGGCTGAGCAGGCCCGCGAGGGCGGTGGTGTCGACGTCCGCGCGGTAGATGTCGGTGGCGTGCGCGGTGAGGCTGAACGGCACCCCGGCCGCCGTGCCGGCGGCGTCCGCGACCCGGGCCGCCCAGCCGGCGAAGTGCGCGTGGAGGTGGGTGAGCCCGTGCTCGGCGACCGCCGCGGCGACGGCGTCGGCGGCCGGGCCGGCGTCCGCGCCCACGTAGGTGACGGGGGCGCGCAGCCGCGCCACGGCCGGGTGGGTCAGCTCCTCGCCGCCGTCCCGGCCGGCGAGGACGACGACGTCGACGCCGCGCCGTTCGAGCTCGAGGAGCTCGTGGAGCACGAAGGTCTGGGACAGCCGCGGGAACCGCTTGAGAACGTAACCGACCCGCACGCCGCTCACGATATCGGCAGGGGCTCCGCACGCGGGTAGGTCCGGGCGGGCCCGTGCACCTCGACCTGGACGACGTCCCCGTCGGAGGGCAGGTCCGCCCCGGCCACCCGGGCCCGGACGCGCTCCCCGGTGACGAGCCGGACGTCGACGAGCGCGTCGTGCCCGAAGTACTCGAGCCGTTCGACGACACCGAGCCGGGCGGCGTCGACGGTCGGCGGCCGGCCCCGCCGGCCCACCGACGACAGCGTGAGCTGCTCGGGCCGCAGGACGACCTCGACCGCCCCCTCCGGCGCCGGCGCCGCCGCCGGGACCGCCCCGAGCACGCAGCGGGCGACGCCGCCGGTGACCGTGCCGGGCAGGACGACCGCGTCGCCGAGGAACTCGGCCGCGGGCCGGTCCACCGGGTGCGCGTAGGCCGCGGCGGGGGCGTCGACCTGGACGACGCGCCCCTCGCGGACGAGCGCGACCCGGTCGGCGAACGACAGCGCCTCGCCCTGGTCGTGCGTCACGAGGACGACGGTCACGCCGGTCGCGGCGAGCGCCTCCTTGACCGCGGCCCGGGTCGAGGAGCGCAGCCCCGCGTCGAGCGCGGAGAACGGCTCGTCGAGGAGCACCAGGCGCGGCCTCCGGGCCAGGGCACGGGCGAGCGCGACCCGCTGCTGCTGGCCGCCGGACAGCTCGGACGGCCGGACGCCGGCGACGTCGCGGTCCAGGCTGACGAGCTCCAGGAGCGCCTCCACCCGGGCGCGGGTCGCCGTCCGGTCCCGGCGCTGCGCCCGGCCGAGCCCGAAGGACACGTTGTCCGCGACGGACAGGTGCGGGAAGAGCGCGCCCTCCTGCGCCACGTAGCCAACCGGCCGCCGCTCCGGCGGCACCCAGACCGGCGCCCGGTCCGGCCGGTCCGCCGCGCCGGCGGCGGCGACCCGTTCGCCGTGGATCGTCACGCTCCCGGCGTCCGGCCGGACGAACCCGGCGACGGCGCGCAGCAGCGTCGTCTTGCCGCAGCCGGACGGCCCGAGGACGGCCGTGGTCGTCCCGGCGTCGACCTCGAGGTCCACGCCGCGCAGCACCGGGTCGCCGCCGAACCCCGCGACGAGGCCGTGCACGGTCAGGGCGGCGGTCGGTGCGGCGGTCATCGGCGGACCTCCTCGTCGGGGCGGCGCAGGAGCAGCCAGATGAGCGGCGCGGACAGCGCCACCATGAGCGCGGCGTACGGCGCCGCCGCGGCGTAGTCGAGCGAGGCGCTCGCCGACCAGAACCCGGTCGCGAGCGTCCGGGTGCCGGTCGGGGCGAGGAGCAGCGTCGCGGTGAGCTCGGTCGACGTCGCGACGAGGACGAGCGCGAACCCGGCGAGCGCCCCGGGCAGGGCCAGCGGCACGACGACCCGCAGCAGCGCGCCCCAGGGGCCGACGCCGAGCGCCCGGGCGGCCTCGGCGAGCTCGGGCGGGGCCTGGGCGAGCGCGGCGCGCAGCGAGACGACGGCGCGGGGGAGGAACAGGACGACGTACGCGGTGACGAGCAGCGCGCTCGACTGGTAGAGCGCCGGGACGTTGCGGACGGTGAGCGTCACGAGCGCCAGGGCGACGACGACGCCCGGCAGGGAGCTCGCGACGTACGTGGCGCGCTCGACGAGGGCGGCCGCCCGGCCGCGGCGCCGGGTGACGAGCCAGGCGACGGGGAAGGCGGCGAGCACGGTCACCGCCGCCGCGGTCACGGCGAGCCCGACGGTGGTGAGCGCGGCCGGGACGAGCGCGGCGGCGTCCGACGCGGTCTCGGAGAAGGCGTCGTCGTCCGCGCCGAGCCAGCGCACGAGGCTGCCCAGCGGGACGGCGAGCGCGAGGCCGACGAGCCCCGCGACGGCGGCGAGCGCGGGCGCCGTCCACCGCCCGAGCGGCACGGCCTCGGCCCGGCGCCGGGTGCCCGCCCCGAGGCGCGCGTACCGGGCCCGGCCGCGGGCCGCCTGCTCGAGCGCCAGCAGGCCCAGGCACAGCGTGACGAGGACGACGGCGAGCACCTCCGCCGATGCCCCGGTGAACGAGGTGTCGTACTGCTCGAGGATCGCGACGGTGAACGTCGGGAAGCGGATGAGCTCGAGGGCCCCGAACTCGGCGAGCAGGTGCAGCGTCACGAGGAGCAGCCCGCCGAGCGTCGCGGTCCGCAGCTGCGGCAGGACGACACGGACGAAGACCGCGCCGCGGCGCAGCCCGAGGCTGCGCGCGGACTCCTCGAGCGCCGGGTCGAGCCCGCGCAGCGCCGCGGCGACCGGCAGGAACACGAACGGGAAGTACGACAGCGTCGTCACGAGGACGGCGCCCGCGAGGCCGTCGGTGCCGGGCCGCAGGGACACCCAGGCGTAGCTGTTGACGAACGCGGGCACGGCGAGCGGGGCGACGAGGAGCACCCGCCACAGGCCCCGCAGCGGCAGCGCCGTCCGCTCGACGAGCCAGCCGGCCCCGGTGCCGAGCACGAGGCACGCCGCCCCGGAGAGGACGACGAGGGCGACGGTGTTGCCGAGGAGCTCGGCGACCCGCGGCCGCAGCAGGAACCGGGCCGTCGCGCCGGGGTCGGCGGTGAGCGCCGCCCCGACCACGACGAGGACGGGCAGCAGGGTGACCGCCGCGACGGCGGTCGCGGCGACGGCGACCCACGACGGCCGGCCGCCGGCCACGCCCCGAGCGCGCGACCGGCGGCCGTCGTGGTCCGGCGGCGAGGCAGGGGCGTGCCCCGCCGCCGGACGGTCGGTCGACGTGGCGGGAGCTGTCACAGCACGTCTGCGCCGGTCATGAGCTCGACGACCTTGGGCCCGTTGAGCGTCGCCGGGTCGATCGCCGGCGGGTCGAGGTCGGCGAGCGGCGGGAGCGCCGGGTCCGCGGCGACGCCGGTGCCGACCGGGTACTCCATGGCGTCGCTCTTCGCGAGGACGTCCTGGCCCTTCGGGCCGGTGACGAACGCGACGAACCGCTGCGCGTCGGCCGCGTGCTTCGAGGCCTTGAGCACGCCCGCGCCGGAGACGCTGACGAACGCGCCGGGGTCCTGGTCGCCGAAGTAGTGCAGCTTCGTGCTCGCGCTGCCCTCCTTGGTCTTCGCCTGGTCGCGGTACCAGTAGTAGTGGTAGATCACGCCGGCCGGGACCTCGCCCGCGTTGACCGCCTTCATCGTCGCGATGTTGTTCGCGTAGACCTTCGCGTTCGTCTTCAGGCCGGCGAGCCACTGCGACGTCTTCGCCTCGCCCTGGGTCGCGAGGACGGCGCTGACGATCGCCTGGAAGTCGGCACCGGTCGCGGCGGCGCCCCAGCGGCCCTGCCAGGCGGGGTCGGCGAGGTCCATGAGGCTCTTCGGCAGCTGGCTCTCCGGCAGCTTCGAGGGGTTGTAGACGAGGACGGTCGCGCGGGCCGCGGCGCCGGTCCACTGCCCGTTCGAGGGCCGCAGCGACTGCGGCACCTGGGCGAGGGTCGCGGCGTCGAGCGGGGCGAACAGGCCGGCGTCCTGGACGATCGTCATCGCCGGGCTGTTCTCCGTGAGGAAGACGTCGGCGGGGGAGCGGTCGCCCTCGGCGACGATCTGGCTGCCCATCGACGCGTCCTTGCCGGAGCGGATCTGCACCTCGACGCCGGTCTCCGCGGTGAACGCGTCGGCCCAGGCCTTCGTGAGGTTCTCGTGCTGCGAGCTGTAGACCGTGAGCTTGTCGGGGTCGAGCGCCGCTTCGGCGTCGGCGTCACCGCCGCACGCGGTGGTGACCAGGGCGGCCGCCAGGGCGGTCGCGGCGAGGGCGAGGGTCCGGCGCTTCACGAGGTTCTCCTTGCGGGGTCGGGGGTACGGGCGGGAACGGTCAGGGGGTGCGGATCCACCGGCCGCGGCGAGGGCAGCACCCGCCGCAGCCGTTCGGCGAGCGTCCAGGCGGCGACCCCCACGAGCAGGGACGCGGCCAGGGCGAGGGCGGGGACGTCGCGCAGCGCCGGGAAGACCTGCCACTGGGTGAGGTAGATGTAGAGAGAGCTGCTCGCGAGGATCCCGACGAGCGGGGTGACCACCCTCGGCAGTCGCACCGCCGGGACCCAGAGCAGGGCGAGGACTCCGACGAGGACGACGGCGTCACGGGCGGGGTTGTCGAAGAAGCCCGGGACGGCGACGGCCGCGGCGCCGGAGACGATGAGCCGCTGCCGCACCGTCCGGGCCTCGGCGGTCGCCCAGCCGAGCGCGAAGAGCCAGAACACGTACTGCGGCGTGCCGCGCTCGGGGCCGGTGTCCACGCGGACGACGTCGAACCGCGGCAGCAGGCCGACGCCGACGAGGCCGACCGCGACGGCGAACGGGTGCCCCGCGCGCGCCCTGCGGACCGCCGGGACGGCGAGCAGCGCGGCCGTCGCGACGAGGATCCACACCAGGGCCTCGACGAACCAGTAGTGCCAGGCACGGCCCCAGTCGTCCGGCCCGAGCGGGCCGTTGACGAGCAGCGCGGTCGTCCACGGGTACACGCCGACGACGGCGAGCCCGCCGACCCAGACGACCGTCGGGACGACGACCCGGGAGAGCGTCCGGCCGACCCGGCGGAGGTGCTCGCCGGCGCCGGTCGCCGTGAAGGTGAACCGCGCGGCGTTGTAGCCGGCGACGGCGAGGAGCAGGTGCGCCCCGCCGCGCAGCGTGAAGAGGTTCGCGTGCGTGCCGACGACGGCGACGATCGCGAGGCACCTCAGCAGGACGGCGGTCTCCACCCGTGCCCACGCGCTGCGCCGCGGGGCGGCGCTGCGGGCCAGGTCCGCGACGGCCGTCGTGGCCCAGCCGTCCGGCGGGGTGCCGAGCTCGTCCTCGAGACGCACCGAGAGCGCCACGTACGACAGCGAGTCGCCGCCGAGCCCGGTGAACGTCGACGCCGGGCCGGCGTCCGGGCGGTCGAGCATCTCGGCGTAGAGGGCGACCAGGCGGGCCGTGCGGTCCGGGGCGGTGACGACGTCGCCGTCGCCGTCGCCGTCGCCGGCGTCGGCGGTGGCGGCGGCGGTGCGCGCCCGCGATCCGCAGGCGGCCGTGCACGCCCGGGCCGCGTCGTCCGCCGCGCAGCACCCGGCCGGGGCGGCGGCGGCCTCGACGAGGCGCCCGACCGCCGCCCGGTCGGGCTTCCCGTTCGGCGTGCGCGGCAGCGCGTCCACGCCGACGACGCGGACCGCGGACGGCGGCAGCGCGAGCTCGGAGGCGAGCAGGCTGCGGACCATCGCCGGGTGCGCGCAGCCCTCGACGGCGACGTCGAGCCGGTCGTCGGCGCCGTCGGCCAGGGCGGTGAGCCCGAGGTCGGCGAGGTTCTCGTCGACCCGGGCGAGGTCGATCCGCACGCCGAGCACCTTGACGAAGCCGCTGGTCCTGCCCGTGACCTGGAGCAGCCCGTCCGGGCCGACCCGGCCCAGGTCGCCGGTCCGCAGCCGGGTCGTCGTCCGGCCGAGCGCGAGGTCGGCCGGCCCGTGCGCGTAGCCGAGCATGACGTTGGGGCCCTCGTAGACGATCTCGCCGACCTCGCCGGGCGCGGCCTCCGGGGCGTCGTCCGGGCCCTGGCCCGTGCCCCGGGCGAGCACCCGGAGCGTGCCGCCGGGCACGGCCCGGCCGACGGCCTGCGGGTACCGGGCCGCCAGACCCGCGGGCATGCAGGCCATCCGGGCGGTCGCCTCGGTCTGCCCGTACATGACGACGAGGTCCCAGCCGTGGCGGCGGCCGAGGGCCGCGACCTCCCGGACCCGGTCCGGCGCCATCCGCCCGCCGGCCTGGGTGACCAGTCGCAGCGCCGGGCAGTGCCGGTCGGCGAACCCGGCGCGCTCGAGGAGGTCGAACGTGTAGGGCACGCCCGCGAGGTTCGTGACCCGGTGCTCGGCGACGGTCCGCCAGAACGGCTCGTCGAGGACGGACCGCTCGGAGAGGACGAGGCTCGCGCCGCGGGCCAGGTGGCTGTGCAGCACGGACAGGCCGTAGCAGTAGGCGAGCGGCAGCGTCGTGACCGCCCGGTCGTCGGCGGTGATCCCCAGCGAGTCCGCGACGGACCCGGCGTTCGCGGCGACGCCGTCCGCGCCGAGCCGCACGAGCTTCGGGGAGCCGGCCGAGCCGGACGTCCCGAGCAGCAGGGCGAGGTCGGGGTGCAGCGTGTGGGCGGTCCCCGGACGGCGCTCCTCGACGGTCCAGACCGGGCCCGCGCCCTGCGCGGCGCGGCGGGCGACGACGTCCGGGTCGTACTGCTCGACGAGCCGCTCCCGGGCCGCGGTCGCACCGTCCGGGCAGAGCAGGACGACGTGTCCGCCGGCGAGCGCACCGAGGTAGGTGACGACGCAGTCGAGCGTCGGCACCGGCTCGAGGAGGACGAGGCGGCGGGTCCCGCCGAGGGCACGCCGGGCGGCCCCGGCGAGGCGCGCGAGGTCGGTGTAGGACACGGTCACCGACGCGGCCGGGTCGGCACCGCCGTCGGGGGCCGGGACGACGAGGGCCGGGCGGTCGCCGAAGCGGTCGAGGCGCTCTGCGAAGGCGACCGGCACGACGACGCTCCTCTCCCCGGGAGGCCTACCGCCGGACCGTCGCCCGAACACGCAGGTAAGCCTTACCTAACTCTCAAGGGAAGAGGTTAGCCTTACCTAACTCGTCGGCGTCAAGCCCGGGCGAGCCGCGGGCAGGTGGCGCACGTCGCCGCGCCGGGCACCGCGTAGGCGAGGCAGCACGAGACGCGCAGCCGCGGCGGCACCGGCCCGCCGGGCAGCAGTGCCTCGGCCTCGACGAGGCCCTGGGTGCCCGGGGCGGCGGTGAGGACGGCGGCGACCAGGGCGTCGGTCGCGAGTGCGCGCAGGCTGTGCGGCCCGCGCCCGCCGCGTCGTCCCCAGGCCGCGGTGAAGGCCTCGACGTGGGCGCCGACCTCCGTGAGCAGGGTCGCCCGCAGGGCGCGCCCGTCCGGTGCCGGGCGGGCGTCCGGGTGCCCGGCGGCCGGGTCGTCGGGGAGGCAGGCGAAGCCGGGTGCGAGCAGGGCGACGGCGTCCGGCCAGCCGGTGCCCGTGAGGTGCAGGGCCACGGACGCCGGGTCCAGCCGGGGCACCCGGCGGGCCGCGACCCAGGGCACGGTCGCGGCGCACGCGACGGCCCACACGTACCAGCCGAACAGGTACGACGGCGCGACGGCCGGCGGCACCCGGTCCCGGTCCGCGGCCGGGACCAGCGCCCGGACGCCGGTGCGGACCCGGCGGGCGAGGGCGTCGAGGGCGTCGCCGTCGTGCAGGTCGGCGCACGTCGTCCAGCCCGGCCCGCCCGGTGCGGGGCTCGCCGTGCCGCCCGCGGGGAGCCCGGCGAGGACGGCGATCCCCGGCCGCGGCGGGACGGCCGCGAGCGTGTCGTGCAGCGGGGCGGACGGCACGGGCGGTCCTTCCGGGTGACGGTGCGACGACCTGTCGAGGATGCCGCAGCCGGGGGCGGCCCGCCCGCCGGGGACCTCGGTCCCGGTGCTGCGGTGAGCGTCGTCACGGCCACGTGAGCGCCCTCACGTGCCGGGATCGCAAACCGGTGAACAGCCCGTGAACAGTCGGCCGACAACGACTCCCGTCCCGGGGGACGTCCCCGTCCGTGCGCGATAACAGCGGTGTACGACGCCGCCGGGGCGCACCTCACCGCCGTTCGTCCCAGGGTCCGCCGGGCCCGCGACCCGGCGGCCCGATCGGAGGATCCGGGTGGACCTGCTCCTGCTCGCCGTGGTCGGTGTCATCGCGATCGCGCTGCTCTTCGACTTCTCGAACGGCTTCCACGACGCGGCGAACTCGGTGGCGACCGTCGTCGCGACGAAGGTCATGCCGGCGTCGTGGGCCGTCGGGTTCTCCGCGGCGGCGAACTTCGCGGCGTTCTTCTTCGTGGGCACCGCCGTCGCCGACACCGTCGCCAAGGTCGTCCACCCGGGCACCGAGGGGGTCGCCGTCGTCTTCGCCGCCCTCGTCGCGGCCATCGGCTGGAACTACGCGACGTGGTTCGTCGGGCTGCCGTCGTCCTCGAGCCACGCCGTCATCGGCGGCCTCGTCGGCGCCGGGATCGCGGCCGGCGGCACGGGTGCGGTGAACTGGACGACGGTCGGGCGCACCGCGGCCGCGATCGTCGCCTCGCCGGCCGTCGCCCTCGCCGTCGCGGCGCTCGCGACGGTGCTCGTCGCGGGCCTGCAGCGGCTCACCGGCTGGGCCGACGACGCGGGCCCCTTCAAGGGTCTCCAGCTCGTCTCGGCCGCGGCGGTCTCCTTCGGCCACGGCGCGAACGACGCCCAGAAGACGATGGGGGTCATCGCCGCCCTGCTCGCCGGCAGCGGCTACCTCACGGTCGGCGCCGACGGCACCGTCCCGGTGCCGACGTGGGTCGCGCTCGCCGCGTACGGCGCCATCGCCCTCGGCACGGTGTGGGGCGGCTGGCGGATCATCGAGACGATGGGGCTGCGGATCACGACGCTCTCCGCGAGCACGGGCGCCGCCGCGAACATCGGTGCGACGACGGCGATCTTCGGCGCCACCCAGCTCGGCATCCCGATCTCGACGACGCACGCGGCAGGCTCCTCGATCGCCGGCGCCGGGCTCGGCAGCCGCCGCCGGGTCGACCTGCGGGTGCTCGGCGGGATGGCGGTCGCCTGGGTCGTCACCCTGCCCTCGACCGCGGCGGTCGGCTGGCTGGTCTACCGGCTGACCCAGCTCGCCGCGCCGTGGGACGTGCTGTCCGTCGGCACCCTGCTCCTCGCGCTCGGCGCCTGGATCGTCTGGGCGATGTGGCACGCCGAGGGCGCCCGCGAGCTCGAGACCGAGCTCGCCACGACCCCCGACGCCATCCTCGACCGCCCCCTCACC
>NZ_MWLN01000223.1 GCF_002198655.1 Kineosporia sp. A_224
ACCACCCCCACGACCCCCAACCACGCACCGCGCGCACGGGCGGACGCCTGGACGACGACGAAGGGCACCGCGGTCACGGCGGACGTCCTCGCCAACGACACCGACGCGGACGGCGACCCGCTCACCGTGACGTCCGCGGGGCGGGCCCGGAACGGCACCGTCGGCTGCACGCCGTCCGGCGCCTGCGCCTACGCACCACGTCCGGGGTTCACCGGGACCGACGTGTTCACCTACACGGTCACCGACGGCCGGGGCGCGAGCCGGACGGCCGGCGTCGTCGTCACGGTCCAGGACCCGTCGGCGACCTGCGTGTACGTCTGGTGGTGGCCGCCGAGCTGGGTCGGCTGCGTCCGACCCCGGCCGTGAGCCCGGCCGTGGGGCACGGGCTCACTCGTCGCCGGTGCGCCGCCGCAGCACGAGGAGGGCCCCGGCGAGCAGGACGACGATCCCGCCGACGGTGATCAGGAGGGTCCGGTTGCTCGTGCCGGACGCCGGGTCGGTCGCCGGGTCACCCGCGGGGGCCGCGGCGTCGGCGGTCGGCTCGGGCGCCGCCACGGTCGCCTGGACGCCCTGGTCGAGGCGCACGAGCGCGATCGGGTCGAGCGTGGAGAGCTGGGCGGCGTAGACCTCGGTGCCGACCTGGCGGGTGACAACCTGGTTCCAGGCCGCGCCGTCCCAGGTGCAGAGGACGACGGTCTGGTTCGTCTGGCGCACCGCGCGCAGGTTGACGATGAAGGCCGCACCCGCGGCGAGCGGGACCTCGGCGCCGTCCTTGCCGTCCGCGAGGGCCGAGAGCTCGTAGAGGTTGCTGACGATCGTGCCGCCGTCCCCGTACGGCTTCGGTGCTGCCTTCGGGGTCGCTACGAGGTCGATCGACGTCGTCTTCGCCGGCGCGGCGAACGCCCCCTCGGCGACGGAGAAGGCCACCTGCGGGCCCTGTTCGCTGCTGAACCCGCGCGACGCCTGGCTCACCGCGCCGCTGCTGCCGGGCGTGACCTGGATCGTCGCCCGGGCCGGGGTCGCCGCGGCCGCGGCCTTCGACTCACCGGGCGGCGGGGTGACCCAGCGGTAGGGCTCGTCGGGGAAGCCGATGCCGTCGTAGAGCGGCGGCGCGTGCGGCGGCCGGACGGCGACCGTCGCGCCGAGCGCGAGCAGGGCCGCGACGAGCACGACCCAGCCGCGACGGCGGCCGCGGACCCGGCCTTCGGGCGACGGACGGGACGACGGTGCGGACGACGGCACGGTCGCGGCCGTCACCGCAGCCACCACCCGGCGAGGTCGGCGAGCGTGTGCGCCACCGCGGGACCGCCCCAGCCACCGGACACCATGCGCACCCCTCCGAGCAGCAGCCCGACCACGAGGTCGAGCACGAGAACGGACCAACCGTAGAGGGGCACGTGGAGCAGCCCGAACGCGACCGTCGTCACGCCGAGCGCGACCCACTCGCCCGCCCATCGGTCGAGCGCCGTCCAGAGCACGCCGCGCAGCAGCATCTCCTCGGTGACGGCCACCGCGGAGACGACGAGCGCCCACAGCGGGAAGTCGCGCGCGGGCAGCGCACCGCCGTCCGTCGTGAGGTGCACGACGAGCGGGACGACGCACAGCGCGAGCGCGCCGAGCCCGCCGAGGGCGACCTGCCGGCGCCACGGCCCGGGCCGCAGCGCCTCGGCGCGGTCGGCGAGGACGACGACCGCGAGCAGGAGCACCGCGAACACCGCGCCCGCCCACACGCTGCGCACCCCGGCGTCGCCGGCGACCCCGAGCCGGACGGCGAGCGCACCGGCCAGCCCGGCGACGAGAGCGACGGCGCGCGCTCGCGGGGCGTGGACGGCGTCCAGGACGAGCGTCACGCCGACCCGCCGGAGTGCTCGACGAGCGGCTGCGCGAGCAGCCACAGGCTGAGCATCGTGTAGCCGACCATCGCCGCGAGCCACGGCCACTCCGAGCGCCGGGCGAGCGCGACCGTGGAGGCCGCGCGCCCGAGGTGCCGGTGCGCGAGGACGACCGCGACGACGTGCGCGACGACGATGACGACGATCTGCACGTACCAGACGACCGCCGTGGGCAGCAGCGCCGTCGAGACGACGTAGTCGTCGTTGAAGGGGTACGGCAGCGACAGCGGCCAAGTGTCCGAGCCGACCGGGTTGCCGAGCAGCGGGAGAAGCAGCTGGCCGTTGACGACGACGTACTGCAGGTAGTGCGCGAGCAGGTAGCCGTAGGCGATCGGCAGCAGCGAGGGCAGCAGCCCGGTGAACGCGGGCAGCGTCGTCGTGCCCCCGGAGGTCGACCCGTGCGCCCCGGCCCGGCCCGCGGCGACCGCGAACGCGCCGAAGACGCCGAGAGTGACGGCGGTGAGCACCGCGAACGTGCCGGTCGCGAACACCTCGTAGCCCGCGCTGCCCGGCGCGACCCCGGCGGGGAACGCAGCCGTGAACGTGCCCCACTGCGGCGTCGAGAGCAGGCCGTCGAACGAGACCGACACGAGCAGGAGCAGGACCGCGACGACCCGGCTCGCGGACGCCTCGAACGGCACGTCGAGCCCGCCCGCGAACCCGCGCCGGCCGCCCGCCCGGAACCGCCACCAGCCGAGGCGCCCCCACGTCGCGAAGAGCACGGTGAACATCTCGCCGCGGCCGTTCCACGCGTCGGCACCGAAGACGATCCCGCCGACGGCGCAGACGAGCGCGTAGACGACGAGCCCGGTCGCCGTGACCCGGGGGAGCGTCGCCGTCGCGTTGAGCACGAGCTCGCCGACGACGACGACGAAGTAGACGCCGGCCGCGAGCCACCAGCCGAGCGCGGGCGGCCACGGCAGGGGCGCCGTCCGGTTGAGCACCGCCTTGCGCACCCGCGCGCTGCCGGCGGCGCGGGCGATCGCCGCGAACGGGTTGACCGGGCCGGTGAAGTCCCCGACGGCACCGACGGCGAGCGGCAGCGCGACCCAGACGACGAGCCAGAAGAAGACCGGCAGCAGGTTCTCCGAGACCTCCTGGCTGCCGAGCAGCCCGCCGAGCACGAGCAGCGCGAGCACGACGACCGACAGCGCAGGCAGCACCCGGCCCCCGGACGGCGGCACGACGACGTCGGCGCGCACCGTGTCGTCCGGGGCCACCTCGCGCCGGTACACGAGCGCGAACGACAGCAGGACGACGAGTGCGCCGCCGAGGACGAACAGGCTGAGCGGGACCGGGCTGTCGTACCTCTCCCCGAAGGCATGCGCGAGCACCCTGCGACGGTAACGGCAGCGGCACACTGTCGGGGTGCGCATCGATCTCAACGCCGACGTCGGGGAGTCCTTCGGCCGCTGGACCCTCGGCGACGACGACGCCCTGCTCGAGGTCGTGACCAGCGCGAACGTGGCCTGCGGGTTCCACGCGGGTGACCCGGCGACGCTGCGCCGCACGTGCGCGACGGCCGCCCGGCACGGCGTGGCGCTCGGCGCCCAGGTCTCCTACCGCGACCTCGCCGGGTTCGGCCGCCGGTTCGTGGACGTCGCACCCGCCGACCTGCGCGACGACGTCGCGTACCAGGTCGGCGGGCTCGCGGCGCTCGCGGCGGCGGCCGGCGTGCCGCTGGCCTACGTCAAGCCGCACGGTGCGCTCTACAACGCGGTCGTGCACCACGAGGCGCAGGCCGCCGCGGTCGTCGAGGCCGTCGCGGAGCTGTCCGCCGGCCCGCTCGCCCGGGCCTGGGGCGGGCCGCTCGCCGTCCTCGGGCTGCCCGGCTCGGCGCTGCTGCGGCACGCCGCGGACGCCGGCCTCCGGGTCGTCGCCGAGGCCTTCGCCGACCGCGGCTACACGCCCGCCGGCACCCTCGTGCCGCGCGCGGAGCCGGGAGCCCTCGTCACCGACCCCGCCGAGGTCGCCGCGCGCGCCGTCCGGATGGCCGTCGACCACGAGGTCGTCGCCGTCGACGGGTCGGTCGTCGCCGTCGACCCCGGCTCGCTGTGCGTGCACGGCGACTCCCCGGACGCCGTCGGGCTGGCCCGCGCGGTCCGGACGGCGCTCGCGGCGGCCGGGGTCGACGTCCGGTCGTTCGCCACGCCCTGACCGGTCCGGCGGGATACTGGCGCGATGGGCACCTGGCCGGAGGACGGCATCGCACGTGACGGCGTCCGGCTGCGCCGCTGGCGCGCCGAGGACGCCGAGCAGCGGTTCGCGATCCACGACGCGGAGTCCCTGCGCTGGTCGCCGCCGATGGGCCCGCGCGACCTGGACGCCCAGCGCGCGCGGATCGAGAAGGCGCTCGCCGTCGAGCCCGGGTCGGAGCCGCTCAGCCTCGCCGTCGTCGACGACGCCGACCCGGCCCGGGTGCTCGGGGACATCGACGTCCGGCCCGGCCCGCCGCCGCCGTTCTCGGTCCGCGACATCGGCTACGCCGTCCTGCCCGCCGCCCGCGGCCGCGGGGTCGGCAGCACGGCGCTGCGGCTGCACACCGAGTGGCTGCTCGACCCGGACGGCGGCGACGTCCTGCGCGTCCAGCTCGACCACGCCGTCGAGCACGTGGCGTCCTGCCGGACGGCGCTGCGGGCCGGCTTCGGGATCGAGGGCCGGCGGGGCCGGTTCCTCCCGCTGCAGGAGAACCCGGACGCCCCGGTCGTGCACCACGACGTCTGCCTGCACGGCCGGGTCCGCGACTGACCGGCACCTGGGGACGGCCCCGGCCCGGCACGATGGCCCCGTGACCGACCGGCGGCTCCACGCGTGCGGCGACGTCGGCGTGCTCGTCGACGCCGACCCGGACGACGTCCTGCCGCTGCACGCCGGGCTGCACCGCTCGTGGACGGCGGGCGGCGCACCGGACGGCGTCCTCGACCTCGTCCCGGCCGAGCGCTCGCTGCTCGTCGTCCTCGACCCCGCCCGCACCGACGTCGCCCGGGTGGCCGCGTGGGTGCGCGGCACACCGTCCGAGCCGGTCGACGACGCGCACGTCGCCGAGGTGACCGTCGACGTCCGCTACGACGGCGAGGACCTCGACGCCGTCGCCGGGCACGCGGGCCTGACCGCGGCCGAGGTCGTCGCCGCGCACACGGCGGGCCCGTGGCGGGTCGCGTTCACCGGGTTCGCCCCCGGCTTCGGGTACCTCGTCGGCGGCGACCCCCGGCTCGCCGTCCCGCGCCTGGACACCCCGCGGGTCCGGGTCCCGGCCGGCGCCGTCGCGCTCGCCGGCCGCTACTGCGGCATCTACCCCCGGCCGTCGCCCGGCGGCTGGCGGATCATCGGCTCCACCGACGCCGTCCTCTGGGACGTCGACCGCGACCCGCCCGCGCTGCTGCAGCCGGGCCTGCGGGTGCGCTTCCGGGCGGTCGGCCCGTGAGCGCGGCCGGCCGGCCGATGCTCGACGTCGTCCGCGCCGGGCCCTCGACGACGGTGCAGGACCTCGGCCGGCCCGGGCTCGCGCACCTCGGCGTCACCCGGTCCGGCGCCGCCGACCGCCGCGCGCTGCGGCTCGCCAACCGGCTCGTCGGCAACCCCGAGGGTGCGGCCGGGCTCGAGGTCACGCTCGGCGGGTTCGCCGTCCGGGCCTCGGCCGACGTCGAGGTCGCGGTGACCGGGGCCGGCTGCCCGGTCGACGTCGACGGCCGCCCGGTCGGCCGGAACGCCGTCGTCCACGTCCGGGCCGGGCAGGTCCTCACCCTCGGGACGGCGACCGCCGGGCTGCGCTGCTACCTCGCGGTCCGCGGCGGGGTCGCCGTCCCGCCGGTGCTCGGGTCGCGGTCCCGGGACACCCTCGCGGGGCTCGGACCCGAGGGCCTGCGGGACGGCGACCGGCTCCCGGTGGGTCCGCCGCCGCCCGGGCCGCCGATCGTCGACCTCGCACCCGTCACGGACCCCCCGAGCGGTGAGGTCGTGCTCGACGCCGTCCTCGGGCCGCGGGACGACCTGCTGCCGGCGGCCCTCCTTGACCGCTTGTGGGCGGTCCGGTGGTCGGTCGACCCGGCGAGCGACCGGGTCGGGGTGCGGCTCACGCTGCCGCACGACGACGTGCAGCAGGGGCCGGGCCCCGCTGCACAGGCGGGTGCAGGTTCGGTCCCGAGCGAGGGCATGGTGCGCGGTGCCGTGCAGGTCCCGCCGTCCGGGCTGCCGGTGATCTTCCTCGCCGACCACCCCGTGACGGGCGGGTACCCGGTCGCCGCGGTGCTCACCGACGCGTCCGCGGACACCGCCGCACAACTACGCCCGGGGCAGCCGGTGCGCCTGGTCCTGCGGCCCGCTGCCATCCGGTGACGGCGGCTTCCAGCGCAGCTTCGGACGACCCCCGTCGAGCACGACCTGCTCCGTGACGACCTCGCCGGTGAACGTGTTGCGCACCCCGAGCTCGACGCCGTCCGGGATCTCGCGGACCCGCGCCGGCAGGATGTGCTCCTCGTCCCATCGGTCCTTCCAATCGGCCGCACGGCTGCGGAGCGCGGCCAGACTCATCGGTTGCCGGGTCTCCTCGTCCTGGTCGTAAGGGCGCCGGCAGACGTCCTCCTCCGCCTGCCGGGCTAGCTCGCCCGGCAGGTGGGACGCCTCGACGGCGGCCTCGAAGAGCGGCTCGGGGACGGTGTCCGTCGGAACGTCCACCCGCTGCGGCGCGTAGGTGAACCGGATCTCGGACCGGCCGGTGCCCTCGGAGACGGACTCCCAACGGGTGATGCGCCCGGCGGGGTCGACCGTCCACGTCGCCCGCGTCCCGATGCTCGCCCAGGTGATCGTGTAGAGAACTCCGCCGTCCGGCTGCCGCTCGGTGGCCGTGGACGTGGGCTCCGTCTGGTCCGGTCGCTCCGGGAGGACGTCGTGCAGATACAGGTCGTCGATCCCGTCGCCCGGTGCCTGCCACCGGACCGATGTCGCCGGGGAGACGGTCCAGACATCCGGGCCGCGTCCCAGCAGAGTCCGCGCCGGGCCGGCGTCCGGGTCGAACGTGTACGCCGCGGTCGGGGTCGTCACCACCCGCCACCCGGTCGAGGACTCCGTGCGCAGCCGCCCGTCCGCAGCGTCGTAGCGCGACACGTCGTCCGTCGCCTCGTCCCGTTCCTCGGTGCGCACGGCGAGCAGGCCGCCCCTCGCGGCCGCCTTGGACGTCCCGATCGCTGTGAGCACCAGGGCCGGCAGTGGCCGCGTCCGGGCCGCCGAAGGGCCCGCCGCCGTCTCCGGCGACCCCCGCCCCGGCAGCAGCGCCGACGCGCCGGCGGCGATGAGCACCACCGCGGCGGCCGCCGCCGGGAGCTGCCACCGCCGGCGCGGTCGGCTGGTCCTTTGCTCCGCCACGGCGTCCCCCATCGACGAACCCCGGACCGCACGCTCCGGCTGAACGATCCTAGGCATGCGGCCCGGGCCGGCCGCCGGTTCCGTTGTGTCCGGCTGCGTACAGTGCGACCATGATCTACATCCTCGGGCTCGGGGTCGTCGCCGTGCTGCTCGGCGCCGCGGTCCTCGTCCGGGCCGCCGGGCGGCGGGGCGCCGGGACCCGTTCACGGGCCGAGACGGTGATCTCCTTCGTTGTCGGTGCGCTCGTCGTCCTCGCAGGTGCCGTCCTCGTCGTCCTCGGCACGATCGGGGTCGGGCTCGGGTCGGGGGACTGACCCGAGCGGCCGTGCACCACGACGCGCGACCCCTGCTCAGCGCAGGACGGCCCTGCCCTTCACGAGCACCAACCGACCGGCGACCGTCCGGCCGGAGAACGGTTGGACGGCTGGGTGAGAACCGCGCACGCCGCTACGACGAGCGGACGACGGTCCGCTGTGCGCCGTCGTCGGCCCGATCGGGGTCGGGGCGGTGCGGCGCTCCCGGGGCCGGCGATAGCGTGCCCACGTGCGCGACTTCTTCGGCGAGGACCTGTTCGGCGGTACGCCCGGCGTCGTCTTCGGCGGGTTCGCCGCGGTGATCGGCGTCGGCATGCTCCTCGTCGGCTCGACCCTGGTCCGCCGGATGCGTCAGGCGCGCGTCGTCCGGGCCCGCGCCCTGCCGGTCCGTGCGGTCGTCGTCGGCTCGCGCACGGCGGTCGAGCGGGACATGGACGGCGACCGGCGGTCCGTCGTCCGCACGACCGTGCGCTTCGAGGACCGTCGCGAGGTGACGCACGAGGTCGAGGTCCCGCTCGCGAACGCCTTCCGCGGGCAGGCCCCGGGCAGCGAGGTCGACGTCCTCTACGACCCGGAGGCGCCGACCACGGTGCTGCTGCCGTCGGGCGGCAACGAGATCGTCGTCGGGGCGGCCGGCGGCTTCTTCGCCGTCCTGGGGGTCGGGGTGCTCGTCGTGGCCGCGCTCGTGCTGTCGGTGGCGCTCGGGCTCGGCGGGGGCGACGACGTCCCCGGCGACGTCGAACTGCCCGGCGTCGTCGACGCCCCGTAGGCCCTCGGGCCGTCGACCGGACGACGGTTCGACCGTCACCCGAACGGAGCACGAGTCAATCCCGGGCGATCCGGGCTTCAGTGGTTAGCCTGGCGACGTTTACTCATCGCAGTCAGCCGATCACTGTGAGCCATCCCGGGGGGATGAGGAGGCGCCATGACGAAGAAGGCTGAACCGGATCTCGTCGTCGATCTCGTCAGTGCCGAGAGCGCGCCGCCGCACGGCGGGGACGAGCGCTTCCGGGCTCTCTTCGAGCACGCGCCGGTCGGGGTCGCGCTGTGCGACCCGAACGGCCGCTTCGTCGACGTGAACCCGAGCTTCCGCGACCTGCTCGTCGGCACCGGGATCGACCCGGACGACGGCAGCCTGGAGGACCTCGTCCGGTACGCCGCGCCGGGCAGCGACGAGGCGACCGGCTGGCTCGACGACCTCGGCCGGGTCCGGGCGGGCACCCGGGACGTCGCCTGGGCGGAGGTCTCGGTCGCCCCGCCGGACGCCGCCCCGCGCTGGCTCGAGGCGACCGCCGTCCGCGTCGTCCTCGGCGACCAGCCGTACCTCCTCGCCCACATCGACGACACGACCCGGCGCCGGCTCGAGGAGCAGCGGCTCGTCCGGCTCGCGCTGCACGACGGGCTCACCGGGCTGGCGAACCGCACCTTGCTCGCGGAGCGGCTCGAGGACGCCCTCGCCCGCGGTGCCCGCTCCGGTCTGCCGGTCGGCGTGATCTACCTGGACCTCGACGGCTTCAAGGGTGTCAACGACCGGTTCGGCCACGCGGCCGGCGACGAGCTCCTCGTCGCCGTCGCCGAACGGCTGACCCGGGTGCTCCGCGCCGGGGACACGGCGGGCCGGCTCGGGGGCGACGAGTTCCTCGTCGTCGCCGGGGACGTCGTCGACGCCGCCGCGCTCGCCGAGATCATGCGGCGCGTCGAGGCGGCGCTGCGGGTGCCGATCCCGGTGGACGGCGCGGAGGTCGTCGTCGTCGCGAGCTGCGGAGCGGTGCTCAGCCGCCCGGGGGAGACCGCCGACACCGTCGTGCGTCGCGCGGACGCCGCGATGTACGCCGCCAAGCGCGCCCGCAGGCGTCGCACGACCCGCCGTCCGCCGGCGCAGACCGACCCGGTCCAACTCGCCCTGCTCCAGGAGCAGGCCGCGGTCGCCCGCCCGCCGGACGTCGTCCAGCCGGTCGCGCCGCGTCCCGCGCTGATCCAGGTGCCGGGCCAGGCAGGTCCGTCCCCGGCGAGCTGACGGCCCCGCCGTGCGGTGACCAGGCCCGATGCCGCAGGCTGTGCCCTGTGGGGGAGCAGGAGTTCGACGTCGCGGTCCTCGGCGCGGGCGGCGCCGGGCTGTCCGTCGTCGTCGCGCTCGACCGGCTGGCCCGCGAGCGACGGGCCCGCGGCGAGGACGTCACCGTCCCGTCGGTGGTGCTCGTCGACCCGGTGGTCCGCGCCGGGGCCGACCGCACGTGGTGCTTCTGGGACGTCCCGGACGGCGAGGTGCTCGGTGCCGTCGAGGGCGCCGTCCACCGGCAGTGGCGGCGCGTCGAGGTCGTCGGCCCGGACGGCGAGGTCGGCGTCCACGACCTGAACCCGCTGCGGTACGTCATGGTCCGGTCGGCGGACTTCTACGCGCTCGCGGACAAGGCGGTCGTCTCGCTCGGCGTCGAGCGGGTCGTCGCCGCGGTGAGCGACGTCGTGGACGGCACGCCGTCCGGCGCGCGCTCGCAGGTCCGGACGACGGACGGCCGGACGCTGTCCGCGCGCTGGGTCCTCGACTCCCGCCCGGCCGCCCCGCGACGTCCGGCGAACACGGCCTGGCTGCAGCACTTCCGCGGCCGGACCGTCGCGTTCGACCCGGCGACCCTGCGACCCGGCGCCCTCGACCCGCAGGTCCCGGTCCTCATGGACTTCACGACCCCGCAGCCGCAGCACGCCGTGAGCTTCGGCTACGTCCTGCCGCTCGACGACCGGCGCGCGCTCGTCGAGTACACGGAGTTCTCCCGCGCCCGCCTCACCGACGAGCAGTACGACACCGCGCTGCGCGGCTACCTCGAGGCCCGGTTCGGTGCGGCCGCCGCGGCCGCCGCCGTCGTCGAGGAGGTCGAGGACGGCGCGATCCCCATGTCGGACGCCGTCCTCGACGCCCGCCCCGCACCCGGCCGGTTCCGGATCGGTACCGCCGGCGGCGCGACCCGCCCCTCGACCGGCTACACCTTCGCCGCGATGCAGCGCCAGGCGCACGCGATCGCCGAGGCACTCCTCGACGGCCGCCCCCCGGCACCGCCCGCGGCCTACTCGCACCGCCACCTCTGGATGGACGCCGTCCTGCTGCGCGCCCTCGACCGAGGCCGCACCGGCGGCGCCGCGCTGCTCGCGACCCTCTTCGCCCGCAACCGCCCGGCCGACGTCCTGCGCTTCCTCGACAGCGGGACCACCCTCGTCGAGGACCTCACCCTCATGCGGACGACCCCGGTCCTCGCGATGACCGCCGCCGCGTTCGGCGACGCCGCCGCCCGCCTGCGCCGCCGCGTCACCCGCCCCGCCTGAGCCTGTCCCACCGCGCCTGGACCCTCCCGCGTCGGGCGCCCGGAAGGTATGCCCCTCGCGAGACTTTGCTCTGCCATCAGGAGCGAGCCAAGCCACCGTGCGCCCGAGCGTGTGCCCGAGCGTGTGCCCGAGCGTGACGCGGAGCGGTCGCGCTGGCCGCCCCTGGCGCACATGCTCGGGGTCACGCCCGCGCACACGCTGAGCGCCGTCGTCCTGGCTCGCTCGTGATGGCAGAGCAGGCGGGGGTCCTGGCTCGCTCGTGATGGCAGAGCAAAGCACCCGCACCCCCTGTCCTCGCCCGCCTCCCGACGCCGACCGCGGGCAGGGCGAGACGGGTGACACGCCTGCGCCGTCCGGGTGACGAACCGGGACCTCCGGTGCAGACCGACCACCCGCTCCGTGGTCTCATCGAGGTATGCGCCTGGATCATCTCTCGTACGCGGCGGAGCACGACGGTCTCCGGGCCACGGCGGCCCGGCTCGGGAAGGCGATCGGCGTCGCACCGGTCGACGGCGGGCTGCATCCGCGGTTCGGCACCCGCAACGTCGTCCTGCCGCTCGCCGGCGGGCACTACGTCGAGGTCGTCGAGGTGCTCGAGCACCCGGTCGCGGACAAGGCGCCGTACGGTCGCGCCGTCCGGGCCCGGTCGCAGGCGGGCGGCGGGTGGCTCGGCTGGGCCGTCGCCGTCGACGACCTCGCGCCGGTCGAGGCGCGGCTGGGCCGGCAGGCGGTCCCGGGCAACCGGCACCGGCCCGACGGCGTCGAGCTGCGCTGGCACCAGATCGGCATCAACGGGCTCATCGCCGACCCGCAGCTGCCGTTCTTCACGCACTGGGAGGTCGAGCCCGGGCTGCACCCGTCGGTCGACGCCGACGGCACGGTCAAGCTCGCCGGCCTGCGGATCGCGGGCAGCCCCGAGCGCCTGTGCGAGTGGCTCGGGCAGCCGGGCGACCACCCGCTCGACGAGGTCGACGTCGAGTGGGTCGCCCCGCACGGCACCCCGGGCCTGCTCTCGGCGTTCTTCGACACCCCGACGGGCCGCGTCGAGGTCTGAGCGACCGGACGACGGTCCGACGGCGTCCTCAGCGGTGCGGCGTGAACCGCCGCAGCCGCAACGAGTTCGTCACGACGAAGACGCTGCTGAACGCCATCGCCCCGCCCGCGACGAGCGGGTTGAGCAGCCCGAGCGCGGCGAGCGGCAGCGCGGCCACGTTGTAGGCGAACGCCCAGAACAGGTTGCCCTTGATCGTCGCGAGGGTGCGGCGTGAGAGCGCGATCGCGTCGGCGGCCGAGCGCAGGTCCGACCGCACGAGCGTGAGGTCGCCCGCCTCGATCGCGACGTCCGTGCCGCTGCCCATCGTCAGGCCGAGGTCGGCCTGGGCCAGGGCCGCGGCGTCGTTGACGCCGTCCCCGACCATCGCGACGACGCGCCCCTGCGCCTGGAGCCGCCGGACGACGTCCACCTTGCCCTCCGGGGCCACCCCGGCGACGACGTCCTCGGCCGCGATCCCGACCTCGGCGGCGACCGCCGCGGCGGCCCGCGCGTTGTCGCCGGTGAGCAGCACCGGCCGCAGCCCGAGCGCCCGCAGCGCGGCGACCGCCTCTCGGGAGGTCGGCTTGAGCGTGTCCGCGACGGCGAGCATCCCGCGCGCCGCGCCGTCCCAGCCGACGAGCACCGCCGTCCGGCCCGCGGTCTCCGCCGCGTCGAGCGCCGCGTCGAGGTCGGCCGGGACGGCGAGCCCGCGGCCGGCGAGCAGCGCGCGGCTGCCGACGGTGACGTCGAGGGCCGCGCCGTGCGCCGTCCGGACCGTGCCCGTGACGCCCTGGCCGGCCGTCGAGACGAACTGCTCGACGTCCGGCAGCGTGCCGCCGAGCGCGGCGAGCCGCTCCCGTGCGGCGTCCGTGACCGCGGCGGCGACCGGGTGCTCGCTGCCCGACTCGACCGCACCCGCGAGCCGCAGCGCGTCGTCCGCGTCGAAGCCCGCCGCGCGGGCGTCGTCCGACGCCGTGACGTCGACGAGCCGCATCCGGCCCTGGGTGATGGTGCCGGTCTTGTCCAGGACGACGGTGTCGGCGCGCCGGGTCTGCTCGAGCACCTCGGGGCCCTTGATGACGATGCCGAGCTGGGCGCCGCGGCCGGTGCCGACGAGCAGCGCCGTCGGGGTCGCGAGGCCGAGCGCGCACGGGCACGCGATGACGAGGACCGACACCGCCGCGGTGAACGCCGCCGTGACGTCCCCGGTGACGACGAGCCAGGTGACGAGGGTGCCGACCGCGATGACGAGCACGACCGGCACGAACACCGCCGAGACCCGGTCCGCGAGCCGCTGCACGGGGGCCTTGCCGCTCTGCGCGGCCGTGACGAGCCGGCCGATCTGGGCGAGCCGGGTGTCGGCGCCGACCCGGGTCGCCCGGAGCACGAGCCGGCCCGACGTGTTGACCGTCGCGCCAGTGACCGTGTCACCGGGGCCGACGTCGACCGGCACCGGCTCGCCGGTGAGCAGGGACTCGTCGAGCGCGCTCGTGCCCTCGACGACGACCGCGTCGGTCGCGACCTTCTCCCCGGGGCGGACGACGAACAGGTCGCCGACCGCGAGCCGGTCGACGGGCACCCGCTCCTCGGTCCGGCTGCCGTCGTCGCCGACGCGCAGCCGGGCGACGTCCTTGGCGCCGAGCTCGAGCAGCGCGCGCATGGCGGCCCCCGAGCGGCGCTTCGCGCGGGCCTCGGCGTACCGCCCCGCGAGCAGGAAGACCGTGACGACGGCCGCGACCTCGAGGTACAGGTCGGCGCCGCCCATGGCCCGCATGGCCGCCATGTCCATCCGCATGCCCGTGCCGACGTCGCCGCTCGCGGTGAAGAGCAGGGCGTACAGGGACCACAGGTAGGCGGCGGTGACGCCGAGGCTGACGAGGGTGTCCATCGTCGTCGCGCCGTGCCGGGCGTTGACGACGGCCGCGCGGTGGAACGGCCAGGCGCCCCACACCGCGACGGGCGAGGCGAGGGTCAGGGCGATCCACTGCCAGCCGTCGAAGGCCAGCGCCGGGACCATCGACAGCACGAGCACCGGCAGCGCCAGCGCGGCACTGACGAGCAGCCGCTGCCGCAGGGCCTCGAGGCGGGTGTCCGCGGCGTCGGTCACGGGCGCGGACGACGGTCCGCCGGTCGTGACGTCGGGCTGCGGCGGAGCGGGCGGCGGCGGGAGGGTCGCGCCGTACCCGGTCTTCTCGATCGTCGCGATCAGGTCGTGCGGGTCGAGCGCCGCGGGGAACGACACGTGCGCGCTCTCGGTCGCGTAGTTCACGGACGCCGTGACGCCGTCCATCCGGTTGAGCTTCTTCTCGATCCGGGCGGCGCACGAGGCGCAGGTCATGCCGGAGACCGGCAGGTCGAGCGTGACGAGCGGGACGACGGGCGCCGGGGCGGCCGGCACTGTCGCGGGAGTCGGGGGCGTCGAGGGCGGCGGGGTGTCAGTCGTCGACGACGGCATAGCCGGCCTCGTCCACGGCGGCCTTGACCGCCTCGCCGTCGAGCGGGGCGTCGCTGGTGACGGAGACGTTCGACGTCCCGCCGGCGACGAGGTCCACGGTCACGTCCCGGACGCCGGCGAGCTCCTTGAGCTCCTCGGTCACCGCGTTGACGCAGTGCGAGCAGGTCATGCCGGCGACGTGGACGACGGTGGTGGTCACTTCGGTCTCCTCGTTGAGCGTGGTGCTTCGTGGTTCGGTGAGCGCAGGGTGCTTGTCAGCTGCGGACGAGCCGGGCGATCGCGTCGGCGGCCTCGCGGACCTTGGTCGCCGCGGCCTCGTCGGACTCCCGGGCCGCGTCGACGACGCAGTGCCCGACGTGGTCCTCGAGCAGGCCGAGACTCACGGCCTGCAGGGCCTTGGTGACGGCCGCGACCTGGGTGAGGATGTCGATGCAGTAGACGTCCTCCTCGACCATCCTGTGGATGCCGCGGACCTGCCCCTCGATCCGCCGCAGCCGGCGCAGGTAGTCGTCCTTGGAGCCCGAGTAGCCGGCCATGACCCTCCCTCGACGTGGTCGCTGTCGTCCGGGCCAACACCATACCCCCGCAGGGTATTTCCGGCCGGGACCGTGGTCCCGCCCACCGCGTCGGGCGGGACCGGGTCCGGACGTCACCCCGGTCAGCGCGACCGACCTCGTGCGTGATCTCTATACTCGGCCGCCACAGTGACCATCGGCCCCGGGGGACCGCCGACGTGAACTTCAGGGTGACCGTGCACGACCCGGGCACCGGGGCCTCCCGCACGGTCGAGGTGTCGGCGGCCCCGGAGTCGTCCGTCGCGTCCCTGCTCGCGGCGCTCCCGCTCGGCGGGCCCGGCTCCGCCTGGTTCGTCGGTGCCGCCTGGCTCGACCCTGCGTCCACCGTCGCCGACAGCCCGCTCGTCCCCGGCGCCGTGCTCTCCCTCGGCGCCCCCGGCCCCGACCCCAGGGCCCTCCCGCACGGTGCGGTCGGCGCGCTGCGCGCCCTCGACGGCCCGGACGCGGGTGCCGTGCACTGGCTCGCGATCGGCCGGCACGAGATCGCCCGGCGCCGGGACGCGTCCGTGCCAGTGCGCGACCCCGACGCGAGCCGCACCCACGCCGAGATCCGGCTCGAGCCGAACGGGACGGCGTCCGTCGCCGACCTCGGCTCCGCGAACGGCACGCGGGTGGACGGCGTCCCGCTCGCCCCGGGCACCGCGGCGGCGCTCGCGCCGGGTGCCGTGCTCGAGGTCGGGGCGGGCCTGTTCGAGTGGGTCCCGGTCGGTCCGCCGCCGCCCCCGCCCGTGCGCAGCCCGGACGCCCGGCTCGACATCGACCGGGCCTTCGCCGCGAGCCCGGCGATCGTGCCGGTCCGGGTCCGGATGCCGCAGCCGGTCGAGCGCAACGCCTCGTCGAAGGCGACCGCGGTGACGACGGCCGTCGTGCCGCTCGTGCTCGGCGGCGTCATGGCCGTCGTCCTCCACTCGCCCGCGATGCTGCTGCTGGGCCTCTTCGGGCCCGTCGCGTGGGCCGCGCAGGCGTTCTTCGACCGGCGCAGCCGGGCCGCGAGCCAGTCCCGGTTCGACACCGCGAAGGCGGCCGTGCAGCAGACCATCGCCGCCGCCGTGACCACCGAGGAGCGGGCCCGCCGCGCGGCCGCGCCCGACGTCCACGACGTGACGCTCGCCGCGACCGGGCGCCGTCGTGGTGTGTGGCCGCGCAACGCCGACTCGCCGGACGGGCTCGTCGTCAGGGTCGGCACCGGGAGCCGCCCGGCGGCCGTCGAGTGCGAGGGCGAGGTCTGGGAGGGCTTCGTCCCGCCGGTCGTCCGCGGCGTCCCGGTCACCGTCGACCTGCGCGCCGCCGGGGTGCTCGGGGTCGTCGGCCCCGCGACCGCCACCGCGGGCACCGCCCGCTGGCTCGTCGCCCAGCTCGCGACCCTGCGCTCGCCCGCCGACCTGCGGCTCGTCGTCGTCACCGCCGACCCGGGCGGCGCGGACGACCTCGCCTGGACGGCGTGGCTGCCGCACCTCGACCCCGGCGAGGACGGCGCCGTCCCGGTGCTCGTCGGCAGCACGGACAGCACCCGCCGGGACCGGATCGCCGAGCTGCGCGACCTCGTGACGCGTCGCAAGGACGCCGCCCGCGACAGCTTCGACGGGGGCCGGCCGGCGGGAGCACGGTTCGGCGAGGACGTCGTCGTGGTCCTCGACGGCGCGCTCGCGCTGCGCAAGCTGCCCGGCATCGAGACCGTCCTGCGCGAGGGGCCCGAGGTCGGCGTCCACACCGTCGCCGTCGACCGGCAGAGCCTCAACGAGATGCGCGCCGAGTGCGCCGTCGACGAGACCGGCGCCGTGCGGCTGACCCGCTCGCGCGTCGAGGAGCCGGTCACCGCGCACGCCGAGCAGATCTCCGCCGCGGACGCCGAACGGGTCGCCCGGGCGCTGTCCCCGCTGCGCGACCGGCTGACGCTCGCCGCCGCGGAGCGGGCCGTCCCGTACCCCGTGCGGTTCCTCGACCTGCTCGGGATCGCCCGGCCGACCCCGGACGACGTCGCGCGGGCCTGGGCGCGCACGCCGGGGCCGTGCACGAGGGTCGTGCTCGGTGCCGACGCCTCCGGCCCGGTGACCGTCGACCTCGCGGGGCAGGGTCCGCACACGATGCTCGGCGGGGCGACCGGCGCGGGGAAGAGCATCCTGCTCCAGACCCTCGTCACGTCGCTGCTCATGGCGAACCGGCCCGACGAGCTGAACCTGGTGCTCGTCGACTTCAAGGGCGGCAGCGCGTTCCTGCCCTTCCGGCGCTGCCCGCACGTCGTCTCGCTCATCCGCTCGACGGGCGAGACCGCCGCCGACGTCTTCGACGCGGCCGCCGCCGAGCGGGTGCTCGCGTCGGTGCGCGCCGAGGTGCGGCGCCGGGAGTCGATGCTCGCGCGGTTCGGCGGCGAGATCGACGAGTACTGGCGCTCCCGGGGCTCGGCCGGCTGGGAGCCGCTGCCCCGCCTCGTCCTCGTCTTCGACGAGTTCGCCCGCGTGCTCGAGACGTCGCCGAACTTCCTCGTCGAGCTCGTCAACGTCGCCGCGAAGGGCCGCTCGCTCGGGATGCACCTCGTGCTCGCGACGCAGTCCCTCCAGGGCAAGCTGTCGCCCGAGCTGAAGAACAACATCGACCTGCGGATCACGTTGCGGCAGAACGAGCCCGCCGACAGCGTCGAGGTGCTCGGCGTCCCGGACGCCGCGTCGATCCCCGGCCGGCTCCGCGGCCGCGGGATGGTCCTCTGCACCAAGGACGAGACCCGCACCCCGACGCTCTTCCAGTCCGGCTACCTGGGCGACCCGCCGCCGACCGGCCAGGCGCCGCCGGCGCACGTGCGGCTGCTCGACTGGACGACGCTCGGCGAGCCACGGCCGGCCGACGCCACCGGGCCCCGCGGCGAGCGGACCGACCAGGTGCTCGCGATCGAGGCGATCGAGCAGGCGTCGGCGGATCTCGCTGCGCCGCAGCCGTTCCGGCCGCTGCTGCCGGCACTGCCCGTCGTCCTCCCGCTCGTCGACCTCCCGGCGCGCGCGACCGAGCCGGTCGCCGCGACCGCCGTCCCGTTCGGGCTCGTCGACGTGCCGGACCGGCAGTCCCAGCCGGCCGCCGTCCTCGACCTCGCGGGTACCGACCGGCTCCTCGTCGCGGGCGGGCCGCAGTCGGGCCGGACGACGGTCGCCGCGGCACTGCTCGCGGGCGTCGTCACGCGGTGGCGCCCGGACGAGGCGCACGTGTACGTCCTCGAGCGCGAACCCGGTGGCCTGGCGGCGTTCGAGGCTGCGCCGCACTGCGGCGGCGTCGTCACGCCGGGGGAGCCGGACCGGGTGCGTCGGCTCGTCCTGTGGCTCGCGGCCGAGGTGCAGCGCCGTGCCGTCGCGCGGTTCTCGGTGCCGCCCGGGCACCGCGACCCGTTCGTCGTGCTCGTCGTCGACGGCTGGGAGCACTTCGAGAACCGCGCCGACCCGATGTTCCAGGAGACCTCGCTGCTCCAGACCCTGCGCGAGGTGATCCAGAACGGCCCGCCCGTCGGGGTGCACGTCGTGCCGATCGGCGGCCAGGACATCCTCAACGGCAAGCTGCCAGGGCTGTTCACCCAGCGCGTGCTCCTGCCGTTCCCCAAGGACGAGCTGCGCCGCTCGCACGCCCCGACCCGGACGGCGGCCCCGCCGCTGCTGCCCGGCCGGGCGATCGACGGCGCAACCGGTGCACATCTGCACGTGTCGGTGCCGGACGTCGCGGCGGCGCTCGTCGCGGCCAAGGGGCACGGCGTCGGTGGTGACCTCGACCCGGCCCGGCTGCCCGTCGTCCTGCCCCGCCTGCCGGTCGCTCTCTCGCTGGCCGAGACGCGCGCCGCGGTCGGGCTCGACGACGCCGGTCGCGGTGCTGCATGGGTGCCGCTCGGCGTCGGCGGCCCGGCCGTCGAGCCGGTCGGGATCGACCTCTTCGAGGCCGGTCCGCACCTGCTCCTCGTCACCGGGGTCGCCGGCACGGGGCGCACGTCCGTCGCCGCGACGGTCGCGCGAGGCCTTCGGGCGCAGGGGATCGGGGTCCTCGCGGTGTGCCCGCCGCGCTCGGGCCTGGCCGCGCTGCTGCCGGCCTCCGACCCCGGGGTGCGGGTCGTCACCGGCACGACCGTCGAGGACACGGCGCTGCGCGAGGCGGCCGCCGACCTCGAGGCGGTGCTGCCCGGCGGCCGCTACGCGGTCGTCGTCGACGACTGCGAGCAGGTCGTCGTCACCGCGGCGAAGGAGAACTGGGACGAGAAGCCGACCCTGCTCGCCGAGATCGCCGAGCCCGGCTCGCAGGGCCGCCGCGCGCTCGTGCTCGCCGGCGACGCGCTGCCGATCGTCCAGGGCCAGCGCCGTGCGCTGGCCCGGGTCGTCGGCGAGGTCTTCACCTCGGGGGCGCGGTTCCTGCTCTGCCCGACCGTGCCGGCGGCGGCGCGGGAGATGGGTTTCCAGCTCGAGCCCGACCAGTTCTTCGCCGGCCCGCCCGGTCGCGGCCACCTCGCGGTCGGCCGCACCGTGACGCTGGTGCAGGGGGCCCGGCCGTGACGCCCTACCGCCAGGTGCGCGCGGTCTTCGACGACGCGACGATCACCGTCTACCAGGCCTACCCGCCGCGGATCGCCGACCCGGCGCTGGCTGCCGGCACCTTCGTCGCGCCGTTCAAGGTCGACCGGATGACGTGGGTCAAGCCGTCGTTCCTGTGGATGATGTACCGCTGCGGCTGGGCCGAGAAGCCTGACCAGGAAAGGGTTCTCGCCGTCCGCCTCAGCCGGGCCGGCTTCGAGGAGGCGCTGTCCCGGGCCTGCCTCAGCGAGTTCGACGCCGCACTGCACGCCTCGCACGACGCCTGGCGGGCCGCGCTGCGGGCGAGCCCGGTCCGGGTGCAGTGGGACCCCGAGCGCGACCTGCACCTGCAGCCGCTCGGGTGGCGCAGCCTGCAGGTGGGCCTGTCCGGTGCTGCCGTCCCGCGGTACGTCGGTGAGTGGATCGTCGGCCTCGACGACGTCACGCCGTCGGCGCGCGCGATGCACGCGCACGTGCGCGCCGGCGACCTCGCCGCCGCGACGGTGCTGCTGCCGCCGGAGCGCCCCTACCCGCTGCCACCCGCACTCGTGACCCGGCTCGGCGCGACGCCTCCCGACGCCTGACGGGTCGGCTGCGACGCCAAGGCCCTGGTCTTCGACGCGTCCGCCGGCTCACCCGCCGTGCAGGTCCGGGTCGAAGCCGGGGTAGGGCAACGGCTGCTGCGGGTTGCGGCCGGCGACCCACCAGTAGCTGCTGCGGCCGTAGTACACGGTCTTGGCCCAGTCGTCGGCGTATTCGTGCGTCAGCATGGTGGTCATCCGTGACGCTGGCGTTCCACTCGAGGGGGTCACTGTCTCCTGGCTCGAACCACGACATCAGGTCCGAGACGGTCCAAGCCAGGGTGCGGGCGAGTGCGACGCGCCGTTCGGGCGACAACGCCTGCAACCGCCGCCGCAGGGCCCGCCCGCCATCCGGTGCGATGTCCGGCTCCGAGGCGGCGAGCAGCCACCTGGGCAGCACCGACTGCCACCTCATATCCTCGAACGGGGTGCCACCCGCGACGGTGGCGGCGATCACGGCCAACGCTTCACGGCAACGATCGACCACCTCGGACACCGGTCCGTCGGAGCCGACGTCCACCGTGACGACACCGACCCACCCTGTGACTCCGGGCAGTGCGTCGAACGACAGGGTTGCTGGGCGTCGTCGGTCATGCGGAACTCCTGGTTCGCGTCACGGCGTCAGTGCCCGTCGGTGCTCGACCATGCCGGCCCGAGGAGAACAGGACCGGCGCACCGGCCCCGGCTCGCGACCCGACGTCTGCTCGTCACTCCATGATCGTGGCGGATTCCGCGGCAGAGTGCCGCGACATTCTCCGCGCACACGTTGTCGACGGAGTTGAAGTCGTCCTTCCAGCCGGGTCGAGATAGAGCTGCATCAGCACGGCGAGTGCCGGTTACCACGCCTGGCGGGTAGGTATCGAGTGGCGTTCCAAGGAGCTCGCGCGCGTAGCGTCGGCGGTCACCAGACGCGTACCCGTTCGCAGCGCCGGAGCAAGCTCGCTCGACTCGTGCGCGTCCACCATCAGCGCGGCCTCGGGTGGATCGGCAGAAGCCCGGACTGATCATGGTCTGCTCAGCAGCGCCGCGGCTGCGCTGCTGCCCAACAGGATCGCCGGACGGCGGAGCCTGGTGTCGAAGTCGGGCACGACCTCTCCGCCGCCGCTGAGGGGGGCCCACCCGCAGTAGAGGCGCCCGCGACCGAGGGAGACGGCGTCCCCGAGGGCCTCCTGGAACGCGGCAGGCACGTCGACCTGGCCGTCGGCAAGACCGTCCGGGACGTACACCGACGAGGCCCACACGGCGTCGCCGCCCGCCAGTGCCGTCGGGGACGGCAGTCTGAGCTCGATCCCGAGAGCTCCGTAGAGGACGCCGTCGTCGTCCACGAGCTGCGTGAGAACCGAGATGATCCACGCCGCGAGCTTGCGGGCTCGCGTCTTCTCACGGGACGACCACAGGGACTCGGGGATCCCGAGGGCGTCGGCTGCGACGGTCACACCGATGGGGTGCTGGTCCGCCGGGCCGGACGGCAGGTACTCGACGAGGACGACGCCCCAGGTGGGATGCCGGAACCCGGCGAGGATCGGCCGACCCCGAGTGGTGTCCGCTCCGGACACCACCGCGTCGAAGGAACCGGGTGAGAGGTCCTGGCGCGCGGCCAGGTCCTCGAGATGAAACCTGAACTCGAAGCTCTGCTCCCACGGCGCGACGACGACCGCGCCGGTCCCTGTGCAGCCTAGGGAGACGGCGACGGTGCAGGCGCGCGAGAACTGGTCCTCCTGCGCGCCGGCAGCGACGACGGACGCCGTCAGGTGCGGCGGCTCCGGGTACAGCAGATCGTTCATAGCTTGCCCAGGAGGCGAAGGATCGCGGTCACTTGACCATTGTTGGGCACGAACGCGGTGGACAGCTCACCGGTCGAGCGGGCGAACTGCGCCGCGAACCACTTGCCGTCGATCCGTGCGAGGTGGAGGAACGTGTCCGTCCCACCTGTGCTCCACGGCACGATCTTCGAGCTCCCGGAGGCTCTCGTCACAAGTGTCGTCCACTCCTCGAACTGAACCTTGCCGGCGGTGCGTCCGAACCACTGGGCTGCGTGCCTGCCGAAACTGTGGTTGAGGCCGGCCTCGGTGACGAGCGGGGAGTACGGCGTCAACCCGAGCGGGTCCACCCACGCCGTCGGGTTGTCGACATAGGTCGCGGGGTTCGGTGACCCGAGGAGCCCGAGCGGGTCCGCGCTGGCGTACCGCCCGGTGGTGGGGTCGTAGTGGCGGAAGTAGTTGTAGACCAGGCCGGTCTCGTCGTCGGTGTACTGGCCGGGGAACAGCAGCAGGCAGGTGACGGTCGTCCCGTCGGCGGCCGGAGCGTCGAGCGGGGCGCCCCAGATCGTCGTCCGGCGGGACCACGCGACGGTTCCGTCGGGGGTGACGAGGTCGGTCGGGGCGCCGACGAGGTCGGAGACGATCGCGTGGAACCGCTCGTCGTACCAGGCCTGTTCGTGCGGGGCCTGGTCGTGCGAGGGCTGCTCCCGCTCGGTGCGGGTGCGCTGGGTCAGCGGGGTGAGGCCGTCGGGGGCGTGGTCCCAGGTCGTGACGACCGGGTCGGTGCCGGCCATGGTGCGGGTCTGTTCGGCGAGCGTGGTGCCGTCCCAGGTGAACACGACGGACTCGACGACGGCGCCGTCCTCGAGGCGGTGCTTGGCGGTGCGGCGGCCGAGGGCGTCGTAGGTGTAGCGCCACACGGTGCCGTCGGGGGTGGTGCAGGTGGTGAGGCGGTCGTGGGTGTCCCAGCTGTAGGTGTGGGTGCGGGTGCCGCCGGAGAGCAGCCTGGTGCGGCGGGTGACGAGGCGGCCCGCGTCGTCGTGGACGTACGTGGTGCGGCCGGCGCGGACGACGCGGGTGCCGGTGTGCTCGCGGGTGCCACGCGGGCCCTTGGCGGCATCGGGGTCGGTGCCGTCCGAACCGTCGGTGCCCGGCCACACGGCGTCGGTGACATTGCCGGCCGGGTCGTAGGTGTACTGCTCCGTGGCCGGCCCCGGACCCGTTGCGGCAGAGGTGATCCGGCGCAGCGGGTCGAGACCGAGGACCGTCGTGCCGGTGAGGTCCTCCACCCGGGTGAGGTAGCCGTCATCCGCGTACCCGTAGGTGCGGCGCAGCACCGGGTCGCCGGCCGTGCTCGTGAGGGTCTGCGCGGCGAGCAGGCCGGAGGTGTTCCAGGCCAGGTCGAGGACGGCGCCGGTCGGGTCTGGGCCGAGGGTGCGACGCGTGGGCCGGCCCGCCGCGTCGTACCCGAAGCGCACCAACGGATCGGTCGTGCCGTCCTGTGTGCCGGTCAGCGCGACCGGACGGCCCGCGCCGTCGTACGCCCAGCCCGACGCGGTGCCGGCCGGCGTGGTGCGCCCGGTCCGCCGGCCGGCCGCGTCGTACTGCGAGGCCAGCGTCCGCACACCGAGCGGGTCGGTGGTCGTCTCGGCGACGACCCGGCCGACGGCGTCCCGGGTCAGCGCGAGGTCGGCGTCCGGATTCGCGGCGCGCACGAGCCGGCCCGCGGCGTCGTACGCGAACGTCGCACGGACGGCGACCCCCGACGGCCCGGCTGCCACCTCGGCGAGCACCGCACCGCGCGCGTCGCGCTCGTACTCCACGACCCCCGCCGCGCTCTCGCGCCGCACGACCTGGCCTGCGGCGTCCCGGGTCAGGCTCCGGGTGCGGCCGTCGAAGTCGGTCTCGGCGACGAGGTCGCCGCGCGGGTCGTAGGCGTACCGCCATGTGAGGCCGAGCGGGTCGGTGACCGCGACGAGGCGGAGCTCGGTGTCGTACGCGTAGCGGGTCGTCGCGCCGTCGGGCGTCGTGACCTCGGCGGGCTGGTCCCACGCGGTCGGCACGACCCGGGTCGTGCCGCCCACCGGGTCGGTCGCCTCGCGGAGGTTGCCCTCGGCGTCGTAGGTCCACGTCCAGTGCGCGCCGTCCGGGCCGGTCCGCTCCCGCAGGTGCCCCTCGACCGTCCACGCGACCCGCGTCGTCGCACCGGCCGGGTCGGTCACCGCGACCGGGCGGCCCAGCGCGTCCCGGGTCACGGACGTCGTCGCGCCCGTCGGGTCGACGACCTGGAGCGGCAGCCCGGCCGGGTCGCAGGCCACCCGGGTCGTCGCGCCGACCGGGTCGGTCACCGTGACGAGATGCCCGGCGTCGTCCCACTCGAACGCGGTCGTCGCCCCGGTCGGGTCGGTCTGCTCGAGCAGCAGCCCGCGCGCCTCGTCGTACCGGCTCGTCCACGTCGCGCCGGTCGGGTCGGTCGCCGTGACGGGCAGCCCGGCGTCGTCGCGGCCGAGCGTCGTGACGGCGCCGTCCGGCAGGGTCACGGACGTCGCACGGCCGGCCTCGTCGTAGGCGTACCGGGTGGTCCGGCCGAGCGGGTCGGTCGCGGCGAGCGGGTGGTTGCGGTCGTCCCACTCCTGCAACCAGACGCCGCCGAGCGGGTCCTCCCGCCGCACGATCTGGTGGGCCGCGTTCGCGGTGAAGACCGTCGTCCGGCCGAGGGAGTCGGTGAACCGGGCGGTCGTCGTCCCGTCGGCCGCGGGCGAGTCGTCGTAGCCGATCCGCGCCCGGAGCACTCCCTCGGTGCCCTCGGCGGCGTAGCAGCGGCCCTGCTCGTCGTAGCGGTACGCGTACCAGGTGCCGTTGCGGTCCTCCCAGCGGACGACGCGCCCCAGGTCGTCGTACGCGTACCGCATCGCGCTGCCGGAGGAGTTGAACACGTGGGTGAGCCGGCCCGCGGTGTCGTACCCGTACCGGGCGACGACGACGTCCGCCTCGGCAGGCTCGCCGGTCCCGGCAGCGGGGCGGCCCTCGACGACGAGCGCGGCGATCCGCCCGTCGACCGTCTCGACCCGCACCCGGTACGCCGTCCGGCCGGAGCCGTCGACCGCGACGATCCCGGTGAGCCAGCCGTCGGCGTCGTACCGGTACTCGGTCCGCCGCCCGGCGCGGTCGCAGACCCCGACGACCGGCAGCGCGGTCACCCCTGCGACGCCGCCCGCGGCCGAGAAGTGCTCGGTGAGGCCGGACACCGGGTCGTGCACCGAGTACGTCTCGACGACGCCGGCGAGCGGGTCGGGGACGGCCGTCCGGGTCAGCTGCAGCCGCGGCCCGTGGGAGCACTCGACCGCGACGCCGTCGGGCGCGGCCGGGAAGAGCAGCACGAGGCCGTCCCCGCCGGTGTACACGACGCCGGTGTCGTCGACCTCGAGCCGCCGGTCCAGGCTGGTGTTCCAGGCCGGACCGAACCGGTGGCCGATCTGGTACGACGACTGGTGGATCCGGCGGACGGCGACCGGCGGCGCCCCCGGCGCCACCGGCAGCGACAGGTCGACGGCGTCGACGAACATCTCACCGGTCGCGAGGTCGATCGGGTCGGCCTCGAACGCCCGGCAGATCACGGCGCGCGCGAACAGCCCCGGCTCCCGGGCGGCACCGCGCAGCCCGCCGGCGATCTCGAGCCCGTGCGGGATCGCCGTCCGCAGCCCGAACGCGCCCTCGCCGAGCAGCTTGCCGCCGCCCGCGCGCAGCGCCGGCACGAGCGCCCGGGCGCCCTCGGCGAGCGCCCCCGGTTTGAACGGGATCACCCCGAGCACCGCGAGCCCGACGTCGAGCAGTGACGCCTCGCCCTTGAGGTACTTGTCGACCTTGTCGGCGAGGATCACCGCCCCGGCCGCGATCGACGCCGCCATGATCGCCCAGCCGAGCGGCCCGGACACGAACAGCGCCACGACGCCCGCGACGAGCGCGACCTTCTCGCACAGCGACACGAAGTCGTCCCAGGACCGGAACGGTGCACTGACCTTGTCCCAGGCCTTCTGCCACCAGGACTTGTTCGCGATCCCGGAGTCGTGGAGGGCGTCGTCGATCTCGTCGACGCAGGCCCGCTCGGCGTCGCCGCGCAGGGCGGCCGCCTCCCGGGCCAACCGGGCCGCACGGGCCTGGTCGGCCTTCGCCGACACCGCCCGCGCGACCGCCGCCCGGACCTGGCTGCGCGTCGCCTCGTCGAGGCCGGACGTCGCCGCGTCGGCCTGCGGCACGCTCAGCCCGTGGCTGCCCCACGGCAGCGTCGTGCCCGCCGGCAGCGCGGCGTCGGCGCTGCGCCGCGCCCACCAGAACCGGTCCTGCGCGTCCGAGCCCGCACGCAGCGCCGTCCGCGCCTTGCCCTGCGCCTCGTCGAGCCGGGTCGCGAACCGGCCCAGCGCCGCGGCGCAGCCGCGGTAGGCCTTCTCCAGCTTGGCGAGCTCGTCGGGGAGCTCGGCGAACTGCTCGACGTACGCGCCCGCGTAGTCGCCGCGCATGCGCAGCGGCCCGCCGGACACGTCCGCCGCGACGGTGCGCAGCCGGTCCCGGTTCGACGCCGCGAGGTCCGCGTAGCCGGACAGCCGCGCCGCGAGCGCACGCACCCCCTCGACGTCCCCCGGGCACGGGTCGGCACCGAGGTCGACGAGCGACCAGTCGGCCGTCACGGACACGGGGCTCCCCTCACGCCGGCCTCACGAGGCACGGCCCGGCGCTCAGCCGAGCGAGCTGCCGAGCGAGCTGTCGAGCTCCTGGTGCTTCGCGACGACCTGGTCGAGGAACGACTTCATGCCGCCGAGGCCCTCGAGGACGTTGCGCGCGCCGTTGTTCCACTGGTCGTACGACGCGGCGAACTTGCCCGACGCGAGCTCGGTCTTGAAGCCCGACTGCACGAGGTTGTCGATCATCGCCTTGAGCTGGCTGACCTGGTCCATCATGTTCTGCTGCGCGGTGTTCAGCCGGCCTGCCGCCGAGGTGACCTCTGCGTAGGTGACGTTGATGCTCGCCATGACACGTCCTCTCATCGGTGCGCGGAGCCGCGGGTGCGGACCGCCGTCAGGTGTCGCTCCCCGGTGCGGGGTCGGTGTGCTCGGGGTCGGCCGGGCCGGCCCACGCGAAGGTGCCGCTCACGGCGTCGAAGAGGTCGAGCAGCGCGTCGGCGATGCTCGCCTGCGGGCTGGTCAGGACGACGTCGACGACCCCGCCGCCCGGTGCCGGCACGAGGGTGTGCATCGCGACGAGGTCGGGGCCGGCGTCCGGGGCGGCGTCCGGGTCGGTGGGGCCCGCCTGCAGCCGGCCCACCGACGTGACCCGGACGGCCGGGCCGGCCGGCAGGTCGACGAGACCGACCCGCCGCCAGGTGCCGGGGCCGTCCGCGCCCTCGTGGGCGGTGACCGACGCGGCGATCTCCTCGACCGTCTGCCCCGGGCGCAGCGGGTCGCCGTCCGTCCGGAAGACCATGAGGGAGGCGAGCAGCGGGCCGCCCGCGGCGACCGGGTCGACGGCGACGGCGCACAGGAGCGCACCGCGGGCCTGGGCGTCCTCCGCGACCTCGCGGAAGAGCGCGAGCAGCGCGGCCCGGTGCCGGCGCAGGCCGGGCTGCGCGGCGATCCGGGCGTCGACGATCCGGGCCAGGTCCGCTGTCCGGGTGGCCCGCCATGCGTCGAAGCGGAACCAGGACGGCGGCACCCGCACCGTGAACGCGGGAGCGGCCTCCGGCGCGGCGTGCGCCGCGGTCCCGAGGGTCATCGCGCGCCCCTCGTCGGGGCGCCGTCGCCGGACGCCGCGCCGTCGCCGCTCGTCGTGAGCGCGCCGGCGAGGCCCTGGTCGAGCGACTCCGCGCCCTCGGCGAGACCGTTCATGAGGCCGATGCCACGCTCGAGGAGCTTGTCGAGGAGCGTGCGGTTGTCGGAGGAGTCCTTGAAGAACCGCTGCAGCGCGCCCTCGACCTCGGCCGACCCGCTGGAGCCGTCCGCGACGGTCGCGCCGAAGCCGTTGAGCGCCGTCCGGATCGTCGTGAGGTCGGACGCGACGGACCGCGCGGCGGCCGTGTCGACGCCGAAACCGTCTGCCATGTCCCCCCGATCACGACTCGTCGCGGATCGTGATGGGTCCCCGCGCCGTCAGCAGTGGATCACCCTACGGGCGTCACCCAAGGCGATCAAGTGACGCTAGCGTGGGCGGTCGGCGCCGTGATGTGGTGGCTGTGCGTGATCCCGCTGCCGGCGCCCGGCGCACCGGGAGTGACCAGTTGGACCGTTCGACCTGGGGTGGGGACGTGGACTTCGGCGACAAGTACGTCGGCGCCGTCCCCGTCGGGCACGGCGCCGCGGGCACCGTCTACCGCGCCCGGTCGGTGGCCTTCGGGCGGGACGTCGCGGTCAAGGTCTTCCACGGCACCCTGGACGACGAGCGGCTGCAGCGCGCGTTCCGGCGCGAGTGCGAGGTGCTCGGCGCCCTCGGCGGCCACCCGAACATCGTGCCGGTCCACGACAGCGGCCTGACGGCGTCCGGGCAGCCGTGGATCGTCATGGGCTACTTCGACCTCGGCAGCCTCCCGACCGGCACCCCGCTGCCGCCGGGAGAGGCGGCCGCCGTCGCGCTCGCCGTCGCCGAGGGGCTCCGGGCGGCGCACGACCGCGGCGTGCTGCACCGGGACGTCAAGCCGCAGAACGTGCTCCGCAGCAGCACGGGCGCAGTGGCGCTGGCCGACTTCGGGATCAGCGTCCGGTCGGCCGACGAGGTCACCTCGGCCGCCTCGACCCCGACCTACGCCGCGCCCGAGGTGCTGCGCGACCACACGGCGGCGTCGCCGGCGTCCGACGTCTTCAGCCTCGCCGCGACGCTCTACGCGCTCCTCGCCGGCCACCCGCCGCAGCCGCGCCGGCCCGGCGAGACCGACCTCGTCCACCTCCAGCGGCTCGTCGGCGAGCCGGCACCGCCGCTGCCGGACGGCGCCCCGCCGCACCTCGCCCGCGCCGTCGCCGCCGCGCTCGAGCCCGACCCCGTGCTGCGCACCCGCACGGTGCAGGCGTTCGCGGAGGCCGTCCGGGCGGCGGCCGCCGCCGACCGGCTGACGCTCGCGCTGCCGGCCGGCTCGCCGGGCGTTCCCGCGGCCACCGCCGTGCCGGCCGCAGCAGCGCTCGCCGCGTTGCCGCCGCCGGCCGCCCCGGCCCCGGCAGTACCCGTCGCGCCGGACCTGCCCGTCTACGCCGACCCGACCCGCACCTCGGTCCCGCCGGTCGTCCCGCCCGCCGCGGCACCGCCGTCCCGCCGTCGCGGCCTCGTGCTCGCCGCGCTGTCCGCGGCCGCGGTCGCCGCCGTCCTCGGCGGCGTCGTCCTCGTGGTGCTCGACCGGTCCGGCGGGGACGTCGCCGCCGGGTCGCCCACCGCGTCACCGGTCGCCGTGGCGTCGAGCAGCCCGGCCGTGACGCCGACCCCCGGCCCGTCGTCCGGTCCCGTCACGCCGTCGCCCACCACGTCGTCCGGCTCGAAGAGGCCGACCCCCGAGCCCGTGACCGTCTCCGGCACAAAGGGTCCGAGGAAGAAGGTCGCTGTCACGGCACCGGCCCCGACGCTCAGCCGGGCAGGCCGGACCGCCGACGTGAGGGTCACCGTGCGGGTGGACGCACCGGCGACGTTCACGATGCTGCGGCTCATCGTCAAGGACTCGGCCGGCAACAGCGTGGGCGCGATCGAGAGCAAGGACGGCGCCCGCGTCACGTCGTCCGTCACGCTCGCCGGCTCGAAGACGATCCAGAAGCCCGGCCGCTACTACGCCCTTGTCCGTTACCTCGTGCCCGGCGGCCCCATGGTGGACGGCCCGACGAACGGCTTCACGATCCGGCCGTTCGACGCCAACGGGGTCTGGACCGACGAACCCCGGGTCGCGGTCGGCGCCGACGGCACGGTGACGCTCGACGGGCGGGTCGAGGTGACGCGGAAGCTCCACTTCCAGGAGCTGCAGATCGCCGTCCGCGGTGCCGGCGACAGCCAGGTGGACGCGGACGGCAACCCGCTCGACGTGGCGTTCCACCACGACAGCACGACGGTGTCCGTCGACTCGTACTTCCAGGGCCGGCGCAGGTACGCACCCGGCACCTACCTCGCGAACGTCGCCTACATGCTCGTCGACGGGACGTGGCACAACGGCCCCCGGGTGTCGTTCACAGTCAGCTGACCCGCCCGTCGTCACCGTCCTCTGGCGGGATACGCACCCCAAAACGCTGTTCTGGGGTCGAGAACCCGCCAGAGGACGCGTGCTCGCTACTGGACGTAGGCCTCCACCTGGAGCGACGGGCGCTGCTCGACGGTGTCCGGGTCGAGCCCGGCCGCCCGCATGGCGCGGCGTCGCCGCAGGGTGTCCCACATCTGGTCGAGGTTCGTCTCGAGCTGCGCGAGCCGCTTGACCTCGACCTCCTCGCTGACCTCCCCGCTGTCCCGCAGGGCACGGAGCTTGCGCTCCTCGGCGACGAGTCCCTGGATGCAGTCCAGGATCTCCCGGTCTTCCATGGCGGCCTCCTCGAGGTGCTGCCCTCGGCCTCGGCCAGGCCTCCCACGCAGCCCGGTCCGTCGCCTCGACGCTAGGTGCGAAGGCTGCTCCGAACGGGGGTACGAGGTCCCTACCCTGACCGCGTCGACGCAGGTCAGAGCGTGGTCAGCACCGAGGGTGAGCCGCTCGTCACACGAGGCCGGCGGAGCAGGTCAGCGGTCGAGGTAGTCCACGAGGTCGGCCGCGATCCCGGTGTACGTGCCCGGGGTGAGGTCGAGCAGGCGCTGCTGGACGTCGTCCGGCAGGCCGAGCCCGAGCACGAACTCGCGCATCGCGGCGGCGTCGACCGTGCGGCCGCGGGTCAGCTCCTTGAGCCGCTCGTAGGGCTGGTCGAGGCCGTGCACGCGCATGACCGACTGCACCGCCTCGCCGAGCACCTCCCACGTCGCGTCGAGGTCGCGTGCGAGGGCCGCGGCGTCGACGTCGAGCCCCGCCAAGCCCTTGCGCGCGTTGTCGATCGCGAGCAGCGAGTGGCCGAACGCCGTCCCGACGTTGCGCTGCATGGAGGAGTCGGTGAGGTCGCGCTGCATCCGCGAGGTGACGAGGGTCGAGGCGAGGACGTCGAGCAGGGCGTTGCTCACCTCGAGGTTCGCCTCGGCGTTCTCGAACCGGATCGGGTTGACCTTGTGCGGCATCGTGCTCGAGCCGACCGTGCCCTGGCCGCGCACCTGCGCGAAGTAGCCGAGCGAGATGTACGTCCAGACGTCGGTCGCGAGGTTGTGCAGGATCCGGTTGAACCGCGCGACGTCGGCGTAGAGCTCGGCCTGCCAGTCGTGCGACTCGATCTGCGTCGTCAGCGGGTTCCACGTGAGGCCGAGGTGCTCGACGAAGGTCCTCGAGACCTGCGGCCAGTCGGTCGCGGGGGCGCCGGCGACGTGCGCGGAGAAGGTGCCCGTCGCGCCGTTGATCTTGCCGAGGTACTCGGCGCGCCCGATGCGGCGCAGCTGGCGGCGCAACCGGTGCGCGAGGACGGCGAGCTCCTTGCCGAGCGTCGTCGGCGTCGCCGGCTGGCCGTGGGTGCGGGCGAGCATCGCCGCGCCGGCGTGCTCGCGGGCCATCGCCGCGACGTCGTCGACGAGCCCGGACGCCGCGGGTAACCAGACCTGCTCGACGGCGCCCTTCACCATGAGCGCGTACGCGAGGTTGTTGACGTCCTCGCTCGTGCAGAACAGGTGGACGATCTCCCCGAGGTCGGCGAGCGACGTCCCCTCCATCCGCTTCTTGACGAAGTACTCGACGGCCTTGACGTCGTGCAGCGTGACCCGCTCGGTCTCCGCGATCTCCGCGACGGACGACGCGTCGAACGTCGCGACGACGTCCCGCAGCCGTGCGGTCTCGTCGTCCGTCAGCCGGCGCAGCCCGGGGACGGCGCCCGTCTGCGTGAGGTGGATCAGCCACTCGACCTCGACCCGGACCCGCTCCCGGTTGAGCGCCGCCTCGGACAGGTGCTCCGCCAGCGGCGCGACCGCCGCCCGGTACCGGCCGTCGAGCGGGCCGAGCGGGGCGTCGAGGAGCGCGGGGGCGTCGGTCGGGCTGCCGTCGGTCGGGCGGGCGTCCGTGGGCGTCGCAGTCACGTACTCGATGGTCCCACGGGTGAGGCGCGCCTCCGGACGGCGTCCGACGGGCGGGCAGCGCCCCGGGGACCCGTCCTCTGGTGGGTTCTGCACCTCAAGACGCACGTTCGGGGTCGTTGACCCACCAGAGGACGTCAGCCGGCGAGGCCTTCCGCCGGGAGCGCCTCGGTGGACTGCGGTGCCCGCGCCGACTCGGCGAGCACGATCCCGGCGAGGACGACGGCCCCGCCGACGATCTGCACCGTCGTCAGGGTCTCGCCGATGGCGGCCCAGGCGACGAGGCCGGCGAGCGGCGGCTCGGCGGTGCCGACGAGGCCGACCCGGGTGGCGCCGATCCGGGTCAGCGCGGTGAGCACGAGGGCGAACGGCACGAGGGTGCCGAGCACGACGACCCAGCCGACGAGCAACCACGTCGGGACGAGCGGTCCGGTGCCGCCGCCGCGCAGGCCGACGTCGACCCCGAGCTGGGCGAAGGGGTAGGTCCACCAGGGCTGGAGCAGGGCCCAGAAGACGGCCGCCGCGGCGAAGCTCCAGGCCGCCAGCGACCAGGGGTCCCGCCGGGCCAGGCCACGCTCGCCGAGCAGGTAGTACGCCGCCAGCGCCACTGCGGCGAGGCTCGCGGCCGTCACGCCGACGGCGTCGAGCGTGAGCCCCGCCCACACCTGGGCGACGAGGGCCAGTCCGGCGAGGGTCAGGACGAGCGCGACCCAGATCCGGCGGCGGACCGGCTCCTTGCGTACGTAGCGCACCCACAGCGCGATGAGCAGGGGGGCGGTGAACTCGATGAGCAGGCTGATGCTCACCGGCATCCGGGTCATGGCCACGAGGTAGAGCCACTGCACGAGGGCGAGCCCGACGACGCCGTAGACGCAGACGAACCCGAGCTCGCGCCTCCCGATCCGCAGCGACCCCGGACGCCGCCACGTCGCGATGACCGCGAAGAGCAGGGCGGCGCCGAGGCAGCGGATCTCGACGAGCCGCAGCGACGAGAGCCCGGTGGCCATGACGAGCTTGCTCACGGTGCCGTTGACCGAGAACAGCGTCGCGGCGAGCAGGACGTACCCGACTCCGACCCACGAACGCGCCCGGTCATGGGACGAATTCACGGACGGAGCGTAGGGGCTGGACGCGCCGCAGGTCGCCGTCCGACCACGTGTCGGACGACGACCTGCGTACCGCTCTACGGCTGGGGCTGCGGCGCGTCCAGCCCCTACGCTCCGTCCGTGAATTCGTC